>NZ_JACCEZ010000010.1:0-235267 GCF_013416305.1 Rhizobium sp. WYCCWR 11128
CTGACCGGCTTGTCGCTGACGATCCAGACGTCGGCGGCCGCTCCGCCCGACTGCATGGCGATCGCCGCGACATCGGCGCCGGAGCCGATGCGGGCAAAACCTCCGGGCATGATCTGCCAGCCGTCTGCCGTGCGGGCAGCGAAAACGCGCAGTGACATCGGCCGCGGCACGAGCTTGCCGTCCACCCAGGCGGGCGTCGTCGACAGCGTGACGACCTCCTGGCCGACCAGTTTCGGGCCGTCCGAACTCAGCCAGTCGGTGATGGAATCCTTGGCGGCCGCACGCAGCGACGAGCCGAGTACGGACTCGCCGTTGTCGTCGAAGAAGGGTGCCCGGGAATAGGCCGGGCCGATCACCATCTTCTCGATGTTCTTTGCGACGTGCTCGCGCTCTTCCTTCTGACCGCACCACCAGGTGGCGATCGACGGCAGTTGCAGATCCTCCCCCAGCAGACGGTGGCAGATGGTCGGCATGAAGGCCAGAAGCGCCCGGGTTTCGAGAACGCCGGTGCCGAGCGCATTGACGATGGTGACGCTTTCGGCGCGCAGCGCTTCCACCAGGCCGGGCGTGCCGATATGCGAATTCTGGTTCAGCTCCAGCGGGTCGGCAAAGGCCGAATCGAGACGGCGCCAGAGCACGCCGATCGGCTTCAGGCCGGCGACGGTGCGCACCATGACGCGGCCCTTGACGACGGTCAGGTCCTCGCCCTCGAGCAGCATGAGACCGAGATAGCGGGCGATATAGGCGTGCTCGTAGTAGGTCTCGTTGGCGGGGCCTGGTGTCAGCACGGCGATGCGGTCGTCGCCCGAATGTTTCATGCCCTGAAGTGCGTCACGGAAAGCGCCAAAGAAGGAGGCGAGGCGGTGGACCGGGGTTTCGGCGTAGATATCCGAGAAGGCCCGGGTCGTCGCGACGCGGCTTTCCAGCGCGAAACCGGCGCCTGACGGTGCCTGCGTCCTGTCGGCCAGCACCCACCAGTTGCCGTCAGGTCCGCGGCCGATCTCGAAGGCGCAGAAATGCAGATAATGGCCGGAGCCCGGCCGGATGCCGGCGAGCGGGCGCTGGAATTCGGGATTGGCGGCCATCAGCGCCGGCGGCAGGACCCCTTCCTCCACCAGCCGGTTGTCGCCGTAGATATCGGCAACGATCGCCTCCAGCAGGTCGGCGCGCTGGACGAGGCCTGCCGACAGCGTCTTCCATTCGCGCTCGTCGATCAGCACCGGGATATGCGAAATCGGCCAGGCGCGTTCGCCGGTGCCCTTGCTGCCATAGGCGCGGTAGAAGACGCCGGCATCGCGCAGGTAGCGGTCGGCGCGGGCAAAACGCTCAGTGAGATCCTTTTCCGGCATTGCGCTCAGATGCGAGAGAAAACGCTGCCAGACCGGGCGGACCGCGCCTTTGTTGTCGACCATCTCGTCAGCGGTGCCAGGAAGCGGTGCATAGTCGAAGGCCGCGCCCTTGCCGATGCGGTCCTCTGCCTCTCCCCTGCGCTCCGCTGCCGGCCTCTTACCCATCAAAACTGAAACCCTAACCCCCCGGCCCTAACCTTTGGCCTTAAATTCCGGCGGGCCGCCGCAGATCCAGCGTCAGCGGGAATTCCGGCGAACCCGTCTCGACGCGCGGAATGTATCCGCCCGCCGTATGCCCCCACGGCTCGAAGCGGGTGAGTCGTCTTGCTTCCGCCTCGTTACCGTTGACCGGGAAAGTGTCATAGGTCCGGCCACCCGGATGGGCAACATGATAGATGCAGCCGCCGATCGAACGCTTCGACCATGTATCATAAATGTCGAAAGTCAAAGGCGTGTTGATCGGCAGGACGGGATGCAGACCGGAGGACGGTTGCCACGCCTTGTAACGGACGCCGGCGACCGACACGCCAGCGGTGCCGGTCGGCGTCAGCGGCAGGGTGCGGCCATTGCAGGTGACGGTGTAACGCGCGGTATTGCTGGTTTCGAGCCGCACCTGAAGGCGCTCGACGGAGCTGTCGACGTAGCGGGCGGTGCCGCCCGGCGCGCCTTCCTCGCCCATCACATGCCATGGCTCCAGCGCCTGGCGCAGTTCCAGCTTCGAGCCCTCATATTCGACTTCGCCGCAGAAGGGGAAGCGGAATTCGAGCTGGGCCTTGAACCATTCCGGGCTGACGTCGAAGCCGTTTTGGCGAAGGTCGGCGAGCACGTCGAGGAAGTCGGCCCAGACGAAATGCGGCAGCATGAAGCGGTCGTGCAGGGTCGTGCCCCAGCGGACGAATTTGCCGTCGACGGGGTTGACCCAGAAGCGGGCGATCAGCGCGCGCACCAGCAATTGCTGGGCAAGCGACATGCGCGCGTTCGGCGGCATCTCGAAGCCGCGGAACTCGATGAGGCCGAGCCGTCCGGTCGGACCGTCCGGCGAGAACAGCTTGTCGATGCAGATCTCGGCGCGGTGGGTGTTGCCGGTGACATCGGTCAAAAGGTTGCGGAACAGGCGATCGACAAGCCAAGGCAGCGGCTGCTGGCCGCGGCCGGGGGCTCCGATCTGCGCCATGGCGATCTCCAGCTCATAGAGGCTGTCGTGGCGAGCCTCGTCGATGCGTGGCGCTTGGCTGGTCGGGCCGATGAACATGCCGGAGAAGAGGTAGGAGAGCGAGGGATGGCGCTGCCAGTGGAGGATAACGCTCTTCAAGAGGTCGGGACGGCGCAGGAAGGGGCTGTTGTTCGGATTGGCCGCGCCTACGACGACATGGTTGCCGCCGCCGGTGCCGGTATGGCGACCGTCGATCATGAACTTGTCGGCGCCAAGCCGGGTGGCGCGCGCCTCCTCGTAGATCGCCGTTGTGATGTCGACGCAGTCCTTCCAGTTCGAGGCCGGATGAATGTTGACCTCGATGACACCGGGATCCGGGGCGACGCGGATGACGTTGATGCGCTCGTCCTGCGGCGGCGGGTAACCTTCGATATGGACGGGAAGCTTGAGCTCGGCAGCGGCGTTTTCGGCTGCGGCGATCAGCTCGAGATAATCCTCGATGCGCTCGACCGGCGGCATGAAGACGCAGAGCCTGCCGTCGCGCGGCTCGACCGACATCGCGGTGCGCACGGCGCCGCGAAGTTCGCCGAGCGTCTGTTCGATCCGGCCGCGATTGCTCTCGTCGGCATGGAAAGAGGCTTCCGGCATGGCCCGCCCGGCCGGTACGAAGACATCAGGCAGCGGTTCGCGCGGGATCGTCGGATCGGCCGGGTGGATATAGGGATAACGCGCCGGGGGAACATAGGGCAGCGTGCCGAGCGGCAGGCGGTAACCGATCGGACTGTCGCCCGGGACGAGGAAGATCTTGCCGCGGCGGGTGCGCCATTTCTCGCTGACCCAGACTCGGCTTTCCGCTGCCTTGGCGTTCCATGCCTGGACCGGAAGGATGTAACCGGTCGCGACGGTCAGGCCGCGGGCGAAGACGCGGGCGATGCGGTTGCGTTCCTCAGGATCCTTCAGCTTCGAATTCGCCGGATCGACATTTTCGGGAAGGTTGCCTTCCTTGATGATCCAATCGGCCGGATCCTCATAGGCCGGCTGCACCATGTCGGGCTTGATCGCCAGTTCCTTAGCGATCGCCGTCAAGAGCTTCTCGGCATCCTCGGCGGTGACGCCGGTATCCTTGCCTTCGGCGGCGACCAGATCGAGGTTCTGCCAGACCGGCTTGCCGTCGCGGCGCCAGTAGAGCGAGAAGGTCCAGCGCGGCAGGCTTTCGCCCGGATACCATTTGCCCTGGCCGTAATGCAGGAAACCGCCGGGGGCGAAGCGTTCTTGCAGCTTGCGGATCAGGATGTCGGCCTTTTCGCGCTTGGTCGGGCCGACGGCGGCGGTGTTCCACTCCTCGGACTGGAAATCGTCGATCGAAACGAAGGTCGGTTCGCCACCCATCGTCAGATGTACGTCCTCGGCTTCGAGGATACGATCGACCTTCTCGCCGAGTTCGTTGAGCTCCTCCCAGCTTTCATCGGAAAAGGGTTTGGTGATGCGCGGGTGCTCGGCGACGCGCGAGACCTTCATGTCGAAGGCGAATTCGGTTTCGGCCTCGCCGAAATAACCGCCGGAAATCGGAGCGGCGTTGCGATAATGCGGCGTGGCGGCAAGCGGGATGTGGCTTTCGCCGGTCAGCAGGCCAGAAGTCGGATCCAGGCCGACCCAGCCGGCGCCGGGCAGATAGACCTCAGCCCAGGCATGCAGGTCGGTGAAATCGACTTCGGTGCCGGAGGGACCGTCGAGCGCCTTCAGGTCCGGCGTCAGCTGGATGAGGTAGCCGGAGACGAAACGGGCGGCGAGGCCGAGATGGCGAAGGATCTGAACGAGCAGCCAGCTGGTGTCGCGGCAGGAACCCTTGGCGCTTTCCAGCGTCTCCTCCGGCGTCTGCACACCGGTTTCCATGCGGATGACATAGCCGATCTGCCGCTGCAGGCGGGCATTCAGGCCGACGACCATGTCGACTGTCGGCTGGTTGGGCGACCAGTCGAGCGTCGGCAGCAGCGCCTTGAGGCGCGGACCGGCCGGCTCCGGCGTCATGTAGATCGACAGATCTTCCTGGATCGTTTCAGGGTATCCGAAGGGCCACTTGGTTGCCTCTTCCTCGACGAAGAAGTCGAAGGGATTGTAGACCGTCATGTCGGCGACGAGATCGACCTCGATCTTGAATTCGGTCACCGGGTCCGGAAAGACGTAGCGGGCAAGGTAATTGCCGTACGGATCCTGCTGCAGGTTGACGAAATGGTTGGAGGGCGTGACCTTCAGCGAGTGGCTGAGCACCCGTGTCTTCGAATGCGAGGCAGGTTTCAGCCGGATGATCTGTGGGCCGAGGCGGACCGGCTTGTCATAGGTATAATGCGTCAGATGATAGATGCTGGCTTTGATCGACATATTTCTCTTTTTATCCGGCTCGCATCGTCGTGCGGCTTGCTGTTCCCGAAAATCAGTGTGTGCAATGCAGCGAAAGAAAGCAAGGCGGAAAGGTCGACGGTTCTTACGCTGCCTTGGCAAAGGTGACTGCCGCCTTCAGGCCCTTGCCACCGGTGCCCGGCCCCAGCGTCAGGTCGGCGTTGAAAAGATTGGCGATTTCTTCGACGATCGGCAGGCCGAGGCCGGCGCCGGGCGCACCGGACTCATTGCCGCGCGAAAAGCGCCGGCGCACCGCCTCCAGCTTCTCGGGCGGGATGCCGGGACCGTTGTCCTCGACTTCGAGGCGGATCGTCTCTGGCGCGGCGATGATACGGACGGTGACCTCAGCTCCCTTGCCGGCATAGGCGATGGCATTGCCGGCAAGGTTGCGCAGCATTTCGCCGATCAGCAGCGGCTCGGCGCGAACCATCGCCGGGCTCTCGCCCTCGAAGCCGAGATCGATGCCGGCGACGGCGG
This sequence comes from Rhizobium sp. WYCCWR 11128, assembly GCF_013416305.1. NCBI lineage: Bacteria > Pseudomonadati > Pseudomonadota > Alphaproteobacteria > Hyphomicrobiales > Rhizobiaceae > Rhizobium > Rhizobium sp. WYCCWR 11128. The sequence goes on from NZ_JACCEZ010000010.1 coordinate 5,377, forward strand.
CCGTCGGGATCTGCTCGCCGGTGATTTCCTGGGCGATGGCGGCGAGATCGATGGCGGAAGCGGTCAGCGCCTCCTTGGCAGTGGCAGCGTCGATCTTGGCCATCAGGAGAAGCTGGGCAAGGATGCGCTCGGCGTGCGCTACCGCCTGGTCGCCCTTCAGTGCTGCCGCCTGCGCCTCATCAAGCGAGCCGGCACGGGCGGAAAGGGCGAGCTGGGTGCGGATGATCGCCAGCGGGGTGCGCAGCTGATGGCTGGCATTGCCGGTGAAATGGCGGAGCGCATCGAGCGCCGACTGCAGGCGGACCATGAAGGAATTCACCGTATCGACCAGCGGCTCGACCTCGCTCGGCACGGTCTGCTTGATCGGATGCAGGTCATCGGGGCTGCGTTCACCGATGGCGTCGCCAAGCTTGTAGAGCGGGCGCAGAGCCACCGTGACCGAGATCCAGACGATAACGGCCGCGCCCGCGATCATGAAGGCGAGACGGAGTGCGGATCGGACGAGGATCGCCTGCGCCAACTGCCGGCGGGCGATGGTGGTTTCGGCGACCGTCACCACGAAGGGCACGGAGCGGATGCCCGTCGAGGCCGAGCGCTCGAGTGTGGCGATGCGGATCGGCTCGCCGCGGAAGCTATCATCGGCGAAGGCGGCGGCATCGCCCGGCGTCTTCTTGAGGACCGGCAGGGACTGGTAGCCGGTGATGAATTGGCCCGGCGGTCCGTCGACGCGGTAGAAGACGCGATCCTGCGCGGCCGAGGTCAGCATCTCAAGTGCGACATAGGGGATATCGACCTGTAGCGTGCCGTCCTCGGCGACGACGACGCGCTCGGCGATCGCCAGCGCGGAACCGGCGAGCACGCGGTCGGAGACGATATTGGAGGTCTGGACCGCCTCGCGATAGGTATCGGCGAGTGCCAGCGTGCCGATGACGGCGGTGGAGACGAGCAACCAGAAGAGCAGCCGGCGCCTGAGGGAATAGGCGGCTTTCATGAGGCCTCGGGCAGCTTGTCGAGATAATAGCCGATGCCGCGGGCGGTCTTGACGGTCAGGCCGTGCGGCGACAAGCGCTTACGCAGGCGGCTGACATATTGCTCGATGGCGTTTGCGGAAATGTCGTCGTCGAAGGCCGTCAGCGATTGAATGATCGCCTCCTTTGCGACGACCTTGCCGGCCCGCATGAAGAGGATTTCGAGCAGGCCGAGCTCGCGGGCGGGAATATCGAGCGGCGTGGCGCCTGATGAAAAGGTGCGGGAATTGAGATCGAAGGAGATGCCGCCGAAGCCGACGGTCGCCGAGCGCAGCCCGGCCTGGCGGCGCAGCAGCACGCGCACGCGGGCCTCGAATTCGGCGATATCGAAGGGCTTGATCAGATAATCGTCAGCGCCGAGATCGAGCCCTTTCACCCGCTCTTCCGGCGTGCCGCGCGCCGTCAGGATGAGGACGGCCGCCTGGTTCTGCCGGGCGCGCATGGCGCGCAGCACGTCGAGCCCGTCCATCTCGGGCAGGTTGAGGTCGAGGATCACCAGATCGAAATTTTCCGCTGCGATGACCGCATTGGCAGACGCCCCATCATGGACGACATCGACGGCATGGCCCGTGCCGCGCAAGATCGCCGACAGGCCGTCGGCCAGCGCGATATTGTCTTCGGTGAGCAGGATGCGCACGGATGTTTCCCCTGTTTTTCAAGGGAGATTACAGAGATGAAGCCGGGATGTCACAGCGATTTTCAAGCTTACAGCGCCGCGCGTCCTTCAGACGCGCAAGGACGCTGTAACACTTTGAATCTACGCATCGTGCTTTCCGAAAATCGATTCCGATTTTCGGGCCGATGCGTCAGTGAACGGCCGGGAAAGGTCCGACCTCAACTCCCGGTCCTTTCGATCCGTTCGCGCTGCATCATTGCGGCGGTGAGCAGCTTCCGGAAGCGGGGATCGTCGCGGATGTTGTCGAGATCGGAATCATTGTCGAACCATTTGATATGGTAGACGGAGCTGTTCGGCAGCAGCTTCTCCAGCAGATCGATCGCCTCGTCGACGTCGCCGAGAACGGAATAGACGCAGGCGAGATTATACTGCGCGACGATGTCGTCGGGATCGATGGCGATCGCACGGGCCGCCCAGTCGCGTGCCCTTGCCGCATCGCCCATATGGGCGAGCGCCAGCGCGCCGCGATGGGCAGGGCCGGAATTTTCCGGGTTGAGGTTGAGGGCGCGTTCGGCGCGCAGCAGGCCGAGGCGCGCCCAGTTTTCTGTATCCAGCACCCGGCCGAGCGAGCGATAGGCGGACATCAGATGAATCGGCGAGACGTAGTCATCAGAGCGGATTGCGGCGGCGCGGGTGAAATATTGCACGGATTCGGCGAAGTTGCCGTGCATGAAGAAGAACCGGGCATAGTGGAAATTCGCCTCGAAGAGGTTCGGGTCGAGCGCCAGGGCACGTTCGAAGGCTGCCGCCGCCCTGTCGTCATAGCCACTCTGATGCAGGGCGAGACCATGGGAGGCGTGTGCTTCGGGAAGGTCAGGATCCAGCGCCAGGGCGCGGGCGCTCATCTCGAGGATGCGCCTCAGCGGCACGTCGTCAGGCGCCCAATCGCGGATCGCCGCGTCGCAATCGGCGATGCCGGCATAGGCGCGGGCATAATCCGGATCGAGCTCGACCGCCTTGCAGAACATGCGCCTCGCGAGCTGCAGATAGGATTTGGTCCAGGTGTGGGAGAGCTGGCGGCCCCTGAGATAATAGGTATAGGCCTCGACATTGGCGGTCGGCTCGTTGGCGATCGCCTTCTTCTCTTCCGGCAGCAGACGCACCTTCAACTGGCCGACGATCGCATGGGTAATCTCGTCCTGGATGGCGAAGATATCGGTCATGTCGCGGTCGTAACGTTCGGCCCAGAGATGGTCGCCATTGGCGGTGTCGATCAGCTGACCGGAAATGCGCACGCGATTGCCGACGATGCGCACGCTTCCCTCGAGCACGTAGCGCACGCCAAGCTCCTGAGCGAGCCGCTTCACCTTTACCGATATGCCCTTGTAGGTGAAAATGGTGTTGCGCGGCACGACGTGCAGGCTGGAGATCTTGGAGAGATCGGTGATGATGTCTTCGGTAATGCCATCGGAGAAGTAATCCTGGTCGGCATCGCCGCTCATATTGGTAAAGGGCAGCACCGCGATGAAGCAGGTGTTGCGGTTCTGCGCGACCAATCTGGCGGAGGAAGGCGGCGCCAAGCTGACGGTATAGACCTGAACGGGCTGCCTGATGTTCTTCAGCATATGTTCGCCGATGAATTCGAAGCCGAGATTGAGGCGCGAACCGACCTGGTCGCGCACCGAGGCCGACACGGCGATGCCGCCCGGCGCTGCGATGCGCTCGAGCCTGGCGGCGAGATTGACCCCGTCTCCGAATATGTCGCCGTTCTCGACCACGACGTCGCCGAGATTGATGCCGATACGGAATTCGACGCGCTCGTCCTGGGGCACGTTCTCGTTACGGGCCGCCATGCTGCGCTGGATTTCGGCGGCGCAGGCGACCGCATTCACCACGCTCTGGAATTCGGCAAGGATGCCGTCGCCGGTGAGTTTGACGATACGGCCCTTGTAGTCTGAAATCCGAATGTCGACCAGCTCGCAGCGATGGCGGTTCAGAGCCTGCAACGTGCCGGATTCATCGATGCCCATCAGTCGGCTATAGCCAACGACATCCGCAGCGAGAATAGCGCTCAGTCGTCGTTCCATGACCCCTCCGATGGATCTTCCCAGTTTAGTCTAGCTTTTTATAGAGTTTTTGTCGCGTAAAGTCGTCCCCCGAATAATAAATTCGGGCGGTCTCGACGTTTTTAACACGGCAGCGCGACCATATAACGTCGTCGATCTTCATCAATACTCTAAACGGGTGAAGGAAGGAGCCAATCCCTAATCCTTTGTGATGAAAAGACAATTCACATCGGAGAAACGGAGTGTTCTGCTGTGGCCGACACTTCCCGGGTCGGCATCATAAAAGCGATCGCCGATCGATTTAAGGCTTGAGCCGGACCCAGGGCATGGCTTGGAAGACGAATCGCGAAGCTATGCAACGCGGTATGCAACGTGATTCGCGGTTGCTTGGGCGATTGCTGTGAGGCCAGCGAAGGGTATTGTGGCGACGTTTCATACCTGACGGAGATTTTGGATGACAGGTTCGGCCCGGAATTTTCTGGAGTTTCATGACATTCCGGAGGCCGGGCTTCGATCGATTGTCGCTCGCGCCGGTGACCTTGCCAAAGCCTGGGATGAGCGTGCGATGCCGCAGAGCCTTGCGGGAAAACGCGTCGCGCTGATTGTCGACGACGGCGGCTGGCGCAATACCACCGCCTTCGATCTCGGCATCCAGGCGATGGGCGGCATCTGCGCGCATGTGCCCGGCTTCAATGCCAGGGAGGAAATCGGCGATCTCTCGGGTTATCTCGGCAACTGGTTCGATATGCTGGTGATCCGCACGAAGGAATTTGCGACATTGAAGGCGGTGGTGGCAGCCTCGCCGGTGCCTGTCATCAATGCGCGCACACGCTCCAATCATCCCTGCGAGACGCTCGGCGATCTTGCCTATATCAACAGCCGGCGCAGCTCGATCGACGGGTTGAAGGTCGTTGGCGTGGCGGCGGACGCAAATATCCTCCGCTCCTGGGCCGAAGCGTCGATCGCATTGCCGATTAAGGTGGTGCAGGTCTATCCCGAACGCTGGCACATCGGCGACGCCGCGCTGATCAATAAGCGCTTCCGCGTGAGCACCGATATGGGCGAGCTAACGGATGCCGACGTTATCATCACCGATTCATGGCCGAGTGACGCCACTTGGGAGGCGCTCGCCGGCTACCGGATCGGGACCGATGTGCTCGATCGTTTGCGGGAGGATGCGATCTTCCTGCCGTGCCCGCCGGTTACGCGCGGCCAGGAGGTGACGGCGGAGGCGATGGCGCATCCGCTCTGCCAAAGTCGCGCCGCCAAGGCCTTTCTGTTGCACGCGCAGAATGCGTTGATGGAGTGGGTCGCGACCTAGAGCGATTCAGCTTTTAACGGAAGCGCAGAACCGCTCTATCCTTTTGTCTTTACGCAATTCCCGGCAAAAGCGCTTCGCGCTTTGCCTGGGAAAACCGCTACACACTTTTCCTGCCTCGTTGAGCGATGGCGTTGGATATGATTTTGCCATCTTGGCTCTTGCGTGCTGTGTTGAGAACATCCATCGGATGCGATGACCCTTTCGGTGCGGCGTCGCAGCCAGGTCCGGACCTCGGTTTCAAGGCTGTCGCGACTGGCGATGCGGCGGTCAAGACATTGGCGGCACAGGACGCCGATCTCGATCTCGACCATATTGAGCCAATTGGCGTGCTTGGGCGTGTAGTGGAACTCCAGACGTCGCAAAATCCGGCGCTCCTCGGCGGCTGGGAAGGTCTGATAGACGGCGGAGGTCGTGTGGGTTGATAGGTTATCCATCACGACACGAACCTTGTCGGCGCCGGGATAGTCGACGTCGACAAGGCGCGCATGCAGATGGCCAAGTCCTCATTGGCGCGGCGGCACCGCCGTCTTCTGGAGCCCATCGGCAACATTCCACCAGCCGAAGCTGAAGAACGATACTACGTCATGCTGGACGCGCCAGCCATGGCCGCATAGCTTAAACCAAACGGTCTCCGGCAAACCCGGGCGGTTCCCCTTGAACGAGAGAACACACAATGCTTGGTTTCCTACGACGCAAAGCAGAGCCGGACCCATCACCCAAAATCCTGCGGGTTCCGTCGAAAAAGTTCAACGCCGCTGTGGGTGCTGCTATGGCGGCCATTCATGAGTTAGAGGAGATCACGACACGCGCAAAGTCTCGGATGAGCGATCAAAAGAGACCAATCGGGCAAGGAGACCTTGAGGAAGTCCTACGAATGCTGTCCGATGCAAAGCGGCGAATTGATAGTGAAATGGAAGATGAAATAGCAAAATCTGACGATCAAGGTGACACTGAATGGAACAAGGACGGATATGATCTACTTGTGGCTCCAACTTTTCGAATGGCCAACTCACCCCAGGAAATAATTGATCTTACGTTGAGAGCTTCAGACGGTGGCGCTAAGAGTGCCCGATTGGTGTATCAACTGGTAATTGCAGAGATGGATGTTGCTGTTGCGCGTTATTATGTGACGCTAAACACAGGCATCAAAACTGAATAGGAGCAAACCAGCTCAAATGTGGTTTGGATGCATAGGGGACACCTAGGTCGCGAAGTTGGGTCGCCTAGTAGGTAAAGTGCTCCCCGACCCCAAATGCCACTCAGCCCGCCCGCGTTCGCCCAGAGAATGGCTTCCTCCGTCGGCCCAATCCCGCTCCTTGAGCTCCCGGATGGCGATGGACGCCTTGTCGGCCAATGCAGTGAGTTTGTCGATCAGGGTATCTGCTCGATCGTTTGTCGGAGGGTGCGATCTCCCTGCCGTGCCCGCCGGTTCGGCGCGGCGAGGAGGTAACGGCGGGGGCGATGGAACATCCGCTCTGCCGAAGCCGTATCGCCAAGGCTTTTCTGCTGCATGCGCAGAATGCGCTGATGGAGTGGGTCGCTGCCTAGTCCGGCGCCCTTGCTCCTCTGGGCGCGCTCAGGCATTGTTGCGGCATGAGGAGAGTTTTCATCTTGCTGCTGGCGTTCTGGCCGGGCTTCGCGCTAGCCGATCAGGCCTTCTATCCGGCGAAGTCGGGCAATGCCGATGCGCCGGTGCTGACGGTTTATTCCTCGCTCGACGAGCCCCTGGCGCAGCCGATGATCCGGGGTTTCCTGGACGCCAATCCCGATATCGCAGTCAAATATGAGGACATGCTGACCGGCGACATCTACGACCGGATCGTCCGGGAGACGGATGACGGCAAGAAGACGGCGGATTTCGCCTTCTCCTCGGCGATGGACCTGCAGGTGAAGCTTTCCAACGACGGATATGCACAGGTCAGCAACCTGCCGATGAGTGCTGCATGGCCGAAATGGGCGAACTGGCGCAACACCGCCTATGCGCTCACCTTCGAGCCGGCGGTGTTCGTCTATCACAAGCCGAGCTTTGCGCATGAGCCGGTGCCGAGTTCGCGGGCTGAATTCGTCGACTATCTGAAGCGCAAGGGCAACGAGGTCTATGGGCGGATCGGCACCTACGACATCGAGCGTTCCGGCGTCGGCTTTCTTTTCATGGCGCGCGACCAGGAGCAGTTCGGCGATATCTGGTCGGTGATCGGGGCGATGGGGGCTGCCGGCGTCAAGCTTTATTCGACGAGTTCGGCGATCCTCGAACGCGTTGCCGACGGGCGCTTCGTGCTCGGCTACAATATTCTCGGCTCCTATGCGGCCGATTGGGCCTCGCGCTATCCCGATGTCGGCATCGTGCTGCCGAAGGATTATACCGTGGTGATGTCGCGGATCGGGCTGGTGCCGCAGGCCGCCGCCGAGCCGGAGCTTGGTCGGCGTTACCTCACCTTCTTCATGTCGAGGGAAGGGCAGACGATCATGGCGCGCGAGCTGCAGATCCCGGCCGTCAGCCCCGAGGTGGCAGGAGAGAATACCGCCAATACGCTGCAGGAACTGCTCGGCGCCCAACTGCGACCGGTGCCGGTCAGCCCCGGGCTGATGGTCTATCTCGACCAGGTGAAACGGGCGCGGCTGATTGCGCACTGGAATGAGGTTCTGCGGACGCAGTGAAGGCGTCAGCTTTCAGCCGGTTCACCCTCCTTGCAGAGCTTTGGATCGCTCCGCCTGTAGCTCTCGCCAGATGAGGCTCGCGGCCATACTTCGTGGCCGCTGGAAGTACTGGTCATCCGGCAGCGAAGAACCGGGATTTAGATCCGCGCCTGCCAATTACGGCAAAAAAGTGTCGTCTCCTTCTGGATATCTCGCCGATGTCAGCTAAATGACAGGTTGTTGTGGTCGCTTTGGCTACTTCTTCTCCGTGGAGGCGGAGAGTTGAAGCCTTGGGAGGTATTCCGCTCGTCATTCAGGACGCTTGCGTCCGCTGGCCGGCCATTCCTCCCGATTCCCTTGAGAATAACAGGCGGTTTGCTCAGCCGCCGACGGAGGACACATCGTGAAGCATACGTTCATCGCAACCCTTCTTGCAGCGACCATCGCGCTGCCGGCCTATGCGGCCGATTACACCATCATCGCGCCCGCCGCTCCCGGCGGCGGCTGGGACCAGACGGCCCGTTCGCTGCAGACCGCGCTGCAGCAGGAGAAGATCTCCGGCAACGTGCAGGTCCAGAACGTCCCGGGCGCCGGCGGCACCATCGGCCTTGCGCAGTTCAGCAGCCAGGCTGCCGGCAACCCGAATTCGCTGATCGTCGGCGGCTATGTCATGGTCGGCGCGATCCTCACCAACAAGTCGCCGGTGACGCTCAAGGATGTCACGCCGATCGCCCGCCTGACCGGCGAGTATGAGGCTGTCGTCGTTCCTGCCGCGTCCGAGATCAAGACCATGGCCGATCTGGTCGCGGCTCTGAAGAAGGATCCGGGTGCGGTTTCCTGGGGCGGCGGCTCTGCCGGCGGCACCGACCACATCGCCGTCGGCCTGATCGCCAAGGCTTCCGGCGTCGATCCGACGAAGATCAACTATGTCGCCTTCTCCGGCGGCGGTGAAGCGCTCGCCGCTATTCTCGGCGGCCAGGTCACGGCCGGCGTCTCGAGCTATAGCGAGTTCGAATCGCAGGTGAAGTCAGGCACGCTCCGTCTTCTCGCCGTATCCAGCGAAAAGCGTATCGACGGTGTCGATGCCCCGACACTGAAGGAAGCCGGCACCGACGTCATCATCCAGAACTGGCGCATGGTTGCTGCTGCCCCCGGCCTGTCGGCAGAGCAGGTGGCAGCCGTCACCGCCGATTTCGAGAAGCTGCACAGCTCCGCCACCTGGCAGGAAACGCTGAAGACCAAGGGCTGGGCCGACACCTATCTGTCCGGCGATGCCTTCAAGGCGCAGCTCGAAAAGGATGTCTCGGCCACTGAAGGCATTCTCAAAGACATCGGACTTGTTCAATGAGCGAGGATAACGCCTCCTCGGCAACCGAACGCCGCCCTGATTGGGCGGCGTTCATCATTGCCGTTTTCCTCTTCGCCATCGCCGGCGTGATGGCCTGGGATGCGTCGCATCTGAAAACGATTGCGCAGTACGACCGCATCGGTCCGGCGACAGTGCCTCAAGTGGTGGCGTTCGGCCTCTTCTGTCTCGGGATCTGGACCGCCTTCGAAGCCTGGCGCGGCGATTTTCCCGAACGTGACCGGCAGGAAGTCGCACCCGTCATCTGGATCGTCGCCGGTCTTGCCGGCCAGATGCTGCTTTTGCGCGTCGCCGGCTTCTCGATTGCGACAGGCGTGCTGTTTGCGCTGACGGCACGCGGCTTCGGCAAACGCAAGCTCTGGATCTCGCTGCCACTTGGCATCGTCTTCAGCTTCGTCGTCTGGGCGATCTTCTCGCAGCTGCTGCAGCTGACACTGCCGGCCGGCCCGCTCGAACATCTGTTCTTCTGACCGCGCGGGACGCGCTGTCAGCTCTTTTGATTTTGCGCGGCGCCCGGTTGCGAAACGCACGGCCGGAAATGCCGCTTGGGACACCAAGATGAGCACATTCGAATTCCTATGGCAGGGTATCCTGGTTGCGATGCAGCCGATGAACCTGATTTATGCGATGGTCGGCGTGACGCTCGGCACCGCCGTCGGCGTGCTTCCCGGCATCGGCCCGGCTCTCACCGTGGCGCTGCTGCTGCCCGTCACCTACAAGCTCGATCCGGGCGGCTCGCTGATCATGTTCGCCGGCATCTATTACGGCGGTATGTATGGCGGTTCGACGACCTCGATCCTGCTCAACACGCCAGGCGAAAGCGCCTCGATCGTCACCGCACTCGAGGGTAACAAGATGGCGCGCGCCGGACGCGGCGGACCGGCGCTGGCGACAGCGGCGATCGGCTCCTTCGTCGCCGGCCTGATCGCCACGCTCGGGCTTGCCTTCATCGCGCCTTACATCGTCAAGCTGGCGCTGGTCTTCGGGCCGCGCGAGTATTTCGCGCTGATGGTGCTTGCCTTCGTCACCGTTTCATCGGCCTTCGGCGATTCGGCATTAAGGGGTCTGACCTCGCTGTTCATCGGCTTTGCGCTCGCCATGGTCGGCATCGATCAGCAGACCGGGCAGGCCAGGCTTTCCTTCGGCATTCCCGACCTGCTCGACGGTATCGAGGTGACGACGCTGGCCGTGGCGATGTTTGCGATCGGCGAGACGCTTTATATCGCGGCGCAGGGCAACCGGATCGCCGAGAAGGTCGAGGCGGTCAAGGGTTCGCTCTGGATGAACGCGGAGGACTGGTCACGCTCGTGGAAGCCGTGGCTGCGCGGCACGCTGATCGGTTTCCCGATCGGCGCGATGCCGGCGGGCGGCGCCGAAATCGGCACGTTCCTCTCCTATGCGACCGAAAAGCGGCTGGCGAAAAACCCGGAAGAGTTCGGCCATGGCGCGATTGAAGGCGTAGCCGGTCCCGAGGCGGCGAACAACGCATCTGCCGCCGGCACGCTGGTGCCGCTTCTGACGCTCGGCCTGCCGACGACGGCAACGGCGGCGATCATGCTTGCCGGCTTCCAGCAATACGGGCTGCAGCCGGGGCCGCTGCTGTTTGCCACCAATCCGCAGCTCGTCTGGGGGCTGATCGCCAGCCTGCTCATCGCGAATGCGATGCTCTTGGTGCTGAACCTGCCGATGATCGGGCTCTGGGTGCGGCTGCTGACCGTTCCGAAGCCGTGGCTCTATGCCGGCATTCTGCTGTTTGCGACGCTCGGGACGATCGGCGCCAATCCGTCGGTGTTCGAGCTCGGCATGCTGCTCGCCTTCGGTCTGCTCGGCTATGTGATGCGGCTCTTCGGCTATCCGATCGCGCCTGCCGTGGTCGGCCTGATCCTCGGGCCGCTTGCCGAACAGCAGCTGCGCCGGGCGCTGGCGATCAGCCAGGGCGACGTCACGACGCTGGTGATGTCGCCAATCGCGGCAGGCCTGCTTATCGTTGCAGCGGCCGCCTTCCTCATCCCGCTGATCCTGCGGTTGCGCGGCAGGGGACAGGTGCTCTCGCAGCTGGCGGCAAACGAAGACTAAAAGAAAAAGACGACCCACCCCCTCCCTCGAGGTCGGCCATGGAGACATGCGCCGGCCTCCTGTTTTTGCATGGCTGAGGTGATTTTCTGAGCATTGTGGAGGTCTATGCGCGATGCCATCTATGAATAGTCAATCATAGAGCAAGAGGAAAAGGACAATGTCCGCACTTCGCAATTCAGTCCGTACTGGCTTCTTTGGCCGCGCATTCGCCGTCCTTGGTGCAGCAAACGCCGTCAGCGCTGCTGTCGAAGCCGGCCGCCGCCCGCGTGCCAATGACCTCACCACACTCGGTATCGACCCAGCCTCCTTCGGTCAGGTCTCCCGCTAAGACCTTCAAGCCATGCATGAATGAATTAGCCCGCAACCGGATGGTCGCGGGCTTTATTTTTAGCTGCATGGGCGTCGCGCACTGCGGCTTCTTACATCGTCAGGCGCGAAGCTCCTCCTGCCGGGCGCCGTGATCCTCCACCCTTTCGCGTCTGTTGTGGCGGATGGACGACCAGAGGGACAGGCCGATCAAGGCCGCGCCGCCGAGCCCGGTGATAACCTCGGGGATATGCACCAGGGTCTGCGCATACATGATCACCGAGAGGATCAGGATGGCGTAGAAGGCGCCATGCTCGAGATAGCGGTATTCGGCAAGCGTTCCCTTATCCACCAGCATAATCGTCATCGAGCGCACGTACATGGCGCCGATGCCGAGGCCGATCGCGATGACGAAGAGGTTCTGCGTCAGCGCGAAGGCGCCGATGACGCCGTCGAAGGAAAAGCTCGCATCCAGTACCTCCAGATAGATGAAGGCGCCAAGACCGCCCTTGGCGGCAGCACTCATCGTCTTTTGCGATGCATCGAGCAGTCCTCCGACCACCTCGACCGCGAGGAAGGTGAGCAGGCCGTAGAGGGCGCAATTGACGAAGACGGTCGCTTCCTCCCCGCCGATCAGCCAGGAGAAAACCAGCATCAGCGCCAACACGACGGCGATTTCGATACCCTTGATGGCGGCCGAACGCGCCATCACCCTTTCCAGGCCGGGAAGCCAGTGGATTTCCTTCTTGTAGTCAAAGAAGTAGTTGAGGCCGACCATCATCAGGAAGGTGCCGCCGAAGGCTGCGATCGGCAGATGTGCGTCGTTCATGATGCGGGCATATTCGGCCGGCTCGCGTGCGGCAAGCACCAGAGCATCCCAGGGGCCGATCTGTGCCGCGATCGCGACGATTGCCAGCGGGAAGACGATGCGCATGCCGAAGACGGCGATGATGATGCCCCAGGTGAGGAAGCGCTGCTGCCAGACCGGCGTCATCTCCTTCAGCTTGTTGGCGTTGACGATGGCATTATCGAAGGAGAGCGAGATCTCCAGCACCGCCAGCACCGTGCAGATGAAGAAGACGGTCGCCATGCCGCCGATCGTGCCGGTCGTCTGCCAGCCGAGTACCGCGCCGAGAACGAGGCCGAGGGCAGTGACGATGAAAGCCCAGCGGAAATAGCTGAGCGAGGATTTATGGGTCACGGGTTGATTCATGGCCGCACCTCGCGGCCGCAAATCGTGTTGAAGAGGGTCGATATAGTGGAAAAACGCGGCACGCCACAACGGGCACGCGGGTCAGGCATGGTGAGCTTGTTCATCGATGAAAAATCCGCCGGCTAAGCTGCAGGCGGTACCGACATCACGAGAGCGCCGTAAAAACTCTCGCCAGAGGGGCCCGGCACCAAAGTTCCCCGTCAGCCGATGTCTGGAAGGCTGCGGGATAGGCACTAGGTAATGAACTTCGCGGGCCAGTCAAGGCCGGTCGTCACACCGCGATTGGGTGATTTTTTTTGGAACCATCCTGATGCCCGCCCGTTAGGCTCTGGTTGAGCTTAAAAAAGGAGGCCGATGATGCACACTTCGACCCATCTTCCCGACAAACGCACGGAGGCGTCCGACCGCATGAAGCGGGCGAAGCCGAACCGCATGCAGAAGGCGCAGGTGCTGCCGCCGCATCATGTCGACCTGACGCTGACACCCGGTGTCTACCACGACATTCACGTGCCGGCCCATGTTACCGGCGCCGATCTTTCCAAGGGTGGCCCTGACATCAAGGGCAATGCAGAGACCAAGAAATAACGGGTATTCCGGAAGCCTCCGGCGCTGACGGTAGATTTGAAACAGGGTGAGAAACATATGACGATCAACTTTGTGCCCCGCGAGATCTTCATCCGGCACGAAAATGAATGGCAGGCCATACGCGAGGCGGCGGACGAGCGCGTCGATATCGGCAAACGCCAGAAGCCGCTCTTCGCCATCGGCGGCACGGCTTCGGTTGGGAAAAGCGATCCTTCGGCAACACGCGCTGAATGACCGACAGACAATGACGCCGACAACACTAGCGCCCGGCATGATACCGGGCGCTTTGTTTTTCTATTTGTGTTCATCGCGATCGACACGCTGTCCGGAATTAAAGCCGAATCGTTGTTCGAGTTTACCGAAGGCGAAGAGTACGCAGATGGCGACGATCGTCGTGAAGAAAGCGATCGGCCAATAGCCGAAGCCCATGGCGAGGCCGATGGCGCCGGAGAGCCACATGCCGGCGCCCGTCGTCAGCCCTTGCACCCGACCTCTTGCAAAGACGATCATGCCGGCGGCAAGAAAGGCGACGCCGGCGGTCACGGCCTCGATGACACGTAGCGGATCGATGCGCACCTGCTCGCCATCGGTAAAACCCGGCATGTGCACTGCCTCGATCGAGATGATGGCGAAGAGGGCAGCGGCAAGACTGATCAGAATATGGGTGCGGAAGCCTGCCGGGCGGTCGCGGGCCTCACGCTCGAAGCCGATCAGCCCGCCGAAGACGATGGCGCCGAAGAGGCGGGCGAAAATGACGGGATAGTGGATACGCGACTCCGGTATTATGTCGGCGATAATAAGATCCATGGATTTTTCCCCCAGAAAGATGGAATTTTTCGCTGGCTAACGTCTGAGCGCGGAATTTGTTCAGCTTTTTCCCCGCTGCGTTTCGGTAGTGCCGTTAGCCTTTCCGGTGCGCGCCGGCGTGTTCATGTCATTTTAGGGAAAGTTTGGCGAACCAGGCATCATCCTGTCGCCGCGCCAACCTTTCGGAAAGGATTGGGCAGCGATAATCCCGGCCTCACGGGAATCGGACAGATGGCCAAGACAGCGACACGCGGCCGCCGCAAGGCGCCGGCGAGAGGAAAGAGCAAAGCGCGCAGCAGCGGTGGCGGATTGCTGCCCTGGGCGGTGATCGGCATTGCCGCGATCGGCGGCATCGTCGCCCACGACCATTGGAAGAGCATCCAGCCGATGCTTGCAAGACCATCGACGCCGATCACACGGGACACGGCGGAGCCGAGGCCTGTCGTCAGGAAGGACGCGCCGCCGAAGCAGGTAGCGCTTGCCGCACCCACGCCGAAAGTCGCAGTACCGCAGCCGCTGCCGCCGGCCGCGATCCCGACGCCGATGATCCAGCCGATAAAGGCAGTGCAGCCGCCGGCTTCCGATGCCGTTTCGCAAACCGGGACAGTCGCCTTCGGCTATTGCGGGCAGGGCGCCCATATCAATTGTGTCGGCGACGGTGGCGTCTTCTGGTACAAGGGCGAGAAGATCGTGATTGCCGACATGGCAAGCCCGGTGGTCGACCAGGCGCGCTGTGACGGCGAGCGCCGGGTGGCCTTTGCCGCCAAGTCGCGGCTGCTGGCGCTTCTGAACGCCGGACCCTTCACCATGAATGCGGCGGGTAAGGCCGAGCCCTCTGGCGCGCCGCGCGTCGTCTCGCGCGACGGGCGCTCTTTCGGCGCGCAACTGATCAATGAGGGCCTGGCACGCAAGCCAGGGGCCGCCGGCAGTGCCTGGTGCGCTTGAGGGCGGCTACTTACCCTTCTTCACCAGCTTGCCGCCAGTGCGGAAGCTGCCGGTGAAGGAGGAGTCCTTGCTTTCGGCGGTGCATTCGACCGCGATCGGCTTGCCGGCATAGGGATTGCCGAAAGTGCAGAAGCCGGCGACCTTGACCTCTCCGGTCATCTTGTTGCCGACACCCGTGGTGACGAGGCTGAGCGGCAGGCGGGCATTGCCATTGGAGGCAGGCTTGATGCCGCTGCCGTCGCCCTGGAAGCCCAGCGCCTTGCCATCCGAGGTGAAGATGAAGGTCACCACGCCATTGGCCAGCGTGACGCTGGCAAGCTCGTTCTTGCAGCCCTTGGTGGCGTCGAATTTGGCGACGACCAGCTTGGCGCATTTGCCGGAAAGCGTAATGACGCCGGGCGCACCAGGAAAGGTCTCTAAGGGCGCGGCCGGCGCGGCAGAGGCCGGCAAGGCCAGGACGGCGGAAAAAAGGGCGGCAGCGGCAAGCGCGTATAACTTCATTTCGATCTCAAACCCCATGTCGTGGCCCCATGTCGTAGCGAGGCGAATCACTACCTCACCCTCGGTTCGCCATGGCATGGCTCTGTGTCCGAATTTGGCGCCGTTATTGCTGAGGCGCAAAAATTTTGTCGGCCACCGGGCTCGCTCGGCGATCGGCGGCAGATGAATGAAAAGTTGGTTAAGCTTGCTGGTTACAAGGTCCGGCAATGACACAGGCTGCCGGACATCGGCAACGAACCGATGTGAAACGACAGTGGCAAGGCACTCATCGAGTGTGCCGTCTTGGACGCACGTCCGGTCAAGGGGAATGGGCCCAGGCAGGGAAGTCCAGGCCCATTCTTTCCCGATCGGAGGTCAGTCAGATCAGGAATTTGTAGCTGCCGGTCCAGAGCATAATGCCGAAAAGTGTGAACGGTTTTCGGATGACATCCTGTTCTAGCCGGCAGCCTTTTATCAGAACGCGCGCTGCAGGCGGAAGAAGCCCGAGGTAACGTCGCTAGCATTGTCCGGATCGAGGTACTGAACCGAAATCTTGGTGGAGAGGTTGTCGACGATCTGGTAATCAACCGTCAGACCGACCTTCCAGGCATCATTGTCGTCGTTGAACTCGCCAGCAGTGATGCCGTAGTTGTTGTAGTACTGAACAGCCGGGGTGATCTTCAGCTTGTCAGTCGCCTTGATGGCGTATTCAGCAGCAACAGCCCATTCAGCCTTGTTGTAGTAGGCGTTGGGGTTGCTTGCGTAGACAACTGCGAGGCCGAGCGTGCCCGGACCGACAGCAACCGTACCCATGGCGCGGACGGCGCCTTCTTCGTTGTCGGTGTCGTAACCGGCAGTGATCTGGTAGCTGAATGCACCAGCCTTGCCGCCGAGACCGACTGCAACGCCAACGTTGTTGGCGGTTTCGCCGTCATAGAACGGGCTGTCTTCCAGCTCATCAACGCTGATGCCAGCGTAGAAAGCGTCGGTTTCGTACTGATAACGGATGGAGTTATGCAGCGTTACCGGAGAACCGATATCGTCCGTTTCGCCGGAGAGACCATCGTCCCACCAGCTGTAGAACAGACCAGCGCGGAAGCCGGCGATGTCGATGTAGGCGGAGTCGAGAATGGCCTTCTGAGCCGAAGCGTTGTCAGCATTGAACTGCATGACGATAACGCCGGTCAGCGGACCATATTCGGTGTCGCTCTTGGCTGTGAACTGAACCTGACCACGCGTACGGGCGTCCCAGTCCGAGTCGTTAGCGACAGAACCACCGCCGCCGGCGCCGATCGAGCTGGCGTTCGGAGCAACGTCAACCTGGAAACGGATGTAACCGTTGATCTTGAGGCAGGTTTCGGTGCCCGGGATGTAGAAGTAGCCGGTGCCGTAGGCGTCGCAGACGCGAACGTATTCAACCGGTTCCGGCTCGGCAGCAACGATAGCGTCAGCAGCCTGAGCGCCGGATACTGCTGCAAGTGCTGCAGCGGAGCCGAGAAGAAGGCTCTTAATGTTCATGGAATAACCTCCAGTTCAGATGCAGAAGGATGAAGACCGTTGCCATCGGCAGTCCCTACGTATCTTCAACCCGTGTGAGCGAAGCGGCGCCTTTTGACCCGGTGCCTGCCTCGCCGCGGTAGTTACACAGCGGCATGTTGCGTCGCAATAACGATGTCGATCATGACAGCAGGGCGGGGCTGCTATGTTGCTGAAATAACACGCGTTTTGTCACAAACTCGTCATCCGGCCGTCACAAAACCGGCGGCTCTGGATGCTTGACCAACGAGGGGCTGAAACTTGAATACGCTAATGCAAGTGACGAGCGCGTGAGCATGTTCTCATATGCGATCGCGCCGTCGCTGCAATCAGTACGAATCGGACAAAGCCCAACGACCACTATCGTTTGCCAAGACATGCCGATGTCGGGCCACAGGTTCGAACTGGCAGTGATCGGTGACTGACGATACGTCGCCTCGACGAGAAGCGAAGAAGGTCTGGCACGCACTTTTGCTGGAATTGCTCTATTTGCCCTTTTCGCCAGCTTGCCGGCCGTCGCTCGGGCGTCAAAACGGGGAGAGCTGTCGTCTCGCTAGGGATTTTTGAAATCGTCCCAGAGGATCGCTGCCCCAGCCGCGAGGATCGTGATCGGGATCAGCCAAAGCTTGATGCTGATGGGTTCGACGACATGAAACTGCATATAACAGAAACCGAGGAGGCCAGCCCCAACCAGGGCGAGGCCGAGGATTATGGATATCGCTTTACGTGTCCGCGTTCTTTGCGTCATACGTCCCCCTATTTCCCACGTATGGGGCTATCCCACAGCCATTGAAATCCGGCCTGGATCATGGTCGCGGATCAATCACGTGCAAGCCTTCGCTCCGCAAAGTGCTGGATCTGGAGCTCGCGCCAGGCTCAGGAAAGAGAAAATCCCCAAGGCGGGGATTTGTCAACGATGTCAGGGAGATCGGATGGTGGGCGTGACAGGGATTGAACCTGTGACCCCTACGATGTCAACGTAGTGCTCTCCCGCTGAGCTACACGCCCATCCGATGGCGGCGCATAGATCACAAAACCTTTGGAGCCGTCAATAGGCTTTTTTCAGTTTTGTGACGCGCCGCCCGGCAAGCCTTACGCGGCAAGCATCTTGTTGACCTCGTCGACGAGATCGCGCAGGTGGAAAGGCTTGGAAAGGACCTTGGCATCCTTCGGCGCCTTCGAATCAGGGTTCAGCGCCACGGCGGCAAAACCGGTGATGAACATCACCTTCAGATCGGGGTCGAGCTCGGTGGCGCGGCGCGCCAACTCGATGCCGTCCATCTCGGGCATGACGATATCGGTCAGCAGCAGGGAAAACGGCTCCTCGCGCAGCCGGTCATAGGCGCTGGCGCCATTGTCATAGGAAAGGACCTTGTAGCCGGCCTTTTCGAGCGCTTTCACGAGGAAGCGGCGCATGTCGTTGTCGTCTTCGGCGAGAAGTATCTTCTGAGTCATCAATCCAGACCGCGATCCATAGGTTTTTGGTGGGCTGCCAGCCGTTTACACTAGTCTTTATCCGGTAAACAACCGGTGAATTGCCTGTGCGTGACCGCCATCCCTCCTACATAGTATGGACTTGCGGCCGGGCAACTGGCAACATGGGCAAAGCAGTCAGTTCATGACATGGTAAAGAGGGCCGAAAGTGCCGGAAATACGCGAATACGAGCTTTTTGAGGTTCATGAGCCCGTGTCGCAGACCATTCCCTTCGTCTACAACTCCCCCCATAGCGGCCGCATTTATCCACCGGAATTTATTGCTCAGTCAAGGCTGGAAGGCATCGCCATCCGCCGTTCCGAGGATCACTATGTCGACGAGCTCTTCGGCTCGGCCGTCGCACTCGGCGCGCCGCTGCTGGCGGCCAACTTCCCGCGCGCCTATCTCGACGTCAATCGCGAGCCTTACGAGCTCGATCCGCGGATGTTCGACGGGTTGCTGCCGCCCTATGCCAATGTCAATTCGCTCAGGGTCGCCGGCGGGCTCGGCACCATTCCGCGCATCGTCGCCGAGAACATGGAGATCTACGCGCGGCGCCTGCCGGTGCAGGAGGGGCTCGATCGCGTCGAAGCGGTCTACAAGCCCTATCATGCGGCGCTTCGCCGGCTGATCGCGCGAACGCATGTGCAGTTCGGCTTCGGCGTGCTGATCGACTGCCATTCCATGCCCGGCAACGTGCGCGTTGCCGGCAGCACTGCGCGACCTGATTTCATCATTGGTGATCGCTACGGCACCAGCGCTTCGGCCGAACTTTCGCGCGCGGCCATCGCCATCCTCGAGGAAATGGGTTTTGCGGCGATCCGCAACAAGCCCTATGCCGGCGGCTTCATCACCGAACATTACGGCCGGCCTTCGCGCGGCCTGCATGCGCTGCAGATCGAGGTGAACCGAGCGATCTATGTCGATGAAGTGACGCTGGAGAAACGAGAGGATTTCGCCGCAGTGGCCGACGCCGTCACGGACTTCATGCAGCAGATGGCGGAATATGTCGAGAAATTTGCCGGCGACCGGGCGCTGGCCGCCGAATAGATCTCTTTTTCGATGTTGCTGACGTCTGGCCTTCGTTTTCCGGCCAAAAAAAACCGCGCTTGTGAGCGCGGCTAAGTCTAGGGAGGAAACACCCAAGGAGGGTATTTACAGTCAGAAGACTGTATGAAGACGCTACTATTGCATTGCACAAATGTCAAGCAATATATTGCGCTGCGATATCTTTGGGCAGTTGGAGCCAAATTGCCTGCTGCATTTGCATTCCCGTTGCTTTTCGCTATGAAAAGCGCCATTCCCGCCAGCCAAACGGATCCAACATGTTTCCTGACCGTTCGTTCTTCAATCGCCTGGCGGAGGCTGCTCGAGCCGAAACGCTGCCGCGCTTCCGCTCCGGCCTCGATGTCACGAACAAGCTTTCCTCCGGTTTCGATCCGGTGACGGAGGGCGACCGGGCGGCCGAACTCGCCATCCGGGCGCTGATCGAGGAGAGTTTCCCCGGCCACGGCATTCTCGGCGAGGAACACGGCAATGTCGGGCTCGACCGCGAATATGTCTGGGTGATCGATCCGATCGACGGCACGCGCGCCTTCATATCGGGTGTGCCGGTATGGGGAACGCTGATCGGCCTGCAGAAGGATGGCAGGGCGATCATGGGCATGATCGAACAACCCTTTACCGGCGAGCGTTATTTCGCCGACCAGAACGGCTCGATCTATACCGGGCCGGAGGGCGAGCGGCGTCTGGCGACGCGCCAGTGCGATGCGCTTTCGAACGCCATCCTGTTCACCACCTCGCCGCATCTCTTTGCCGGCGAGGAGATGGAGAAATACCGCGAGATCGAGAGCCAGGTGCGGCTCTTCCGCTACGGCTGCGACTGCTATGCCTATGCGCTGCTTGCCGCCGGTCATGTCGATCTCGTCGTCGAAAACAGCCTGAAGCCTTATGATGTCGGCGGCATCATTCCCGTCATCGAGGGGGCGGGCGGCATCATCACCACCTGGGACGGCGGACGGCCGGAAAACGGCGGCTCGATCATCGCTGCCGGCAGCCGCGCAGTCTACGAACAGGCAATCGCCATCCTGCAGCGCTAAGCCCCGACCGGCCGCGCTGATCCCGGTCAGCAACGCTGATCCCCCGTCAATAACGCTGATGCGTCTCACGTGCCGAGGGCTGCGACGTCCTGGTTTTCTTCGGCATCGCTGCCGGGAATGAAGGCGTGGAAGGCCGCAAGGGCGGCGGCGCGGTAGATATCGCGCTCCTGAAAGATCTCGTGACGGGCGCCGTTGATCGGCACCAGCTGGCCGGCACGGAAATAACGCGAAAGCCGCTCCTGCGCCGTATAGGGCACGACACCGTCGCGCGTCGGGGCGATGACGATGGTCGGGATGGTGATCGAGAAGAGATGGTAGGGTGAGGTGACCCGGTCCATCGTGCGAAAAGCCTCGATCAGCCAGCGGGCCGTCGGCGGCCCGAGCGTCAATTCCGGATAGGCCTTCATCATTGCGACATTGCGCTCGAAGCGGTGTTCGTCCGAGGTCAGCGGGTTATCGCTGAAGTTCGGCTCCTTCAGTTTCGAGGTCAGCGGCAGGAAGCCGAGGCCGACGGCAGTCAGCGTGCCGGCGAGAGCGCGGATGACGCGGGGCGAGGCCGACTGGCCGGTCAGGCCGATGAAGGGCGCCGACAGCACCATGCGATCGATACGGGTGGTGAGATAGGGCGCGGCGGACAGTGCGATCAGGCCGCCGGTGGAATGCGCGAGCAGATAGAAGGGCAGGCGGGTATCCGGCAGCACCACCTTTTCCAGGAAGGTATCGAGATCACGCTCGTAATCGGCAAAGCGGCGGATGTGGCCATGGTTGCGGCGCTTCATGAGCCGTGACGAACCGCCCTGGCCGCGCAGGTCGAAGGTCGCGACCCAGAGACCCTTGGCCGTGAGGTCGCGGATCGTTTCGAAATATTTCTCGATATATTCGTTTCGGCCGTGAAGGATGACGACGGTGCCCTTGGCAATCTGGCCACCCGAGCGGAAGACGGCGTAACGCAACTGGTGGCCGTCATGGGTTTCGAAGAACCCTTCCGTGCGGTTTTCCGGGGCGGGATTATCGGGCGTCGAATAGAGAACCTGATCCATGACTTTGCCAATGCGCCGCTGCTGACTGCTTCGCATCAGGGATAGCGCATGGCATCCGGCTTGGAAAGCGGTGGGGAAAAGGGCCGGCAGGAGCATGAGGGTGCTCGCGGCCGGCCGAGGTTGAGACTGAAGAAGAAGGGACGATGCACTTCAGTCATCGGGACCAGATTCACCCGACGCCGAAATTCCTAGGCGAATGCGCCTGAACGCGCTCCGAACCGGTCGTTCATGCGGGGTTCACGGGCCGATCAAGGCGATTCCGGAAAGGTCTTGAACTCCTCGAATCCCATCACCATCTCCTTTCTGCGGGTGCCGAACAGGGCCTGCACAACCGTCCCAAGGCCGCCAAGGATGGGGTCTCAGGGGCAATTCATCGCAACACGTCGCTTCCACAGGAGGACATCATGCGTCACGTAGACTTCTCTCCCCTTTATCGTTCAACCGTCGGTTTCGACCGGCTCTTCACCATGCTCGACAGCCTTGCCCAGCCGGAGCAGGCGCAGACCTATCCGCCCTATAATATCGAGCGCACCGGTGAAAACACCTATCGCATCACCATGGCCGTTGCCGGTTTCGACGAGACCGAACTTTCGATCGAAGCCCATGCCCATGTGCTGTCCGTGAAGGGTGAAAAGAACGAGGAACCTGCCGAAAGCGGCGAATTCCTCTACCGAGGCATTGCCAAGCGCGCCTTCGAGCGCCGCTTCCAGCTTGCCGATCATGTCGAGGTGACCGCCGCTTCGCTGAAGAACGGCCTGCTGCACATCGACCTTCTGCGCAATATTCCCGAGGCCATGAAGCCCCGCAAGATTACAATTGCCGCAGAACCGGTCGAGGCTCCGAAGGCCATCGAAGCGCAGATCATCAACGGCTAATCAGATCCTTATCGGATAAAACGAACGGCGCTCCATCGGGGCGCCGTTTTTGTTGTTGCTTAGGCCGGGCTGCCGGCCTCATTCATCTCTTTTTCCGTTGCGCGGCGGGCCGCGGCGGCGGCGTATTTCTGGGCAATGACGGCGCAGACCATCAGCTGGATCTGGTGGAACAGCATCAGCGGCAGCACGATCGCGCCGATCGACTGGCCGGCGAAGATGACGTTCGCCATCGGTACGCCGCTTGCGAGGCTCTTCTTCGAGCCGCAGAAGGTGATGGTGATCTGGTCGGCCTTGTTGAAGCCCAGCCACCGGCTGCCGAACATCGTCAGCACCAGGACAATTGCCAGCAGAACCATGTCGGCGGCGATGACGACGGCGATATTGGCGATCGAGAAGGTGTGCCACAGGCCCTCGACCACCGCCGTGCTGAAGGCAAGATAGACGACCATCAGGATCGAGCCGCGGTCGACAGGCATCAGGATTTTCTTCTTGGCGCGAATCCAGTCGCCGATCCAGGGCTGCAGGACCTGGCCGATGATGAAGGGGGCAAGCAGCTGCAGCAGGATCTGCTCTAATGCGTCGAAGGAGAAGCCGCCATGGCCGCCGACGGAAAACAGCAGGCCGACGAGCAGCGGCGTCAGGAACATGCCGAAGATGTTGGATGCAGAGGCCGAGCAGATGGCGGCGGGCACATTGCCGCCCGCCATCGAGGTGAAGGCGATCGACGACTGCACCGTGGACGGCAGGACGCAGAGGAAGAGGATGCCGAGATAAAGCGGCTGCGGCAGGATCGTGTCGGGGATCAGCCCGAGCGCCATGCCGAGCAGCGGGAAGATGCCGAAGGTCGTCAGCAGGATGACGATATGCAGGCGCCAGTGCAGCAGGCCTGATATGACCACGTCGCGCGACAGGCGGGCGCCATGCAGGAAAAACAGCAGCGCGATAGCAAGATCGGTGGCGATGCCGAAATAATCCGCGAACGTGCCGCGCGCCGGCAGCAACGAGGCAAGGATGACGGTGCAGACGAGCAGGATGGTGAATGTATCGGGCAGAAAGCGGCGCATGGCGGTCTCGCGGCTTGATAAAACAGTCATTGTTCTGTCGTCCATTATGATCCAGGATGCAAGAAATAACAGTTATCGAGAATCTGGATCATGCTGGACCTTTCGCAATTGCGCAGTTTCGTCGCCGTCGAACAGATGGGCAGTTTCACGCTCGCCGCCGAAAGGCTGGGCCTCGGGCAGTCGACGGTCAGTCAGCACATCCAGCGGCTGGAGGCAGCGCTCGGGCGCAGGCTGCTGGCACGCGATACGCATAAGGTGATGCTGACCGGCGATGGCGAGGCGCTGTTGTCGCATGCGCGCGCCATGCTTTCGATCGAGGGGCAGGTACAGTCGCTGTTTAAGAACAACAGCCTGCGCGGCAGCCTGCGGCTCGGCGTGTCGGAGGACTTCGTCACCAGCCAGCTGCCGGCGGTGCTGGAGGATTTCGTTCGTTCGCACCCTTCGGTCGACCTCGAACTGACAGTGGCGCTTTCCGGCGTTCTTTACGAGATGCAGGACAATGGCGAGATTGATCTGGTGCTCGCCAAGCGCCGGCTCGGCGATGCGCGCGGAAAGCTCGTCTATCGCGAGCCGCTCGTCTGGCTGGCGCGCGATCCCGAGCGTGTGCTTGCCTCCGGCCCTTTGCCGCTGATCGCCTTTCCGCCGCCGAGCGTGACACGAGTGATCGCGCTCGAAGCGCTCGGGCGAAACGGGGTGCCGTGGCGGATCGTCTGCACCTGCGGCAGCCTGAGCGGGCTGACGGCGGCGGCGCGGGCCGGAATGGGCGTGCTGGTGCAGCCACGCAGCATGGCGCCCTCAGGACTGAAGGAGATTGCGGTCGGAAAACTTCCGGCGCTGGAGGATGTGGAATTTGTGCTGGTGCCGCGCAAGGGAGCCGATCAGGCGCTGGTTTCAGCACTGTCGGAGGATATTCTGCAAAAGGTGAGGGGACTGAGGTCGGCGTGAGTCCTTGCCCGTCACCGAAAGGCCTGCCGGGCCGGCAAGCCTTTCGGGCAGGCGATCAGGCGGCCAGGCACTTCAAGAAGCCATCGACATCCGCTTCGGTGGTCGCGAAGCTGGTGACGAGGCGGATCAGGGTTTCGCTTTCGGAAACGAGTTCGGGCATTGCCGCCGGGACCGGCCATGCGTAAAATTTCGCGCCCCTTTCCTCCGCAGTTTTTGCGGCACTTTTGCTGACGACGGCAAAGACTTCGTTGGACGCGGTCGGCCAGGCGAGGCGGGCGGAGTTGCTCGTGCCGATACCGGCGCGCAGCCGGTCGGCCATGCCGTTCGAATGGCGGGCGAGATCGAGCCAGAGATCGTTTTTGAAATAGGCATCGAACTGGGCGGCGATGAAACGCGACTTGGAGAAGAGCTGGGCGGCGCGCTTGCGGATGAAAGGCATTTCCCGAGCCTGATCCGGATTGAAGAAGACGATCGCTTCAGCACACCAGCAGCCGTTCTTGGTGCCGCCGAAGGACAGCATGTCGACGCCGCGCTTCCAGGTCATTTCGGCCGGTGTGGCGCCGAGTGCGACCAGGGCGTTGGCGAAGCGGGCGCCGTCCATGTGGAGCGGCAGATTGCGCTTCCTTGATATGGCGGCGATCTCGCCGATCTCCGGCAAGGAGTAGACGGTGCCGATCTCGGTCGCCTGGGTGATGGTCACCGCGCTGGCGCGGCCGTGATGGACGGCATCCTCGGGAAAGCTTGCGATCTTCGCCGAAAGCTTTGCCGGATCGATCTTGCCGGCTTCGCCGTCAATGGCAACGAGGCGGGCGGCGCCGGAGAAAAATTCCGGCGCGCCGCATTCATCCTCGATCACATGGGCCTCCGAATGGCAGAAGGTGATGCCGCCGGGCCGCTGGACGCTTGCCAGCGATAGGGAGTTGGCGGCCGTGCCGGTGGCGACGAAGAAAACCGAAACCTCACGCTCGAAGATCTCGGAAAAACGGGCCTCGACCTTCCTGTCGAGATCGCCGGCGCCATAGGCCGCGGCAAAGCCGGTCGATTCCGTCAGCAGACGTTCGGCAATGGATTTGTGGGCGCCGGCCCAGTTATCGGAAGCAAAGAACATGTGGGGAAACCGTGAGAAAGGAAGGGGTTGGCAAGTCCGCAGCGGACATTACGCCAAAGCTTCACAGGATCAAGGTTGTCGCCCGCGACACATCACAGAAATTGAACTACGCAATCAATAAACAAAATAGTACCGTTTGACGTAATTTTATTTCGTCAGCACCACTGGCCAGGTAATCTTCCGTCGCAAATTGACGTTTTTTGACGGAGCGCTCTTGCGGAGCTGAATGCTTTCTGGCATAGAACTGATGAATTAGGACAGTGTTGCTGTCCTATTTTGGCCTTTATGACCGAAGAGGCGCCGAAAGCCCTGGAACAGACCGGCTTTCACGCTATAGTTCTTCCGAGCGCCAAGCCTCAAGGGCGGCGCGCGGAGGCGAATGGCAGGCGCGGAACGCGACGGTTTGCTTTCCTTTAAAGCAGATGTCTGCGGCCGATCTTCACAATGCAACAGCGCTGTCATGCGCCGAACCTATCTTCGGGTTGCGGCGCGGGACGAAAAGCCGCCCGCGGCCCCGCGGGCTTCGACAGGAGGAAAGATGATGACGAAGACGCCATCCATGGAAGTTGACCGGTTTGCTGCTGCAGAGCTGCGCGCGACGGCCAATATCTCCAAATCCGCCTCCGGCCTGCCGAAGAAACAGGGCCTCTACGATCCGCGTAACGAACATGATGCCTGCGGCGTCGGCTTCGTCGCGCATATGAAGGGCCAGAAGTCGCACCAGATCGTCAAGGATGGCCTGTTCATTCTCGAGAACCTGACGCATCGCGGCGCCGTCGGCGCCGATCCGCTTATGGGTGACGGCGCCGGCATCCTGGTGCAGATCCCCGACCGTTTCTTCCGCGAGGAGATGGCCGAGCAGGGCATCACCCTGCCGCCGGCCGGCGAGTATGGCGTCGGCCATATCTTCATGCCGCGCGATGAAAAGCAGATCGAGCACTTCAAGAAGGTGATCAAGGACGTCATCACCGAGGAAGGTCAGGTCTTCATCGGCTTCCGCGATGTGCCGGTCGACAATTCCTCGCTCTCCAAGGCGCCGGCCATTGCCGCAACCGAGCCGCATCATGTGCAGGTCTTCATCGGCGCCGGCGAGGATGCCGAAAACAACGACGAGTTCGAGCGCCGGCTGTTCACGCTGCGCAAGGTGATCTCCAACCGCATCTATGACGAGTTCGACGGCGAGGAGAGCAATTTCTATCCGGTGTCGCTGTCGTCGGCGACGGTGGTCTACAAGGGCATGTTCCTGGCTTATCAGGTCGGCGTCTATTACAAGGACCTGTCGGATCCGCGTTTTGAAAGCGCGGTCGCCCTGGTGCACCAGCGCTTCTCGACCAACACCTTCCCGTCATGGAAGCTCGCGCATCCCTACCGCATGGTCGCCCATAACGGCGAGATCAACACGCTGCGCGGCAACGTCAACTGGATGGCGGCGCGCCAGGCGTCGGTCTCCTCACCGCTGTTCGGCGAGGACATTTCCAAGCTCTGGCCGATCTCCTACGAGGGGCAGTCGGACACGGCCTGCTTCGACAACGCGCTCGAATTCCTGGTGCGCGGCGGTTATTCGATGGCGCATGCCGTGATGATGCTGATCCCGGAAGCCTGGGCCGGCAACCAGTCGATGGCGGCCGAACGCAAGGCCTTCTACGAATATCATGCGGCGCTGATGGAGCCCTGGGACGGGCCGGCTGCCGTCGCCTTCACCGACGGCAAGCAGATCGGCGCGACGCTCGACCGCAACGGCCTGCGGCCGGCGCGCTACCTCGTCACCGATGACGACCGCGTCATCATGGCGTCCGAAGCCGGCGTGCTGCCGGTTCCGGAGGAGAAGATCATCCAGAAGTGGCGCCTGCAGCCGGGCAAGATGCTGCTGATCGACATGGAAGAAGGCCGCATCATCTCCGACGACGAGGTGAAGTCGCAACTGGCGACGGCGCATCCCTATCGCAGCTGGCTCAACCGCACCCAGCTCATCCTCGAAGACCTGAAGCCGGTGGAACCGCGGGCGCTGCGCCGCGACGTCTCGCTGCTCGACCGCCAGCAGGCCTTCGGCTACACGCTCGAGGACACACGCATCCTGATGTCGCCGATGGCGACGACCGGCCAGGAGGCGATCGGCTCGATGGGCACGGATACGCCGATCTCGGCGATGTCGGAAAAGCCGAAGCTGCTCTACACCTATTTCAAGCAGAACTTCGCGCAGGTGACCAACCCGCCGATCGACCCGATCCGCGAGGAACTGGTCATGAGCCTGGTTTCCTTCATCGGGCCGCGGCCGAACATTCTCGACCATGAGGGGGCAGCTAACGCCAAGCGGCTCGAGGTTCGTCAGCCGATCCTGACCAATGGCGATCTCGAAAAGATCCGCTCGATCGGTCATACGGAAGACCGTTTCGACACCAAGACGCTCGATTTCACCTATGATATCGAGCGTGGTGCCGAAGGCATGCCCGAGATGCTTGACCGGCTCTGCGAGCGCGCGGAAGCGGCCGTCAAGGGCGGCTACAACATCATCGTGCTCTCCGACCGCCAGATCGGGCCGGACCGGATCGCGATTCCTGCTTTGCTCGCCACAGCTGCCGTGCATCACCATCTGATCCGCAAGGGGCTGCGCACCTCGGTCGGTCTCGTCGTCGAGACCGGAGAGCCGCGCGAAGTCCATCATTTCTGCCTGCTTGCCGGCTACGGCGCCGAGGCGATCAACCCCTATCTCGCCTTCGACACGCTGCTCGACATGCATGCCAAGGGCGAATTCCCGAAGGAAGTGGATGCTTCCGAAATCGTCTACCGCTACATCAAGGCGGTCGGCAAAGGCATCCTCAAGGTCATGTCGAAGATGGGCATCTCGACCTACCAGTCCTATTGTGGCGCGCAGATCTTCGATGCGATCGGCCTGCAGTCGGAACTGATCGACAAGTATTTCTTCGGAACCGCGACGATGATCGAAGGCGTCGGCCTCGAGGCGATCGCCGCAGAGACCGTCGCCCGCCATAATGCGGCCTTCGGCACGGATCCGCTTCTTGCCACGACGCTCGATATCGGCGGCGAATATGCCTACCGCATGCGCGGCGAAAGCCATGCCTGGACGCCGGATGCTGTCGCAGCCCTCCAGCATGCCGTGCGCGGCAATGCCGAGGACCGCTACCGCGAATTCGCCGATATGGTGAACAATTCGGCGCTGCGCATGAACACGATCCGCGGGCTCTTCAAGATGAAGAGCGCCGAGGCGCTCGGCCGTACGCCGGTATCGATCGACGAGGTCGAGCAGGCGGCCGATATCGTCAAGCGTTTCTCGACGGGGGCGATGTCCTTCGGATCGATTTCCAGGGAGGCGCATACGACACTGGCGATCGCCATGAACCGGATCGGCGGCAAGTCGAACACCGGCGAGGGCGGCGAAGAATCCGACCGCTATATACCGCTGGCCAATGGTTCGATGAACCCGGAGCGTTCGGCGATCAAGCAGATCGCCTCGGGCCGCTTCGGGGTGACCACCGAATATCTCGTCAATGCCGACGTGCTGCAGATCAAGGTGGCGCAGGGCGCCAAGCCTGGCGAAGGTGGCCAGCTGCCGGGTCACAAGGTTGACGCGACGGTTGCCAAGACCCGCCACTCGACACCGGGCGTCGGCTTGATTTCGCCGCCGCCGCACCACGACATCTATTCGATCGAAGATCTGGCGCAGCTGATCTACGATCTCAAGAACGTCAACCCGGCTGCCGATGTTTCGGTCAAGCTGGTCTCGGAAGTCGGCGTCGGCACGGTCGCTGCCGGCGTCGCCAAGGCGCGTGCCGACCATATCACGGTCGCCGGCTTCGACGGCGGCACCGGTGCCTCACCGCTGACCTCGCTCAAACATGCCGGCAGCCCCTGGGAAATCGGCCTTGCCGAAACCCAGCAGACGCTGGTGCTGAACGGTTTGCGTTCGCGCGTCGCCCTGCAGGTGGACGGCGGCCTTAAGACCGGCCGCGACGTCATTATCGGGGCGCTGCTCGGAGCCGACGAGTTCGGCTTTGCCACCGCCCCGCTGATTGCCGCCGGCTGCATCATGATGCGCAAGTGCCATCTCAACACCTGTCCGGTGGGTGTGGCGACCCAGGATCCGGTGCTGCGCAAGCGCTTCAAGGGCGCGCCGGAGCACGTCATCAACTATTTCTTCTTCGTTGCCAACGAAGTGCGCGAAATTCTCGCCTCGCTGGGCTTCACCCGGCTCGACCAGATCATCGGCGCCTCGGAGCTGCTGGAGAAGGACGAGATGCTGTCGCATTGGAAGGCGAAGGGCCTCGACTTCAGCCGCATCTTCCACAAGGTCGACGCTCCCAAGGAAGAGACCTTCTGGACGAGCCGGCAGAAGCACCCGATCGACGACATTCTCGACCGCGTGCTGATCGAACAGGCGCAGCCGGCACTGACGGCCAAGACGCCCGTTGCCTTCGAGGTCGGCATCAAGAACGTCGACCGGTCGGTGGGCGCGATGCTTTCCGGCGAGGTCGCCAAGCGTTATCGCCATCGCGGTCTGAAGGAAGACACGATCAACGTGACGCTTCGCGGCACGGCGGGGCAGAGCTTCGGCGCCTTCCTGGCGCGCGGCGTCACCTTCAACCTGATCGGTGACGGCAACGACTATGTCGGCAAGGGCCTTTCGGGCGGCAAGATCATCATCAGGCCGCCGGAGAATTCGAGGATCGTCGCCGAGGACTCGATCATCGTCGGCAACACCGTGCTTTATGGTGCGACCGAGGGCGAATGCTACTTCCGCGGTGTGGCGGGCGAACGTTTCGCCGTGCGCAATTCGGGCGCGATCGCCATCGTCGAGGGTGTCGGCGACCATGGCTGCGAATACATGACCGGCGGCGTCGTCGTTGTGCTCGGCGCCACGGGCCGCAACTTCGCAGCCGGCATGTCCGGCGGTGTCGCCTACGTGCTCGATGAAACCGGTGATTTCGCCAGCCGCTGCAACATGGCAATGGTCGAGCTCGAGCCGGTGCCCGAGGAGGACGACATGCTGGAGAAGCTGCATCATCACGGCGGTGATCTCATGCACAAGGGACGCGTCGACGTCTCTGGCGACATGACGCGCCATGACGAGGAGCGCCTTTACCAGCTGATCTCCAACCATCTGCATTATACGGGCTCGGCCCGCGCCACTGAGATCCTCGACAACTGGGCCGATTACCGGCCGAAATTCCGCAAGGTCATGCCGGTCGAATACCGGCGTGCGCTCGAGGAAATGGAGCGCAGCCGGATGGGCATCGCCGCGGAATGAATTGCACCGGACATCCGTCACCTGACGACTGCAGGTGACGGGTGACGAAAATATCTCGATGACCCGTGACGATCACACCGACGGCGAAGGCTGTCCAGATCGCCCGGATGTCTTTCAGGGGATATGGTCCAATGACGGTCAAGACAAGCAACTTGCCCCGGGTACCGGGACTGACGATAGACAGATTGGCTGCGGTGAGGCGGTCATGAGGGTAAGGGACGAAGATATGGGTAAGGTAACAGGGTTTCTGGAAATCGACCGGCAGGTGGCAAAGTACCAGCCGGCGTCGGATCGTATCCGTCATTTCCGCGAGTTCACGATCCCGATGTCGGACCCGGAAGTGCAGAAACAGGCCGCGCGCTGCATGGACTGTGGCATCCCTTATTGCCACGGCCCGACCGGCTGCCCGGTTCACAACCAGATTCCCGATTGGAACGACCTCGTCTACAACAACAACTGGGAAGCGGCGATCCAGAACCTGCATTCGACCAACAACTTCCCTGAGTTCACCGGTCGCGTCTGCCCGGCGCCTTGCGAGGAAGCTTGCACGTTGAACCTCGAGGATGCGCCGGTCGCCATCAAGACGGTCGAGCAGGCGATCGCCGACAAGGCCTATGAGCTCGGCTTCATCCGCCCGCAGCCGGCCACGGTCCATACCGGCAAGAAGGTCGCCGTCATCGGCTCCGGCCCCGCCGGCATGGCGGCCGCCCAGCAGCTCGGCCGCGCCGGCCATGAGGTGCATCTCTATGAACGCGAGACCAAGCCGGGTGGATTGCTGCGTTACGGCATTCCCGACTTCAAGATGGAGAAGAACTTCATCGACCGCCGGGTCGAGCAGATGAAGGGCGAGGGCGTCACCTTCCATTGTGGTGTCAATGTCGGCGTCGACGTCAAGGTCGAGCAGCTACTCATTGATCACGACGCCGTGCTTTACTGCGGCGGCTCCGAGACGCCGCGCGAGGCGGGCATTCCGGGCACCGACCTTGCGGGCGTGCATGATGCGATGCCCTATCTCGTGCAGCAGAACCGCCGCGTCGGGCGCGAAAACATTGACAGCATCGGCTGGCCGTCGGACCCGATCCTTGCCGGCGCCAAACATATCGTTGTCGTCGGCGGCGGCGATACAGCTTCGGACTGCGTCGGCACGGCGTTCCGCCAGGGAGCCGTCAAGGTCACCCAGCTCGACATCCGGCCGCAGCCGCCGGAGAAGGAAGACAAGCTTGCCGTCTGGCCCTTCTGGGCGACGAAGATGCGTACCTCTTCCTCGCAGGCCGAGGGTGCCGTGCGTGAATTCCAGGTGGCTACACTTGAATTCGTCGGTGAAGACGGTGTGCTGACCGGCGTCAAGTGCTGTGAGGTCGACGAGCGCCGGCGGCCGGTTCCAGGCACGGAATTCGTCATCCGGGCCGATCTCGCCTTCATCGCCATCGGTTTTCGCGGACCGTTCACCGGCAGCGTGCTGAAGGAACTCGACGGCAAGCTGACGCTCAACACGGATAAGCGCGGCTCGACCAACGTCGTCGCCAACGACCGCGACTACAAGACTTCGATCGACAAGTTCTGGACGGCGGGCGACGTGCGCCGCGGGCAATCGCTGGTGGTCTGGGCGATCCGCGAAGGCCGGCAGGCGGCGCGCGCCATCGACGAGGAATTGATGGGCTCAACCGTCCTGCCGAACTGACCGTCGGCCGCACACAGGTTCTTGAAGACATGAACTCCGCCCCTCCGGCGGAGTTTTTTCGTGGTGCGACCGCTTGACGCGCCTGCGTGCGCCACAAGCCTCAAGCAATGCCGAAAAGCGAGATTTCCCCTCGAACGCGGGCTCAGGAAGAGCCGGCAGCGACCGGAGCGGGCGTGCCCTGCCGTTTTTCGGCCGCAGGGCACTTCAATACCGCTCGCGGCGCAAGGGACATCGATCGCTGCGAATGATCGACAAGGATTATTCAAATGGTTTCCGCACTTGACAATACCAGGATGGTTTCGGCCCAATATGCCCTGAAGAATCTTCGTAGCTCCGATGATAGTTCGGAGGATACGCAGAATTCGTCGGCTGCCAGCATCCTCAGCAGCTACGGCCTCGATCCGAGCTCTTCCTCGCTTCTTTCCAACCAGGCCCTCTCCGGCCTGCTGAATACGCTCTCGGCCCAGAGCGACACCTCCGACGAGGCCGTTACAACTGACGATGGCGCCGACGTGACCAGCGCCTCCTTCATGTCAATGTTGAAGCAGCAACTGCAGGATGCGGCTGCGGCCGAAGGCGAGAGCGGCAAGGCCCATGACATGCTGGCAGCCCTGGAGGCGGGCACGCTCACCATCACCGATCCGACACAGGGTGTGTCGGTCAACGCCTGGGATGTCGCCGATCCCGACGAGGCGGACACGGAGAGCAAGGACAGCCAGGATATCGATGTCAGCGGCTGGAGCGACTTCCTCGATGCGCATCTGGAGCGTGGCGCCAACGGCGCCTTCGTCAAGGAAAACGGCAGCTACGTCGACCAGACGAACGACAGCAATGCTTTTTTCGGCCTGATCGGCGCGAACTACTATTATCTGAGCTGGCCGCAGGCGACGGCGAAGTAAACGGGACGAAGTGGAGGGCGGCCTCGCGCAGCCTTTATTTGACCGAGACTTCGGCCGGCGCCTTTACGGCAGGCAGGCGGTAATCGTCAACGCGGCCGGGAGGTGCTGGCGTCATTTCGCCCTGCTCGACCAGCAGGTCGCGCGGCGACCGCGTCAAAGCCACAGGCGGCGGCCTGGCGCCGAGAAGCTCGCCGCCGCCGTCGAGATTGGGATCGGAGAGACTGATCGGCACGGTATGTTCGACCGGATTGGTGGGAAGGCCGAGACCGGGCAGATTGCTGGAGTCGAGGCGGACCAGATCGGGGCTTGCCTGCGTACCGAGCAGACGCCGGGCCGGTTTTTCCACATAGAAGGCAAGCTTGCGCCGGCCGGCCTGCGTAAGGTTGATGCCATCGGAGGTGCGCAGGCGCACCTGCTGGCCGTTCACATCCGAACCGGTGACGATGAAGTTGCCGTTTTCGTCGACGAAACCATCCCAGATATCGACGAATTCACCGCCGATGCTTTCGACCTGGTTGCGATAGAGCTGGTTCATCTGGACGGCATCGGCCGTCATCGAATCGGATTCGAAGGCGGGAAGACCGACCCAGAGCAGCGGGATCTTGCGGTCGGTGACCTCCTTGCCGAAGGAAAGCACGCGGCGGCGGTATTCGGTGAACCAGCCATCGGTGCGGAATTTTTCCTTGGCGGTGTCGGTCACCATCTGCTGGCGGTCGTTGGCGCCGATCATGACGACGACCATTGCCGGCTTCAGCTCGTCGATCATCTTCGGCAGCTGTTCCGGCCAGTCGTAATAATCGTCGCGGACAAGGCCTGAGGAGACGTTGCCGCGGGCTTCGACGACGACACCCGGCGAGGTCTCGAAGGCGGCGGTGAGGCCGTCGCCAAGGCCGCTGGCCAGGAAATCGCCGACGATCAGGATCTTTCGGGCGTCGCCGAGCTTCTGTACGGCCGGCTCCTCCTCCTGTACGGGAGCGCGGACCGGCGGTGCAGTGCGGGTATTGACTATGGCTTTCTGCGCCGGCGGGCGTTTGCGCTGCTGGCGTCTCGGCTGCTGCACGTCAGGGGCCTGCGGGCCGTCGTCGAGATAGCGTCGGCCAAGGAAGAAATCGAAGATCGACCGGCGCTGATACCGCTGCTCCTGGGCTTCGGCGACATGCACCGGCGCAAAAGCGCCAAGGCACAGCGAAGCCGCCGCCAAGGCGAGCACGAGCCAACGGATTTTACAGGTCCGATCAATTTTCTTCGTCATGGGCAGTTCCGCATCTGCCGGCATCTTGCACGCAGGGCAGGCCAGCGTCCACTCCCACTGATATCTAGGTCACGGTTCTGCCGCTTCCAATGCTGGTTCGCCAAAACCGTGCGGCAGGACGGGGCGACCTGCATGAGACAAAGACTTGAAGCGCCCTGCATGATTCCCGAACCGATGCAAACTCTAGCGGCGCAGTGCGTTCAGAAGCGGCAACGAGGGCTCGCCGTCCGGCTGCATGCCGATGCGCGACTGCACGGCTGATATCGCCGCCTTCGAACCCGAGCCGAAATTGCCGTCCACCTCGCCATTGTAATAGCCGAGCGTCTTCAAACGGGTCTGCAGCTCGAATTTCTCGGTAATGTCGAGTGCGCCGTTCGGGCGCGGCCAACGCTGCTGCATACCGCCGTAGCCGGCGATCTGGTCGGCCAGCAGGCCGACGGCAAGCGCGTAGCTGTCCGAGGCATTGTAGTTCTTGATGGTGAAGAAGTTGGCGGTCATCAGGAAGCCTGGGCCGCCAGCTCCGGCCGGCATCTTCAGCACGGCTTTGGTAGCGCTCTCGCGGAAGGCCTTGCCGTTCGGGCGTGTCAGGCCGAGTGCCGCCCATTGGGCCAATGTATGGGTCTTGCCGGCCTGCTTGGCGGCCGCTGCGGGAACGACGACCTCATAGCCCCAGGTCTTGCCGGTATCCCAGCCGTTCTTCATCAGGAGATTGGCCGAGGTCGCCAGCGCGTCGGGGATCGAGTTCCAGATATCGCGATGGCCGTTGCCGTCGGCATCGATGGCATAAAGCAGGTAGCTTGTCGGAATGAACTGAGTGTGGCCCATCGCGCCGGCCCAGGAGCCGGTCATCTCGCGTGCCGGCACATCGCCGTTCTGCAGGATCTTCAGCGCGGCGACCAGCTGTTTCTTGGCGAATTTGGCGCGGCTCGGATCGGCATAGGCAAGCGTTGCCAGGGCGCGTGGCACGTAGTGCAGCCGGTCGTCCTTGTCGAGGACTGCGCCGTAATTCGATTCCATCGACCAGATGGCCAGCAGAATGGTCTTGTCGACGCCGAAGCGCTGCTCGATCGCAGCGAGCGTCCTTGCGTGCTTGGCGGCCATCTCGCGGCCGATCTTGACCGTATAGGGGTTGACGCGGGAATCGACATAGTCCCAGATCTTCGAGGTGAATTCCGGCTGGTAGGCCGCCTTTTCGAGCACGGTCGGATCGGGCTCGCTCACTCCGGAAAAGGCCTTTTGATAGGTTGCCTTACTGATGCCACTCTGAGCGGCAGTCTGGTAAAAATCCGCGATCCATTTCTGGAAGCGGGAATCAGCTTGCGCGTTGTCGGGGACCAGTGCCACCTGGACGGCGACAACGAGGGCGAGAGCAAGACCACGAAGGGAGTTTTTGTGATTCTGGGTCATCGACAGTCGTATCCGTCATCTTTAGTTTCTGGTGCAGCGGGGCATCATTTCCGCCCAGACCCGAGACTACAGGAACGGAGTCAACAAATTCTTTACCATGGCGGCCCGCTGCGGTCACCATTTGCAAAACAGTAGCAATTCTATACTAGTTAAAGCTAAAAAGCTCTATTTCCAAAGCGATATGATCGAAGCAGGAGGCCGGGTGTGGCTCAACACAACAAAGTTCGTAAAGCAGTATTTCCGGTTGCCGGGTTGGGAACGCGATTCCTGCCGGCGACAAAGGCTGTTCCGAAGGAAATGTTGACCGTCGTCGACAAGCCAATCATTCAATATGTCGTCGATGAGGCGATCGAAGCCGGGATCGAACATCTGGTCTTCGTCACCGGACGCAACAAGCACGTCATCGAAGATTATTTCGACATTCATTTCGAGCTGGAACAGACGCTGCGCGAACGCGCCAAGAAGGCGGAGATTACCCTTCTCGCCCAGCAATTGCCGAAGGCAGGCACGGTGAGCTTCACTCGCCAGCAGGAGCCGCTCGGCCTCGGCCACGCCGTGTGGTGCGCGCGTGAGATCGTCGGCGACGAGCCCTTCGCGCTGCTGCTGCCCGATATGATCATGAAGGGTGACAAGGGCTGCATGAAGGGCATGATCGAGCTCTATGCCCAGAGCGGCGGCAATATCATTGCCGTCGAGGAATGCGCGCCGGATCAGGCGCATAAATACGGCATCGTCGGCGTCGGCGAGGCGATCGGCGATGGCTTCCGCATCACCGGCATGGTGGAAAAGCCTGCCAAGGGGACGGCGCCTTCCAACTTCTTCATCAACGGCCGCTATATCCTGCAGCCTGAGATCTTCAAGATCCTCGAAACCCAGGAGCGTGGCGCCGGCAACGAGATCCAGCTCACCGACGGCATGCTGAAGCTGCTGAAGGAACAGGATTTCGCCGGTTACCACTTCCGCGGCGCGACTTACGACTGCGGCGCCAAGGACGGCTTCATTCTGGCGAACGTCGCCTTCGCCCTCGAACGCGCCGATATCCGCCCCTCCGTCGAAGGCGGCTTCAGGGAACTGCTGGCCGGCCTGAAATAAGTTGCAGATTCAACGCGATAAAGCGCCGCGTGTCCTAACGGATGCGCGGCGCTTTATTTTGGTCGTCATGCATTAGAGCGCCGTGCGTCCTTACGGATGCACAAAGGACGCTCCAACACTTTGAATCTACGCATCGTGCTTTCCGAAAATCGATTCCGATTTTCGGGCCGATGCGCTAGCGTTTCAGCTTGAGACCGACGCCGGCTCGCCATTGCTGCGAATCGCTGCCTTCTTTGCGCGTCGTCAGCTCGTAGCCGAGCGTGCTGGTCAGATCGAGATAGCGGTTGATGTTCCAGGTCAAGCCGGTTGCGGCGGTATAGACGAGCTCATCGTTAATCGTGCTGTCCGTGGGATAATCGCGCCATATGACCCCGCCGATCATCGTCCCGACCAGATTGTCGCGCAGCTGGTGGGTGACCGTCGTCGTCAGCGCGTGCGAGACGTAGCCGCTTTCGCCTGCCGTGGTCGAGGGTTGGATGCTCGTCTGCAGGTCGAGATTGACATCGGTGCCGCGGATCGGCGACCAGAGCAGGCTCGCATCGAGCGTGGCTGTATCGATCGAGGACAGCCGGCTGTCTTCGAAATCCGCCATCTCGTAGCCGAGGCCGACTTCACCCTTCAGCTTTTCGCCGAGATCGACCTCGACGCCTGCCTTGGCGCCATAGCTATGGCCGGAGCGCTCGTAACCGGCAGAGTCGCGGGTTTCGTCATAGACCGAACGGCCGATCGTCGCCTCGATGAAGGGAATGAGCGCGGGAGACAGCTCGTAGCCGACGCGGCCGCGCAGCGTACCCGTCGTCTGGTTACGATCGCTGAGGGCGACGGTGGTGCCGTTCGCAAGCTTGGCATCCGAATAGATCGAGCGGGTCAGTGCCAGTGCCGTCGTGCCGCGCAGGATGCCGAAATCGCGTTGGACGGAGGCGCCGGCCGAAATTTCCTGCACGTCCGACTGCTGTGCGGCGTCGGCGATGGCGTCGGGATCATCCGTATCCTCACGGTAGAAATTATAGCCAGCGGTGAGGTGCGCGGTCGTATCGTCGGGAAGATCCAGCCTGAGATCGCCGTTGACTTTAAAGGAAGGCTGCTCCTCGCCCTCGCCGCTGATATTCCTCTGCCAGGCACCTTCCGAGGTGACGGTCAGCTGGTGCCGACCCCAGTCGGAAGTCAGTGTCGCTGCGGCATCCGTTTCAAGAAAGGCGCGCCGCTGCCTGGTATTGCCGTCCTTGGTGGTCTCGGTGTTGATGCTCTGGGTGACGCTCGGGCGGAGCACGAAAGTGCCAATCGGGATTCCCGGCGTTTCCTCTGTCGAGGCGCTATCGGCAGCCCTGCGGCGCGGCAGCGTCTCGTCGCTCGGCGCCTCGCGGGTGTTCAGCCGGCGTATGTCTTCGTCGAGGATGGAGCCGGTAATGTCGTCGCCGGCTTGCGCATCCGGTATGGCGGGCCGCTGCTGGGCATCGTCCGCGTTCGCGGTCGCGCCGTTTGCCGTAGGCGCAATGGTATCGCCGGTCTCGTCATCGAAACCGGCGGCGGATGCGGCATTGTTGGTGGCGCGGTTATCCTGGGAGGCGGCGGAGCGGCTGTTTGCCGGCTGTGTCGAGGCGGACTGCGCGAAGGCTGCCGTCTGGCTGAGAAGCAGACCACCGACCACTGCAAAAGAGACGGCACGGCTCATGGCGCGGAGCGGCGTCACACTGCTCGTCTGTTTTGGCTGGCCCATGCAATTCGCGCCTGACATGCTTTCGGTTCTTACCCAAAGGTAAAGCCTCGTGGTTAATCATTCGTTGCTGTCGGCGGGCGCTGTTCACAATTCAGAAAGAGTGCGGGGTGGACTTGGAAAGTGAAAAGGTCTAACGCAACTTCATGAACAGAAGAGCGATCAACCTCGTTGAAAACAGCGTGCTCGAGTCGGCAAAACGCACGATAGAGACCGAAAGACGCGGTCTTGAAGCGCTCGAACAGGCTTTTGACAATGGATTGGCCGGCCCTTTCACACGGGCCGTCGAAGTCATCGGCGACATCTCCGGACGTGTGATCGTCACCGGCGTCGGCAAGAGCGGGCATATCGGCGCCAAGCTCGCGGCGACATTCGCTTCGACGGGAACGCCTGCCTTTTTCGTACATGCTGCGGAGGCCAATCACGGTGATCTCGGCATGATCGCGCGCGACGACGTCGTGCTGGCGATTTCCAAAGGCGGCGAGAGTGCCGAGCTCAAGAGCATCATTTCCTTCACGCGACGCTTCTCCATTCCGCTGATCGCGATCACCTGCAGCGAAGCTTCCTCGCTTGCGGCCGCCGCCGATATCGTCCTTCTGATGCCGAACGAACAGGAGGCCTGCCCCAATGGGCTGGCGCCGACGACCTCGACGCTGATGCAGCTTGCCATCGGCGACGCGCTGGCGGTGGCGCTGTTGGAGGCGCGCGGCTTTACCGCCACGGATTTCCACGTCTTCCATCCGGGCGGCAAGCTGGGCGCGAGCCTGATGCATGTCGCCGATGTCATGCATACCGGCGAGCGGCTGCCGCTCGTTGCCAAGGGCACACCGATGCCGGAGGCGATCACGGTGCTGTCGCGCAAGCATTTCGGCTGCGTCGGCGTGCTTGATGAGGATGGGCGGCTCTGCGGTATCGTCACCGAAGGCGACATGGCGCGCAACCTGACGCGCAATCTTTCAGAGCTTGCCGTCGACGACATCATGACGCGGACGCCGAAGACGGTGAAGCAGACGGTGCTGGCGACCGCAGCCCTGGCGCTGCTCAACCAGCATCACATCGGCGCGCTGATCGTCATCGACGACGACCGCCGGCCGGTCGGGCTGGTGCATTTCCACGACCTGCTGCGGATCGGCGTCGCCTGATCAGGTCCGTTTGATCAGAATCATTTGATCAAACGGGCTCGACCGTCAGGTCGCGGCCGTTGCTCGATACCACCTTCACCTGCGTTCCGACGGGCAAGTCGGGTCCCATCACCTGCCATAGCGTATCGTCGAGGCGAATGCGGCCGCGACCTTCGCGGATCGGTTCGTGCAGCGTCGCCGTGCGGCCGACGAGGCTGGCGCCGCGCTGATTGAGAAAGGGCTCGTCGGTCGTCGCATTGCGCAGCGTCAGCCGACGGCCGGCGAAGGTGGTGGCAACGGCGAGAAGCGCAAAAAGGATCGCCTGCAACTCCCAGACCCAAAAGGCGCTGTCCCAGAAAAGCAGCGACAGCGCGCCGACGATCAAGGCGGCAAGGCCGATCCAGACCAGGAAGAAGCCGGGAACGATCATTTCCGCGGCGAGCAGCACGAGGCCCGCGACCCACCAGCTCCACGGACCGAGTTCGGCGACGATCTTCGCCAGCATGGCTTAGCGCTCCTGCTCGGGATTGAAAGGATTGGGGGTCGATGGATTGATCGGCGGCGTCGAGCGCGCCGGAGCGGGACGCGGACGCGGCGGTACCGGCAGCGGCGTTGATGGGCTGTTGCCGGCATCGCCGAAGACCTCGCGGGCAATGGCGCCGATACCACCGAGCGAGCTTAGGATGGAAGAGGCTTCCATCGGCATCATCACGATCTTGGAATTGGGCGCCGAACCGATCGAGGTGAGCGCCTCGGTATATTTCTGGGCGACGAAATAGTTGATCGCCTGAATGTCGCCGGCGGCGATCGCTTCCGAAACCATCTTCGTCGCCTTGGCTTCGGCCTCGGCCAGGCGTTCGCGGGCTTCGGCGTTGCGGAAGGCAGCCTCGCGCTGGCCTTCGGCCTGCAGGATGGCGGATTGCTTGGCGCCTTCGGCCCTGAGGATCTGCGCATTGCGCGAGCCTTCGGCTTCCAGCACCTGGGCGCGTTTCTCGCGCTCGGCCTTCATCTGGCGGGCCATCGCATCGACGAGGTCGCGCGGCGGCTGGATGTCCTTGATCTCGACGCGGGTAACCTTGATCCCCCAGGGATGCACGGCCTCGTCGACGACGCGCAGCAGCCGGTCGTTGATCGCATCGCGGTTGGAGAGCAGTTCGTCGAGATCCATCGAACCCATGACCGAGCGGATGTTGGTCATGGTGAGATTGAGGATGGCGTTTTCGAGGTTGGAGACCTGATAGGCAGCCTGGGCGGCGTTGAGCACCTGATAGAAGGAGACGGCATCGGCCGAAACCGAGGCATTGTCCTTGGTAATCACCTCCTGGGTCGGCACGTTCAGCACCTGCTCCATGACGTTCAACTTAGCGCCGACACGCTCGATGAAGGGGGTGATGAGGTTGAGGCCTGGCTCCAGCGTGCGGGTATAACGCCCGAAGCGCTCGATCGTATAGCGGTAGCCCTGCGGCACGGTCTTGATCCCGGCAAAGAGTACCAGGATGACGAAGATGACCAGCACGATCACGACGATGTCGAAGCCGCCGAACAGCATGAAAAATTCCTCCTATCGGCGCATTCGCGCCCACCTACACCACTGATGTGGTGAGTTAGCATGTTCTTTGCGAAGAGGAAATGACGCACGGCTGCCGCACCTTCCAAGCGAAAGGACGGTAAGGTCCGTCGGGTCGTCGCCGACTATCCGTGCGGTGTAAATTTCTGAAGATGGTTTCTTAGATCCAGCCCTGCAATTCGCGGCGGACGACCTTTTCCAGCACCTTCATGCCGTCCTCGCCATCGTTGAGGCAGGGGATATGCGCGAACTTCTCGCCGCCGTTTTCGTGGAAGGAGTGGGCGGCCTGTTCGGCGATCTCCTCCAGCGTTTCCAGACAGTCGGAGACGAATCCGGGATTGATGACGGCGATGCGTTTGACGCCGTCCTTGGCGAGCTTCTCAACGGTCTTGTCGGTATAGGGCTGCAGCCATTCCTCCGGCCCGAAGCGGGACTGGAAGGTCACCATGAAGTTTTCTTTGGTGAGCCCGAGCCGCTCGCGCAGCA
This sequence comes from Rhizobium sp. WYCCWR 11128, assembly GCF_013416305.1. NCBI lineage: Bacteria > Pseudomonadati > Pseudomonadota > Alphaproteobacteria > Hyphomicrobiales > Rhizobiaceae > Rhizobium > Rhizobium sp. WYCCWR 11128. The sequence continues at coordinate 47,446 of NZ_JACCEZ010000010.1, forward strand.
GCCGGCCGGTCTTCTGGCATTGACAGTAATAGGGATCGCCTTGCTTGAAATAGGACATCGGTATGCCGTGGAAGGAGGCGAGCAGCATCTCGGGCTTCCAGTCGAGGGTCGAAAGATGCCTTTCGACGGATGTGGCGAGCGCTTCGATATAAGTCTCGTCGTCATGATAGGCGGGAACGGTGCGCAGCGCCGGCTGCCAGCGCATTGAGAGCAGCTTCTGGAAGGCCTTGTCGTTGACGGTGGCGGTCGTCGCCGCCGCATATTGCGGATAGAGCGGGAAGAGCACAATCCGGTCGCAGCCTTGTTCCTTCAGCGCGTCGATGCGCGAGGCGATCGACGGCGTGCCGTAGCGCATCGCCCAATCGACCTTGACGTTATCAAGATCCTTCAGGCGCTCGGCCATCAGTTCCGACTGGTTGCGGGTATAGGTGCGCAGATAACTTTCGTTCCTCTCCTTGTTCCAGATCAGCTCGTAGGCCTTACCGACCTTCTGCGGGCGGGTGTTGAGCACGATGCCGAACAGGATCGGATACCACTTCCAGGGCGACCATTCGATGACGCGGCGATCGGTCAGGAATTCCCTGAGATAGCGGCGCATCGACGTATAATCGGTGCCGTCAGGCGTGCCGAGATTGACCAGCAGCACACCGACCTTGCCAAATTTGACGGCCGGATGGTCGGCCGGGCGGAGTGAAATATCTGCTGTCATTCTGACCCCAAAGCTCTTTGTGTCTCTTCGGCTCATACGCAGCCTGGAGATCGTGGTTCACCCTATAGAAAGAAAAGCCGGCCCGGAAAACCCCGGACCGGCCATTGGCATCGGGACAAATCGTCTTACTTGGCGGGGACCTCGATCTCCTTGCCGACCGTCAGGTGACGCGGGTTCGGCTTGCCATTGGCATCCGAAAGCTTCCGCCACAGCGTGCCGTCGCCATAGAAAGTCACTGCGAGATCCCAGAAGGTGTCGCCCGCGGCGATGACGTGGGTGGAAGGCGTCGTCGCGGCAGGTGTGGAGGCTGCCGGTGCGGGTGCCGGTTCCGCAGCGGGTGCGGGTGTTGCTGGCGCCGGTGCCGCGGGTGCAGGAGCCGGTTCTGCAGGTGCCGCCGGCGCGGGGGCCGGTGCTGCCGGGGCCGGGGCTGCAGGTGCGGGAGCCGGCTCGGTGGATGGAGCGGGAGCAGCCGGTGCGGCAGGCGCCGGCTCGGAAGCGGAGGGAGCGGGCGTTGCCTGCGCCAGTTCCGTGACGCGGCCATCCGTGTAGGGCTTGTAGGGTGAATGCGCGGCGACATATTCGGCCGTCACGTCGGCAAGATCCGGGCCGAAATCATAGGCGTTCTGGCCTTCCTTGAAGATCGTATAGCCGTCGCCGCCGCCCCGCATGAAGTTGTTGGTGGCGACCTTGTAGGTCTTGGCCGGGTCGATCGGAGCGAAATTGTCGCCGTCCTTCACCTGAACATCGCTGACGCGGCTGCCGACGGGTTTCGACTGGTCGAACGAGAATTTCAGGCCGGCGACCTGCGGGAAGCGCCCGGCGCCCTGGTCGATCTGGCTGACACCATTTTCGAGCGCTTCGACGACATCTGCGCCGGTCGTCTCAAACGTAGCGAGCGTGTTCTGGAAAGGCAGGACAGTGATGACCTCGCCCTGGGTGACCTCGCCGCCGTCGATCGAAGCGCGCAGGCCGCCGCCGTTCTGAACGGCGATGGTGACGCCCTGGTTCTTGGTGCGATCGAGCATGGCGTCGGCCACCAGATTGCCCATCGAGCATTCCTTGACGCGGCAGACCTTGCGGTCGCCATCGATCGGGCTTTCGGAGGAGCCGATCACCTTCTTGCGCAGTTCCTCGATCGGCTTTGCCAGTTCGGCAATGCGGGTGATGACGGCCGGATCGGGCGTGAAGGTGGAATCGATCAGGATCGGATCGCCCTTGGCATCCTTGACCACGCCACTATCGTCGAAATTGACGACGAGATCGCCGAGATACTTGCTGTAGGAGGCGGCCTGGACGACCGGCACCTTGTAGCCGCCGGGATTGTCGACCATCGTCGGGTAGGGGCCTTCGGCCTTCGGATCGGTGTTGGAGAGCAGGCTATGGGAATGGCCGCCGACCACGATATCGACATCCGGGATCTTGGCGATCAGGGCGAGATCGCGGGGATAACCGACATGGGTCAGCGCGATGATCTTGTTGACGCCCTGGCCCTTCAGATCCTGAACGGCCGCGGTAATGGCCTCAACGTCATCAGCGATCGTGACGTTCGGGCCGGGGGAGGAAAGCTCTGCCGTATCATTGGTGACGGCGCCGACGATGCCGATCTTCTGGCCGCCGACATCGAGCACCAGCGACGGCTTGATGCGGTCGCCGAGCTTGGAGGCGGCTGTCGCCTTGACGTTCGCGGTCACGACAGGGAACTGCACCTTGTCGAGGAAGGTCGCGAGACCGTCCTCGCTGTCGTCGAATTCATGGTTGCCGACGGTCATGGCGTCGAACTTCATCAGGTTCAGGAATTCGGCTTCGGCTGCTCCCTTGTAGGTCGTGTAGAAGAGCGAGCCCTGGAAATTGTCGCCGGCATTGAGGAGGACGACGTTCTTGCCGGATAGCGCCTGACGGCGCTGGTCGATCGCGGTCTTCAGGCGGGCAGCACCACCGAAGCATTCCTTCTTGCCTTCCTCCTCGGCCGAGCAGGTGGAGTCGAATTTGTTGATCGATTCGATGCGCGAATGGAAATCGTTGATATGAAGAATATTGAGTTCGTAATCCGCAAAGGCGGCGCCCGCGCTGAGCGCCAGCATGGACGCGGTCAAAAGACCGAAGCTGAAAGACTTCGTCATCCCTGTTCTCCTGATTGAGGCGAAAGATCCCCCTGATCCCTCGCCGATCCCTTTCATTATGCGCCGGGGCGGTTTCCCGGCCTGCGGATGTTCCATCAGACGATGCACGACCGCAAGAGAAAGCTGGGCCAGGCGAGGCGCTTTCCAAGGGGGCAGGGCAAAAAAGCCGGGTTCCTATCCCCGGCATTCGCCATCGGCGGTGTTTCGATAGAGTTCGTGCACGGCCTCCGCAATATTCGGGACTATGGCGAGCGCGACGATCAAGCAGAGAAGGGAAACGAGGCGATGAAAGCGCCGGCCGGCCCGATAGGCAAGGAGCGCGCCTGCACCATAGATCAGGATTGCCGGCACGGCGAAGATCAGCACCTGCAGCGGCCCGTCGCAATCGGGAGCGGCGATGCCCTGGGCACGATATTCGTTGGCCGGTGAAACGACCGCAAGTGCCGCAAGCGGCAATGCGAGCAGCAGGATGAGATAAGAGGCGAAGGCCCGCATGGCGTGCTTAGCCTATCGCCTCATCTTTCAGCCGCGGCGGGAAAGCGTGAACTGTGCGCCGGAATCGGAGGTGCAATTGAGCTGGCTCGGGTTGACGAGGGCGCAATTGACCTTGGACTGGGTCTTGCGCACCAGCGAGGTCATGTTGATCTCCACCAGGGTCGGTGAGGTATTGATATAGGTGCCCGAGGCAAGAAGCTGGTTGCTGTCGGTCGTGCGGGTGGTGAAACTACCGCCCTGGAAGGTGGAGACGATGCCGTTCGGATCGCTCCAGTTGCCTTCGACGCCGGTGGCGGCGGGTGCGGTTGCAACCGGCAAGCGACGCGGCTCTGATGAAACGCAGGCGGCAAGAGCGGCCGCTGCACCGACAAGAACAAGACCAGTTCTGATTTTCATAAGGCTTCTCCCGGCGAATCGGCGCGGCGGACAGCCGCCAAGTTCGGGCAAAACATGGCGCGCGCCCGGCATGAAGGCAAGCCTTGGAAGGGCGGCGGGCGGCATTTAGACAGCCGGCGTTACAAAAATGCCCGCCTTGCGGCGGGCATTGTCGAAGTCGTGCAGGAGATCTCAGCGAACGAGAATGTTCCTGAACTGCCACGGATCCTTGGTGTCGATATCCTCGGGGAAGAGGCCCGGACGGCCGTCGAGCGGGGTCCAGTCGGTGTAGTGGCCTTCGACCGGGCCGAGATAGGGCATCTGCACTTCGAGGCAGCGCTTGTAATCGATCTCGTCGGCTTCGACGATGCCGGCATTCGGGTTTTCGAGCGCCCAGACCATGCCGGCGAGGACGGCGGAGGTCACCTGCAGGCCGGTGGCGTTCTGGTAGGGCGCGATGCGGCGCGTTTCTTCCAGCGACAGGCGCGAGCCATACCAGTAGGCATTCTTCTCATGGCCGTAGAGCAGGACGCCGAGTTCGTCGATGCCGTCCTCCAGCTCGTCCTCGTCGAGAACGTGATGGACCGGCTGCGGCGTTCCGCCATTGCCGAACATCTCATGCAGCGAGAGAACGGCGTCGTTGGCCGGATGGTAGGCATAGTGGCAGGTCGGGCGGAAGGTCACTTCGCCGTCCTTGTCGCGGACCGTGAAAAAGTCGGCGATCGAGATCGACTCGTTGTGGGTGACGAGGAAGCCATATTGCGGGCCGGGCGTCGGGCACCAGGTGCGCACGCGGGTGTTGGCGCCCGGCTGCTCCAGGTAGATCGCCGCCTTGTTGCCCTTCTTGTGCTTCTTGGCGTTTTTCGGCATCCACTCTTCATGCGTGCCCCAGCCGAGTTCAGCCGGCTGCAGGCCTTCAGAGATGAAGCCTTCGACGGACCAGGTGTTCCAGAAGACGTTGAGCGGCTTCGGATGCTTGGTGCGCTGGGTGTCGCGCTCGGCGATGTGAATGCCCTTGACGCCGACCTTCTTCATCAGCTTTGCCCAGCCTTCGCGATCGTGCTGGTCCGGCTCCTCGAACTTGAGGCCGATGTCATTGGCGAGGTTGACGAGCGCCTGCTTGACGAACCAGGAGACCATGCCCGGATTGGCGCCGCAGGTGGACACGGCGGTGGCGCCGCCCGGGTTCTTCGCCTTTTCCTTGCGCATGGTTTCGCGCAGCGCATAGTTGGTGCGGTCGGCATTGCTCATGCCCTTGTCGAAATAGAAGCCGAGCCAGGGCTCGACGACGGTGTCGATATAGGGAACGTCGAGTTTGCGGCAGAGCTTGATGATGTCGAGCGAGGAGGTGTCGACCGAGAGGTTGACGCAGAAGCCCTGACCTTCGCCCTCCGTCAGCAGCGGCTTCAGCAGTTCCTTGTAATTGTTCTTAGTGACATGTTCCTTGATATGGCGAACGCCGTGCTTCTTCAGGATCTCCATGTCGGAGGGCTCTTCACGAGGGTCGATGACGACCATCCGGCTCTTGTCGAATTTGAAATGGCGCTCGATCAGGGGCAGGGTGCCGCGGCCGATGGAGCCAAAGCCGATCATTACGATCGGACCGGTAATTTCGGCATATACCGGATAATTCTGTTCCGTCATTCTTTTCTCCTGTGGAAGGCGACGAAGGCGTTCAGCCCGAAGAATTGTTTTGAAATTGCCGCAGAGAGTGCGAGGTGACCGGCTCTAACCATAAAACGACGTCACAATAAAGAGCGTTGACAGGGAAAGACCAAATATCGAGTGGCGATAGGGGCCGGCGAAACCGTCTTGGGGATCGGCAGACCGCATGGATTGGCTTAACCGATGACGGTGCCCTGATGGAAGAGCATGCGCCAGTGCCCCTCCTCTTCCAGCCGCCAGATGGAACTGCGCAGCGTCCGCCTTTCGCTTCCGTCGGTGTCTGTGTAAATGGCGCGGTAGGTGACGAGCGCGATGTGCTCCGCAAGTCTTTGGGTTTCGAAATGCTCGCCGCGGGACGTTCCCGTTCGTTGCTCGGCCAAAAGACTGGGCACAATGACGTCGAAGGTATAGAGCCGTCCGGAACTGCCGATTTCACGGAAATCGCGCGAGAGCAGCGCGGTCAGCATCTCCCGCGAGGCGCGAACGGACGGGTCGAAGAGTTTTTCTTCGAGCTCCTTCAGATGGGCTGCGAGATCATCCATGATCGGCTCCTGCAAATTCAGCCCTTCAGGATTTCCAGTCCGTCGACCGCAGTCGTTACGGCAAACTCGGTGATGTCATATTCGGCAACGCCATGGATGGTGAAGGGATCGGCGGCGACATAGGCCTCGATTGCGGTGCGATCGCCGATTGCGAGGATGACGCCGCCGGTGCGCGGCACCTTGCGGCCTGAGGCGAGGAACCAGCCCTTTGCATAACCCTCCTTCACCCAGGCCATGTGCGGCTCCATGTGCCTGTCGGCTTCATCGTTGGGTTTCACATAGGTGAGCGAGAGAATGAACATGGTCAGCTCCTGACGAGGTTTGCGCGGATCAGGCCGCGCAGCGAATTGCCGATATAAAGCGTGCCGGCATCGAGATCGGCAAGCGAGATACGGCCGACGCGGGCCTGCCGCCGGCAGATGAGCTCGGTGCGCAGCACGCCGGCGAGCAGGCCGCAGGAGATCGGCGGGGTGCGCAGGATGCCGGTTCCGTCGTCCAGGAAGATCGAGGTGATGGTGCCCTCGCAGACTTCGCCGCACTCGTTCAAAAGCATGACCTCATCGGCCTCATCAGGCCGATATTCGGCCCGCGCGGCCTCGTAGACGGCACGGCGCGTGGTCTTGACGCGCAGCAGCCTGTCGGCGGAATCCAGGCGGGTCTCGGCGAGGCGGATGGTCCAGATGGCATCGGGCGCCAGGGGCACGAAAGCGGCGCTCGTCACTTCGATATGGCCCTGCGCGTCGAAGGTCAGGCGGATGCGCAGCGGACCGGCAGCACCCGCAACGGCTTCGTCGAGCCTTGCTGTCGCTTCGATCGGTTGCGGGAAGCCAAGGCGACGGGCGGAGCGGGAAAGCCGGGCGAGATGCAGCCGCAGCCGGATGAAGCCCTCGCCGGGCTGCCAGCGCAGCGTCTCGATCAACGAAAAATCGATCATCGCGCAATCCATTGGTCGCCGACAGCGAAGCGGGCCTTGAGCAGGCATTCCTCATATTCGGCCTCGGCGGTCGAATCGAAGACGATGCCGCCGCCGACATTGAAGACGGCCCTGCCGCCGTTAAAAAGCGTGATCGTGCGGATGGCGACGGAAAAACGCATGGCGCCGGTGGGCGAGATCATGCCGATCGCCCCGCAATAGGCGTCGCGCGGGGCATCCTCCAGCGCGTGGAGGATTTCCATTGCCCGCATCTTCGGCGCGCCGGTGATCGAACCGCAGGGGAAGAGCGCGGAGAAGATGTCGCGGATCGAAAGATCGGGGCGGAGCCTTGCCTGGACATGGCTCACCATCTGGTGGACGGTCGGATAGGTCTCGATGTCGAAGAGCTTAGGGACGTCGAGCGTGCCGACCTCGGTGATGCGGGAGATATCGTTGCGCAGGAGATCGACGATCATGCGGTTTTCCGCTTGCGTCTTGATATCGCGGCGCATGGCCTCGATGATTTCGGCATCCTCGGCGGCAGTCGTGCCGCGTTTTGCCGTGCCCTTCATCGGATGGGTCTCGATCCAGCCCTCTTCATCGGTGCGGAAGAAAAGTTCGGGCGAACGCGAAAGGATGATCGGGCCGCCGAGATCGGCCAGCGCGCCGTATTTTACAGGCTGGCGTTCGATCAGCCACCAGAAGGCGGCACGAGGATCGCCGTTCCAGCGAGCCTCGACCGGCATGGTGAGGTTTGCCTGATAGGCGTCGCCGAGCCGCAGGTGCTGGTGGAGGCGGTCGAAGCGCTCTTTATATATAGGGAAATCCCACGCGGCTTTCGGAGCGGTGAGGAATTCCTCGTTTTCGAGGCGCTGTCTTGGCTGGGCAAACGGATGCGTATCGGGCTGCGGGGCGTCGAAAACGCCGAAACAGATGAGCGGGGTTTCGCGATGTTCCCCGGCGAAGGGGGCAAGTTTTTCTTCGAAGAGGTATCCGGCCTCATAGGCCATGTAACCGGCAAGCCATTTGCCTGCGGCCTTGGCCTGCTCCATCCGAACAAGGCCTGCAAAGAACTCGGCGCGCGTCCTGGCAAGGATGATCTCTGCCGGCTCGGCGAAAAGCATCACCTGTCCTGATGTGTCGTCGCGGAAGAGAATGTAGGGGTCAGACATTGTTCACGGCATATTGCTTGGTTATCCGACGGTCGCGTCTGCGATGCGGGGCGATGCGAAACTCGTGGTTTTGCTGCGGTAGGCCGAGACCGCAGTAGCACCCACCTCCCTCATTCCTGTGTTTGTCACAGGAATCCAGCCACGGCGCGTCTGCGCCGTGAATGACTCATGTCCGACAGATAAAGAGTCTCCGGCGCCCAAGGACTTGGGCGCGCTGGATTCCTGTGACGAGCACAGGAATGAGGGAGAGTGGGCTGCCGTCATGGGTCCTCGTGGACATTGCAGAATGCGGTCAATGTATCAAGCGTAACAACGGTCCCATCATAGCGTTCGTTCTTTCAAGTCATGGTCGGGGCTCTCAGCCCTTATCCAACGCTTCCAACTCGTCGATCAGCCCTTCGATCATCGACAGGCCCTGGCTCCAGAACGACGGATCGGTGGCATCGAGGCCGAAAGGCTTCAACAGTTCCGAGTGATGCTTGGTGCCGCCGGCCCTCAGCAGTTCGAAGTACTTCTCCTGAAAGCCCTTCTCGGCCTTCTGGTAGACGGCATAGAGCGAATTCACCAGGCAATCGCCGAAGGCATAGGCGTAGACATAGAAGGGCGAGTGGATGAAGTGGGGGATATAGGCCCAATAAGTCTCGTAACCTTCAGAAATGTTGATCGCCGGCCCAAGGCTTTCCGACTGGACGGAGAGCCAGAGTTCGCCGATGTCGTCGGCTGTGAGTTCGCCAGCCTTGCGGGCGGTGTGCAGCTTGCGCTCGAATTCGTAGAAGGCGATCTGGCGCACGACCGTGTTGATCATGTCCTCGACCTTCTGGGCAAGCATCGCCTTGCGCTCGCGCGTATCGGTGGTCTTTTGCAGAAGGGCGCGGAAGGTCAGCATTTCGCCGAAGACGGAAGCGGTTTCGGCAAGTGTCAGCGGCGTCTGGCACATCAGTGCCCCCTGCGCACCGGCGAGAACCTGGTGCACGCCGTGCCCGAGTTCATGGGCGAGCGTCATCACATCGCGCGGCTTGCCCATGTAATTGACGAGCACGTAGGGGTGGGCCGAGGGAACCGTCGGATGGGCGAAGGCGCCGGGCGCCTTGCCGGCACGAACCGGCGCATCGATCCACTGTTCGTCGAAGAAGCGCCTGGCGATATCAGCCATCTCGGGGGAAAAATTGCCATAGGCCGAAAGCACCGTGTCCTTCGCCTCCGGCCAGGAGATGATGGCGCTGGAGGTTTCCGGAAGGGGCGCATTGCGGTCCCAGAAATTCATCTGCTCCATGCCGAGCCATTTCGCCTTCATCTTGTAATAGCGATGCGAAAGGCGGGGATAGGCTTCGCGGACGGCTGCTGCCAGCGCATCGACGACCTCGCGCTCGACGCGATTTGCCAGGTGGCGGCTGTCGGCGATGTCCTCGAAGCCGCGCCAGCGGTCGGCGATCTCCTTGTCCTTGGCAAGCGTGTTGGTGATCAGCGTGAAGGTGCGGATATTCGCCTTGAAGGTTTCGGCAAGCGCCATGGCTGCCTTGCGGCGCACTTCCGGATCCTTTTCCTGCAGCTTGTTCAGCGCCACTTCGAGCGGCACTTTCTCGCCATCGATGTCGTAGCGAAGTTCCGCCATGGTTTCGTCGAAGAGGCGGTTGAAGGCTGCGGCCGATGTCATCGACTTCTCGAGGAAGAGCTGTTCCAGCCTGTCGTCGAGCTGGTAGGGCTTGTCCTTCCTGAGGTCGAGCAGCCATGGGCGATAATGTCCGGCGGCAGGATCATTCGCCATGCAGGCGTCGATCACCGCGTCGTCGATGCGGTTCAGTTCCAGCGCGAAGAACAGGAGATGGCCGGAAAATTCGGTGATCTTGGCCTGTACGTCGCCGTAGAGCTTGCCGTTTGCCGGGTTAGTGGTGTCGGAGAAATAGGTGAGGCCGGCAAAGGAGCCGAGACGGCCGATGATGTCATCCAGCGCCTCATATTCCTTCAGCGCCGCGCCGATGCCCTCAGCGCCGGTCTTCGCCGCCGCCTCAGTGAGTGTGCCCTTCCACTTTTCTTCGAAGGCGATCGCTGCCTTGCCGGCCTTTTCCATGTCGGCGACGAAGGCGGTGGATGTGGCGGAGGGATAAAGATCCTGCAGCTTCCAGACCGGCAGATCGCCGAGCGCCGCATCGGCGGCCCCAGCTGGCGCTGCCGCCGATAGAAGAAGGCCGGCGTGCGGGAGCTTGTTTTTCATGAGCGCAATTCCTCTCCACTTTTATAACAGGTCTGCCGTAACAGGTCAGCTTGTCTACCGCATCGGCCCGAAAATCGGAATCGATTTTCGGAAAGCACGATGCGTCGATTGAAAGTGTTACAGCGTCCTTTGCGCGTCTGAGAAGACGCGCAGCGCTGTAAGCGTGCTAAGGCCCGGCATCAAGGGGCTTTCGGCGCATGAAAGGCCTCGCTTCGGCACGAAAACGACCCGTTGCAATCGTTAAAATGCAATTGTTTCTCAAAACTGGATGTTCAAGCCTTGCTGTCAGAGTGCGCTTCATGGTTTCGCATGAAGTGAGGCGACAATGACCGGTTACAATGAGCTCAAGGGAGCAGGGCAAATCCTCGTGGTCGAGGACGACCCCGTGCAGCGCCGCCTGCTCAAGAACGCAATCGAGCGTCACGGCCATGTCGTGCACCAGGCGGAAAATGGCCGCATCGGCCTGGAAATGGTCAAACGCGACAGCGGCCTTTTCAACGTCATCGTACTCGACTTGATGATGCCGGAGATGACAGGCCTCGAATTCCTCGATGCGCTTCATGAATTCGGCACGCAGATCCCCGTCATCGTGCAGACGGGGCAGGGCGGCATCGAGACGGTGGTGCAGGCGATGCGCGCCGGCGCCTTCGATTTCGTCGTCAAGCCGGTCTCGCCTGAACGCATCGCCACTTCGATCTCGAATGCAATGAAGCTCGACCAGCGCGAGGTGAAGGCACGGGCCGGACGCCGGTCGCGCTCAGGCTCGGTTGGCTTCGACGATATCGTCTCGGCAAGCCCGGCGATGCTCCGTGTCATCGATCTCGCCCAGCGGGCGGCTCAGTCCAACATTCCCGTTGTGCTCGAAGGCGAATCCGGCGTCGGCAAGGAACTGGTGGCGCGCGCCATCCAGTCCGGCGGCGACCGCTCGAACAAGCCCTTCGTCACGGTCAATTGCGGGGCGATCCCGCATAATCTGGTCGAAAGCATTCTCTTCGGTCACGAGAAGGGCGCGTTTACCGGCGCGACCGAGCGTCATATCGGCAAATTCATGGAAGCCGATGGCGGCACCATCTTCCTCGACGAGATCGGCGATCTGCCGCTCGAGGTGCAGGTGAAGCTTCTGCGTGCCGTGCAGCAGGGCGAGATCGAGACCGTCGGTGCCCGCACCGCGCACAAGGTCAATGTCCGGCTGATCTCGGCGACCAACAAGGATCTGATCGAGGAGGTCAAGAACGGCCATTTCCGCGAGGATCTCTACTATCGCCTCAACGTCTTCCCGATCACCATTCCGGCGCTGCGCAAACGCAAGGAAGACATTCCGCATCTGGTGCGCGTCTTTGCCGACCGCTTCTCCAGCGAGCAGAAGAACGGCCGCCGCATGACGGTGAATGCCGGCACGCTGGCTTTGCTGACCGCCTATGACTGGCCGGGCAATATCCGCCAGCTCGAAAACGCGATCTTCCGCGCGGTCGTTCTGGCCGAAGGGCCTGAGTTGACCGAGGCTGATTTCCCGCAGATCGCCGCCCAGCTTCCGGAATATGACGTGGTGGATCACCTGGCACTAGTTGCCGACAATACCGGCCTCGATCCTGACAATGGCTATGGCGAGGACTTCAGGGCGTCGATGTCGGGAGAGGTGCACCACCGCCTGTCCGAGGCCTCGGAAAACGCGATCGCCAGCGTCAATCCTGCCGGAGACGTGCGCAAGCTTGCCGATGTCGAGGAGGAACTCATCCGATTCGCGCTCAAATTCTATCGCGGGCAGATGAGTCAAGTAGCGCGCAAACTTGGCATCGGCCGATCCACACTTTATCGCAAGCTCAAGGACTACGGCATAGACCCTGACAATCCCCAGAAAGATGCGGCTTAAGCGCTTTTCCTTAAGATTAAGGCAACCACGTTTTGTTACTAGTCATAAACCACTTGTTAGTGGCGCGTTCACTATGTAAAGAAAAGGTTGATCATGTGTGGCATTTTTGCCATCGTGTGACCGCATTTGACAGTCATCTGAGACAGTACGGGACATTGTCTGTCTGACGGGGATCGAGTTGCCGAATCTGAATGGGAATTCCAAGCCTTCGCGCTTGAGCTGGCGTTTGTTGTGCGCCGACATTTGCGGAAAGGCAATAAGGACGGTAGCGGCCGCCCTTCTTGCGCTCGCGGTTTCCTCACCGGTATTCGTTAGTACGCCTTCGCAGGCAGCGGGCGACACCCGCAGCCTCAAGCTCTATTTCATTCATACCGGCGAAAAAGCCGTCATCACCTACAAGCGTAACGGCAAGTTCGACCCCAAGGGTCTGGAGCAGCTGAACCGCTTCCTGCGCGATTGGCGCAAGAACCAGCCGACGAAGATGGACCCGCGCCTGTTCGACCTGATCTGGGAAGTCTATCGCCAGAGCGGTTCGAGGGATTACATCAACGTCGTCTGCGGCTTCCGCTCGCCGGGGACCAACGAGATGCTGCGCGGCCGCTCGCGCAAATCCGGCGTCGCCGAAAAGAGCCAGCATATGCTCGGCAAGGCGATGGACTTCTTCATTCCCGACGTCAAACTCGCGACGTTGCGCGGCATCGGCATGAAGATGCAGGTCGGCGGCGTCGGCTTCTATCCGAAATCGGGCTCGCCCTTCGTGCATATGGATGTCGGCGGCGTTCGCGCCTGGCCGCGCATGAGCCGCGACGAGCTTGTCCGGCTTTTCCCGAACGGCAATACCATCCATATTCCGGCCGACGGTAAGCCGCTGCCGGGCTACCAACAGGCGATGGCCGACTATAAGCGCCGCGCCAGCGGCCCGCAGATCCAGATCGCCAGCGCTTCCGAATCGGCGGCGCCGAAGCACAAGACGCTGTTTGCCGCGCTCTTTGGCGGCGGAGCGGACGAGCAGGAAGACGAGTCGGATGATTCCACGCCTGTCGCCGTCGCCAAGGCGACGCCGCCTAAGGCCGAGCCTGCTCCTGCCGAGCCGCAGCAGACCGAAGTCGCCGATCTGAACGCGCCGGTGCCGCAGGTTCGCCCGGCATTCAGCAACCAGCCGGCGGCCAGCGAAGTGGCGAATGCACTCGTCGCGCCGCCTTCGGGTAATGCCGCACAGCAGGCTCTTGCGGCGGCCCTTCCGGCCGATCAGGCCCAGCCGCAGCAGTTCGCCGATCTCAGCGCCTACAGCATTCCGGTTCCCTCGCTTCTCGGTCAGCGCCGCGCGCCTGGCGACGCCGAGGTTGCGTCGACCGACCCCGTGCTGACGGGCGCGAATGCGCTGCCGGTTCCGACGCCGATCGAACGCCCTTCCGTTGCCGAGAACCTTCTTGCCGCGGCCGATGCCGATCCGGAGGCAGACGCCGACGAAGCCGATCAGGACGCACTGTCTCCTGCGGTCGCCGATGCGCTCGACCAGCAGCGGAACGAGGATGCGGAAAGGCAGATCGCGTCCAGGGCGGCGCCGCAGACGGTCGAGCAGGCCATCAACGCCGCGATGACGCAAAAGGCGCCTGCCGCAAAGCCACCGCTCGAACTCGCGGCGTTGGCGCCGATGACCAAATCGGCAAGCTTTGGCGACGGCTTCGACGAACCGGCTGTCGAAAGCGCCGTGGCGCAGGGGCTTCCCGCCAAGGGTGGTCGCCCGACACATAAGGAAGCCGCTGCAGCGGATGCCAGCCGCACGACGGTGCGCACCGAGCCGAAGCTGACGGAAAAGATGATCTCGCAGTGGGCGCTGACCAATGCCCGCCTGGAAATGGCCTCCAAGCAGGTCAAGGCGCCGCGGTTCGTCAGCCAGACGATGCGCGCCCAGCCGACCGCCGTCTATGCCGAGGGCTTCAACGTCAAGACCGCTTCGGTCGACCCGGCCCGCTTCAGCGGCACGGCTGTGAACTTCATGGAAGTGCGCAAGTTCAACACGAACTGAGCCTGCCAATCGAGGAAATGTCGAAAACCGCCGGAGCGATCCGGCGGTTTTTCTTTTCTATTTCGATCCAGCAAGCTGGCTGTTTAGGCAGTTGTTTCCACCGCAAAAGAAAAGCCGCCGGGAGGCCGGCGGCTTGTCGACATCGGTAATGCCGGAAGGATCAGCCTTCCGGCGGCGACTCGATCATGCCGAGCGCGAGCAGGTAGGTGTCGAGGATTGCTTCCTCTTCCATGCGTTCCTGCTCGTCCTTCTTGCGCAGCGCCACGACCTTCTTCAGGATCTTGGTATCGAAGCCCATTCCCTTGGCCTCGCCATAGACGTCCTTGATGTCGTCGGCGATGGTCTTCTTTTCTTCTTCCAGCCGTTCAATGCGCTCGATGAAAGCGCGAAGCTGATCGCGGGCGACGCCATGAGCATCAGACATCGTGTTCTCCTGGTTTTTCGGTGATCAATTTTGGATGCCAGTGACTGCCGCGAAGCGGCGTCACGGTCAAGCCTGTTCGCGGCCAGCCACGCTATTTGTGTGGATTGTTCAGTTCAAAAGCAGCCTTTTGCACAGGCGACGCCTCGTTCTGGTGAAGATTCTTCCAGTCCTCATAGGACATGCCATAGACCATTTCGCGCGATTCGTCCCTGGTAACCGGGACACCTTCGGCCTCGGCGGCTTCGCGATACCAGTTCGACAGGCAGTTGCGGCAGAAGCCGGCCAGATTCATCAGATCGATGTTCAGAACGTCGCTGCGCTCACGAAGATGTGCGACGAGGCGGCGGAAGGCGGCAGCTTCGAATTCGGTCTGTTGTTCCTTGCTGAGCGCGGTCATCTTGCTTCCTTTCTTTCAATAGGGGCCGGTGCGTGACAGGTGGACGTCGTATCCGTGCAAGGCGGGATCGGCATTCATCGCCGCAAAGATCGGCGCCAGGCGTTCGGCCCATGCTGATATGCCGGTCTCGTCTCCGATCAGGTCCTGCCGCACCTCGAGCAGCGCATGCGGAATGCCTGTGATCATGCAATGGCGGTACATGGTATCGCCCTTCAGTGCGCCGTCATAGGGTTCGTTGTCGCCGACGGCGAGATCGGGGTCGGCGCGCAGCATGTCGAGCAGCGGGCCGACGGCGCGATGGTCGCTATCCCAGAGTACGGCGGCGTGCCAGGGACGGGGAATGCCTTTCCAGGCCGGCGTGAAGGAGTGCAGCGACAGCACCAGCGGTGCCCTGCCGGTGGCATTCGCCACGCTGTCGATCGTTGCGGCGACAGCGTCGTGATAGGGGCGATGGAAGGTTTCGATGCGGTAGTCCCATTCCTGCGGCGTGATCGGATGATTGCCTGATACGACGGCGCCGTCGGAGATCTTCATGATCAGCGTCGGATCGTCTTCGCCGCGATTCGGATCGATCAGCAGACGCGAAAAGCCGCCGAGCACGGCAGGAACGCCGAGTTTCGCCGAAAGCTGCCGCGTCAGGCCCTCGATGCCGATGTCATAGGCGATGTGGCGGGCGAAGGCCGCCTCGGGCAGTCCGAGCCGGCCATATCGCGCGGGAAGGCGGTTCATCGCGTGATCTGCGAGGATCACCATGCCTTTGTCATGTTTGCCGGATAGGATTTCGAAGGATTGGAAGTCGTCCATCAGGGAATTGCCGTTCGTCATTGCGCCGTCGGGCGCAGTGATCGCATGCACCTGCGGCAGGTTCAAGCGCGGCAGGGTGGGGAGAGGTTGAGTCGGACCCTCGACGGTGGTTATGAAAGGAAATATAATCGATTAGCATTGCGTTGACTTTCGCTTGACGGCGGCGCAAGAAGACACGGATACGAATAACCGTGGAGCTATTTGGGAGCCGTGTTGATCCAAGCCGCGCCAAGTTTCCTCACGCGGTCCGGACCGCTGGTCCGTCTCGCTCTGTTCGCTCTTGCAGCCGCCATGCCGTTTTTCATCGCAGATGCCGCACGCGCCGATTTTCGCGTCTGCAACGGAACACAGAATCTCGTCGGCGTTGCGATCGGATACCGGGCCAAGGATGGCTGGGTGACGGAGGGCTGGTGGCAGGTGCCGGCAACGACCTGCGCCACGCTGATCGAGGGAGAATTGCAGTCGCGTTATTATTACCTCTACGCAGAGGACGCCGCCCGGGGAGGACGATGGACGGGTGACGTGCAGATGTGCGTGGCGGAAAATGAATTCAAGATCTCGGGTGTGCAGGATTGTTATGCCCGCGGTTACCAGAAGATGGGATTCAAGGAATATGATACGGGCCGCCAGGGTAGCTGGATGGTTCAACTCTCCGACACCCCAGGGACGCAAGAAAGCCAGAATTGATGAAGCGTAATCGCAAAGTTAAAATCCTCGCCACCCTCGGGCCAGCCTCCTCCGAGGAATCGATGATCGAGAAGCTGCACCAGGCTGGTGCCGATGTCTTCCGCATCAATATGAGCCATGCGAGCCACGACATGATGCGTATGCTCATCCAGCGCATCCGCTCGGTCGAGGCGCGCTCCGGCCGGCCGATCGGCATTCTCGCCGACCTGCAGGGACCGAAACTGCGTGTCGGCAAGTTCGTCGACGGCAAGGTGGATCTGAAGCCCGGCCAGACCTTCACGCTCGACAACAACGAAGCCCTCGGCGACCAGAACCGCGTCTATCTGCCGCACCCCGAGATCCTGGAGTCGGTACAGCCCGGCCACCGTCTGCTGATCGATGACGGCAAGCTCGCCCTGCGCGCAGAAAAATGCGACGGCAAGAGCATCGTCACGACTGTTATTTCGGGCACGCGCATCTCCGACCGCAAGGGCGTCAGCCTTCCCGACACGCTGCTCGGCGTCGGCGCGCTGACGGACAAGGATCGCGCCGATCTCGACGCAGTGCTTGCCACCGACGATGTCGACTGGGTGGCGCTTTCCTTCGTCCAGCGTCCCGACGACCTTGCCGAAGTGCGCAAGATCGCCCGTGGCCGCGTCGGCCTGATGTCGAAGATCGAAAAGCCGCAGGCTCTCGAGCGCATCGAGGAAATTATCGAACTTTCCGATGCATTGATGGTCGCGCGCGGCGATCTCGGCGTCGAAATGCCGCTCGAATCGGTTCCCGGTATCCAGAAGCAGCTGATCCGCGCCTGCCGTCGTTCGGGCAAGCCGGTGGTCGTTGCCACGCAGATGTTGGAATCGATGATCTCCGCGCCGGTGCCGACACGCGCCGAAGTTTCCGACGTCGCGACCGCCGTCTTCGAAGGTGCGGATGCCGTCATGCTCTCGGCCGAATCGGCCTCGGGCGACTATCCCGTCGAAGCTGTCACGACGATGGCGTCGATTGCCACCGCCATCGAGCGCGAGCCGCATTATCCCGGCATCATCTATGCCCAGCGTGCCCAGCCGGAAGCGACCGGTGCCGATGCGATCTCGCTGGCCGCCCGTCAGATCGCCGAAACGCTGAAGCTGTCGGCGATCGTCTGTTACACCTCGTCGGGCACCACAGGCCTTCGTGCCTCGCGCGAGCGTCCGCAGGTGCCGATCCTGGCGCTGTCGCCGATCATCAAGACGGCGCGCCGTCTTGCCGTCGTCTGGGGCCTGCATTGCGTCGTCACCCATGACGCGACCGATCTCGACGACATGGTCAACCGCGCCTGCCGGATCGTCGCCGACGAAGGCTTCGGCAAGCCGGGCGACCGCATCATCATCTCGGCCGGTGTGCCGCTCGGCACGCCCGGCGCCACCAACATGATCCGCATCGCCTATATCGGCTCCGACGGCCAGAGCGGCGTCTGATCCGATCGCATCTCTTCGAACGCCCGCTGCCTGAAGAGGCGGCGGGCTTGTTCGTTGATGGGGCGGTATTGCCAAGGGCTGCGGTGCGTGCAAGTTTCGCTTCCCTGGGTTCGGAGGAGCATCATGGATATCGTCACGCTTCTGGCTTTTGCGGCCGTTTCCTTCGTTGGTATCGCGACTCCGGGGCCGACAGTGCTGTTGGCGCTGACCAACGGCTCTCGGCACGGTCTGCGCCGCGCAGTTGCCGGCATGATCGGCGCGGTGCTGTCCGATTTCGTGCTGATCGGCGCCGTCGCGATCGGGCTCGGTGCGCTGCTCGCTGCATCGGAATTCTGGTTCTCGATGCTGAAATGGGCGGGTGCCGCCTATCTCGCTTTTCTCGGCATCATGCTGCTGCGTTCGAAGGGCACGATCGATGCGGCGTTGAAGTCCGGAGCGCCTGCGAGTGCGACATCGCCCTTCTCGATCGGACTGAAGAGTTTCATGGTCGCGGCGACCAATCCGAAGGGCTACCTGTTCTTCTCGGCCTTCCTGCCCCAATTCATCGATCCGACCATGCCGCAGGCGACGCAATATATGCTGCTCGCCCTTGTCTTTGCCGCGCTCGATTTCCTCATCATGTTCGGCTACGCCTTCTTCGGTTCGCAGGCGGTGCGTTTCCTGAAAACCTCAGGCGCCATGTGGTTAGAGCGGGCCTGCGGTGGCGCGCTGCTGGCGCTCGCCGGCTCGCTGGCCTTCTATCGCCGGGCAACCGTTTGAGTTCAGGGTCGAGCCAGGGATAGATGGCCGACGCGATAGGCCTGCGTCTGCTCGCCGATCTCGGGAATTTCTCGCCACAGTCTGAAGCGTACCCGCGTCCAGGTCGTCGGTTCGAAGCCGGAGACGGAGGCGAGTGCGCCGCCTGTCGCCAGGTCGGCTTCGGCCGCCACGCTTTCGACGCGGCGAATGTCGGCGAGCGGTGCGTAGGGCTCGGTTTGCAGGATATCGCGTGTGGCGAACCTGGCTGCGGCGATGTCGGATGAGACTTCCGACCGCCAGACGATCCAAGTCCTCACCCGCGGCCAGCCGAAGGCACCGGTCAGTGTCTCGAAGCCCGGACCACAAAGGAAGTCGCTCGCTCCTTCCGGCTGCTGCCAGAGATAGAAGGGCGCATAGAGATTGTCGCGACTGCCGAACTCGCCCTTGCGGGCGCTGAGATAGGCTTTGAAGCCGAGATTGGGAAAGCCGTCGAGCATCGGCCCCTTGTCGCGGATGCGGCGGTCGATGATCGACATGTCGTAATCGGTGGGCAGGGTGAAGCTGTACTGCATGGCGATCATGACCGTCTCTCCACCGGCTGCAGCCATTCGACGACGCTGCCGTTTTCCGTCGGCTGGACGCTGATATAGCTGAAGGGGCTGTCATCGGCCGCGCCATGCCAGTGGCGCTCCCCGGGCGCAAACCAGACGGCATCGCCGGTACGCAATGTTTCGATCGGGCCGCCATCGTTCTGCGCCAACCCAAGCCCCGAAAGCACATAGAGCAACTGACCCCTGGGATGCGTGTGCCAACGGGTGATGGTGCCGGGATCGAGCGTCGCCCGCATCGCGGTGTTCTCGCCATCGGCGCTGCCTTCGAGCAGCATCTCGACCCAGAAGGGCGCAGTCACGACGCCCTCCGGCGAGCGGATTGCCTTGCCGGGGCGTTTAACAGTCATGGTCTTCGGGTTCGACGCGCTCATTGCCGGCCTCCAGCCACACGAAGCCGCCAGTCTGGGTCGGTCATCTGGGCAATGCCATTGCCGAAGGACCAGTCTTCCGGTGCGCTGGTGCTGATGACGATCATCACATCCTCAGGCCGGAGGCCCGGCGATTGCGCCAGGAGATCGGCGAGCCGCCGATAGAGCGCCGCCTTCATCTCGCCGGTGCGAGGCCTGCCGATCGTGATCGAGATATAGACGAAGTCGTCCGAGCGCAGGCCGGCGAGATAGCTGCGGTCGAAGATCAATTCGTTCCCGTCATGCTGATGGATGGCCTGGAAACGATCGTTTTCGGGCACGTCGAAAGTCTCGACCAGGGCGCGCTGGATGTTGTCGGCCAGTGCCATGAGGTAGTCCGGCGACTTGCCTTTGCGAAGGGAAATGCGAACGAAGGGCATCGGAATCTTTATGGTTCAGGCCGTCGATCGGCCTTGACAGCAGAACCATCGCACGGCACGATGATGCTGAAAATCAGAATTTTATGGATCAATGATCCTGAAAATTGGGACTATATTATGCGACGGACGATCTTCGATCTCGATGTGCTTCGAACCTTTTCGACCGGCATGGAACTCGGCAACTTCGCCAAGGCGGCCGAGCGGCTCGGGCGTTCGACCTCGGCAGTGAGTGCACAGCTGAAGAAGTTGGAGGAGCAGGCGGGCACGCCGATCTTCCGCAAGGCGGGGCGCGGACTGGCGCTGACCGATGCCGGCGAGACGATGCTTGGTTATGCCAGGCGGCTGCTGGAACTCAACGACGAGGCGGCTGCCGCCGTCAACAGCGTCGAGCTGGAAGGCTGGGTGCGGCTCGGCCTGCAGGAGGATTTCGGCGAGAGCCTGCTGCCGGATGTGCTCGGTCGCTTTGCGCGCGCTCATCCGAAGGTCCGGATCGAAGCGCGGGTGGTGCGCAATGCCGAACTGCTCGAGCGCGTCACATCGGGCAAGCTCGATCTGGCGCTTGCCTGGAGTGACGGCACGCTGACGGCGCATTGCGAGCGGATCGGCGAAGTGCCGATGCGCTGGATCGGACCTTCCGAGGGGCCGCCGGCCTGGCAAGCCGCAAGCGGTGAGCCGATGCCGCTCGCTTCGCTGGAGGCGCCGTGTCTGTTACGCAGCGCCGCGACCAAGGCGCTGGATGAGGCGGGCATCTCCTGGCGGCTCGCCTTCGTCAGTCCCAGTCTCGGCGGTCTCTGGGCCGCGACGGCGGCAGGCCTCGGTCTCACCATCCGCACGCCGATCGGCCTGCCGGCGAAGGTCCGGCCGCTCGCGCCGGAGACCATCGGCTTACCGGATTTGCCCAAGCTCGGTCTGGTCCTGCATCGGGCGGAAGCCGAACCGCAACCGGCTGCGGCCCGGCTTGCCGAGCTCGTGCTTCAGTCCGTGCAGGGTGCGCTGCGCGAGGTGTTGGCTTGACATCTCCGCATTGACCCTTCGGGCGCAAGCCTGTAGCCTCGAACCGCTATGAAGACGTTCACCCTCAATATCGCTTCGGTCTTCTTCTTGAGCCTCTAAGGCTCTGCCTTCGGGCATCAGAAGATGCGGCCGCTGACCAGCCTTTGCGGCTGGCGCGTCGCCGTGGACTGTAACCACCCTGCGTCTGGCCAAGGAAAGAGCCGGCAGGATTGGCGATAGAGAGATATGTCATGACATCAGATGTTTATCCGGCGGCACTGAGTGCTGCGCAGATCGAGCAATTCATCGAGGACGGTTTCGTCAGGATCGACGACGCTTTTCCCCGCGCATTGGCCAAGGAAGCTCGTGCCATCATGTGGCGCGACATTCCCTTCGATGCGGATGATCCAAGGACGTGGACGCAGCCTGTCGTGCGGCTTGCCGGCTATGGCGGCGGACCATTCGAGAAAGCCGTCAATACGCCGGTGTTGCATTCGGCCTTCGACCAGCTCGTCGGCAAGGGTCGCTGGGAGCCACGCAGTGGGCTTGGCAGCTTCCCGGTCCGCTTTCCCCATCCCGATGATCCCGGCGATGCCGGTTGGCATGTCGATCTGAGCTTTCCCGGCGAGGATTCCAATCCGGCTGAGCAGCGGGACTTTTCCGCCTGGCGGGTGAACATCACCTCGCACGGGCGGGCGCTGCTGATGCTCTTCCTGTTTTCGGATGTGGGGCAAGAGGATGCGCCGACCCGTATCCGCGTCGGTTCGCACAAGGATATCGCACGCCTTCTCGAGCCGGCCGGCGAGAGAGGAATGGCCCATCTCTGGCTGGAGCATGTCGGGGAAGAGCGGCCGCTGGCGTGGGCGACGGGACGGGCGGGCACGGTCTATCTGTGCCATCCGTTCCTCATCCATGCGGCGCAGATGCATCACGGCAAGCAGCCGCGCTTCATGGCGCAGCCCGGCCTTGCACCTTTCGAACCTCTTCGGCTCGAACGGGAGGACGGTGCCTATTCACCGGTCGAAATCGCAATCCGCCGGGCGCTTCAAGAGCGGTAACGAGGACAGAATGCATCCGGTTCAAAAGGCCGGGTGCATCACATCTGCAGTTCCTGCAGGGCGGCGCGTCGAATTGCCTGCGGCGGCTGACCGAAAGCGCGAAGGAAGGCGCGGCGCATGCGCTCGCGATCGGCAAAGCCGGTTTCGCGAGCAACGACATCGATCGGGTGGCGGCCCTGCTCCATCATCAGCCGGGCCGCTTCCAGCCTCAGGTTCTCGACGGCCTTCGCCGGCGATTGTCCGGTTTCCGCGCGGAAGGCGCGGCTGAACTGGCGGGGGCTGAGATGGGCGGCTTCCGCCAGCTCCTCGACCGAAAGCGTCGATTTCAGATTGCTGCGGGCGTGGGCGAGCGCCTTCTGAATCCGGTCCGATTTGGGCTCCAACTCCAGCAGGGCGGAAAACTGCGACTGGCCGCCGGAGCGGCGATGATAGACGACGAGCATGCGGGAAACGGCGCGCGCTACCTCGAAGCCGTGATCCTTCTCGACCATCGCCAAAGCCAGGTCGAGACCGGCCGTCATGCCTGCCGAGGTCCAGATGGAACCGTCGATGATGAATATCCGGTCCTCTTCCATCTTTATCTTGGGATAGCGGCTTTGCAGCTCGCGAGAGACATACCAGTGCGTCGTCGCGCGGCGGCCGTCGAGGATGCCGGCTTCGGCAAGAAAGAAGGCGCCGGTGCAGATCGACGCCAGGCGACGTGTGGCGGGCAGGGCGGTGCGGATGAAGTCGGTTTCCGCCGCATTCGGCAGCCTGATACCGGGCGCTCCCGCCACGATCAGCGTGTCGAGGGCCGGGTCCCCAAAGGCCTCCGTCTCCATCACCATGCCAAGCGAATTGGTAATCGGCCCGCCGTGTTCGGAGAGATAGCGGACCTCGTAAACCTTTTCCTCGAGTTCGATATTGGCGAACTCGAAGGCCGAGACGGCCGCCAGGCTCATGATTTGGAAGCCGGGATAAACAAGAAAGCCGATTTGCTGCATGACCATCACGTTCTGGCAAGAGGATGTCCTGAAAGGTGGTATATATGACATTCAGGACATTCGCAATTGGGGGTAAGACTTTCCTCAAGCGCAAGGCATCGGGCTGGCGCGCATGCAAGGAGACGGATCATGACACAGGACCATAAGGGTACGGCGCTGGTGACCGGCGCATCGTCGGGTATCGGCGCAATTTATGCCCACAGGCTGGCAAAGCAGGGTTACGATCTCATCCTCGTTGCCCGCAACGGCGAGCGGCTGAAGGCGCTGGCAAGCCGGCTGACCGATGAGACCGGCCGGACGGTCGAGACTGTCGTTGCCGATCTCGGCAACCGGGCCGATCTCGGCCGCATCGAAGGGGTGTTGAAGGATGACCGGAGCATCACGCTTCTGGTCAACAATGCCGGTGTCGGTGGAACGGCGCCGCTGCTTTCCGCCGATGTCGAAAAGATGCAGGAGATGATCGAGCTCAACGTCACGGCGCTGACGCGGCTGACCTATGCCGCCGTGCCGGGGTTCGTCGCACGCGGCGGCGGCACGATCATCAATATTGCGTCCATCGTCGCGATCGCGCCGGAGCTGCTGAACGGCGTTTACGGCGGTACGAAAGCCTTCGTGCTCGCCTTCAGCCAGTCGCTGAAGCACGAACTGGCGGAGAAGAACATCCGCGTGCAGGCGGTGCTGCCCGGCGCCACCGCTACGGAATTCTGGGACATCGCCGGCACGCCGGTCGAACATTTGCCGAATGAGATCGTGATGTCGGCAGAAAATATGGTCGATGCATCGCTCGCAGGTCTTGAGCAGGGCGAATTTGCAACGATCCCCTCGCTTGAGGATGCAGGCCTGCTTGCCGCCTACGAGCAGGCGCGTCAGGCATTGATGCCGAACCTCTCACGCACCGCGCCGGCGAAACGCTACAAGGTCGCGTAATTATAAAAGATAGAAACCATCCGCGGCGGCTGCTGCGGATGGTCGACCGCGTTCAGTTGCACGATGTTCAGCCGAAACGTTCCAGAGCCATGGCGAAAATATCGGAATCGACATTGCCGCCGGAGGTGACCACGACGACCGTGTCGCTTTCCAGGGCATCGCCATGGAAGAGGGCGGCGGCAAGCGCCACGGCGCCGCCGGGCTCGACGACGATCTTTAGCCGTGTGAAGGCGAGCGCCATGGCGCGCAGCGCCTCCTCGTCGGTGACGACGATGCCGGCGCCGGCGAGGCGCTTGAGGATCGGGAAGGTGATGTTGCCGGGCTGCGGCGTGACGATCGCATCGCAGATCGAGCCTGATACCGCCGCGTTGCGTTCGATCTTGCCGGAGGCGAGCGAACGGGTGGTGTCGTCGAAATCCTTGGGCTCGCAAGGGCGGACGCGAAAGCCGGGGGAACTGGCTTCAAGGGCGAGCGCAATGCCGGAGGTCAATCCGCCGCCGCCGCAGGGAACGAGGACTTCGGCTGATGTCACGCCCTCCTCCCCAGCCTGCTCGGAGATTTCGAGACCGGTCGTGCCCTGACCAGCGATGACAAGCGGTTCGTCGAAGGGCTTGATCAGTGTCAGGCCGCGCTCGGCCGAAAGCCTTGCGCCGATCTCGTCGCGATCCTCGTTGACGCGGTCGTAGAGCACCACCTCGGCACCGAAGGCGCGGGTGTTGGCAATCTTCAGCTTCGGCGCATCGCTCGGCATGATGATGACGGAGGGGATATTGTGCAGCTTGGCCGCAAGCGCAACGCCCTGGGCGTGGTTGCCGGAGGAGAAGGCGATGACGCCTTTCGAGCGTACCACAGCATCGAGGCCGGAGACTGCCGACCAGCCGCCGCGAAACTTGAACGAGCCGGAATGCTGCAGACATTCCGCTTTCACGAACAGACGCCGGCCGGCGATCTCATCGAGGAAAGGGGAGGAGAGAAGCGGCGTGCGCCTTGCATGACCGCGCAGACGGGCGCGAGCTGCGACAATCATTTCAATGCTGGCCATTCGGGAATCTTTCTGCTTGCGGGTTCGCCCATGCATAGGGCGCGGCAAGCCAATTGTGAACGGCGACTTTGTCACGGTGACATGAATGGTGCCACCGCTGCTTCTCGAGCCGCGTTGCGCTTCCGCCGACTGTTTGATCAGGCGATCGCGAAGCGTCAGTAGCCGCTTGCCGACCCTTCTGCCGCGCGGCTGTCCATGGCGCCATTGTAGCGGGCACCGCCACCCTTTTCGATGGCCGCAAGGCTTTTGCCGCCGACGAGGATGCCGGCGGCCTGACCCCATTGCGGCGCGTCGTTGCCACCATCGAAGCTGTAGCCCATGGCGGCGAGCGTCTTTTCCGTATCCGGCGAAAGCGCATAGGGTTCGAGAAAGACCTTGTCGGGCTGCCATTGGTGGTGGACACGCGGGGCGTTGACAGCCTGGCTGATATCCATGCCGAAATCGACGACATTGAGGATCGCTTCCAGCGTGATGGTAATGATGCGCGAGCCGCCGGGGCTGCCGATCACCATAAAGGGTTTGCCGTCCCGGGTGACGATCGTCGGGCTCATCGAGGAGAGCGGCGTCTTCTTCGGGGCGATGGCATTGGCCTCGCCCTGCACCAGTCCGTAGAGGTTCGGCACGCCGGGCTTGGAAGTGAAATCGTCCATTTCGTTGTTCAGCAGCACACCGGTGCCGGGCGCTACAACGGCGGCACCGAAGGAGCCATTCAGCGTATAGGTGACGGCGACCGCATTGCCCTCGTCGTCGATGATCGAATAATGCGTGGTCTCGGTGCTTTCCTTGCCGCCGAGCGGTTTCAGGTTCGCCGAGGTGCCGGCCTTGTAAGGGTCGATCTTGGCGGCGATCTCCAAAGCATACTTCTTGTCGAGAAGCGTTGTGACCGGGTTCTCGACGAAATCGGGATCGCCGAGCGCAGCATTGCGGTCGACATAGGCATAGCGCATCGCCTCGACCATGATGTGCACGGTTTCGGCCGAGTTATAGCCCAGATAGGAGAGCGGGTAGCCTTCCAGAACGTTGAGGATCTCGCAGATGATGACGCCGCCGGAAGACGGCGGCGGCGAGGAGATGATGTCGTAGCCGCGGTAATTGCACTCGATCGGCTTCAACTCGCGCACGGCATATTGTTCGAAATCCTCCTTGGCGAGGATACCGCCCTTGGCCTGGCTCGCCTTGACGATCGCCTCGGCGGGCGCGGCCTTGTAGAAGGCGTCCGGGCCTTTTTCGGAGATGCCTGCCAGGACTGCGGCAAGGTCCGGTTGCTGGAGTTTTTCGCCTGATGCATAGGGTTTACCATCAAGTTTCAGGAAGATCTTTGCCGTGGCTTCATCCTTGGCGAGGCGCTTGGCGTTGCCGGCGAAACTTGCGGCGTCGCCCTGTTCCAGCGTGAAACCTTCCTTGGCGAAGCGGAGCGCCGGTGCGATCAGTTCTTCGCGCGGTTTGGTGCCGTATTTCTCGCGCGCGGTCTCGAAGCCCATGACGGAGCCCGGCACGCCGACGGCAAGATAACCGTCGAGGCTGGCGCGCGGCACGATATCGCCCTTGGCATCGAGATACATGGTCTTGGTGGCGGCAAGCGGCGCGCGTTCACGAAAATCGAGGAAGGTCTTCGTGCCGTCCTTCAGGCGGATGGTCATGAAGCCGCCACCGCCGAGATTGCCGGCCGAGGGATAGACCACCGCCAGCGCATAACCGACCGCGACCGCCGCATCGACGGCGTTGCCACCGCTTTTCAGCACCTCGACGCCGACATCGGTCGCCAGATGCTGGGCGGTGACCACCATGCCGTGCTCGGCTTCGACGGGCGCAGGCGAGGCGGCGAAAGCCGAGGTCAGGCTCAGCGACAATGCTGATATGACGGAGATCGTCCCGATATGCAGGCGGCCCATGATTTCCCCTCCTATGGACAATGATGGAAAAACATATGGGGCTGCGACAGCCCGAGGCAATGCAAGGGATTGGCTTTAAAACATGTCGCGCAAGGTATGTCGCGAGTTTGCGGCGACGACTTACGTAAAAACAAAATCTAGAGCGTCAGCAGTTCGGCGAGTTTCCGGTTGGTGTCGTCGTCATCGAGGGGCGTATAGACGATGAGCTTCATCTCCGGCCGACTGGTCAGTGTCAGGCCGGTATGTTCGAAGGACATGCGGCCCTTGACGGGATGGTTGATGCGCTTGATGCCGGATAGCGGGTTGACGACCTCATGGCGCTGCCACCAATCACGAAATTCAGGGCTTGCTTGTTTCAGCAGCGCGATCAGCCGATCGAAATCCGGATCGCCGGCATAACGCGCACTGTCGGCGCGAAACATCGCCAGCGATACGCGGGCAACGGCTTCCCAGTCGACGAGCAGCTTGCGATGCGCGGGGTCGGCAAAGAGGCGATGCATGGTATTGCGCTCGTCACGTTCGAGCGTGTCGTAACCGCCGAACAGCACGTCGGCGGCGCGGTTCCAGGCGAGCACGTCCCACCGGCGGCCGAGCACATAGGCCGGCTGGTGTGTCAGGTTGGCGAGCATGCGCTGCAGCGGCTCGTCGACGCATTCGGGTGCGGACGAGACTACCTGCGGGGCATGGCGATTGTTGAGGGTGAAGAGATGCCGGCGCTCGGCCTCGTCGAGGCGCAGCGCATCGGCAAGGGCGTTGAGCACCTGCATGGAGGGCCTGACATCACGGCCCTGTTCCAGCCAGGTGTACCAGGTGGTGCCGACGCCGGCGAGCATGGCGAGCTCCTCGCGGCGGAGACCCGGCGTGCGCCGGCGAAACCCCTCCGGCAGGCCAACCTCGGAGGGCGCCAGCCGCTCGCGACGGGAGCGCAGGAAGGCTGCGAATTCACGGCGGCGGGCTTCGAATGTGTCGGATCTCTGGTCCATGGCGGGAATCATATCAGTATTGATACCAGGATAAAATCGGAACTGTTTGCCGTTTCCGGGCCGCGCATGATGCCGGTGTCGCAGGTGGTTGAAGCGTCTGCGGCTCGATCAATTCAAGGAGCAGCATCATGTCTTTGCAGCATGTGGTCGTCATCGGCGGTTCTTCCGGCATCGGCCTTGCCACGGCGAAATTACTTTTGAAACAGGGATATACGGTCACCATTGCAGGCCGTGACGGCGAAAAACTTGCGGCGGCGAAGGCATCGCTCGATGGCGATCTGCGCAGCCTCGTCCTCGATGCGGCTGAGCTTTCCGACCTTGGGGAGGCTTTTGCTGGGGTTGGCGCATTCGGTCATCTCGTGTTGGCGATGGGCAGCGGTCACGGCGCCGGAGCTTTTGCGACGCTCGACATGGCGGATCTGCTTGCCGGGTTCCAGACCAAGCTCATTCCGCATGCTGCGGCTGCTCAGGCGGCGCTGCCGTTGCTGCAGCCGGGCGGCAGCATCACCTTCGTTTCGGCGGTCAGCGCGCAAGCTGCGATGCCCGGCACGGCTGGGCTTGCGGCCGTCAATGCCGGCATCGAGGCGATGGTGCCGGTGCTTGCCGCCGAACTGAAGCCGCTGCGCGTCAACGGCGTTTCGCCTGGGGTCGTCGATACGCCGTGGTGGAGTTTCCTGCCGCCCGAGCAGCGCAGGAGCGTTTTTGCGGATTTCGCCGGCCGCACGCCGGTCGGCCGTGTCGGCAAGCCGGAGGATATTGCAGAGGCGATTGCCTTCCTGATTGGAAACGGCTTCATGAGCGGCCACGTCATCACCTGTGACGGGGGTGTGCGTCTCAGCGCGTGAGGTAGGCTTCAGGCTGTCGCCGACCGGAAATCCAAGCCGGAGAGGTCATACGCCGTGCAGGGCGCCTGGCCTCAACGACGGCGCGGTTGCGGCCGTCCGATCGCGTGAGGTGGCGGCAAGCCTCGCTTCGGCCTTGCGGGCGATTGCCTGCAGGTCGCGCGGCTTGCCTGATATCTTCTCCATGGCGGCGATGGCGACATCGGTTGCGAGGTAATCCGGCTTGTGGCCGACGCCGCTGACGGTAATGAGCTCCGAGCCTGATATATCGCGGGCAAGGCCGCGCGAGTGCAGGTGTTCCCAGACGATCTCGTCGCGGTCGCCCGTTATGATGACAGTCGGCGCGGTGATCTGCGAATAGAGCAGCGACTGCTCCTTCACATAGGCAAGCAGTCGTTTGAAATCGTTGGCGTTGTTGTGGAAGGCGCTGGGGCGCAGCGCCAGCGACGGACCGGTTTTTTCGATGTAATCGGCCGGGCGAGGATTGGGGCGGAAGACATTCAGCGTGCCTCGCTCCAGCCGGCTGAGCCCGAGCGGCACGACGATCGCGTGGTTGAAGAGCCAGCCGACGATCGGTACGGTTGCCACATGATAGTACCAGTCGATGCCGCCCGGCCATGGATGGGTGGCGGGCGCGAGGAAGAGCAGGCCGGCGGTCTTGTCAGGATGGCGCAGGCCGAAGGCGGCGGTGATCGCGCCGCCGAAGGAATGGCCGACGATGATCGCTTTCCCGATGCCACGCTTCTCCATCAGCCTGGCGATTGCATCTGCCTGGCCGGAGGGGACGGCGTTCTCAGGGCCGCCGCGTTCGGAATAGCCATGACCGGGACGATCGACGAACAGCATTTCCGCCCGGCCTTCGAGTGCGGCGCGGAAGGCAACGACCTGGTCGAGCAGATTGCCGCTGGCGCCGTGAATGAAGACCAGCGCCGGCAGATCCGCATTTTCGGGACGCTCGACGTGGACGGCATTCATGCGGTAGCCGCCGACATCCGTCAGTTCGCCGATATTCGGATAGGCGTGTTCGAATTGCCGCGCCTTATAAGTGGAGTAACCGATGGCGGCGGCAAGCGGGGCGAGAAGAGCGGAAACTTCTGCAAGCATGATCTCAACGAGCGATAATTGCGGGACGTCCTGCGGCTGACAACCGCCACATCGTTCCCTCTCTATTCTAAAATTGTGCAGCGTGATCCGACGTCAAGATCGCTGACCGGGAATCAGGTGCGGTTGCCGGCAAGTTTTTCCGCAAGCGTGTTGGCCTGTTCCTGTGCGGTGCGTTCGGCGGGATAGATATCGAGAAAACGCTCCCACGCCTTCAAGGTCAGCTGGTCGTTACCGGAATTGCTGAGGATCGCCGCCATGCCGGAGAGCGCGCCGAAATGGCGCGGCTCGAGATCGAGCACACGTTCGATGTCGGACATCGACTTGCGATAGTTTCCCATGACGAAATTCAGCGTGGCGCGGCGGTTCCAGCTTTCGGCATAATCGGGCTTCAGCGCGATCGCCTCGTCGAGGAAATCGAGGGCCGCGGGGTTGCGCTTTTCCTCGATCGCCTTGTCGGCCCACTGCATCAGCAGATTGACGGTGGCACTGCCGGAATCGTTCCATTCCATGCGGATTTCATTGGCGATGCCGCTGGCCTTTTCGGGATCGCGTTCACGCTTCAGCTGGCTGAAGAGTTGGTCGAGGTGCTGCTTCGGCGCATTGTGGGCATCCGCCTGCTCGACGATGACGTCCTTTTTCGCGGCGGCGGCCGGAAAGGAGGAGGTGAGGAAAATGAGGGCGAGCGGCAGCGCCGCTGATGTCAAAGCAAAAAAGCGCATGGCGGGCATATTAGCCCGCCAGCGCCGAAGATCAAACAAATTTGACGTGATCACCGCAGCGACCCACCGGATATATCTGCCGGCGCAAGCTCACGCGGCAGGGCGATCCGGACGCGCGAAATCAGCCCTGACGAGCCTTGAAGCGCGGGTTCAGCTTGTTGATGATGTACATGCGGCCCTTGCGGCGAACCAGACGGTTGTCACGGTGACGAGCCTTGAGCGACTTGAGCGAATTCTTGATCTTCATTTTTCTGATCCGCGATCTCTATGGGGGAATTCACATTCGCCCGTATCTTTAACAATCAAAAGCGCGCCATCGGGCGCGCTGTTTAGGTGGGGGAGCAGATACCCCGTCACCTTTTCCGTGTCAACCACATGAAGGTGTTTTTCCCAAGGCACAGGGGTGTTTTCTCAGGCCAAAACCGGCGATTTCGGCGTCAAGGTGGTGACATGGCCCATCTTGCGGCCGGGGCGCCACTCGGTCTTGCCATAGAGATGAACCAGCGTATCGGGGCGCCGCAGCCAGTCGGGAACGGCAAGGATATCGTCGCCGATCAGGTTCTGCATGACGCAGTCGGAATGGCGCTCGGCATTGCCGAGCGGCAGGCCGGCAACGGCGCGGATATGCTGCTCGAACTGGCTGACGACGCAGGCGGCTTCCGTCCAGTGGCCGGAGTTGTGGACACGTGGCGCCATCTCATTGGCGACCAGGCCGCCATCGGCAAGCACGAAGAATTCGATGCCGATGACGCCGACATAGTTCAACGCGGCAAGGATTTTCTCGGCCGATTGGCGCGCGGCGTCCGCCGCCGGCGCAGCGATCGCAGCGGGAACCGTCGAGGTGTGGAGGATGCCGTTGCGGTGGACATTCTCGGCGGGATCGAAGCAGACGACCGTACCGTCGGTGGCGCGGGCGGCGATGATCGAGACTTCGCGCTCGAAGGCAACGAAGCTTTCGAGGATGAGCGGCACGCCGCCAAGTGCTGCATAGGCGCCATCCGGGCTGTCTGCGGCCGAGCGGAAAACCTTCTGGCCCTTGCCGTCATAACCGAGACGGCGGGTCTTCAGCACGCCCTGGCCGCCGAAATCCTTCAGTGCCGCCTCGAGATCGGCCTGGCTGTCGATCGCATGGAAGCGGGCAGTTGATATGCCGCAGCCATTGAGAAAGCGTTTCTCGACGAGGCGGTCCTGGGCGGCTTCCAGCGCCTTCGGCGGCGGATAGACAGACACGCTCGCCGACAGCGTTTCGGCGGCTGCGACGGGCACGTTCTCGAATTCGTAGGTGACGACGTCGCAGATATCGGCGAGTTCGGCCAGTGCCGAGGGATCGTCATAGGCGGCGGTAATCTGCCGGTTGGTGAGCTGGGCGGCCGGGCAGTCTGCCTGCGGCTCGAGGATGACCGTGCGAAAATTCAACCTGGCGGCGGCAATGGCCAGCATGCGGCCGAGCTGGCCGCCGCCGATAATGCCGATCGTTCGTGCCGTCATAGATCGTCCATCGGGTATTCGGCGACGGCAGCACTCTGGCGCTCGCGCCATTCGTCGAGCCGGTCGGCGATTTCTTCGTCGGAAAGGGCAAGCACGGCGGCGGCGAGAAGGGCGGCGTTGACTGCGCCGGCCTTGCCGATGGCGAGCGTACCGACAGGAATACCGGCCGGCATCTGCACGATGGAAAGGAGGCTGTCCTGGCCGGACAGGGCTTTCGATTGGACCGGCACGCCGAAGACCGGCAGCGGCGTCATCGCGGCGGTCATACCCGGCAGGTGGGCGGCGCCGCCGGCGCCGGCGATGATGACCTTGAAGCCCTCCGCGCGTGCGCCCTTGGCGAAATTGACTAGCCGGTCGACTGTGCGGTGGGCCGAAATGATGCGCGCGTCATAGGGAATTTCCAGCGCCTCCAGCGTGTCGGCGGCGTTTTTCATGGTCTCCCAGTCGGACTGGCTGCCCATGATGATGGCGACGGGTGGTCTGTCTGTCATCGTTGCTGTTATTCCCTCTC
This sequence comes from Rhizobium sp. WYCCWR 11128, assembly GCF_013416305.1. Taxonomy (NCBI): domain Bacteria; kingdom Pseudomonadati; phylum Pseudomonadota; class Alphaproteobacteria; order Hyphomicrobiales; family Rhizobiaceae; genus Rhizobium; species Rhizobium sp. WYCCWR 11128. The sequence continues at coordinate 79,977 of NZ_JACCEZ010000010.1, forward strand.
AGGCGATGATGTCAGGGATGATCTGATCTTCCAGCTTGGAGAGCCTGTCCTTGATAACGAGCTTCTTCTTTTTCATGCGCTGGATCCGCAGAGCGTCGCATCCGGTCTGGATCATGGCGTTGATCGCGGCGTCGAAATCTTCGTGCTCCTGGCGCAGGCGCGCCACTATGAGCCTGATTTCCGCCTGTTCCTGATCGGCCATATGCATTCCCCGTTATCGTCCTTGGACCTTGTCCGATCTGGCGATGATTTCCGCAAGCTCCTATCATCAAATACAGGTAACGGCTAGTTAGTCTTGATCATGAAATTGCCATCCAGTCTTCATCTTTTGGCCTTCGACAAGCCTTCAAAAATATGTCACAGTCCCGCCCGTTGACACCTTGATCCCCGACGATGTTGGCCGGGGAGGGTAAGAGGAAGGAAGGGTCATATGACTGTTCAAGCTCATCTTGAGTCACTCCAGAAAAAGCATGTCGCTCTCGAGGAGGAGTTGCACGCGCTCAGAACATCTCCCTCTATTTCGGATACGGAGCTTGCCGAATGCAAGCGCCGCAAGTTGCGCATCAAGGACGAGATTCAGCGTCTTAAGTCATCCGTCCACTAATCTTCCCAAGGGTCGCCGGGCGATCATCTTGCGCAACAAGGTAAATCCATCCATTCCGCCAAAAATTTGCAAGAACCGGTGATTTGACACCATATTTGCGCCAGTCCGATGCATCCGGCATCGTGGCTGGCGCTTTTGGGTCTGTCACGTCCCACATCGCGTTCTTATGATTCGCATCGTATCCCCAGATCTTATGGGAACCTGCATCAGGCCCAGAACTGATCCAGCCACAAATTGAGCTTGTCGAAGCCGCGGTTATTGACCGTGTAGATGCGTTTGGTGCCTTCCGAGGTCACGGAAACGAGATTGCTGTCGAGAAGCGCCTTCAGGTGCTGTGAAACAGCTGGACGGCTGATCGGCAGGCCTTCGGCGAGCTCATTGACCGTCCGTGGCGCGCGACGCAATTCCTCCAGCAGAAACCGCCGGTTCGGATCGGCAATCGCAGAGAAAGGGTCGGTGTTCGACATGGCGGCAACGCTACGTCAAACCGGCCGCGCCAGCAAGGAAATTGTGCATTGCAGCGAATTGCAGCAATGCGAAGTGCAGCGGCGCTGTAGGGCCTCTTACCAGCCAAGGCCCTCGCGCACGATCAGGAAGGCGGCGATCAGCGCCATTGTATAGATGAAGGGATAGAAGATCTGTGGCCTCATGCGGCGCACGCACCAGGCGCCGGCAATGGTGGCGAGCGGAGCAAAGGGCAGAAGCGTTGCGGAGGTCGCAAGGTTCTGGGTGCCGAGCTGGCCGAGCGCGAAATAGGGGATCAGCTTGACAGCGTTGAGGATCGCGAAGAAGCGCACGCTGGTGCCGGTATATTCGCGTGGCTGCAATTTGAGCGGCAGGGCATAGATCTGGAAGGGCGCACCGCCGGCATGGGCGACGAAGCTGCCATAACCGGAAAATGTTCCCCAGAGGTTGGCGGCTACCGGCCGCTGGCTGCGCGGCGGGATCACCTTGCCGGCGCCCGGGCCGAAAGTGCTCCAGAAATAGCGCAGGCAGAAGAGGACGGTCACCGCGCCGATGACGATGCGCAGCAAGTTGCCCGGAACCAGAGCCGAGGTCGCCCAGCCCAGCGCAATGCCGGTGAAGGCGCCGGGCAGCATGATCTTCAGCGTCGTCCAGTCGCCATGCTTGCGCCAGATGACGAGCGAGATCATGTCCATGAAAACCAGGATCGGTAGCAGGATGGCCGCCGCCTCGACCGGCGAGACGACAAGGGCGAGGAAGGGCAAGCCGATCAGCGACAAAGCGTCGCCCATGCCGCCCTTTGCGAGGCCCACCAGCAGAACGGCGGGCACGGCGGCGTAGTAGAATAACAAATCCTGCGGCATGCTTTCGACGTCCTCCTCTTGCAAGCCTCGTCTAACGGAACTACTCACACAAAACGAGTGCGGATCCCTCATTTCGAAGGGGAATTCGCAGGAAACGGAAAGACCCCATGACCGAACCGGAAAACCGCTGCCGCCTTGTGCTCATCGTAGCCGATATCGCCGATGCCGATGAACAGGCAAAGATCGTCGCCGACGCGCTCAAGGGCGGCGATGTCGCTTCGGTGATCGTGCCGCAATACGGGCTCGACGACGGCACCTTCCAGAAACATGCCGAAAAGCTGGTGCCGTTGATCCAGGGCGCTGGCGCCGCCGCGCTGATTGCAGGCGACAGCCGTGTCGCAGGCCGGGCGAAGGCCGACGGCCTGCACCTTTCCGGCAATGCGGAGGCCCTTTCGGAGGCGATCGACAAACATGCGCCGAAGCTGATCGTCGGCGGCGGCAACGCGGCCGACCGGCACCATGCGCTGGAGATCGGCGAAGTCAGGCCGGACTATATCTTCTTCGGCAAGCTCGACGGCGACATCAAGCCGGAGGCGCATCCGAAGAACCTGGCGCTCGGCGAATGGTGGGCCTCGATGATCGAGATCCCCTGCATCGTCATGGGCGGCACCGATCCGGCCTCGGCGCTCGCCGTCGCCGAGACCGGAGCGGAGTTCGTGGCGATGCGGCTGGCGGTTTTCGGCGAGCCCGCCCGGGCGCCGTCCGTCGTTGCCGAGATCAATGCGTTGCTTGACGAAAAAGCGCCACGGTTTGAGGATTGAAATCGCGCTCATGCCGATCCCGCCCGCCCGTCATTTGAAATATCTCCTCGCCGGCATGGCCGCCTTCCTTGCGGCCGGGCCGAATATTGCCTTGGCGCAGGCGCCTGACAGCGTCATCAGTCAGCCGGGCACGGGGCCGGCTTCGACCTTTCGCACCGATCGGCCTTCCAGCCCGGGCGTGCAACCCTCCGACGGCGTCGGCGTATTCGACCGCATGGGCGCGAAGCTGCCGGACCTGCCGCCGGAGAAGGATTACAAGGGGCCGATCGACGAGGCTTACGGCGCCTTCCAGCGCGGTTATTACCTGACGGCAATGGACAAGGCGCTGCCGCGCGCCCAGCTCGGCGATCCGGCGGCGCAGACGCTGATCGGCGAAATCCTCTCGCAGGGCCTCGGCGTCAAGAAGGACGTGAAGAACGCTGCCTTCTGGTACGGCAAGGCGGCCGAAGGCGGCGATGCGGCGGCAATGTTCAAATATGCGCTGATCCTGATGGAAGGCGAGGGCGTGCCTCGTGACAAGGTCAAGGCCGACGACTACATGCACAAGGCGGCCGAGGCCGGCAATCCTTCGGCGGAATTCAACTGGGCACAGCTTCTCATCGCCGACAATCCCGGCGAGAAGGGACTGAGGCTGGCGCTGCCATTCTACGAGAAATCGGCCGAGCAGGGCATTGCCGATTCGCAATATGCCGTGGCGCAGATCTATGCGACGCTGAAGGACCTGCCGGAAGAAAAGAAGAAGCTTGCCCGCGAATGGATGGTGCGCGCGGCGCGCGCCGGCTTCGATACGGCCCAGCTCGATCTCGGTATCTGGCTCGTCAACGGCGTCGGCGGGCCGAAGGATTACGTCAAGGGCTTCGAATGGCTGAAACTTGCCGCCAATGGCGGCAATGTCGCCGCGCAGAACAAGCTCGCCCATCTCTATATCAACGCGATCGGCACGGCGCCCAATCCGATCGAGGCGGCGAAGTGGTACGTGCTGTCGCGCCGGGCCGGGCTCGCCGATCCGGCGCTCGAGGATTTCTATCTCGGCATCGAGGACGCCCAGCAGAAGGCGGCGATCGACGCCGCCAACAAGTTCCGGCGGCGATAGCGGCCGTTTGTCGACCCGGCCGACGACAGGCGTTTCAACCTAAAAAAGCGCATCGGCGAAGAGGTCTTCATCGTTTTCGGCTTTGGCGGTTTCGGCGGGAGCGGAGGTGCCGTCCTCGCTCGCCGGAATGATGCCGCGATGAATGCTGCGCTCCTGGACCATCGTATAGTGCTTGAAGATCTTGCGGTCGAGCGGCGCGATCGTCTCAGCGAGATCGGAGATATCGGCGACATCGGTGCCGGCGACGCCTTCGAGCATATCGGCGCAGCCGGCAAGGACTTCGCCCAGATTATGTTGGAAATCGAGCTTGCCGATCAGCAGGCTGATCTTGGTGGCGACCTCGCGACCGTTCTCGGCGAGCACCTTCAGCTCGTTTTCCATCACGTTGGCTGCAGAGCGGATGTTGCCGACGGCCGAGGTCAGGCTTTCTCCGAGATTGCCGGCTCCGGCATCGGTGGCGGGGGCGACGCGCCCGGCCGCAGCTTCGAGCGCCGGCAGGCCGTTGACGATGGCGTCGGCGGAATCGTCGAGCTTGCCGGCGAAGATGCGCAGTTCGGCGGTGACGACGTTGATCGACCTGCCTTCCTCGCCGAGCCGGCTACAGCGCAAGTTGGTATTCAACGCCATATAGTGAATGTCGGTCTTGACGGCGCGGATGTTGCCGATCGCTTCGGAGAGCTTGGCCGCCGTACCGATCGTCGACTGGCTCACCTGGTCGGCCTGGCGGCTTGCCGTATCGACCTGCTTGACGATTTCATGGGCGGCCGAAACGCTGGATTCCAGCGCGCGCATGAAGTTGCCGCCGGCCTCGCCACTCTGACCACTCATCTGATCGCGCAGCTTGAGGATCTCCCGCATGTCGTGGTCGAAACTCGCGATCGTCTTGACGACGTTTTCGGAATCCCGCTGGAAATTTACGCACATGTCGCTCATCTGCGCCGCTGTCAGATGGTGAATGACGTTCTGGAGGCGCTGGCGCGCGCCGGCGTCGAGTCTGGCGCCATCCTCGCCGGCAAAGAAATCTTCAAGCAGCGAAAAGGTGGCCTGCACATGCTCGATGCGCTGGCGGGTGATATCGCCGATCTGCAGGGCGGACAGCGTCGAGGCGACCTTGCCCTGGACGGCGCGGGCAATTGCGCCGACCTCGCGGGCGATGACGCCGAGATCCTTGCGATGTCCGGCGATCTTGGCGGCATCATCGCGCAGGGCTCCGGCGACGGCCGGAACAGTATCGGCATAGCCCTTGGAAACACCGGCGCCAAAGGAGGCGGCGAGCTTGACCTCCTTGTCGAGACTGTCGAGGTGCGTGGCGAAACGGTTGACCTCATCGGTGCCGGAATAGATGCGCTCCAGGATCTCTTGGGCGAAGCCGGCGAATTCGGCAAGGCCGGCACCGGTAATCTTCACGGTCACCGCGAAGGTTCTGAGATAACGCATCGTCTCCTGCATGTCAGCGACGTGCTTGCGCAGCTCTTTGCCGGTATGCGCCAGCGAGACGAGCGCCTGCTGCCGGTTTTCCTCGGTGACGGGCAGCGCCATCAGGCTCTCCACCGTGGCGCGGAGATCGGCACTGGTGTCGCTCGCCTCCTTGTTGTCGAGCGTCGTGGTGACACTCTCGAGCGAGTTCAACAGACGGTTGAGTACATCCATCACCGACAGCAGCACGGTGCCGCCTTCGAGGAAACGTTCCTCGACCTGGCTACGAGCAGATTCCAGGGTCTGGCTGATGTCCCGCCCAGATGTGTAGGCTACAGCGTTCGATGATACCAGAGCGTGTGCCACTTTTATACCTTTTCTTAAAATACAGGCAATTCGACTCTATTTTTACGGGCAGGATGGAAACGTCCGGTAAACGCGCCGGGACTCGCCAGCGTTGTGATTAACGAAAGATGTTGTTGAGGTTCCGATGAAAGAGTCACGGTGGTGAGGTGTGATTCAACATACTGTTTTTACTTTATTTATTTCTAAATTTTGAGGAAAAAATACAACTTATCCCGGATGAGAATTGGGAGTCGCGGAACGCGCTATACGGCAGTTTCCTACAACCGCTGTTTACTCTGCATTAACGCTGCCGTGAGAGTCCTTTTAGGGTCATCAAGTATTTTTCTGGCCCAGGAGGCTGCATTGGATACTCAGAAACAATATTACGAATCTATAAATTTACCGGACGTGCTCAGCATTCGTAACATGTCTGAACTATATTCAAAGTTTGCTGATGAATTTCATAGTAATGATACAATCATCATCAGCATTCCCGAAGGCGCGGAAGCGGATCTGAGTTTCGTTCAACTTATCGAATCCTCGCGCCGCCAAGCAAAAACCAAGGGAAAGACATTCAAGCTTTCTTCGCCGGCCAGCGGCTCGGTCCTCAAGGTACTTGAGCGCGCAGGTTTCATCGAATCCTTCGATCATGAAGACGCAAAGTTCTGGTTGCATAAAGAGGTGACATTATGACTGCAAATATCCTGACTGTCGACGATTCCGCCAGCATTCGTCTGACCACCAAGGTCACGCTGACCAATGCCGGTTATAGTGTCACCGAGGCGGTCAATGGGGCAGAGGGCCTCGCGACGGCCAAGGGCAGCAGCTTCGATCTGATCGTGACCGATCTCAACATGCCTGTCATGGACGGGCTGACGATGATCGAGGAACTGCGCAAGCTGCCGGCGCAGGCCGGCGTCCCGATCATCTTCCTGACGACGGAATCGGACGCCGATCTCAAGGCGCGCGCCAAGGCCGCCGGCGCAACGGGCTGGCTGACCAAGCCGTTCGACCCGGAAAGCCTGGTGAAGATCGTGAAGAAGGTTCTCGGACGATGAGTACGCTCGATCCCGTCGCCGTATTCCGCACCGAAGCCGCCGAATGCCTCGAAGCGATCGAGGCCGGTCTTCTCGACCTGACCCACCAGCTCGACAATAAGGATCTCGTCGACGCGGTGTTCCGCGGCCTCCACACACTCAAGGGCTCCGGCGCGATGTTCGGTTTCGAGGCGCTCGCCGCCTTCACCCATCATTGCGAAACAGCCTTCGACCGCGTCCGCAAGGGCGAGGTCGCGGCGACCAGCGAACTCGTCGCCGCCGTTCTCGCCGCCCAGGACCATATGCGGGCGCTGGTCGACCAGCCGGACGCCGATCATGGCGATACCGGGCATAAGCTTCTGGCGCAGTTGCAGGCTGCCGTCGGCGGCAAGGAAGCGGCGCCTGCAGCAGCGCCAGCCGCTGTTTCCGCAGCGGTGCGCGACGCGGCGGCGAAGAAGAACTGCTGGCGCATCCGCTTCAGCCTGCCCGCCAATTCGATGGCCAACGGCACCAACCCGCTCGGCCTGCTGGACGAGCTGCGCGATCTCGGCGAATGCACCGTGCGCGCCAACACCTCGGCCATTCCGCCCCTCGACGCGCTGGCTCCGACGGAACTCCACATTTCCTGGGACGTGACGCTGACCAGCGACCAGGACCGCTCGGCGATCGACGACGTCTTCATCTTCGTGCTCGATGATATGGAACTCAGCGTCGAGGAGATCGACACGTCGGCAGCGGCAACCGCCGCTCCGGTCGAGAAAAAGGTTGCACCTGCCCCTGTCGTCGCGGCATCGGCGGCCGCCGTTTCACCAACCACCGTCCCGGAGTTCCGTCCTGTCGAGGCGGTTCCGGCCAAGCGCGAGGCGCCTGCCGCCGTCAGCCAGGCGAAGGCGGCCGAGAATGTCCGCGTTCCGGCCGAACGTCTCGACGAACTGATGGACCGCGTCGGAGAGCTCGTCATCGCGCAATCGCGCCTCAGCCAGCTCGCCAGCGCCAGCACCGATATTGCACTGCGCTCCGTCTCGGAAGAAATCGAACGTCTCTCCGGCGAATTGCGCGACACGATGATGGTGCTGCGCATGGTGCCGGTCGCCACCCTCTTCTCCCGCTTCCGCCGCCTCGTTCACGATCTCGCCCGCGAGACCGGCAAGGTGATCGAGCTGGTGACGGAGGGCGAGAGCACCGAAGTCGACAAAACGGTCATCGAGCGTCTGGCCGATCCGCTTGTGCATCTGGTGCGCAATTCGATCGATCACGGCCTCGAAACGCCCGCCGACCGCCTTGCCTCCGGCAAGACGGAAGCCGGCACGGTGACGCTTTCGGCCCGCCAGGCCGGCGGCGAGGTGATCATCTCGATCAGGGACGACGGCCGCGGCATCAATCGTGAACGGGTGCGCGCCAAGGCGGAGTCCTCCGGCCTTATCCAGCCCGGCCAGCCGCTTTCCGACTCCGAGCTGCTGCAGCTGATCTTCGCCCCCGGCTTCTCGACGGCAGCCGCGATCACCAATCTGTCCGGCCGCGGGGTCGGCATGGACGTGGTGAAGAAGACGGTCGAGGCGCTCCGCGGCGCGATCGACATCGTCAGCGTGCCGGGACAGAGTTCGGAAGTGTCGCTGCGCATCCCGCTGACGCTCGCCATCATCGACGGCCTGCTGGTGCGCGTCGGTTCCGGCCGCTACGTCATCCCGCTCTCGGCGGTCGAGGAATGCCTCGAACTGTCGCTCGAGGAAGATCTTCGTTCGCGCGGCCGCAGCTTCATCTCGCTGCGCGACAGCCTGGTGCCGTTCCTGCGCCTGCGCGACCTCTTCCGCACCGGCACAAAACCCGATGTGCATCAGAAGGTCGTCGTTATCTCCACAGGCACGGAGCGCGTCGGCCTCGTCGTCGACCAGATCATCGGCGACCACCAGACGGTCATCAAGTCGATGTCGAAACTGCACAATAACGTCGCGACCTTCTCGGGCGCCACCATTCTCGGCGACGGCAGCGTCGCTCTCATTCTCGACGTCGGGCACCTGGTTGCCGCGGGTCAGCAACAGGAGGCGCAATTGCGTGTAGCAGGATGAGTGCAACAGCAGCAGCCGAACGATTTGACAATCACTGGAACTATGCCGAGGAAGTCGAAGTCCTGACCTTCGATCTCAACGGCGAAACCTTCGCGCTGGAAGCGGTCATCGTCCAGGAAATCCTGGACCTGCTTCCCGAGACCGCGGTGCCGGGCAGCCAGCCCTTCGTCGCCAGCGTCATCAACTTTCGTGGCAAGGTCATTCCGCTCGCCGATCTGCGTCTCGCCTTCGGGATGGAAGCGGCGGAGGCGACAATCGACAGCCGCATCATCGTCATCGAGATCGATCTGCAGGGCGAGCAGACGCTCGTCGGCCTCAGGACCGACAAGGTGAACGAGGTGACGACGCTTGCAAAGTCCGCGAGCGAGGCCCCGCCGAGTGTCGGCATGCGCTGGCGCGCCGATTACATCAACTGCCTGGTGAAAAGGGGCGGAGAGTTCATCATTCTCCCCAATCTGCAGGCGATTTTTTCATCGAGGCGAGATGCGGCGGGAGCCGCTAATTGACGCTGAATGAATTCAACGAGGGGTTTGGGGACTATGCGACTGACAATCAAGACGAAACTGGTGACCGCGTTCACCTTCATCATTCTGATGCTCGTAGGCACCGCCGCTTACGGTATCTTCAGCCTTGGATCGCTGAATGACACGATCGATAAGCTTCTCGCCGGCCCGGCAGCCCGGCTCGATCTGGCGCAGCAGATCAACATTGCCCAGCTCGAGGAGATCCGCCAGCAGAAGAACCTGCTCACTGCCCGCAGCGCAGACGAGACGGCTGGCGCAATCGCGAAGGGCAATCAGGCCCGCAAGGACTTCACCGACGCCTTCAACCAGGTGTTGGAGCTGGCCACGGAAGAAGGCAAGGCGCGCTGGGCGCGCATCGCCGAACTTTCCAAGAGCTTCACGGCAGCCGACGATCAGATCCGGGAATATATGAAGGCCGGCAATGCCGAAGGCGCAAATGCCGTTTCCGTCACGACGGCGCGGGTCGCTGCCAACGACATCGACTCGACGCTCAGCGAAATCCTGGCACTTGAAAAGCAGCGTATGAAGGCTGCCGACGACGGCGCCGAAGCGCAGTACACGACGACGCGCACAATGATGGTTGCGGTCGCCGCCGTTGCCCTGCTGATTGCTGCCTTTACCGCGTTCTGGATCGCCAGCACGATCAGCAAGGGCCTCGGCCGTGCCAACAGCGTGGTGCGCGAAGTGTCGGAAGGCGATCTGACCAAGATGGCCGATATCACCAGCCATGACGAAATCGGCGAACTTCTGGGCAACGTCAATACGATGATCGAACGCCTGCGCGGCGTCGTCGCCGACGCACTGTCGGCCGCCGACAACGTCTCTTCCGGCAGCCAGCAGCTTTCGGCAAGCTCGGAACAGGTATCGCAGGGCGCTACCGAACAGGCGGCTTCCGCCGAAGAGGCTTCTGCCTCGATGGAGCAGATGGCCGCCAACATCAAGCAGAACGCCGATAACGCCGCCCAGACCGAAAAGATCGCCCGCCAGTCGGCCAAGGACGCGGAGATGAGCGGTGAAGCGGTGACGCGTGCTGTCGACGCCATGCGGACGATTGCCCAGAAGATCGGCATCGTCCAGGAGATCGCCCGCCAGACCGATCTGCTGGCTCTGAACGCTGCCGTCGAAGCCGCTCGTGCGGGGGAACACGGCAAGGGTTTTGCGGTCGTCGCCTCGGAGGTGCGCAAGCTTGCCGAACGCAGCCAGTCGGCCGCTGCCGAAATCAGCTCGATGTCGAGCGACACAGTCAAGGCTGCCGCCGATGCCGGCGACATGCTTGGCCGGCTGGTGCCCGACATCCGCAAGACGGCGGAACTTGTCTCCGAGATCAGTGCGGCCTGCCGCGAACAGGATATCGGCGCCTCGCAGATCAACGAAGCGATCCAGCAACTCGACAAGGTGACGCAGCAGAATGCCGGCGCTTCCGAGCAGATGTCGGCAACCTCCGAGGAGCTCGCCTCCCAGGCCGAAGAGCTGCAGACCTCGATCGCCTTCTTCAAGGTCGATACGGCAGGCGCACGGACCGGCGCCTACAAGGCCCAGCCAAAAGCTTCGACCAAGGTGATCAAGACCCCGGCTGCTGTCCGCAAACCCGCCCCGCAGGCCAACGGCCAGGGCCGTGGCCAGACGGTTTCGGCGCAGCAGCAGCGTCTCAAGGGCTTTGCTCTCGATATGTCGATGGGCGGTCCAGACGCCGGCGACGACGACTTTAGGGAGAGCGCATAGGCGCTCCCCTGGCAAAAGCGCCTGAACGCTTTCGCCATGTGATCCCTCGGGCTGCTCCGGTGGCCCGAGGCGGGATATCCCCCAACGCATGTAGGCGTTGGCGCTGCGATCGATAGATGTCCGGCTGCCGGGAAGTGAATGTAGTCGCTTTCCCCCTTTTCAGACACATCACTTTCACGCTCGACGCCCCACCGATGGGACGTGTCTCTATCCATTCGTTTTGACCGCAAACAGGGGGTCTCACATGCGTTTCACCATCAAGCTCAAATTGGGTCTTGCCTTCGGCATCATGACGCTGCTGCTGATCGGCATCGCGGTTTATGGAAGCCTGAGCCTCGGCACCTTGAACGATGCAAGCGGCAATATGATCGACGGCCCGATGCGCCGCCTGGAACTGGCGCTGAACGCCAATGTTGCCGAAGTCAACGCCATCCGCGCTCAGAAGAACGCGCTGCTTTCCACCGAACCCGACGCCGCTGCCGGTTTCTACAAGGAGGCCGACCAGAACTTGCAGGCGATGTTCGATGCCGTCGATGCCGGCCACGCCATCGCTTCGCCCGAAGGCAAGCCCTATTGGGAAAAGCTGCAGACGATCGGTGCGAAATTCCGCGACAGATCCGCCGAACTGCAGCAGCTTGACGCCAGGGGCGATCAAGCCGGTGCACTGGCGCTGTCGCTCGGCGACCTGCGCACGATGACCAACGACATGGGTGACGCGATTGCCGCACTCATCGAGATCCAGCGCAAGGGCATGAAGGCGACCGATCAGTCGAACACCGATCTTTACAATTCGACCAAGCTGATCCTCGGCACCGCTTCCGGTATCGCCGTGCTCATCGCTCTCGGCGCTGCACTGTGGATCACGCTCGGCATCAACAACGGTCTGCGGAAGATTACGACCGTCGTAAACGCCGTCGCAATCGGCGACCTCAACCAGAAGGTCGACGTCAAGACCAATGACGAGATCAAGGATCTCATCAACACGGTCAACACCATGACTGCCAACCTGCGCGCCACGGCAGCACTCGCCGATCAGATCGCGATGGGCGACCTCAGTACCGATGCCAAGCCGCTTTCGGACAAGGATACGCTCGGCATCGCGATGCAGAGCATGATCTCCAACCTGCGGACCACCGCCGGCATCGCCGATCAGATCGCAAACGGCGACCTGACGGTGTCTCCGAAGCCGCTCTCCGACAAGGATGCGCTGGGCCTCGCCCTGGAGCAGATGGTCGAACGTCTGCGCGGCGTCGTCGCCGACGCGATCTCCGCCGCCGAGAACGTCTCTTCCGGCAGCCAGGAACTCTCGGCAAGCTCCGAGCAGGTCTCGCAGGGCGCCACCGAACAGGCGGCTTCGGCCGAAGAGGCTTCCGCCTCGATGGAAGAGATGGCTTCCAATATCAAGCAGAACGCTGACAACGCGGCGCAAACGGAAAAGATCGCCCGTCAGTCGGCCAAGGATGCTGAAGCCAGCGGCGAGGCCGTCTCCCGGGCCGTCGATGCCATGCGCACGATCGCCCAGAAGATCGGCATTGTCCAGGAGATCGCCCGCCAGACCGATCTGCTGGCTCTGAATGCCGCTGTGGAAGCAGCACGCGCCGGCGAACACGGCAAAGGTTTTGCGGTCGTCGCCTCGGAGGTGCGCAAGCTTGCCGAACGCAGCCAGTCGGCTGCCGCCGAAATCAGCGCCATGTCGAGCGATACCGTGACGGCCGCCCAGGAAGCCGGCGATATGCTCGGCCGTCTGGTGCCCGACATCCGCAAGACGGCGGAACTGGTCTCCGAGATCAGTGCTGCCTGCCGCGAACAGGATATCGGGGCTGCCCAGATCAACGAGGCAATCCAGCAGCTCGACAAGGTGACGCAGCAGAATGCCGGTGCCTCCGAGCAGATGTCGGCGACCTCCGAGGAGCTCGCTTCCCAGGCCGAGGAACTGCAGACCTCGATCGCCTTCTTCAGGGTTGACATGGCGGGCGGGCGCCGCGATCGCACGCCGGCTGCAAAACTCACCGTCCGCAGCCGGGCTCCGGCCACACCGCGCAAGCCGGCCAGCAAGGCGCCGGCCAATACGGTCGCCGGCCAGCAGGCCCGCGCCAAGGGGTTTGCCCTCGATATGTCGATGGGCGGTCCCGACACGGCCGATGACGAGTTTAGGGAGAGCGCATAGCGCTCCCCTGGGGAAAGCGCATAGCGCTCCCCTGGGGAAAGCGCATAGCGCTCCCCCGTTCGCAACTGTCGTGGGCCAGCCAGCCTGGCCCACGACGCACACTCCGGCGCTCGCGTGCCGGCACGGAAGTCCGCCAATTTCCTTCCGTGGCATGTCTTTGCCTACTCGAATTTCTTTGCTGCATGATGCCGCGCGCCCCTGGACCCCATTTTATTGCTTCGCTCTCGGAGAGGTATATTGAGATGCGTATTACGATCAAACTTAAGCTCGCAGCCGCATTCGGCTTTGTCATACTGCTGCTGGTAGGCAGCGCGGTCTATGGAATCATCAGCCTCAGTTCCCTGAACAATGCTGTCGGCAACCTTGTTTCAGGTCCTGCAAAAAGGCTGGAACTGGCTCTGGAGGCAAAGACTGCCGAGCTTAATGCCGTTCGCTGGCAGAAGAATGCCCTTCTGGAAATGGATCCCGAAGTGGCCAGGAAGGACTACCAGAACTCGGCGAAGAGCCTGGATGAAATGGTGGCCTTCGCCACGGGCGGCCAACAGCTCGCAACCACCGAGGGCAAACCCACTTGGGACAGGCTGGTTGAGCTTGCCAAACGCTTCAATGAGAGCTCCAACAAGGTCGCCTCCATCCAGGAAAGCGGCGACAGGGCAGGGGCGGCGGCGCTTTCGTCGGGAGAGGTCCGCGTCCTCGTCGTGGAACTGGAAGAGGTTTTCGAGACGCTCGTCGCGCTTCAGCAGAAGTCGATGACGCAAGCCGATGACGACACCGACATTCTTTATAGTTCGACAAAGAACATGCTGATCGGTATCGCTGTCGGCGCTTCCGTCATCGCGTTCGCTGCTGCGCTATGGATCGCGCTCGGCGTCAACAGCGGCCTGCGCAAGATCATGAACGTTGCCAGCGCCGTCGCCATCGGTGACCTGAACCAGAAGGTCGAGATCAAGAGCAACGACGAGATCAAGGATCTCGTGAACACGATCAACGTCATGACGGAAAATCTTCGCAACACCGCGGAGATCGCCAATCAGATCGCAAACGGCGACCTGACGGTGTCTCCGAAGCCGCTCTCCGACAAGGATGCGTTGGGCATTGCGCTCGAGCAGATGGTCGAGCGCCTGCGCGGGGTTGTCTCCGACGCGGCCGCTGCCGCAGAAAATGTCTCGGCCGGCAGCCAGGAACTCTCCTCGAGCTCCGAGCAGGTGTCGCAGGGCGCTACCGAACAAGCGGCTTCCGCCGAAGAGGCTTCTGCCTCGATGGAAGAGATGGCCGCCAACATCAAGCAGAACGCCGATAACGCCGCCCAGACCGAAAAGATCGCCCGCCAGTCGGCCAAGGACGCGGAGATGAGCGGTGAAGCGGTGACGCGTGCTGTCGACGCCATGCGCACGATTGCCCAGAAGATCGGCATCGTCCAGGAAATCGCCCGCCAGACCGATCTGCTGGCTTTGAACGCTGCCGTCGAAGCCGCGCGTGCGGGGGAACACGGCAAGGGTTTTGCGGTCGTCGCCTCGGAGGTGCGCAAGCTTGCCGAACGCAGCCAGTCGGCGGCCGCCGAAATCAGCTCTATGTCGGGCGATACGGTCAAGGCCGCGCAGGAAGCCGGCGACATGCTCGGCCGGCTGGTGCCCGATATCCGCAAGACGGCGGAACTGGTTTCCGAGATCAGTGCCGCCTGCCGCGAGCAGGATATCGGCGCCTCGCAGATCAATGAAGCGATCCAGCAGCTCGACAAGGTGACGCAGCAGAATGCCGGTGCTTCCGAGCAGATGTCTGCGACATCGGAAGAGCTTGCGACCCAAGCGGAAGAACTGCAGACGTCGATCGCCTTCTTTAAAGTCGATACGGCAAGCAATCGCCTGCATCGCGTGCCGGCCGCCAAGGTCACGGTCCGCAGCCCGGCTTCCGCCGCCGGCCGCAAGCCTATGCCCAAGAAGCCGGCTGCCAACAGCGTTGCCGGCCAGCAGGCTCGGGCGAAAGGCTTCGCTCTCGATCTCTCGATGGGTGGTCCCGATGATGGGGACGCCGAATTCAAGGAAAGCGCATGATCATGGCCACGACATCTCTGGAAGCGCAATTCGTGACCTTCAGCCTCGGCGACGAGATTTTCGCCGTGCCGGTTGAGGTCGTACGGGAAATCCTCGACTATGCGGAAGCTTTCAAGATTCCGAATGGTCCTGACTATCTGCTCGGCCTGCGCGATGTGCGCGGGCAGGGTGTGCCGACGATCGATCTTCGTTTGAAGCTCGGCATGACGAAAACCGTGCCGACGCCGCACACGCGGGTGCTCGTGCTCGACGTGCCGATGGAAAGCCGGCTTCTGACCCTCGGCCTCGTCGCCGACCGCGTCTTCGAGGTCACACCGTTCCGTCGCGAGCAGATCGAGGCGGCGCCCGATATCGGCGTGCGCTGGCGCTCGGACTATATCGCCGGCGTCGTTCGCCGTGAAAACGGCTTCGTCGTCATCATCGATCTTGCACGGTTGCTGTCGCGCGAGGACGCCTCGGCACTGCAATCAGCGGCCTGACCGCGTATCAACCTGGAGTAGTGCGTTCTATGGGTATGGCAGCAGCGGTGGAAACCCAATTGCCGGGCGACCGGATCAGCAAGCGCAATTTCGACAAGCTTGCCCGGTTCATCTACGATTATAGCGGCATCAAGATGCCGCCGACCAAGCTGACGATGCTCGAAGGGCGGTTGAGGCGCCGCCTTCGCGCAACCAACCATTCGACCTTCGACGATTATTGCGACTTCCTGTTCAATGAGGATGGCCTCGCCCAGGAAACCGTCTACCTGATCGACGTCGTGACGACGAATAAGACCGACTTCTTCCGCGAAGCCAAGCATTTCGACTATCTGCAGAGCGTGGCGTTGCCGGCGATCGCCAACAGCGGCGTGCGGACCATCCGTACCTGGAGTTCGGCCTGCTCGACGGGGGCGGAACCCTACACGATGGCTATGGTGCTGGCAGAATTCGCCGAAGGCCGCAACGACGTTTCCTACAGCGTGCTGGCGACCGACCTTTCCACCGACGTGCTGCAGACGGCGCGCCGTGGCATCTATCCGGAAGATTTGATCGCACCCGTGCCGCGCGACCTGCAGCGCAAATACGTGCTGACGGCCAAGCAGCCGGGTCGGCGGGAGGTGCGCATCACGCCGAGATTGCGTAGCAAGATCGGTTTTGCCCGCATGAACCTGATGGACGAGAAATACGCGATCGGCGAACCGATGCACGTCATCTTCTGCCGCAACGTGCTAATCTACTTCGACAAGCAGACTCAGGCCGGTGTTCTCAACCGCCTCTGTGACTGCCTGGCGAAGGGCGGCTACATGTTTATCGGTCACTCCGAATCGATCACCGGCTTCGATCTGCCGTTGAAGCAGGTCTCGAATACGGTGTTTCAGCGTATCTAAAGCGCATCGCGTCATCCCAAAACCGCTGCGCACTTCTGGACGGCATGCATTAGGGGTATTCATGGCTAAGAAAATCCGCGTTCTCATCATCGACGATTCCGCCAGCATCCGCCAGACGCTGACCCATGTGCTGGAGCAGGATCCCGATATCGAGATCATGGCGGTCGCATCCGACCCGTTCATGGCGGCGCGGAAGCTCCAGGAAGAGATCCCCGATGTCATCACGCTCGACGTGGAGATGCCGCGCATGGATGGCATCACCTTCCTGCGCAAGCTGATGTCGCAGCGGCCGATCCCTGTCGTGATGTGTTCGTCGCTGACGGAAGCGGGTTCGGAAACACTGCTCCAGGCGCTGGAGGCCGGAGCCGTCGACGTCATCCTGAAATCGAAGATCGGCGCCGCCGACAGCCTTTCCGACGACGCGATGCGTATTCGCGAAGTCGTCAAGAGCGCTTCGCATGCACGGCTTTCCAACGTCCGCCGCGCCGCCGGAACGATCCGCTCGGCCTCAGTGGAAGGGCCGGCCAAGAAGCTGACGGCGGATGTGATGCTGCCGCCGCCGACGGGGCGGGCCATGGCGAAGACGACCGAGATGGTCGTCTGCGTCGGCGCCTCCACCGGCGGCACCGAAGCGCTGCGCGAGTTCCTGGAGGAACTGCCGGCCAATGCACCTGGCATGGTGATCGTCCAGCATATGCCGGAGAAATTTACTGCCGCCTTCGCCAAGCGGCTGAACGGGCTCTGCGAGGTCGAGGTCAAGGAAGCCGTCGATGGCGATCCGGTGCTGCGCGGCCATGTGCTGATCGCGCCAGGCGACAAACACATGCTGCTCGAACGCCAGGGTGCGCGCTACTATGTGAGCGTCAAGACCGGGCCGCTGGTGTCGCGACACCGGCCTTCCGTCGACGTGCTCTTCCGCTCGGCGGCGCGCTCGGCCGGCTCGAACGCCATGGGGATCATCATGACCGGCATGGGCGACGACGGCGCGCGCGGCATGCTGGAAATGCATCAGGCCGGCGCCTACACAGTGGCGCAGGACGAGGCGAGTTCCGTTGTTTTCGGCATGCCGAAGGAGGCGATCGCCAAAGGCGGCGTCGACCGTATTCTGCCGCTCGATCAGATCGCTCGCGAAGTGCTGATGACACAACAGAAGTTTTAAGTCGGTTTCAAGGGAACCGGCTGAAGCCGGCGGTATCGCACGATGCCGCCGGCTTTTGATCATAGCCGTCAAGTTCTGTATTCAGGCGAGATAACCGCCGTCGATCGTCAGGCTGGTGCCGGTGACGAAGGCGGCCTCGGCACTGACGAGATAGGCGGCGAGACCGGCGATCTCGCGGTCCTCACCCAGGCGGCCAAGCGCCATCAGCGGCTTGAGGCGCTCATGATCGTCCTCATTGGGGTTCATGTCGGTCGCCGTCGGGCCGGGCTGGATGTTGTTGACGGTGATGCCGCGTGGGCCGAGATCGCGGGCGAGGCCGCGGGTCATCGAGGCGATCGCGCCCTTCGTCATGCTGTAGACTGCGGAGGTCGGAAAGCCGCTGCGATCGGCGGTGACGCTGCCGATGGTGATGATGCGGCCGCCTTCCTTCATATGTCTTGCCGCTGCCTGGATGCCGACGAAGGCAGCGCGGACATTAATGGCGAACATCCGGTCGAAATCTTCGAGCGAATAGTCGTCGAGCGGGTTGAGGATGAGAATCCCGGCATTGCTGACGAGAATGTCGAGACCGCCAAAGGTCTCGGCTGTCAGCGCGACAGCATCCTGCACGGCTTTCGCGTCGGCACTGTCGGCCCGGATCGCTAGCGCCCTGCCGCCGGCAGCCTCCAATTCGGCGACGATCGCCTTCGCCTTGTGCTCCGAGCTGGAATAGGTGAAGGCGACGGCGGCGCCGTCGGCGGCGAGCCTTCGGACGATGGCGGCACCGATGCCGCGTGAGCCGCCGGTAACGAGGGCGATCTTGGTGGAAAGGGGTTGAGACATGCAGGTTTCCTTTGTTTTTGGATAGATCAGTCTAGAATTGTGCATGGAAAGGCCGGTTCGGAGTTGTCCCTTCGTCAGCGGAGGCTTCTGATTGCCATGCGTGCGATACCGCGTAGCGTCGCGGGTGGGGCGCCGTTTCGGGCGCTGACTTTCATGCCCGACAGGGCAGCGCCGAGAAACGGAATGGCGTCGGCGATATCGATATCTGTTGCGAGATCTCCGGTCCTGCGAGCCTCCGCGAGAAGGCTCTCGATCGCCGCGTGAAGCGCGTGGCCGGCGCTGTCGGTAAGAGCTGCGACCTCGGCATCGGTGCGGCCGAATTCACAGATGGCGCTGACACCGAGGCAGCCGCGCCGCGCTTCGGCAGCGGGACGCGAGGCGAAGGCGACAAGAGCGCCTTCCAGCGCCTCGATCGGCCGGCCTTCGCGGCGAAGATCGGCGATGATGTTGTCGATGCTCTCCACATTGTAGCGCTTCAGCGCTTCCAGATAGAGGCCGCGCTTGTCGCCGAAGGTGTCGTACATGCTTTGCCGGCTGATCTTCATCGCCGTCAGCAATTCCTCGGTCGAGGTGCCTTCATAGCCGTGCTCGGAAAATACGCCGATGGCGGCATGAAGGGCGGTGTCGCGATCGAATTCCTTGTGTCGTGCCATGACGAGGCTTCTACTCTTATTGGACTGATCTGTCCAGAATAAAATTAATGGTTTCTGGCACCGCAGGGCAGCCATGCGCGCCTCCCCTTGAAATTTCCCTGATTTTGTGGTCTTGAGGCCGCCAATCTTCGCAGCGCTGCCTGTCATGCATGTTCAGGGACACTTCCCGCCCCTGGCAGCGCGCGCGCCCCGTATCAGTCCCAAGGAAAAATGCGCCGATGGCCCGTTCAGCTCTTCTCAATGTCATGGTTCAGGCTGCCCTCAAGGCAGGAAAGTCGCTGGGACGTGATTTCGGCGAAGTGCAGAACCTGCAGGTTTCCGTGAAGGGACCGGGCGATTTCGTTTCCACCGCCGACCGCAAGGCCGAAAAGATCGTCAGGGAAGAGCTGCTCAAGGCGCGTCCGACCTATGGCTTCCTCGGCGAGGAAAGCGAGGAAATCAGGGGCACCGACGGCGCGCATCGCTGGATCGTCGACCCGCTCGACGGCACGACGAACTTTTTGCACGGCATCCCAGCCTTCGCTGTCTCGATCGCGCTCGAACGCAATGGCGAGATCGTTGCCGCCGTCGTCTTCAATCCGGCGACCGACGAACTCTATACCGCCGAGCGTGGCGGCGGCGCCTTTCTCAACGACCGGCGCCTGCGCGTCGCTGCGCGCCGGGCACTGTCGGATTGCGTCATCGGCTGTGGCGTGCCGGCGCTCGGCAAGCGCAATCACGGCAAGTTCCTGGTCGAGCTTCGCCACGTGATGGGCGAAGTGGCAGGCATCCGGCGCCTGGGCTCGCCGACGCTTGATCTTGCCTATGTCGCGGCCGGGCGTTTCGACGGTTTCTGGGAAGCGGAGCTTGCGCCCTGGGATATGGCGGCTGGCATCCTGCTCATCCGCGAAGCTGGCGGTTTCGCCACCGACTGGGACGGTGGCGCAACGATGCTCGAGAGCGGCACGATCGTCGCCGGCAACGAGATTATCCACAAGGCGCTGATCGAAGTCGTCAAGCGGCCGGTTCCCGCCAAGTGACCGAACGAAAATCTGGCTGTTGTAAAGTCACGGTTTTCTCCCCGGCATACTTCAATTCGGCACAATGTTGTTCTAGTCTCCGCCAGCAGGGAATCCGGAGGCTGCGTAACCTATGGAAAATGTGAATGTGGCGGAGATCGGCTCCACCGAAAAGACGGCGGGCATTTATGCCAACAGGCTTTCGAGCCCCATGCCCTTCCTCTGGACGATGCTGCTTTTCCTCGTCATCGTCGGTTTTATCGCCGCCATCCTCTTCCGCCAGACGCAGACCGCCTTCATGCACAATCCGGGCCTCAACGGCCTGATCGTCGGCGTTCTCGCGGTCGGAATCATCCTTGTTTTCAACCATGTACTGGCGCTTCGCCCCGAGGTGCGCTGGTTCAATTCGTTCCGCGCCGCCGGCAGCGTCGACAAGGTCAACCGCAATCCGCGGCTGCTTGCGCCAATGCGGGCGCTGCTCGGCAGCCGCAAGTCCGCAGTGTCGCTGTCGACGACGGCGCTACGCTCGATCCTCGATTCGATTGCCAGCCGCCTCGACGAATCGCGCGACGTTTCGCGCTACCTGATCGGCCTCTTGGTCTTCCTCGGCCTGCTCGGCACATTCTGGGGCCTCATCGGCACGATCGGTTCGATCAGCATTGTCATCCAGTCGCTCGATGCCGGCTCGAACGGCACCGGGGACGTGCTCTCGGCGCTGAAGGAAGGGCTTTCCACGCCGCTTTCGGGCATGGGCCAGGCCTTCTCCTCCTCGCTGCTCGGCCTTTCCGGTTCGCTCATTCTCGGCTTCCTCGACCTGCAGGCCGGCCGCGCGCAAAACCGCTTCTATATGGAGCTGGAAAACTGGCTCTCCTCGGTCACGGATGTCGGCTCCGATCATCTTGCCCCAGCTCTCGACGCCGTTTCCGGCGCTTCGTCGGACGACATGCGCGCGCTCTCCGATTATCTGCGCAAGGTCTCGGAAGAGGGCGGCGCCGGCAGCCAGCGCTCCGTCGCTGCCATGGCGAGCCTTGCCGAAGGCATTCAGGGTCTCGTCAAGAACATGCGCAACGAGCAGCAGATGCTGCGCGACTGGATCGAGGCACAGCAGGACGAGGCCAAGGCAATGCGACGCACGCTCGACCGGCTTGCCGAACGCATCGGCGTGCAGGAGCGCGCAGGTGAGAGGGGCGAGCGTTTGCGCGACCGTGCCAGCCAGGCAGAAAAGAGCGAGGGCAAGTAAGCCATGGCTCTTGCCCGCAACCGGCGCCGCGAACGCACGGTGGATTACTGGCCGGGTTTCGTCGACGCGCTGTCGACGCTGCTCATTTCCATCATGTTCCTGCTGACGGTCTTCGTCGTCGGGCAGTTCATCCTCAGCCGCGAGATCACTGGACGCGATGAGGTGCTCAATCGCCTCAACAGCCAGATCAACGAATTGACGCAGCTTCTCGCGCTCGAAAAGGGCAGCAACCAGGATCTCCAGGATTCGGTCGCCAATCTGCAGGCCTCGCTTGCCAGCGCCGAAGGTGACCGGTCGCGGCTGCAGGCGCTGCTGAATGCCGGTTCGGGCGGTCAGGATGCGGCACAGAAGCGGATCGGCTCGATGACGCAGGAGCTCGACGAGCAGAAGCAGGTGAGCGAGCGGGCGCTCAGCCAGGTCGAATTGCTGAACCAGCAGATCGCAGCGCTTCGCAGCCAGATTGCCGCCGTCGAAGCAGCCCTTCAGGCGTCGGAGGAGAAAGACCGGGTCTCGCAGACCAAGATCGCCGACCTCGGCAGCCGCCTCAACGTGGCGCTCGCCGCACGCGTCCAGGAGCTGAACCGCTACCGTTCCGACTTCTTCGGCCGTCTGCGCGAGATCCTCTCGGACCGCGAGAATATCCGCATCGTCGGCGACCGGTTCGTCTTCCAATCGGAAGTGCTGTTTCCCTCGGGCGGCGCCGATCTCAACCCGGAGGGGCAGACCGAGATGGCGAAGCTTGCTAGCGCCCTTCTCGATCTCGCCAAAGAAATTCCGCCCGAGATCAACTGGGTGCTGCGCGTCGATGGCCATACCGACAATGTGCCGCTTGGCGGAACTGGCCGCTATCGCGACAATTGGGAACTCTCCTCGGCGCGCGCGATTTCGGTCGTCAAATTCCTGATTGCACAAGGCGTGCCGGCCGACCGGCTGGTTGCCGCCGGCTTCGGCGAGTTCCAGCCGATCGCGCCTGGCGATACACCGGATGCGCGCTCTACCAACCGCCGCATCGAGCTGAAGCTGACCGAGAAGTGATTAACATCATATCGCCTGCCGCGCGTCCTTTAGCCGGCCGGCGAGGAAATCGCGCACGGCGGGGCTGTCGCTGAGGCCGATTGCTGTCATATAGGCATCGGCTGCCGCGGTATGATCGCCGACCTGGGTCAGGAGAAAGGCACGCACCGCCCAGTAGGGCTGGTAGCTTGCGATGTCGCGCGGATCGAGCTTGTCGAGCTGCTCCAGCCCGGCAGCGGCGCTCGAGGCCCTGCCGATCACCGCAGCCTGGCTGACGCGCGCACCCAGCGTCGGCTTCATCATCACCAGCGCTGCGTAGAGTGTCGTCAGCGCCTGCCAGTCGGTCGTTCCCGATAGCCGGCGCGCCGCATGCACGGACTGGATCGCCGCCTGGCACTGGAAGGGGCCGAAACGGTCGAAGCTGCCGGCCTTGCGCAGCAGCGCATCCGCCTCGGCAATCATGATCGCGTTCCACGCAGTCGTATCCTGCTCATCCAACGGCACATATCGGCCATCGCCGCCGCGCCGGGCGCTGCGGCGGGCTTCGCAGTGAAGCATCAGCGAGAGCAGGCCAACAGCTTCCGGTTCGTCCGGCAGCACCGCCAGAAGCGCACGGCCGAGCCAGATCGCTTCGCCGGCGAGCGAATGGCGTTCGTTCTCTCCGTCAAGACCGTCCCAGCCGAGACCGTAAGCCGCGTAGATCGCCGAAAGCACCGCCGCCAACCGCCCCGGCAACGCGGGGCGAGGCGGAACGGCGAAGGGAATGCCGGCATCGCGGATCTTCACCTTGGCCCGCACCAGCCGCTGGCTCATCGCCTCCGGTGAGACGACGAACGATCGGGCGATGATCTTTGCTTCGATGCCAAGAACGGTCTGCAGCATCAGCGCCGTATGCACGGAGCTGTCGATGGCGGGATGGGTGCAGGCAAACAGCAGCTTCAGCCGCTCATCGGGAAAGACGGCGCTGCCGGCCGCGTTCATGCGTTCCTCCGCCTCCTCGAAGGCGACCGATATCGTCGTTTGTGCATTGGCCTCGACGGTGCGATGGCGGGCCGCCTGCATGAGGTTGCGGCGGGCAGCCACCAGCAGCCAGGCTTCCGGATTGCCGGGAACGCCGCGTTCCGGCCAGACGCGAAGGGCCGAAGCCAGCGCTGCCGACAATGCATCCTCTGCCGCCGGCACGTCGCGCGAGCGGGCGGCGAGAAAGGCAATCAGCTTGCCGTAGGACTGACGCGCCACCTTTTCGGCAGCGCGTCCGGCATCGGGTTGCATTGCCGCCTCACATCTGCAGGCGCGGGCGCACCTCGACCGAACCCTTGTCGGAGATCGGAACGCGGGTCGCCCATTCGAGCGCGGTGTCCATGTCGGGAACGTCGATCAGATAGAAGCCGCCGAGCTGTTCCTTGCCTTCCGGATAGGGACCGTCCTGAACATCATGGTCCTCGCCTTTGCGGCGCACGATCGTGCCGGTCTCCGGGCCTGTCAGCCCGGCGCCGCCGGTCATGATCCCGGCCTGGGCGAGCGCCTGGCTGTAGGCGACCCAGCCGTCGCGATAGGCGGGATCGCTACGGCGGGCGAAATCCTCGGCGGCTTCGCGAATGATGAGAGCATATTGCATGGAAAACTCCTGATCTCGTTGCTGACGTTGATCCGGGCATGCCGATATCGGGACCAATATCCCGAAAGCCGTGAAGCCCGGCGGAGCGGTGGGGCCGTTCCGAAACAATGAGGCGCGGCCACCGGTCGTTTCGACATGGTTTTCAAAAAAATATGCGAAAAAGAAAAATGGCGCCGAAAATCGCAAGCGGGCCAGGCTCAAGGGCGCCGGCGCTGCTTACGGGCGCGAAAGGGCAGGGCGGCAATCACGCCGCCGCTGCCGGTCTGCTCAGGACTCGGCCTTCGTCTGGTCGACGACCTCGGCGCTTGGCGTGTTCTTCTTGATGGATTCGATGGCACTCACGGCGGACGCCTTCGCCTTGTAGCCTTCGGACAGGAACATGGTTTCCCCGTTCGATGCCTTGAAGCGGAAGCGGAACTCGCCGGCCTTATCCTTATAGACTTCGAATTTATACATAGATGTCTCCCAAAATCCCAAAACGCTGAATTGCAACCATCAGCTTAGTGGAGGCTAGATCAAAATGGCGAGCTTTTCCACTGCCTTAATCAGGATTGGGTTGCTTAGCGTCCAATTGTCACCGTTTCTATTGGACGCAAGCGAATGAGGGCGGCAGCGCCTATGCCCGAGAACAGGATGATCTCAGGCCGGATCGGCCTAAAATCTGAATCCTGTTCTCATTTAAAGAATAGAGCATGACGTCATCCGAAAACCGCTCACACTTTGCGGATCATGCTCGGCATCACTCCATCTGGATGTTCGCGCCCTTGACGACCGGTCCCCATTTGGCGAGTTCGGCCTTCACATGGGCGGCGAGTTCCTCCGGCGTCGAGCCGACGATGGTGGCGCTGAATTCCTTCATCCGTTCCGCAACGGCAGGGTCGGCGAGCGCCTTTTTAGCCGAGGCGTTGAGGCGCGTCACGACCTCGCTCGGCGTCTTGGCCGGGGCGAAAAGCGCGTTCCAGGTGTAGGTCTCGTAACCTGGAATGCCTGACTCGGCGACGGTCGGTACGTCTGGGAACGAGGGCGCGCGCTCGGCCGTGGTCACCGCCAGCGCCCGCAGAGTGCCGGCCTTGATGTGGCTCGACGAGGAGGGCAGGTTGTCGAACATGATCGGCACCTGGTTGCCGATGACGTCGTTCAATGCCGGACCGGCACCCTTATAGGGGATGTGCTGCATGCTGACGCCGGCCATGGACTTGAAGAGTTCACCGGAAAGATGCAACGGCGTGCCGTTGCCCGATGAGGCGTAGCTGTATTTGTCGGGCTCGGCCTTCAGCAGGGCGACCAGTTCCTGCACGGTCTTTGCCGGCAGTTCCGGGTTGACGACCAGCACATTCGGCACGACGACGAGCAGCGAGATCGGCGCGAAATCCTTTTCGGCGTCATAGGGCGTCGATTTCAGGATCAGCGGATTGAGGGCGTGGGTCGCGACCGTGCCCATCAGGATGGTGTAGCCGTCCGGTTCGGCGCGGGCGACGTTACCGGCGCCGAGATTGCCGCCGGCGCCGGCGACGTTCTGGACGATCACCTGTTGGCCGAGATCCTCCGACATCTTCTGCGCGACGATGCGGGCGACGACATCGGTCGAGCCGCCGGCCGCGAAGGGCACGACCATAGTGATCGCGCGATCGGGAAAATCCGCAGCAGCGGCAGACGCGCCGACGGCCAGGGCCGCAAGCGCACCGAAACCGAGCGCAAGGCCCGTACGTCGCGTCATATCGAAAAGCGCCATTCCTATCTCCTCCCAAGGATTTCAGCAGCAATATCCCCACCCCGGGGAATGAAGAGGTTAGGGCAGGACGCGCGAAAGACAACCGCAGAGAAGCGCGGCGGGTTCAGACTTTAGTCGCTGTTGGCGGGAGAAGTGCGCGCCGGCTATTTCGCGGCGGCGAGCACATCCTCATTGGCGGCGTCGAATTGCAGCCGCGCCAGCCGCGCATAGATGCCGCCGTGACGGATCAGGCTCTGATGCGTGCCCTCTTCGACGACCCGGCCCTGATCCATGACGAGAATGCGGTCGGCCTTCAGCACGGTTGCCAGGCGATGGGCGATGACGAGCGTAGTGCGGCCGTCCACCAGGCCGTCAAGCGCCTTCTGCACCAGCGTTTCGCTTTCGGCGTCAAGTGCGGAGGTTGCCTCGTCGAGCAGCAGCACGGGCGCGTTCTTCAGGATGGCGCGGGCAATGGCGATGCGCTGTCGCTGGCCGCCGGAGAGCGTGATGCCGCGTTCGCCGACCTCGGTCTCATAACCTTGGTCCAGCCGGGCGATGAATTCGTCGGCCTGCGCGGCAAGAGCTGCGGCGCGGACCTCGTCACGCGAGGCGCCGGGACGGCCGAAGGCGATGTTGTCATGGATCGAGGCGGCAAAGATGGTGACATCTTGCGGCACGATGGCGATGCGCTGGCGCAGCTCGTCGGGCGTCGTCAGCTGCGCATCGACACCGTCGATCTTCACGCTGCCCTGCTGCGGATCGTAGAAGCGCAGCAGCAGCGAAAAGACGGTGCTCTTGCCGGCACCGGAAGGGCCGACGATGGCGACGGTCTCACCTGGCGTGATCGCGAAGCTTAAGCCATGCAGCGCCGATTTGCCGGGGCGCGAGGGATAGGCAAAGTGCACGCCTGAGAATTCGACACGGCCGCGGCTGGGCGAAGGAAGCGGCTCGGGGCTGGCGGGAGCGGTGATCGGCGAGACCTCGTCGAGAAGCTCGGTCAGCCGGTCTGCGGCACCGGCTGCCTGCGAGAGCTCACCCCAGACCTCCGACAGCGCGCCCAGCGAACCGGCGGAGATGACGGCATAGAGCAGGAACTGACCGAGCGTGCCGGCCGAAAGCGTACCGGCAAGCACGCTGTGGGCGCCGACCCAAAGAACGGCGACGACGCTGCCGAAGATCAGCGTGATGGCAATCCCCGTCAGCAGCGCGCGCGAGCGGATGGCGGCGCGGGCAGCCTCATAGGCGGATTCGACGGCGCTGCCGTAACGCGTCGCTGCGGCATCCTCGCCGTTGAAGGCCTGGACGGTGCGGGTCGCGGCGATCGTCTCGTTGGCGAAGGCGGAGGCATCGGCGAGCGTATCCTGGGCGGCGCGCGAGCGCTTGCGCACCGAGCGGCCAAAGGCGACGAGCGGGAAGACGATCAGCGGAATCGCTCCGATGACGAGGCTCGAAAGCTTCGGCGAGGTGACGATCATCATGCCCATGGCGCCGATACAGAGGATGAAGTTCCTGAGCGCCACCGAGGCGGTGGCGCCGACAGCGGACTTGATCTGCGTCGTATCGGCGGTCAGCCGCGAGACGATCTCACCCGATTGATTGACGTCGAAGAAGGAGGGCGACAGCCTTGTCACATGGGAAAAGACATCGCGGCGAAGATCGGCGACGATGCGCTCGCCGATGGTGATGACGAAATAATAGCGCAGCGCGCTGGCGACCGCGAGCACGATGGCCATGACCATCAGCATGGCGAAGTAGCTGTTGATGAAGCGGCCGTCGGACTGGGTGAAGCCGTGATCGATCATGCGACGCACGGCGAGCGGCAGCGCCAGCGAGGTGATGGCGGCAAGCGCCAGCGACATCAGCGCACCGGCCACCAGGCCGCGATAGCGCATGACATAGGGCGTCAGCCTGCCGAGCGGTCGCAGCGATCGCTTCTTGTTTTCCTCAGCCCGTGCCTGCTCTGCCAAATCGTCTCCGATCGCCCGCAGGACCCGCGCAATGCGGCCTGTTGGCTCTTGTTATCTAGGCGCCCTTCATGTATAGGCACCGCATCCTAATGGGAAGCCGTAGCCATCCGACTGCGGCTTCATTTATTCAATCGGTTCGTTGGCCGCAACTGCATGCGGCAAATTGAACTCCGGTATCGCAGGAAGATTGTTATGAAGGCAGGCATCCATCCCGAATATCACATGATCAAGGTGGTCATGACCGATGGCACTGAGTACGAAACCCGCTCGACCTGGGGTTCGGAAGGCGCTGTCATGAACCTCGAAATCGATTCCAAGTCGCATCCGGCCTGGACCGGCGGCAACCAGCAGCTCATGGACCGCGGTGGCCGCGTTTCCAAGTTCAACAAGCGCTTCGGCGGCCTCGGCCTCTAATCGCTTTTGCTCGACGGAATTCGAAGAGAGCCCGGTTTCGCCGGGCTTTTTTGCGTTTGCAGCGGCTTACAGTGCCGCGCGTCTTTTCGGACGCGCAAGGGACGCTGTAGGGATGTCGGCGTTCAGCGGCGAACAAAAAACCGGCCGCGTATGACGCAGCCGGTTCGTATTCGAATTCTTGCAGATCTGGTCAGTTGTTGCCGAAGGCTGTCTGCAACAGGGAAAGCTGGGCCTGGACGCTGTTCTGATTATCATGAACGATCACCGCTTCGGACGGGCGGTAGATCTCGCGGTCGAGCAGGGCAATGCGGTTCTGCAAACGCAGCGAGCGTTCGACGAGGTCGCGGAAGGATTCCGGCAGGTCACTCCAGCCGGGTGCGGCGCGGTCGACGTTGAAGCCGTCGAGGCGAACCTTGTTCTTTTCGGCCAGCACCTGGTCACGTGACATTTCGCCATTGTTGACGGCGCGCTGCAACAGCAGCCAGGAGGCCATCTGCATCAGGCGGGTGGTAAGGCGCATTGATTCCGCAGCGTAGAGAACCGAGGCCATCCTCGGCAGAACCTTGGAAGCGGCGCGGCCCTGACCGTCGAGATAGGCGGCAGTCTCTTCGACCAGCGACATGCCTTCCGCATAAAGTGCCTTGAACTGCGAGGATGCAGCGGCGCGGCCTGCAAAACTGATCGTGTTCAATCCAACTTCCGACATCGCAATAGTCCCTGTTCGCACGCAGCTACATATATTCAGGTAACGCCGGCACCGACGGAAAAGTTTCCAGGCCCGGTCTTTATGACTTTAAGATGGTATCATTAGCCCAAATGCGCAAGCCGTTTCTTAAGAAAGGGTTAATCTCCACAGTTTCGTGGAAGTGCGCCGGCCATAGGAAAAAGAAGAGCCGCAATCGCGGCTCTCAAGGTAAAACAGGGAGAAAAATCAGACCAATTCACCGCTTGGAAAACTGTCTGAGATCCAGAGGAAATCCGGATGAATACAGTAATACCTTATAAAGCTTAATATTTTATTAACATTGTGCCGGATTAAGACTTGAGGCGGGCTATTTTATCCGCCTATAGCCTTGTTTTTCGGGGCTTTTATCGGATCACGAGCGGAAGAAGCTTTCCGCCGCCTGCCGCCCGGAGGCTTTGCGGGCGGCCTCGGCCTCAAGACGGGCGATCTCCGTCTTCAGCAATTCCACCCGCGCCTTCAATTCATCGACCGAAAGCATGGAGAGATCGGCGCCGATCTCATGGGCGACTTTCTTCTGCGGCCGGTCATCATCGATGAAGCTCATGGTTCGTCCTCCGTTCGCTGCCTAACCAAACTTTACAGCAGGATCGTCGCTTTCGGGAGACTTTCCGGTTTCGGGAGGTTTGCCGGCGCCGCGATCGGCAAGCGACATGCTTTGCGGCGTCAGGATCGCCGAGGTGCCGGTCGGGATCGTCGTGTAGGCGTCGCGGTCGCTGGCGGGGACCGCGGCGCGGATGCGGCTCCTGATGATGGCATAAACGGTGATCAGCACATGGGCGATGGCGGTGACCAAGAAAAGCGCATGTGGACTGATCGCCGACATCACGGGACCGCTGAGCGTCGGGCCGATCACCGTGCCGATGCCGTAGAGCAGCAGCAAGCCGCCGGAGACCTTGACGAAATCCTCCGACGCCGCGAAGTCGTTCGCGTGGGCGACGGCGATCGGATAGAGCGTATTCGCCACAGCGCCGTAAAGGACGACGAGCCCGATCAGCAAGGCGGGGGACGTTGGGTGGAGCACAAAGATCAGCAGGCCGGCAAGGGCGGCGATCCCCGACATGGCAGCGAGCACGTAACGCCGGTCGATGCGATCGGAAAGCCTACCGGCCGGCAGCTGCATCACCGCCCCGGCGAAGATGGTGGCGCTCATCATGACGGCGATGCTGGTGTCGGAGAGGCCGGCGCCGGCGCCGAAGACGGCGCCGAGCGTGCCGTAGGCACCGTTGGCGATGCCGACGAGCAGGATGCCGAGGCAGGAAACCGGCGAGTTGCGATAGAGCGCCGGCAGATCAAGGCGCACCGCCTTCAGCGGCTGTGGCGAAGCGGCGGTTGAAAGCGTCGTCGGCAGCATGGCGATGCAATAGAAGATGCCGCAGATCATGAAGAGAACCGGCGTGCGCACATCCTCGAGCGGGATCATCATCTGGCCGCCGACGACGCCGATGAGTGTGATGCCGATATAAAGCGAGAAGATCATGCCGCGGCTCTCGTTGCTGGCACGCTCGTTCAGCCAGCTTTCAATGATCATCGACGTGCCGGCGGTGGAGAAGCCGGTGACGGCGCGCAGGACCACCCACCAGACCGGATCGATGATGATACCGCTGACCAGCGCAATGATGGCGATGATCGAGATGAACCCCGAAAAGGCACGCACATGGCCGACGCGGCGCACAATCTTCGGCGCAATCAAGCAGCCGATGACGAAGCCCCCCGCCCACGAAGTGCCGAGCAGGCCGAGCGTCGTCGTTGCGTAGCCTTCGAGATTGCCGCGCACGGGAAGCAGGATCCCCTGCAGGCCGTTGCCCATGAAAAGGAAGAGCGTGCCAAAGAGCAGCGCGGCGACGGACAGCAGATTTCTCTTCATTTCCCCAGACTCGGTCTTAGCGATTTGC
Source organism: Rhizobium sp. WYCCWR 11128 (assembly GCF_013416305.1). Taxonomy (NCBI): domain Bacteria; kingdom Pseudomonadati; phylum Pseudomonadota; class Alphaproteobacteria; order Hyphomicrobiales; family Rhizobiaceae; genus Rhizobium; species Rhizobium sp. WYCCWR 11128. The sequence goes on from NZ_JACCEZ010000010.1 coordinate 110,690, forward strand.
AATGGACATAAGGCAGGACCTGCCTCAGCCCAGCCTTAAGATGATTGATTGTGCCCCGGAATATCTTTACGGCGTGTCGAGATCCTCTTGTTCGCGCGGAAAAATGTCCGTCCTGTGACATTCCGAAAAACGGAAAAAATAAAGCATGACAAAGCTGATAGCCTTGCTGCTCATCCTTGCCATGGCGATACAGGTGATCAAACCGCTCGGGCTTCCCGGCCTCAGGCGGCGGATGGATTTCTGGAAGCTCGCGCTGATCGCTTTCGCCGTCTGGGCAGTGGCTCTGCTTTCGCGCGATTTCCTGATGTAGCCCCGGATTGCGTGTAAAGCAGGGTACGGTCCGGGCTGCAACCGTCAGTCTTGCAAGCTAATTTCTCCGCGCATGACGGAAACGCAGCCTCCCGAGATGACGACATCGGTGACGATGCCGTTGGATTTCAGCACATCAAGGGTGATAACGCTGCGGCGGCCCATTTCGACGCCCTGTTCAATGGTGATGCGGACGTTCATATCGGCCTCCGGCGCAAGCGAGACGAGATAGGCGCCAAGCGCGGCTGAAGCGCTGCCGGTTGCCGGATCTTCGGGCACGTTATCGAGGGGCGCGAACATACGGGCGCGAATATTCCATGGATTTTCGGCTGTCCTCACATAGAGGAAGAGCGAGAAGTCGTGGCCGCTCGTCGTCTGGCGGCCGGCAGCTGCCTGGAACCCGGCAAGGTTCGGACGGGCGGCGGCCAGCGCTTCGAGCCCGTTCACTTCTGCGATGGCGAAGTTCAGCCCGACGGATGCAAAGACCGGGGCATGGGTGGTGTCGACGATGACGCCCGGGTCGAGCGAGACGCAGCCGGCGATGGTTTGCGCGGCGATGGTGTCGCCGATCGTCAGCGGCTGCGGCGCGCGGATGGCGGCAGCAGCAACCTTTCCGCCGCTGCGTTTCAGGCTGACTTCGACGATGCCGGCCTTTTCCTCAAAACGCAGCGTATCGCCGACCGGCTTGCCGAAAATCTCCGCCTGCTGGCCGAGCACATAGGCGGTGCCGACGTTCGGATGGCCAGCAAAGGGTACTTCCATCGTCGGGGTGAAGATGCGCACGCAGGCGGAATTTTGCGGGTCTTCCGGCGGCAGGACGAAGGTGACTTCGGAATAGTTGAACTCGGTGGCGATCTTTTGCATCGCCACATCGCTCAGACCGCGCGCATCGGAAATGACGGCAAGCGGATTGCCCTCGAAGCGGGTGGAGGTGAAGACATCGACGGTGACGTAGGAGAGGGTGTTCATGGCGGCTCCTGTTGTGACAGGGCGCTATGAGTAATCACGGTTTTTCGCGGAACGAAGCGGTTTCTTGTCGCCGTGACAATGAGAGGGAAGGAAACGGCGGAGAGGGCAGGAAGCTGCGTTCGCCGCTCCCTGCCCATTAGTTCAAAGCTCCAAAACTCAGGCTGCCTTTTCCAGGTCTTTCTTCCAGTTGCCCTTGGCGGCAAGGCTGTTCATCTCGGCGCGGTGGGTGAATTCGCGCTGGCCGGCAGCGACGTTTTCCTGCTTGCCGTTCCAGGCCCTGAGCGCGCTGTCCTGCAGGGCGCGGCCGTAGGAGAAGGTGACGAACCAGGGCAGGTCGCCGCTGGCATTGATCGCCGAAAGATGGGCTGTCGCCTCTTCGGTCGTTTGGCCGCCGGAAAGGAAGGCGATGCCGGGAACGGCGGGAGGAACGGTCGCCTTCAGCACCTTGACGGTGCGCTCAGCAACTTCCGCGACCGAGGCCTTGCGGGCGTTCTTGCCGTCGATCACCATGTTCGGCTTGAGGATCATGCCTTCGAGGTTGACGCGGGCATCGGCCAGTTCCTCGAAAACGATGCGCAGCGTGGATTCGGTCACTTCGGCGCAGCGGTCGATATTGTGATCGCCCGGTTTGCCGTCCATCAGGCATTCCGGCTCGACGATCGGAACGATCCCGGCCTCCTGGCAAAGTGCGGCATAACGAGCAAGCGCCTGAGCGTTGGCGCGGACGGAACCGCGGGTCGGCAAGGTCGACGAGATGGCGATGACGCCGCGCCACTTGGCGAAGCGGGCGCCGGCTTCATAATATCTGGCAAGGCGCTCGCCGAGACCGTCGAGGCCCTCAGTGATGGTTTCAGCGGGATATTTGGCCATCGGCTTGGCGCCGGTGTCGACCTTGATGCCGGGGATGGCGCCGGCTGCGCGGATGATATCGACGAAGGGCGTGCCGTCCGCGGCTTTCTGGAACAACGTCTCTTCGAAGAGGATGACGCCGGAGATATATTTCTTCATCGCCTCGTCTGAGCGGAAGAGCATCTCCCGGTAGTCTCGCCGGCTCGTTTCGGTCGATTCGAGGTTGATCGTGTCGAAACGTTTCTTGATGGTGGAGGTCGATTCATCGGCGGCGAGCAGCCCCCGGCCGCCTGTAACCATCTGCACTGCAATGTCTTCCAGTCGTTCGCTCATTTCGTTCTCTCCACAACAATAAACATCGGCACTTCAGGAATATAGAACGCGGATAACAGAAGTTTATAGGAAGGAAAATGGAAGGCTAAGTCATTGAAACGATTGAATTCAATTCAATCGTTTGAAAGTTGGGATTTTTTTCATCCTCTGAGCAAAAGACCGCGGAAGCTGTTTTTCTTCCACGGTCTATCCACATGTAAAATCTGCGAAATTCAGTCTTGCGGATTACCTTGCAGTGTTGAGGACCGCGACGCCGGGAAGCTCTTTGCCTTCCATCCATTCGAGGAAGGCGCCGCCGGCGGTCGAAACATAGGTGAAATCGTCGGCAACGCCGGCATGGTTGAGCGCCGAGACGGTGTCGCCACCGCCGGCAACGGAGGTGAGCTTGCTGGCTGCCGTGCGCCCAGCGGCGTATTTCGCAGCAGCGACCGTTGCGGCATCGAAGGGTTCGATCTCGAAGGCGCCGAGCGGGCCGTTCCAGACCAGGGTTGCGGCGCGTTCGATCCAGGCGTTGATGGCCTCGACGGATTTCGGGCCGACATCGAGCACCATGGCATCGGCGGGAATGGCGTTGATATCGACCGTCTCGTTGGCGGCACCCGCCTTGAACTCGCGGGCAATCACGCCATCCTCCGGCAGGATGATGGCGCAGCCGGCGGTCGCGGCCTCGATCATGATCTGTTTGGCGGTTTCGGCGAGATCATGTTCGCAGAGCGACTTGCCAACATTGGTGCCGCGGGCGGCGATGAAGGTATTGGCCATGCCGCCGCCGATGACGAGCGCATCGACCTTCTTCACTAGGTTCATCAACAGGTCGATCTTGGTGGAGACCTTGGCGCCGCCGACGATCGCGACGACAGGGCGAGCGGGATCACCGAGGCCCTTCTCCAGCGCTTCCAGCTCGGCCTGCATGGTGCGGCCGGCATAGGCTGGCAGGTGGTGGGCAAGACCCTCGGTCGAGGCATGGGCGCGGTGGGCGGCCGAAAAGGCGTCGTTGACATAGATGTCGCCATTGGCGGCAAGCGCCTTGGCGAAGTCTGCGTCGTTCTTTTCCTCGCCCTTGTGGAAGCGGGTGTTTTCCAGAAGCAGGATATCGCCGTCATTCATCGCGGCAACGGCGGAGGCGGCGGCTTCGCCGATGCAGTCGGGGGCCGTCAGCACGGCATGATCAAGCACTTCCTCGACGGAAGGGGCAATCAGCGACAGCGACAGATCCGGCGAAGGGCCATCCTTCGGCCGGCCAAAATGGGCCAGCAGGATCACCTTGGCACCCTTTTCGGACAATTCGAGGATCGTCGGCGCCACACGCTCGATGCGCGTCACATCGGTGACCTTGCCGTCTTTCACCGGGACGTTGAGGTCGACGCGGACGAGAACGCGCTTGCCGCGGATGTCGGAAAGATCGTCGAGGGTCTTGAAAGAAGGCATGGGGAGGATCCTGTCGTGGTTGGCGAAAGTTGCGCCGAACATAGCAAGGATCATTCGAGACGCAAGGCGTTCAGCGGCCGTTTTCGCGTGTGCCTTCGTCGCGTCCTGCCGGCGGTTTCGGCGTGCTTTCGGAGGCTGCGGTTTCCCGGTTCCGGCGTCCGTTCAGCCGGTCGCGGATGCGCTGGATGATGTCCTTGAGATTGAGGAAGATCGGCAGCGTAATTGCCGGTTCGACGGCTTCGAGCGACATGCCGACGGAGGTGATATGATCGTGCTCGTCTAAATCGCGGACGATGAGGATGATCGAGCCGAGGCGGACGCGGTCGGCATAATCGGCCTTGCCGCCGAGGCGCTGCCGCATCAATTCGGCGATCGTCAGGCCCTTTTCGGATTCGTTGAGCAGGCCGGGGCCATAGGCGGCGTCGAGATCGGCGGCGGGGCGGGCAGGAGAGAGCGCGAAGGCCCCGAAGAATTCGGCATCGTCGTCATCGACAGGCGCCCGGCTGGCGAAGAGCCGGTCGAGCAGGCGGGAATAGCTCGGTACGATGAAGAGGTAGACGAGATCGTGCTCGCGCAGCCGCCCGGCATATTGATAGCGCATCGACTTGCCGTCGCGGATGACGAGCGAGGGGGTCGCCCAGCGCGGAATGCGCTCGCCGCGCAGCACCGGGCTATCCTTGATGACGCGGTAGGAGAGCAGTTCGTGGTTGGCCGCGCCCGGCAGGTCGACCTCGACCTTGTCGACGGCGCCGATGCGCGGCGGAATGATCAGCCCGAGCTTTTTGGCGACGGGTTTGATCGTCCAGCCCTGGAGGAGCAGCGAGACCAGCACGATGATGAAGGCGGTGTTGAAATAGATCTGACCGTTCTCAAGCCCGCCGAGGATCGGCATGATGGCAAGCAGGATGGAGACGGCGCCGCGCAGGCCGACCCAGGCAACGAAGCCGATTTCCTGCTGCGTGTAATCGAAGGGAAGCAGCGACAGCCAGATCGCCAACGGCCGGGCGACGAAGATCAGGAAGAGGGCGAGCAGGATGGCCGGCACGATAATGACAGGGAATTGCGACGGCGTGGCGAGCAGGCCGAGCACCAGGAACATGATGATCTGCGCCAGCCAGGTCATGCCGTCCTGGAAGCGCTTGATGGTGCCGATCGCCTGCATCTTGCGGTTTCCGGCGTAGATGCCGGCGACATAGACGGCGAGGAAGCCGCTGCCGCCAACCGCGCCGGTGAAGGAGAAGACGAGAAGAGCGAGCGCCAGCACGAAAATCGGCGTCAGGCCGCGATCGGTATCGAGCTTACTGACGATCAGCACGATCATCATGCCGCCGAGCAAGCCGAGAATGACGCCGAGGCCCATCTGCTGCACGAACATGGCGAGCATGCCGATATTGATGCCGGCATAACGCTCGCCGCTCGCCAGCACCTCGACGAGGGCGATGGTGAGGAAGATCGCCATCGGGTCGTTGGTGCCGGATTCAACTTCCAGCGTCGAGCGCACCTTGTCGCGGATGTTGATGCCGCCGATGCGCAGCAGGAAGAAGACGGCGGCGGCATCCGTCGACGCGACGATCGAGCCGAGCAGCAGTCCTTCCAGCCAGGTGAAATTCAAAAGCCACATGGCGGCGAAGGCAAAGAGCGAGGCGGTGATCAGCACGCCGACCGAGGCGAGCGCCAGAGAGGGCACGGCCGCCAGCCGGAAGGCCTGCATCGGCGTGCCGAAGCCGGAGTCGAAGAGGATGACGGCCAGCGCGATGGAGCCGAGAATATAGGCGAGATAATTGTTGCTGAACTCGATGCCGAGGCCATCGACGCCGGCGGCAAGGCCGATCATCAGGAAGAGCAGCAGCAGGGGAGCGCCGAAGCGGAAGGCGAGCAGGCTCGAAAAAGCGGCAAGAAGCACGAGCGCCGTCGAAACCAGCACCACGATATAGAACGCTTCCATGCCCACTCCTTTCCATCGACTGCTTCGCGAACACAGCCGCCCCGGCCGATCCGCCTTTATTCAACCCCTCCGTCACGCGCGGCGATCCGTCAGTAAACGGCAAAACGTCAGAGAAGGGTAGGCCTTGCGGCTTAACCTCGTCGCGATGCTGCTTCATGCTGCTGAACGGCTGCCGGACGGCCAACCGACACGGAATGCTACGGGAGAAATTCTCTATAAGGAATGTATAGGAAAATCAGGCGAGAGCAGGGCAAAAAAGACAGGCATGGATTTTTCCTGCCGGTATCTGCGAATGGCAACAGAATAAGACCCGCTCCTCGTTTCACCCGGCCCGTTTGCCTTGTCCAATGACGGGAAGCCTGGATTGCACGCGCGGATGCGGAGAGGGGAAAATGAGCGCTGAGAGATTTCGATATCGGGTGGACATGCCGGCCGCCCAGCGAGAGCAGCCGGCTGCAGTCTTGTGCCAGAAGCGGCCGGCTCTTGCGCTGCTATCCTAACACTGCCTGAAGTATGACGATGGCGAGAAACGAGAGGCCAATGAACGCGGCGACCCAGATGACCAGACGATTAGCCTTTGCCAACACGGCAGGTCTGACGTCCCGCTTGGGGTGAAACCGTTGCCGCCGTTTGAGGGTGGTGTGGGACAAGCGTTTTTGTGTCTCTGCCATTTATCAACTCCACTTGGCTCACTTTAGCCATTGTGCAGTGCTGCGCATTTGCTCAATCTAACACGCTTGGCCAGCGGATTGCCAACCCATGATCCATCCTTGCGGGCCGGAATTCGTCGACGAGGTTTTTCGCGCAGGGACGCCTATCGAATTCGAACCCGAAAAAGATGCGGATCGTCGGTCAGTCTTCTGTGTCCTCGCCCTCGTCGGTCAGATCCGCGACCGGGACCAGGAACACGACGAACTCGTCCTCGATGGTCCGTTCGGGATCATCGTCGAATTCATAGGCGTGCTCGACTTCGCTTGCTTCCTCGGTGGTCGCCTTGCGCAGGCTCAGGGCCGCTTTGCGGTCCCAAAGAGGCTTGCCTTCGGATTCCAGGACGGTCAGATCGTCGCGAAAGTCTTCCGCCTCGAAGAAATGCGTCGCTTCCTCGTGATTTTCCGAGCGAAAACTGGCAACGGCGCGGCCGGCGATTTCAACGGTAAAATAATCCATCCATCTCTCTCATTTTCATGCGGGCGACAGTGCTACCGCACGGTATTGGCGTTCCGCACCTGGCCGGTGGCCGATGCGACGTGAGGAACCTGGGCATTTTGGAATGTCCAGGGTGACGTATTCTAACAGATCTCATCCGGGCAATGGGCGAAAAGATGCCAGTGCGGGAAGGCCGGTTTCGTTTGGAGGCGCGGCAACAAAAAGCGGCCCGGTTTCCCGGGCCGCTTACATCTCGATGCCTCAAGTGCGCTCAGATGAGCTTGGCGAAAGCGACTGCGGTGTCGGACATGCGGCTGGAGAAGCCCCACTCGTTGTCGTACCAGGACAGGACGCGCACGAAGTTGCCTTCCATGACCTTGGTCTGATCGGTTGCGAGGATCGACGAGTGGCTGTCGTGGTTGAAGTCACGGGAGACAAGCGGCTCGTCGGTGTAGCCGAGGATGCCCTTCAGCTTGCCGTTGGCAGCAGCCATGATGGCTTCATTGATTTCGCCAACGGTGGTCGCCTTCTTGGAGACGAACTTGAAGTCGACGACCGAAACGTTCGGGGTCGGAACTCGGATCGAGGTGCCGTCGAGCTTGCCTTTCAGATGCGGCAGAACGAGGCCGACTGCCTTGGCTGCACCCGTCGAGGTCGGGATCATCGAGAGGGCGGCCGCGCGGGCGCGATACAGGTCCTTGTGCATCGTGTCGAGCGTCGGCTGGTCGCCGGTATAGGAGTGGATGGTCGTCATGAAGCCGTGGTCGATGCCGACGGCGTCGTCGAGAACCTTCACGACCGGCACCAGGCAGTTGGTGGTGCAGGACGCGTTGGAGATGACCAAGTGCTCCTTGGTGAGCTGGTCATGGTTGACGCCGAAGACGACCGTCAGGTCGGCACCATCGGCAGGCGCCGAGACGATGACGCGCTTGGCGCCGGCCGTCAGGTGGGCGGCAGCCTTGTCGCGGGCGGTGAAGATGCCGGTGCATTCCATCGCGATGTCGACGCCGAGTTCGCGGTGCGGGAGCGTTGCCGGATCCTTGATCGCCGTGACCTTGATCGGCTTGCCGTTGCCGACGATGATCGAGTCACCCTCGACCTTCACCGTTGCCGGGAAGCGGCCGTGGATCGAGTCGTAGCGCAGCAGGTGGGCGTTGGTTTCAACCGGACCAAGATCGTTGATGGCGACGACTTCGATGTCGGTGCGGCCGGATTCGACGATGGCGCGAAGGACGTTGCGGCCGATGCGGCCGAAACCGTTGATGGCAACCTTGACTGTCATGTTCATTCACTCCCGATAGAGTAAGGCCCGATAGCGAGGGCCTGGAATTGAGGAGATGGAGAGCGCCTCAAGGCGCCCTCATTAAAGCTTTGCTTCCGCGGCCGCAACGACGGCGTCGGCGGTGATGCCGAAATGCTTGTAAACTTCCTTGACCGGGCCGGAAGCGCCGAAGCTCTTCATGCCGATGAAGGTGCCTTCCGGTCCGATGAACGCATCCCAGCCTTCGCGAACGGCGGCTTCGACGGCGATCTTGACCGGCGAGTTGCCGAGGATTTCCTTGCGATAGGCTTCCGGCTGCTCGAAGAACAGTTCCGTGCAGGGAACCGATACGACGCGGACGGTGACGCCCTTGGCTTCGAGTGCCGTACGGGCAGCAACGGCGATTTCGACTTCGGAGCCGGAGGCGAAGATCGTCACTTTGGCGTCGGCATTGCCGGCCAGCGTGTAAGCACCCTGTTCGCAGAGGTTCTTTTCGCTGTATTCGGTGCGGGCTGCGAGCAGGTTCTGACGCGTCAGAGCAAGGCCCGAAGGACGGTTGTGCGTCTTGATGGCGATCTGCCAGCATTCCGCTGTTTCCGTGGCGTCGGCCGGACGGAAGACCATCAGGTTCGGGATGGCGCGCAGACCGGCGAGCTGTTCGACGGGCTGGTGCGTCGGGCCGTCTTCGCCGACGCCGATCGAGTCATGCGTCAGGACGTGAATGACGCGGATGCCCATCAGCGAAGCAAGGCGGATCGGCGGGCGGCAATAATCCGAGAAGATCAGGAAGCCGCCGCTATAGGGGATGAGGCCGCCATGCAGCGCAATGCCGTTCATGGCAGACGCCATGCCATGCTCGCGGATGCCCCAATGCATGTAACGACCGGCGAAATCCGTCGGCGTGATCGAATGCATCTGGCTGGTCTTGGTGTTGTTCGACGGCGTCAGGTCGGCGGAGCCGCCGAGCGTTTCCGGCAGGAAGCCGTTGATGACCTCGAGCGCATCTTCCGAAGCCTTGCGGGTCGCAACCGTCGGCTTGGTCTCGGCGAGCTTCTTCTTATATGCGCTGATCGCGGCGTCGAAACCTTCCGGCAGATCGCCTGCCATGCGGCGGGTGAACTCTGCCCTGGCCGGAGCCTTGGCGAGACCGTCTTCCCAGGACTTGACGAGGTCAAGGGAGCGGGCGCCGGCTGCACGCCAGCTGTCGAGAACATCAGACGGGATGACGAAGGCTTCGGCTTCCCAGTTCAGCGCCTTGCGGGTGGCCGCAATTTCTTCGGCGCCGAGCGGGTTGCCGTGGACCTTGTGGGTGCCCTGCTTGTTCGGAGCGCCGAAGCCGATGATCGTCTTGCAGGCGATGAAGGTCGGGCGGTCGGACTTATGGGCAGCTTCGATCGCGCCGGAGATAGCGGCCTGATCGTGACCGTCGATCTCGATCGTGTTCCAATGTACCGCCTTGAAGCGGGCGATCTGGTCGGTGGAATCCGACAGCGAAACGGCGCCGTCGATGGTGATCGAGTTGTTATCCCAGAACAGAACGAGCTTGTTGAGCTTCAGGTGGCCGGCGAGCGCGATGGCTTCGTGGCTGATGCCCTCCATCAGGCAGCCGTCGCCGCAGATCGCATAGGTATAGTGATCCTGGAGATCGGAGCCGAACTCCTCGCGCAGCTTGCGTTCGGCAATCGCCATGCCGACGGAATTGGCAATGCCCTGGCCGAGCGGACCGGTCGTCGTTTCGATGCCGGTGGCGTGACCGTATTCCGGATGGCCGGCGGTCTTCGAGCCGAGCTGACGGAACTGCTTCAGATCCTCGATCGTCATGTCAGGATAGCCGGTCAGATACAGCACCGAATAGAGCAGCATCGAGCCATGGCCGGCCGACAGCACGAAGCGGTCGCGGTTTGGCCAGTGCGGCTTCTTCGGATCGAACTTCAGATATTTGGTGAACAGGACCGTTGCCACGTCGGCCATGCCCATCGGCATGCCCGGGTGGCCGGAGTTCGCCTTTTCGACGGCGTCCATGGCGAGAAAACGGATCGCATTCGCCATCCGGTCGTGTTGTTCGGGAGAGGTCATGGCTTTTCCGCAAGTTCCGGGTGTCGGGGGATGGCCTCGAGCCTCCAAGACCATCGAGTGAAAGCGGCAGAGACATAGCAGTTGGGACGGGCAAGTCAATAAATGGCAGGCCAAATCCGGGCGCGCAGCAGCGATTTTTGACATTTGATCGCACGATTGTACAAATGACGAATCTGATGTGGCGAGCCTATGTAAAACGCTCATCCACAGGATAGGCCGGTGGGCAAGTGACAGGATTTATTGACGGGCCGTCGGCGAGCTGCATATCCTTTTGAAATCGCAGGATCGGCGCGGCGTGCCGATTCGCGGATCCTGCGCGGGAATCGGAAAGACATGATGCCCACAGGCAAAACCATGGAAGCAGCGCTCAACGAATTGAGACAGGCGATATCGAGCCTCGAAAACGCCGTCGACATGCGCGTCGAGCGGCAGCGCGAGCAGGGCGAGATCGAGGGCGAGGTACGGCGTGTGCACGCCGACCGTTCGCGACTGGCGCAGGAGCTCGACCAGGCCGAATTCCGCGCCAACCGGCTGGAAGAGGTCAATCGCGAGGTATCGCGGCGGCTGGTGACGGCCATGGAAACGATCCGCGCAGTTCTGGATCGCTAGAACAGGATGATTTTAGGCCAGGCCCAAAATCTGAATCCTGTTCTAATTTAAAGAGTTAGAGCATGATGTCGTCCGAAAACCGCTCACACTTTTCGGCATCATGCTCTTATAGAAAGAGTTTGGCATGGCGCAGGTGACGGTAACGATCGACGGCAAAGCCTATCGCATGGCCTGCGAGGAAGGGCAGGAGGATCACCTGACCGATCTCGCCACCCGCTTCGACCGCTATGTCGGCCATCTCAAGGATCAGTTCGGGGAAATCGGCGATCTCAGGATCACCGTCATGGCCGGCATCATGATCACGGACGAGATTGCCGAGCTGACGCGCCGCGTTGCCGGATTGGAATCCGAGCTCGAGACGCTGCGCGGCAATCGCGATACGGTGCTTGCAGCCACCGCCCGGACCGAGGAAAATCTTGCCGCAGCGCTCAGTGAAGTGTCGAGCCGCATCCGCGGCATCACCGACAAGCTGAACGGCCGGTCGGCCCCCGAACTCAATTGATCTCAATTAAATAGGGGCCGCCTTCCGTCGCCACTGGCGCGCCAGCACAAACGACCTTATATATCGGCATGCGGTCTGCGCCTCTCGACAGGAACCACAATCCCTGGGGCCATACTCGATCCAAAGGGAGCTGTCCCTGGCCAGGCCCGTGGGCCTGGACACACGGCGCCCACCTACGTTTGTAGGCACCCAGGATCGTAAACATCCATCGGTGGTCGTGGATCGCACCCTTTCCTTCCATTTTCAGCGAAGACGCCGGATATGGCGGGCGAACGTGGTTTGCGCGTCCGCCCTTCTTCAGTGCGTCCGTTACTTCTTCAGGCCTGGAAGGGTGACCTGGAAGACCTGGAACATGGTGTCGACGTCGGCACCGCCGTCTGACTTGTAGGCGGCACCCACCTGGAAACCATCCTGCGTCAAGAAGTCGTTGTCATTGGCGACGAACAGGAAGTAGTCGTCCGGCAGGTTCGGGTCGAGAACGCTCGCAAGACCCATGGCTTCCCACTTTTCCGACAGATTGTTCTTGTCGTTCGGCGCGCCGTTGTGCAAGCCGAAGCGGGCGAGATCGGCCTTGTCGTTGAGGTCGATGAAGGGTGTCAGCGTCGCCTGTGTCAGCGAGGGATCGACGACGCCCTTCGGCGCGATCGGCTTGCCGTCATCGAAATCGCTGCCGGCGATGTCGGTCGCGGCGGAAACGTCGACGATGTCGACCTTGCGGTAGAGCGAGGTGTCGCCCTTCAGGCCCTGGCCGTTGCCGCTGTCACGGGCGAGCATCAGGAAGGTCTTGTCGGAAAGAGCAATGATTTCGCTCTCGGCGGCGATCGTCGTCTTGTCCTTGGCATCCTTGAAGACCGGCAGCGGCACGACATATTCGTGCACCAGTTTCAGGTGATCGGGATCGGCGGCGTCATAGATCAGCGCGCGGGTATTCTGGCGGGTCGAGCCGGAATCGCCGCCGTCCTGGCGGGCAGCCGATTGCAGCACAGCGATGATGAACTTACCATCAGGCGTTATCGCCATGCCTTCGAGACCCTGGTTGTTCTGGCGGCCGGTCTCCGGATCTTTCGGGTCCGGAGCGGAGGCGCCGGGACCGGGATTGTTGGAGGCAAAGCTCAGCGCGCCCTTGCGCATCGGCAAAAGCGCCTTCGGCGGCTGGGTGGCGGAGAGCAGGTGGCCGTCGGCCGAGAAGCGGTAAATATAAGGCCCGTATTCGTCGCTGACGAACATGCTGCCGTCGGCCATGCGGATGATGGCTTCATTGTCGAGCGCGATCTTGCCGTTCGTCGCCTGCGGTAGCGCGGGAAAATTGCCGGCAGCGGGGCGGACGCCGGATTCCGGGTCGAGGCCGGTCATGTCGCCGCCCTTGTCGTCGACGAAGAGTGTGGAATCGACGAGCTTTGCGTCGACGCCCGACTGTTCCTTGCCGGCCTCGGGTGCTGCACGCGGAGCGGTCGGCGTCAGCCCGATCGAGATGGTGTTCAGGCGAGGACGATAGTCGACGGTGCCGACGGCGTTGTAACCGCGGTCGGGCAACAGGTAGAGCGTGCCCTTGTACCCGGCGCCGTCGCGGCTCCAGGCGGCGGGATCGACCGCCATGCCCGAGCCGGAACCGAAGGTCTCGCCGAATTTGTCACGCTGGTTGGCCGGAATGCGGCCGATGCCCACCAGGCCCTTGTTGACGAAGGTGAGGCCGCCGACGGTGGCGGAATTCTCGGCCACTGCGACGACTGGCACGGCGGCGGATGCCGCGAGAACCGCGGCGAACAGCCGCGCTGTGTAAGGTCTGACATTCTTCATGCAAATACCCTCTCGGTCAAAAGCGCTCTCGAAACGGCTTCCGCCCGCAGGCTGGACACCGCTTCAAATGACACCCCCGGCCTGGATTCGATTTCCCGATGGCACAACACGCCCTGGATTTCGTCGCCCCATATCCCCGGCAGACGGTCTATGACGGGATCATGATATCTGGATGACGCTTTTCAGTGAAAAGCCCATGCCAAAAGGTGTGAGGCTTTTGCATATTCGCATTTCAGCTCGCTGCTCTATCCGACCGGGTAAGGCCCCTCGGCAAAGACCTCGTCGTGGTAGCCTTTGGAGCCGACATCCAACGCCAAGGGGCTTCGCCACTCCCTGTTGTCGCGCAGGCAATCGAGCACGAAACGGAAATCATATCGCGGCTGCCAGCCGAGTTCCCGCCTTGCGCGTTCGTTGACATAGACACGGTCGAGCGAAGGAAACATTTTCCAACCCCGTGATGCGTAGAGAGAAGCTGCACCCGGGAGCAGTCGTTCGACGACGGGAGGCGCGTCGCGCCTGATCTCGGCAAGATCCCTTGCCGAAAACGGCGTCGTGGCGGAGATGATGTAGCGGCCAAAGCCGATTGCCGGCGCCTTTTCGAGCGCCTGCAGATGAGCGCCGACCACGTCGGTGATATCGACGCGGCGGTGAAGAAGCTCGTTGGCCTGGGCGTTTTCAGCCGAATAGCCGTTGCGAATGTCAGGATCGTCGTCGTTTTCGGGAAAGAAACGCGAAGTCCTGAGAATGACCACCGGCAGACCGGATTTGCGGGCGAAGAGTTCGCATAGACCTTCGGCAGCGAGTTTCGTCACGCCGTAGATGTTTTTCGCGACGGGAAGCACGTCCTCGGTCACCCATGCCGCCGGTTCGCCGGCAGCAGGAGTCAATGCTGCGCCGAAGGTACTGGTGGTGCTGGTGAAGACGAAGCTTGCAACGCCTGCGGCGGCCACTGCTTCTTCGAGCAGGTTAAGGGTGCCGGCGATATTGGTGTCGAGGAAATCGCGATTGTCGTGGGTTGCCACATGCGGTTTGTGCAGCGTCGCGGCATGGATGACGTGGCTGATGCCAGACATCGCCTGGCGGACGAAGGCGCGATCACTGATCGAGCCGACCATGTCGGTAAAAGCCGAGGGCTTGATATCGATGCCGCGCACCCACCGGCTTTCCGCCCTCAAGGTTCGCATCAGCGCCTCGCCGAGATGGCCGGCACTTCCCGTTACCAGTATCGTCATCACATCGTCTCCTGACCGCTCGGCCGCGGACGCTATAAAGACTGGCGTTTCCGGACAACGCATAAATTATGCAGGGGAATGCAGGAAAGCTTGAGGCTCAGCCGATGGTCGTGACGAGGCGGCCGGCGCTACCGTCGGAAAGCATGATCCGTTCCCAGGTCACACGGCCGGCGGCGATTGGCAGCAGCGCATTGCCGTTGGCGCCGGTATCGAGGGTCAACGACGAGAGCCTGCCCTCATGCCAGCCGCGCTCCTCCAGCGACTGCTCGGCGGCGGCGATTTCGGCGGATGCATAAGAGAATATGGAGCGGCCGAGAAAGGCGCCGAGCGGCACCCGCCACTCCGCCTGCCGCGGGCGAGAGGCGGAGAGCAGCCGGTGGGTGCGGTCGCAGATCAGATGCACCGGCCGGACGGAATCCTCGACCAGCCGCTTCAGCGCCGCATCGACTGCTGCATGTTGCGGTGAGCTGAAAATCCGTTCCAGCTTGGCCGCCTGTTCGGCCGACAGGGCGAGCTGATCGCGCTCCCAGCGTGAGACCGTCGCCTGGTTGACGCGGAGGAGTTCGGCAAGATGTTCCTGCTTCATGCTGCGCAGCAGCCGCATGCGGCGTATGCCGGCGCCCGATATCGTCATCTGCCTGATCCCGTGCCGTTTTGGCCAGCATAAGGCTTCGGCTGGCCGGCAAGCAAGCTGTTGGGCGACTGGATCATTATTCGGGCTGGCCCTCGAGGTCGCCTTTCAGCCGGTCGAGAATCGACAGGGAATGGCCGGCATAGGTGCTGATCCAGCGGTCATAGATGTGTTTGATCGGCAGGCTGTTCAGGTGGTTCCAGCGCTCGCGGCCTTCCTTCCTGGCGATGACCAGGTCAGCCTCTTCCAGCACCTTCAGATGCTGCATCACCGTGCAGCGATCCATCTGCGGAAACATCTCGCAAAGGGTCCCTGTGGTTTGGGGGCCATCCTTGAGCAGATCGAGAATTTCGCGGCGGCGATGATGCGCCAGCGCCTTGAAAACGGGATCGTCGGTTGATTCGCTTGACATGTTATATTTTTATAACATAATGGCGCCGAGGACAATGGAACAGACACACTGGAGAAGAGGAGAAGTGTCATGTCTCTCGCAATCCGCATTTCCGGCCGTGTCGGCCGCCCCGTTGCAGAGGTGTTCGATGCCGTCGTCAACCCGAAGAAGCTCAGCAGCTATTTCACCACGATCGGCGGAGCGAGCGCACCGCTCGTGAAGGGCACGACGGTGACCTGGTGGAAGGATGCGCCGGTCGAGGTCGTCGAACTGGTGCCGGAAAGCCGCATCGTGCTGCGCTGGGATGGCGGCACCGGCGAAGACAAGACGACCTACAAGACGCTGGTAGAGATGAACTTCAAGCCGCTGGAAGACGGCGGCACGCTGGTGACTATCGCCGAGACCGGCTGGCGTGAAGACGATGCCGGCCGGCGCGGCACCTATCTCAACTGCGAAGGCTGGACGCAGATGCTCTGCTGCATGAAGGCCTTCGTCGAATACGGCATCAATCTGCGCGAGGGCATGTTCCTCAGCGAGATGAAGGGTGAGCCGGCCAGCGCGCCTGATGTTTGAACGAGTGAGTCGGCATCAAGACGATCGGCGGCGCAATCGTCGCATTCGCCGATATCACCGAGACTTTGCTTGCCTGTCACACTGCGGGTGCTAATTTCCGGATTCGATACTTCATTTCGGTTTCCAGGAGATTCATTATGCAGCTTGGCATGGTTGGTTTGGGCCGCATGGGCAATTATATGGTCCAGCGCTTGATGCGAGGCGGTCACGAATGCGTCGTCTACGACGCCAGGCCGGAAAGCGTTGCCGAGCTCGCGGGCCTCGGTGCGACCGGCAGTGCCTCGCTCGCGGAGTTCGTCTCGAAGCTCGCCCATCCGCGCGCGATCTGGCTGATGCTGCCGGCGGCGATCGTCGACAAGGTGCTGGCGAGCCTGGTGCCGCTGCTTGAGAATGGCGATATCGTCATTGATGGCGGAAACTCTTATTACCATGACGACATTCGTCGCGGCGCCGACCTCATTACCAAGGGCATCCATTATGTCGATGTCGGCACCAGCGGCGGCGTCTTCGGCCTCGAGCGCGGTTATTGCCTGATGATCGGCGGCGAGAAGGGCATCGTCGAACACCTTTCCCCGATCTTCGCGACGCTGGCGCCCGGCGTCGGCAAGACCGAAGCTTCGCCGAACCGGAGCGCCGAAGCGGCTGCGGCCAGCACCGCCGAGCAGGGTTACCTGCATTGCGGCCCGCATGGCGCCGGTCATTTCGTCAAGATGGTGCATAACGGCATCGAATATGGCCTGATGGCCGCCTATGCCGAAGGTATCAATATTCTGAAACATGCCAATATCGGCGCCGCCTCGCACGAGGCCGATGCGGAAACCGCGCCGCTCGCCCATCCGGAACATTTCCAGTATGATTTCAACCTGCAGGATGTCGCCGAAGTCTGGCGCCGCGGCAGCGTCATCACCTCCTGGCTGCTCGATCTCACGGCCGATGCGCTGCATGCCGATCCCGCACTTTCGAAATATGCCGGCCGCGTCTCGGACAGCGGCGAAGGCCGCTGGACGATCATGGCGGCAATCGACGAAAGCGTGCCGACGCCGGTGCTGAGCGCTGCGCTCTACGGTCGCTTCTCCTCGCGCGACAATGACGAATTCGCCAACAAGGTGCTGTCGGCGATGCGCGCGGGCTTCGGCGGTCACGTGGAAAAGCCGGTCCCGAAATCCTGAAGGCAAGCGACTTCACTCACCGTTCCGACAAAGCCGTCATCCTGAAATAGCGAGCGCAGTGCTTCGTTTCGAGGAGGCGGCGAGGTTTGCCTTTGCTAGCCATCGGTATGGTTTCCCTACTGCTTGCTGGCGGCAGCGGTCGCGAGTATCCATTGCAAAATGTCAGCGCTGCCTTCTACAAGCGACCGACATTTCATTGGAGGCGGTCATGGAGCGTGGCATGGCAGGAAGCTTGAAGGCCGTCATATTCGGCATGCTGGTATTGCTTGCGCTTTTTTCGGCGGTTTCGCCTGGCTTTTCCCAGACGCCGCCAGCGCAAGTGCCGACCGCGGCCGCCCCGCCCGCCGAAGTGCGTCAGATGATGGAGCTGATGCAGACGCCTCAGGTCAAGCAATGGATGTCGACGCAGATGGCGCCCGCGAGCGATGCGGCGGCTGGCGACCAGATGTCGGTGCTCTCAGGTCTGCTCCAGCATGCCCGCCGGCACGTCTCGATGGTCTCCGATGCGGCGATGACGCTGCCCTCGCAGGTCGGCCATGCTTCTTCGCTGTTCTTCGGCGAGATCGCCGCCGCCGGCTGGCCGCGCATGGTGGCGCAGTTTCTGGCGATTTTCCTGCTCGGCACAATCGTCGAGCGCATTGCCCGCTATGCCTTTCGCCGCCGCCGCCAGGCGGCGCAGATGGCGGGCATGCATCTCGCCCCGCGCGTCATCCCGGCGCTGATCTTCGCGATGGCGACGGCGCTTGCTCTTCTCAGCGTCAGCTGGCCGCCGGTCAGCCAGAGCATCGCGATCGTTTGCGTTGTCGCGCTCGTAGTCCAGCGCTTCACGATTTGCCTCGGAGGCGTGCTGGTCGATCTCATCGGGCTGGCGCGAGCCGAGGAAGAACGGGAGGAGATCACCGCGGCAATCATGCCGGCGCGCGCGGTTGCATTCTTCTGGTATCGGCGCTGTGCGACCTTCGTCATCTATTTCATTTTTGGATGGGCGGTGATCCAGTCGATGGAGCCGCTCGGCTATTCTGCGAGCGTGCGGATCCTCGTTGGCTATATCCTGGGCATCGGCCTGCTGCTGATCGCGATCGAGGCGGTCTGGTCGCGGCCGCACAAGGACGAGAAGCGTGGTCACGGGACCTCCTGGGCGCTCACCGTCTATTTCCTCTTGCTCTGGAGCCTCTGGGTCGCAGGCTTCAACTGGCTGCTCTGGCTCGGCATTTACGTGCTGTTGCTGCCGCGCGTGCTTGCCGTCTCGACGATTGCGGTAAAATCGCTGCAGCAGACCGAAGCGAGCTTCCTTGCCACACGCCGTATTGCAGCCGTGCTGCTCGACCGCGGCGTGCGGGCGCTGATCATTGCTGTTGCCGCCATCTGGCTCGGGCATATGCTCGGCGTCGGCGCCGACACGATGGCCGCCGGCGAAACGATGGTCGACAAGATCGCGCGCGGCGTGATCGGCGGCATCGTCATCTTGCTTGCCGCCGATCTGCTCTGGCACGTCATCAAGGCCTATATCGACGGCAAGCTGCTCGATTCATCCGTGGATGGCGGGACAACGGATGAGGAAAAGGCCAAACGCGCGCGGATACAGACGCTGCTGCCGATCTTCCGCAATATTCTCGCCGTGGTGATCGCCGTCATTGCCGTTCTGATGGTGCTCTCCGGCCTCGGTATCGAGATCGGGCCGCTGATCGCCGGCGCCGGTGTTGTCGGCGTCGCGGTCGGTTTCGGCGCGCAGACGATCGTCAAAGACGTCATCAGCGGTATGTTCTATCTCTGGGACGATGCCTTCCGCATCGGCGAATATATCGAAAGCGGCAGCCACAAGGGCGTGGTCGAGGCCTTCAGCCTGCGCTCGGTGAAGCTGCGTCATCATCGCGGACCGCTGACGACGGTACCGTTCGGTGAACTCGGCGCGGTGAAGAACCTCAATCGCGACTGGACGATCGACAAGATCAGCCTCAACGTCAAATACGATACCGATCTCGTCAAGGCGAAGAAGGTGATCAAGCAGATCGGCCAGACGCTGCTCGAAAATCCGGAATTCGGCCCTCATATCATCGAGACGCTGAAGATGAAGGGTGTCGAGCAGTTCGGCGAATTCGCGATCGAAATCCGGCTGTCGATGATGACGAAGCCCGGCGAGCAATTCGTCATCCGCCGCAATGCGCTGGCGATGATCCGCAATGCCTTCCAGGAAAACGGTATCGAATTCGCCGTGCCGACGGTGCAGGTGGCGGGCGACCGCGACGCGGAGGTGGATGCTGCCGTCGCGCGCTACGCCGCGCATGCGCGGGCAAGCGTCGAGCCGGCAGCATGAATGTGGTCACACTGCGCCGGCGGCTGCGATCAGCAGGCCGCCGATGATCGCCATGTTGGTTTTCCAGGTATTGATCGCGCTGTCGCGCGCCGTTCCCTGCATGTCCCAGAAATTCAGCAGCATGACGGTGGCCGCCAACGTGAAGACTATGAGACCGAATGCCGCTGCCGCGACAAACAGGCCGAGCATCAGCAGGATGCCGGCGACGATCTGGAACGTGCTGCCCAAGACCAGCACCCATTTCGCAAAAGGGACGCCGCGGGTTTCGATCGCCTCGGTCAGCGGCACGATGACGAAAAAATGTTGAATGCCGCCAGCGACATAGAGGCCGCCGAGCAGCAGGCGGCCGAGGGCAAGCATCACGAAGGCCGAACCATCCTGCATATCGAACCTTTCTCTCGCGTCTCAACTCTCCATCGAGGGCAAGGCTCTGCTGAAGCTTACGAAAATGCAATGCGCCGCGACGCCCGCCTGCGCAAATTCGCCCCAATTGAGGATGATTGAGGCGCAGGCGGCGGGGCTGGGGTAGCGGCGGCATGGCTTCATAGAGTTTATATGCCTCTCATGTTACGTCATCTGAAATGATTCCCGCCAAGCTGGCAGTTGCAGCAGGGTACGAGAATGTCGGGGCACGGCAATTTGGAAGAGATGGAAGAAACGGGCGGGTTTTCTTTTGGCGGGCTATTCAGACGGTACAGAACGCCGCTGCTGGCAGCCGCGTCACTGGTGGTCTTCTGCCTCGTCGGTTACGCGATCATGCAGCTCACCAACGAGGTGCGCTATGACGACGTCGTCGGTGCGCTGGCCGCCACCAGGCCGAGCGCGATCCTGCTTGCGTTGTTCTTCACGGCGCTCAGTTTCCTCGCACTGATCTTCTACGATCTCAACGCCATCGAATATATCGGCAAGAAGCTGCCCTTTCCGCATGTGGCGCTGACGGCGTTCAGTGCCTATGCCGTCGGCAATACAGCCGGTTTCGGCGCGCTTTCGGGAGGCGCGATCCGCTATCGCGCCTATACCCGCCTCGGGCTCTCGCCGGAGGATATCGGCCGCATCATCGCCTTCGTCACGCTGTCCTTCGGTCTCGGGCTTGCGGGTGTCGCAGCAATCGCCCTCATCGTCATCGCCGACGAGATCGGCCCGCTGATCGGGGTCAGCCCCTTCCTTCTGCGGCTGATCGCCGGTTCGATCGTCGCCATTCTGGGCGCGGTGATGATTATCGGCCGTGACGGGCGCGTGCTCGATCTTGGGCCTGTGGCAATCCGCCTGCCGGATTCGCGTACCTGGTCGCGGCAGTTCCTCGTCACCGCCTTCGATATCGCCGCCTCGGCGTCGGTACTCTATGTGCTGCTGCCGCAGACGGCCATCGGCTGGCCGGTCTTCCTCGCCGTCTATGCGATCGCCGTCGGTCTCGGCGTGCTCAGTCACGTTCCGGCCGGGCTCGGCGTGTTCGAGACCGTGATCATCGCGTCGCTCGGCAGCGCGGTAAACATCGATGCCGTGCTCGGATCACTGGTGCTCTACCGGCTGGTCTACCATGTACTGCCGCTGCTGATCGCCGTGCTCGCGGTGTCGGCGGCGGAGCTGCGTCGTTTCGTCGATCATCCTGCCGCCTCCAGCATGCGGCGCATCGGCGGACGGCTGATGCCGCAGCTGCTGTCGGCTCTCGCACTGCTGCTCGGCGTCATGCTGGTGTTTTCGAGCGTCACGCCGACGCCGGACCAGAACCTCGAATTCCTCTCCAACTATCTGCCGCTGCCGATGGTCGAAGGAGCGCATTTCCTCTCCAGCCTGCTGGGGTTGGCACTCGTCGTCGCTGCGCGCGGCCTCGGCCAGCGGCTCGACGGCGCCTGGTGGGTGGCCGTATTCTCGGCGCTTGCCGCGCTGACTCTATCGCTGCTGAAGGCGATCGCGCTCGTCGAAGCCGCTTTTCTCGCCTTCCTCATCTTCGGGCTCTTCGTCAGTCGCCGGCTCTTTACCCGCCAGGCCTCGCTGCTCAACCAGGCGCTGACGGCGTCCTGGCTGATGGCGATCGCCGTGATCGTCGTCGGCGCCGTCGTCATCCTGCTCTTCGTCTATCGCGACGTTGAATATAGCAACCAGCTCTGGTGGCAGTTCGAATTCACGGCCGAGGCGCCGCGGGGCTTACGAGCCGTTCTCGGCATCACCATCATCTCCTCGGCGATCGCCGTCTTCAGCCTGCTCCGGCCGGCAAGCTTCCGGCCTGAGCAGGCGACGGACGAGGCGCTGGCGCGTGCCGTCGAGATCGTCATGAAGCAGGGCAATGCCGACGCCAATCTGGTGCGCATGGGCGACAAGAGCATCATGTTCTCGGAAAACGGCGACGCTTTCATCATGTATGGCCGGCAGGGCCGCTCCTGGATCGCGCTGTTTGATCCGGTCGGCGACCATCGCGCCGTGCAGGAACTCGTCTGGCGTTTCGTCGAAGCGGCGCGCGCCGCCGGCTGCCGGGCCGTGTTCTACCAGATATCGCCGGCGCTGCTGTCGCATTGCGCCGATGCTGGCCTGCGCGCCTTCAAGCTCGGCGAACTGGCGGTGGCCGATCTCAGGACCTTCGAAATGAAGGGCGGCAAATGGGCGAACCTTCGCCAGACGGCAAGCCGCGCCCAGCGCGACGGGTTGGAATTTGCCGTCGTCGAACCGCAGGACGTGTCTTCGGTCATTGATGACCTTGCCGCCGTTTCGACGGCTTGGCTCGAGCATCACAATGCCAAGGAAAAGGGCTTCTCGCTCGGCGCCTTCGATTCCGATTATGTCTCCTCGCAGCCTGTCGGCATCCTGAAAAAGGACGGCAGGATCGTCGCCTTCGCCAATATCCTCGTGACCGAATCCAGACAGGAGGGCACGATCGATCTCATGCGCTTCTCGCCGGATGCGCCGAAAGGCTCGATGGACTTTCTCTTCGTGCAGATCATGGAATATCTGCGCGGCCAGGGTTTCACCCACTTCAATCTCGGCATGGCGCCCCTCTCCGGCATGTCGAAACGCGAGGCGGCGCCCGTCTGGGACCGCATCGGCAGCACCGTCTTCGAACACGGCGAGCGCTTCTATAACTTCAAAGGCCTTCGGGCATTCAAATCCAAGTTTCATCCGCACTGGCAACCGCGCTATCTTGCGGTCTCCGGAGGGGGCAATCCGATGATCGCGTTGATGGACGCGACATTTCTGATCGGGGGCGGGTTGAAAGGGGTAGTGAGAAAATGATCAGGACAATCCTTCTTGCCACGGCATGCGCCTGCATGCTCGCGGCCGCACCGGCTGATGCCGCCGAAGAGACCACGCAGAGCTTCGAAGCCGGGCTCATCCCGTCGCCGCACATCTTCCTGCCGGAAGGGGAGGTGAAGGGTACGGTGATGCTGATATCCGATGCCGCCGGCTGGGGCGACTATGAGAAGGCCGAAGCCGACAGGCTGGTTGCCGAAGGCGCCGTCGTCATCGGCGTCGACTTCCCCTCCTATATCCAGGCGCTCAGCCAATACGACGTCAGCCTCAACGACGGTTGCGTCTACATGGTCTCGGACATCGAGTCGCTGAGCCAGCAGGTGCAGCGCGCGACCGGCAACAGCGCCTATCATCTGCCGATCGTCGCCGGCATCGGCGAGGGCGGGGCCTTAGCGCTGGCGATCGCCGCGCAGACGCCGGATGCGACAATTGGCCAGACGCTTGCTGTCGATCCGAAGGCCGGCATTCCGCTCGCCCAGGAACTTTGCACGCCGGCTTCCAAGCAAGTCGTCGGTCAACGCACCATGTATGGCCTCAGCGACGGCGCTCTGCCGGATCCGATCGTCACCGTCTTCACGCCCAATGCCGACAAGGATGGCAGGGCGCATGCCGAAGCGCTGAAGAAGATCCATGCTGCGGTCGAGATCCGCGATTCCACCGACGATGCGCAGACGGTGTTTGCCGATACGCTCGACGATCTCGTCACCGCCTCCGGCGCCTTCGGCAATCCGCTTGGCCTGCCGCTGGCGATCCTCGAGGCGACCCCCGCCCTCGATACGATGGCGGTGATCTATTCCGGCGACGGCGGCTGGCGCGACATCGACAAGGAGGTCGGCGCCACGCTGCAGAAGGAAGGCATTCCGGTCGTCGGCGTCGATTCGCTTCATTATTTCTGGTCGGAGCGCAAGCCGGAGGAGACCGCCGCCGATCTTTCGAAGATCATCGATTTCTACCGCAAACAGTGGAAGGTGAAGCACGTGCTGCTCGTCGGTTATTCCTTCGGCGCCGATGTCGTGCCCGCCACCTACCAGCTCCTCAAGCCAGCCGAAAAGTCGGCGGTGGCGCAATTGTCGCTGCTGTCGCTTTCGCACCAAGTCGACTACGTCATCTCCGTTCTCGGCTGGCTCGGCCAGAAGACGGAAGGGGCGGGAGGCGATCCCGTCGGCGATCTGAAGAACATCGATCCGAAGCTCGTGCAATGCATCTACGGCAAGGACGACGATGACGATGTCGCCTGTCCGGCGCTGAAGGATAGCGGCGCCGAGGTGATCGAACTGCCGGGCGATCATCACTTCGACGAGAATTACGACCTTCTCACGAAGACGATCATCGACGGCCTGAAGAGACGGCTGCAGGACTAAAGCGCAGCGCGTCCGATAGGACGCGCTAAGGACGCTTTACCACTTTGAAATCAGCGCATCAGCGTTTCTTCGTTCCAGCCGAGCGCGGTGAGTTCTGTGCCGCGAAACCGCGCATCGTCGGCAACGATGAATTCGTCGAGTTGCGGCGGAGCGACGCTGGTGCCGGAGAGCATCGCATGCACCTGTCCGCGATGATGGGTCTGATGCTGGAAGAGATGGCCGAGCACGTCCTCCATCCGCTCTTCTTGGATGCGGGCGCCGCGATGGAGGCTGATGGTCGAGGTGAGCTTCTCCGGCGTCAGGGCCTCGCAAAGTGCCACCAGGCGCTGATCGACCTTCGCCTGCGCTTCTGCCAGCGAGGAAACGTCATCGAATGGTTCGTCGACCTCGAAGGCCTTGAGCCCGAGCGTGCCGCCTTCCAGGCCGTCGACATAGAACCAGTCGACCGTGATGATGTGGTTCAAGGTTTCCCTGATCGAGGGGAAGAAGCTGGTGCGTGGCGCTTCGAATTCGCCGGGCTTCAATGTCGCGCAGGCCTGAAGCAGGCGGCGGTTGGCAAGGGCGTTGTTATAGGCAAGTTTGCGGAATGGCCTGACAGGATCGAAGGTCGGCATCGGCGCATCTCCTCTTTAAGCGCTTTTGGCTACGGCGCCGCGCGCCTTTTAAGGCGCGCAAAGGACGCTGTAACACTTTGAAACGCTTGCGTCAGTCTTTGCCGTCGAGATTGCCGTCCCGCCAGACGAGATGACGTGGCGCAACGGGCAGGCTCTCGATTTCATCGGCGATGAAATAGGGTGGGATATCGAGTGCGGTTAGGGCGTTACGCGTTGCCGGCACCCATTTGAATTCGAGATGGTTGTCGCCGTCCTCGACCCGATGGATGATCTCGCCCGGCCGGAAGGGGAATTCCGGCGGGATGTCCATCAGATAATAGAGGCCGAGTTCATGCCAGTCGCGCTGTTCGTAGTGGAAAAAGTTCTCGACGATCCACAGCAGGCGGAAGACAGTGACTTCGACGCCCAGTTCCTCCACCATCTCCCGTTTGAGCGTTTCCTCCGACGTCTCGCCGATTTCCGCCCTGCCGCCTGGAAAGGTCCAGAAGGGCTCATGCACGGCGCGATGGACGAGCACGTGGCCATCGCGAAAGCCGAGGCCGGCGATGCGATAGTTGAAACGCTCCGCGCCCGCATTCAGGCGGATGAGAGTGCGCTTGGCCATGCCATTCTTATCCAAGATCGATCACGACAATTTCCGGCGGCACGCCGAAGCGCACCGGTGCGATGGAGCAGCCGAGGCCGCCGGAAACGATGATATTACGCCCCTGCTCGATTATATGGCCATAGGCGTAGCGGTTACCGTAGCGCGAGGGCACGATCGGCGAACGGCCGAGGAAACGGATCTGTCCGCCATGGGTGTGGCCCGATAGCGTCAGCGACACGCGCTCCGGCACGCGCGGAAAGATATCGGGTTCATGGGCAAGCAGGATGACGGGCGCATCGTCCGTCACCTGAGCCATCGTTCCATCGAGATCGTCGAGGCCGAGCATCTGCGTGCGGCCCCACTTCCGGCCCGGCAGCAGCGCCAGCTGATCTTCGAGGCCTGCCAGCCAAAAGCCGCGGCCATCCTTTTCGCGCCGAACGGCGTGGTTGCCATAGACCGGGATGCCGACGTCGGCGAGGGCTCGGTGTCCGAATGTTTCCATCCCGCCGTTCTTCTGTGCGGTCCTGTCCTCCCACCAATCGTGGTTGCCCATGATCGCATGGACGCCGAGAGGGGCCTGCAAGGTGGCGAGCGCCTTCGACCATTGGCTCGAATGCACGTACTGCGTCACCATGTTCATGCCGGCGGCGTAATCGCCGAGCAGGACGGTGACGTCGCCTTCGAGTTCATTCGCCCTGTGGCAGATCGCGGCAATGCGGTTTGCCGACATCCAGGGTTCGCAGGCATGGAGATCGGCAAGCGCGACGACGCGGAGCTTGAGCCCCGGGGTCCATCCCGGCGGCGTCAGCCGATAGCGGGTGATGGCGAGCCGCGCGAGCGGTTCATAGGCGAAGGCGTAACCACCGAGCGACATGACGCCTGCGACACTGCCGCCGAGAACCTTGAAAAATCCGCGGCGGGTGATCACTCAGTTGTCCTCCTGGAACAGCCGGAACTGCGCAGCCTCCATATCCTTGGGCGGTTGCATTCCCAGATGTTTCCACGCGATTGCGGTCAGAACACGGCCGCGTGGCGTGCGCTGAATGAAACCCTGCTGGATCATATAGGGCTCGATGATGTCCTCGATGGCGTCGCGCGGCTCGGAAAGTCCGGCGGCGATGGTTTCGATCCCGACCGGGCCGCCGCCGAAATTGACCGCGATCATGTTGAGGTAACGTTTGTCGAGCTGGTCGAAGCCGACATTATCGACCAGCAGGCGGGTCAGCGCCTCGTCGGCGATCTCGCGAGTGACGGATTCCGCCCTTGCCACCTCGGCAAAGTCGCGCACGCGCCGCAACAGCCGGCCGGCGATGCGCGGGGTGCCACGGGCGCGTCTTGCGATCTCCCGGGCGCCCTCCTCGGTGATCGGCAGGTTCATCAGCCGCGCGCCCCGGCGCACGATCAGTTCCAGCTCCTCGACGGTGTAGAAGCTCAGGCGCACCGGAATGCCAAAGCGGTCGCGCAGCGGCGTCGTCAACAGGCCAAGGCGGGTGGTGGCTGCCACCAGCGTGAATTTCGACAGGTCGATCTTCACCGAGCGAGCCGCAGGGCCTTCCCCGATAATGAGGTCGAGCTGGAAATCTTCCATGGCCGGATAGAGGATTTCCTCGACGGCGGGGTTAAGGCGATGGATCTCGTCGATGAAGAGTACATCACGCTCCTCGAGATTGGTGAGCAGGGCAGCGAGATCGCCGGCCTTGGCGATCACCGGGCCCGACGTCGAGCGGAAGTTGACGCCGAGCTCTTTGGCCATGATCTGCGCCAGCGTCGTCTTGCCGAGGCCGGGCGGCCCGACGAAGAGCACATGGTCCAGCGCTTCGCCGCGGTTTTTCGCCGCCTCGATAAAGACCTTGAGATTGGCG
This sequence comes from Rhizobium sp. WYCCWR 11128, assembly GCF_013416305.1. Lineage (NCBI taxonomy): Bacteria > Pseudomonadati > Pseudomonadota > Alphaproteobacteria > Hyphomicrobiales > Rhizobiaceae > Rhizobium > Rhizobium sp. WYCCWR 11128. The sequence continues at coordinate 137,890 of NZ_JACCEZ010000010.1, forward strand.
CGCGCCTCCGCCTGGCCGGTGAACTCGTCCAGCGATTGCGGGCGCAACGTGATATCCAGGTCTTCGCCCCGCTTTTCCGGCGATATCAGGCGGGCGGAGTCGCTCATGTCAAAAGTTCCATTCCAGGTATGGTTTTTGCGGCTTGGTCATCGAATGTCCTGGTTGTCACGCAGCCCGCATCACGATTACGAAGGGCGATGAAGACATCTGCAAATTCTGCATTGGTCCGCACCATGATTGCGAGCGTCTCCTCGACTATTCTTTCATCTTCGAGGATCAGGTCAGCCGAGTCCAACAAGTCTGAAATCGCCTCCATGATCTGTTCTCTTTTCAGCTTGATCCGTTGTCTCAAGAACCACACGCATTCCATCAGCGTGATGCAATTTATATAGCCCGGTGCCGTCTCGGAAAGGCTGGCAAAGAGCGCTGTGACCTTCTCTGTCTGGACAGCGTCGTCCTTCAGGAAGAAGCGCAGCAAGATATTGGTGTCGAGACCAATCATCTTGCTCTATTCACATGATCGGCGATGGCTTCGCCAATTGCCTCGTCCATTTCCGTCAAAGTGATCGTCGGTCGATTCGCATCGTGAAACTTGCCTGCGAGGTCGATGGCGCGTTTGTTCTTGGCTTTCATGATGATTTCGCCATCGCGGTTGATGTAGCGGATCCTGTCGCCGGACTTCAGATTCAGCAATTCACGAACTTCCGCCGGAATTGTTGTCTGGCCCTTCGATGTCATCGTACCGTAGTAGATATTCATGCGGATCTCCTTACCAATCAAGTTTAGTAAGGAATTGCGATCTATTCAAGGAGGTCACCGCGCCCCCAGTTCCTTCAATCCCAGCCTGATCAGTTTGGCGCTGTCGGCGCCATCGCCCGCCGTCTTCATTGCCGCGGCGATTGCGTTCGCCGCCTGGTCGCGGGAATAGCCGAGGTTGGTCAGCGCGGATACCGCATCGGCGACGGGTGCTGCCGCAACACCTTCGCCGAGTTCCTGCTTGAGGGCGATATTGATCGCTTCGCCGGCAAAGGCCGGCGCCCGGTTCTTGAGTTCGGTGACGAGGCGCATGGCCACCTTGGGACCGACGCCCGGCGCACGGGAGACGGCGGTGCGATCCTGCAGGGCGATCGCATTGGCAAGTTCGCCTGGGGTCAGCGTCGAGAGCACGGCGAGCGCCACCTTGGCGCCGACGCCCTGAACGCTCTGGAGCAGGTTGAACCATTCCCGCTCCAGAGCGGTCATGAAACCGAAGAGCTTCAGCTGATCCTCGCGCACATAGGTTTCGATAAACAGCACGCAGGCCTCACCAGTCGAGCCAAGCTTCGACAGGGTACGGGCCGAGCAATGGGCGACGTAGCAGACGCCGTGTACATCGACGAGCACATAGTCTTCGCCGATCTCGTCTATGGTGCCTTTCAGCTTGCCGATCATGGGTCGTGGTCTCTCAGCAGATGGAAACAAGTCAAGTATGGATTAACCGGCCAGCGCCTGTCGCATCCGGTTGCTGCCGCGATTATGCGCATGGCAGATGGCGATCGCTAAGGCGTCGGCGGCGTCGTTGCCCTTGAATTCGACCTTCGGCATCAGGATCTTCAACATCATGTGGATCTGCTGCTTTTCGCCATGGCCGACGCCGATGACGGCCTTCTTCACGGCGTTCGGGGCATATTCGGAGACCGGCAGGCCGGCGCGCGCCGGCACCAGCATGGCAATGCCGCGGGCCTGGCCAAGCTTCAGGGTCGCCACCGCATCCTTGTTGACGAAGGTCTGTTCGACGGCGGCTTCATCCGGCTTATAGCTGTGGACGATCTCCGCCAGGCCGTCGTGCAATTGGCAAAGGCGGGAGGCAAGGTCCATGTCGCCATCGGAAGTCACTGTTCCAGATGCGACAAACCGCAAGGAATTGCCTGATGTCTCGATGATTCCCCAGCCGGTGCGGCGAAGTCCGGGATCAATACCGACGATGCGAATCGTATTTTGCATGGTTCAACCTATAGCGATCGCGAAATAAGTGCCATCGATATGTGAACAAAACAAAAACACTCCCGGATTTAGGCCCCGCCATTTACCGCGAATTAAAACAGATGCCTGAATTCTAGTCGTCAATACGAGAGGGGCTTCTTTTCGCGAAGATTAAGCCTCCGATGTTCTGTTTACAGGTCGGTCGATCAGGCATGCGCTGCGTGCCCGGCTGGCAAGCGCGTTCAGAAGGGGTTCGTCGTACATGGCACAGAGATTTCAATCCCTGTCCTTCAAGGTCATCGTCACATTCATTCTGCTGACCGTGCTGTCGATCGCGGTCATCGACGTGCTGGCCTATTTCGCCAGCAGCCGCATCTCCGACGAGCAGGCGCTGAAGGCCAAGGAAAGCGTGCTGATCTTCCGCGGCGACATGCTGCAGGACCAGCTGACGCAGCTTGAAAACCAGGCCAACTCGATTGCGCGCATCGAGGCGCTGCAAATGTCGATCACCAGCCTGAAGAGCGGCTGGAAAACCATCGAGAAAACCTCGGGCGACGCTCGTGCCGAGCTGAAGAAGGTTTTCATATCGAACAATCCCAACCCGGCCGACCAGCGCGAGAAGCTTATGAAGCCGGAAGGGCCGAGCGGCTTTTATTATTCGAACCATGAGAAGACGCAGGGCGAAGTCGCCCGCGACCTCGAGGATACCGCCTTCAGCGACCTGCTGATCGTCGATCTCGAGGGTACCGCGCTCTACTCCTATAAGAAGGAAGATGATTTCGCCGAAAATCTGAAGTCGGACGCCTGGAAGACAACCGGCGCCGGCATCGCTTTCGCCAAGGCGATCGAGAATACCGCCAAGGCGACCGATGACGCCGCGCCGACTGGCTTCTCCGGCCTTCGCGTCGATGCCGGCACCGGCAAATCGGCGATCTTCTATGCCGTGCCGATTATCAAGCTTGGAGCGGCCAAGGGCATCATCCTCTTCAAGGTGCGTGACGACATCGTCACCGGCATCCTCTCCAAGGGCATCGTTCAGGGCAGCACGGCGCGGGCGGCGATCGTCTCCGGCGATGGCTCCGCTGTCGGCCTCGACGGAAGCGGCAAGCTTGCGACGCTCGATGCGACGCCCTTCACCTTTATCCAGAGCGCGCTTGCCAGTTCGGCGATGACGGTTGCCGATTTCGACCGGGCGGACGGTACGGCTCGTGCCTATGTCCGCGGCATCGACTATCGCGGCGACCGCTTCCTCGTTGTCGAGAGTGTGCTCTTGAGCGAGCTCAATGCCGGCTCGATCGAGATCGCCACCTTGCTGACGATGATCGGCATCGGCGTGCTCGTCGTCATGGCGGTCGCGACCGGGCTCGTCACCAATTTGCTGTTTTCGCCGCTTGCGCGGCTTGCCGGCGTCACCCGCGATGTCGCCGATGGCAAGCTCGACAGCGAGATCGGCAGCCTGAACCGCAAGGACGAGATCGGCACGATGGCCAATGCGCTCGACCGCTTCCGCCACTCGCTGATCGAGAGCCGCGAGCTCGAAGCCGCCAGCGAGGAGACGCGCCTGCGGGCCGAGCAGGACCGCCAGCAGAATCTGGCCGAGCGTGAGGCCGAGGCGAAAACGCTGCAGCAGGTGGTCGAGGCGATTGACGAGGGCCTGCATCATCTGGCGAGCGGCGATCTCGCCTATCAGATCGATACCCGTTTCCCGAACGAACTCGAAAGCCTGCGCGTCAATTTCAACGAGGCGCTGGCGACGCTCAGCGAAACCATGACGGCCATCGGCGGCAACTCGATGGCGGTGCGCGCCGGCTCCGAAGAGATGCGCACCGGCGCCGACGAACTTGCCGGGCGCACCGAGCGCCAGGCCGGCTCGATCACCGAGACGGCGAATGCGATCAGCGCCATCACACAGTCGGTCCGCCGGCAGATCGAGCGAGCCGAGCAGGCCGAGCGCATCGCCCGCGACGCCAAGAAGGAGACGACCGGCTCAGGCCAGATCATGCGCGAGACGATCGCGGCGATGGAGGCAATCCAGGTCTCCTCGCGCCAGATCAACACGATCATCTCCGTCATCGACGACATCGCCTTCCAAACCAACCTCCTGGCGCTCAATGCCGGTGTTGAGGCAGCGCGTGCGGGTGAATCCGGCAAGGGCTTTGCCGTCGTCGCCATGGAAGTGCGCGAGCTTGCCCAGCGCTCATCGAGTGCGGCCAAGGAGATTTCCAGCCTGTTGCAGAAATCGACGCATGAGGTGGAAAGCGGCGTTACGCTTGTGGAAAAAGCGGGCGTTGCACTGACGGGCATCGGCGCCCATGTCGAGGCGATCAACGGGCAGATCAACGAGATCATGAGTGCGACCCGCGAGGAGGCCAATACGCTGCGCGAGATCAATAGCGCCGTTGCCGAACTCGACGCGATGACGCAGCAGAACGCCTCGATGGTCGAGGAGACGACGGCGGCTATCCACCGGCTGGCGACGGAAGCCCTGGAAATGGACCGCCAGCTCGGCAATTTCACGCTGCCGCATGGCCATCACCAGCCGAGCGCCGAGGTGCATGTGCTGCGCCGTCAGCGGTAAGCTACACCTTTCCACATTGCATAAGGGCCGCGCTGGCGCGGCCTTTTTTGTTTGCGCGCATGGTTTGGAATGGCGCGGGTGCGAACCTACATAGACGGCATCGTTCAACTGCCCGGCAGGTTTCCCATGGTTCCCTTCTCCATACTCGACCTTTCCCCCGTTGCCGAAGGCAGCACCGTGCGCCAGTCCCTCGAGGCCTCGGCGCGGATGGCTGTGAAGGCCGAGGAATTCGGTTACAAGCGCTTCTGGCTTGCCGAACATCACGGCATGCCGGGGATTGCCAGTGCTGCCACCGCCATCGTCATCGGCCATGTCGGGGCTGCGACAAAGCGCATCCGCATCGGCTCCGGCGGCATCATGCTGCCCAATCATTCGCCGCTCGTCATCGCCGAGCAGTTCGGCACGCTGGAGGCGCTCTTCCCCGGCCGCATCGATCTCGGCCTCGGGCGTGCACCGGGAACGGATATGCGCACGGCACAGGCGCTGCGGCGCAACCTCGAGGCCGGCGCAAACAGCTTCCCCAACGACGTGGTGGAACTGCAGCAACTTCTCGATACGCCGGTCGAGAACCAGGCGATCCTCGCGGTTCCCGGCAATGGTTCACATATCCCGATCTGGCTGCTCGGCTCCAGCCTCTACAGCGCCCAGCTCGCAGGCATGTTGGGCCTTCCCTATGCCTTCGCCTCGCATTTCGCGCCCGACATGCTGCTCGATGCGATCGCGATCTATCGCGACCGCTTCCAGCCCTCGGCGACGCTCGACAAGCCGCATGTGATGGTCGGCGTGATGGGCGCGGTGGCGGCGACGGATGAGGAGGCTCGCTATCATTTCACTTCCGCAGAGCAGCAGTTCGTCAATCTGCGCCGCAATGTCCGCGGCCCGTTCCCGCGTCCGGTGGCCGATATGGCGGACTTCTGGTCGCCGATGGAAAAGATGAATGTCGAACACACGCTGCGTTATGCCGTGGTCGGCTCGCCGAAGACGGCCGAGGCGAAACTGACGGAGTTTCTACAGGAAACGCAGGCCGACGAGGTGATCATCTCGATGCCGATCCACGACATCGAGGCGCGGCTGACATCGGTGGAACTTTTCGCGGGGCTGGGAAATTTCATGCGAGCCGCCGCGTAGGGCAGGGCGCGCGCGAGGCGGCACTCTGACGGCGCCCCCTTTTCGGCAAGAAAAAACCCGGCGTTGCAGCCGGGTTTTTATATTTGACATCTGCCGGAGGAGATCAGGCCGAGAGCTTCGCCAGCACTTCTTCCGAGACTTCGAAATTGGAATAGACGTTCTGAACGTCGTCATCGTCTTCCAGGCTGTCGATGAGCTTCAGCAGCGACTGGGCTTTTTCCTCGTCCACCGGCACGTTGTTCTGGGCGCGCCAGACGGCCTTGACGGTTTCGGCTTCGCCGAGGCTCGATTCCAGCGCTTTTGCCACTTCGCCGAGGGCTTCGAAGGCGCAGGTGATGTAGTGGCCGTCTTCGTCGGACTCGACGTCGTCGGCGCCGGCTTCGATCGCGGCTTCCATCACCTTGTCGCCATCGCCGACGGAAAGCTTGTAGGTGATTTCGCCGACATGGTCGAAGGAGAAGGAAACGGAACCGGTTTCGCCGAGAGCGCCGCCGGCCTTGGTGAAGCTCGAGCGAACGTTGGAGGCGGTGCGGTTTCGGTTGTCGGTCAGCGCCTCGACGATGATCGCCGTGCCGCCGGGGCCATAACCTTCATAGCGGACTTCGTCATAATTTTCGCCGTCGGCACCGGCTGCCTTCTTGATGGCGCGGTCGATATTGTCCTTCGGCATGGACTGAGCCTTGGCGTTCTGGATCGCCAGGCGAAGACGGGCGTTCATCGTCGGGTCGGGCAGGCCGGCCTTGGCGGCAACGGTGATTTCGCGCGCAAGCTTGGAGAACATTTTCGACCGCACGGCATCCTGACGGCCTTTGCGGTGCATGATGTTTTTAAACTGTGAATGGCCAGCCATGGCACCCCTGTTCACGTCTCATTGTTCGGAATGGGCCGCCTTATAAGAGCGAAACGGCACCCGTTCAAGGAAAAAGCAGTTCGGAACAAAGGCGAGGTGATGACGTTTCAACCGAACTCCATCCAACGGAAAGGAACGGTTATGGCAAGTCTCAGTGAGGCGCAGGAACATCCAGCACGTCAGCTCTGGGATCAGGTCAACGGCGTTCATGCCGGCATGCTCGGAATTTCCGGACTGGACATGCACATGCAGCCGATGGCGCCGCATGCCGATCCCACCACCAACACCATCTGGTTCTACACCAAGACCGACGCCGACATCGTGCGCGCCATCAAGCCCGGCAGCCGCGCGCATTTCTGCGTCATCGGCAAGGATCACGACTATCACGCCTGCCTTGCCGGTGTGATCGAGGTGCATCCTGACCCTTCCAAGATCGAGGAATATTGGAGCTCGATCGTCGCGGCCTGGTATGACGGCGGCAAGAAGGACCCCAAGCTCACCATGCTGTCCCTCCATGTCGACGATGCTGAGATCTGGGTTTCCACGGGCAACAAGCTGAAATTCGGCTGGGAGATCGCCAAGGCCAATCTCGACGACGACAAGATGCCGGATGTCGGCATCAAGCGCCATCTGCAGTTCGCTTGACGGGCAGTGCTCCTGCATAATTCCTTAAATCGGAATCGATTTAAGGATAAAATTATGCAGCAATTCAAAGTGCTACAGCGTCCTTTGCGCGTCTGAAAAGACGCGCGGTGCTGTAGAAGGAAAACCGCCGAGCCTTTTTACTGCACGCCCTTCAGCACATAGATCAGCGGCTTTTTCGGGAGCGTGCGCATAGAGACGGTGATGCTGTCATCGGGCGCATTGGCGACGTCGAAATCCTTGCCGAACATCGAGACGAAGGCTTCGACCGGCGGGCCGCGCCGGTGCATCGGCAGGATCAACGACGAGCGTAGCCGCTTGATGACGCGGCTCATGCTGTCGGCGCCCATGGTCAGGCCGCCATCGACGGGGACCATGACGATGTCGAGCCGGCCGATCTCGGTATAATGGGCATCCGTCAGCTCGTAATGCAGGTGGCCGAGATGGCCGATGCAGAGGCCGGCGATCTCGAAGATGAAGATGGAATTGCCGTTCTCATGCGCGCCGCCGAGGCCGTAGCTGAAGCGGATATCCGTGGGGACGTTGCGGATATAAGCATCGCCGACGACGAGATTGACGTTGGCCTTCTCGCCCGGAATGTCGCTCCACCCATGCAGCACATGTTTGATGCCGGGATCGGGGGTCAGGGTATAGTGGGTCGTGTGCGCCTTGTTCATGGTCACGACATCGGGCGGCGTTGCCGGCCTGTACCAGCCATTATAGTCGGTTGCGATAACGATACCGCCGGGCGTATCGATCTCGAAGGTCGAATGGCCGAGGAAGGTCAGTTTGACGTCCTCGCCCTCGGAGACGGCAGGCACCAGCGGCGGGGCGCCGGAAAAGCTTGCGAAGGTCACCTTGGGGATGGTTTGCGCGATCGCCTGGCACTGGCTGACCGGCGGCCGCTGCTCTTGTGCCCCGGCAAGATTCGGCACGGCGAAGGCCGTAAGGCATGCGATAGCGAGGACAAGATATCGCGGCTTCATGCCACCCCTCCGGCGCTCTATCACCCTTCGATCGGCGCGTAATCCGTTCCGAAAATCGATTCCGATTTTCGGGGTTATGCGCGAATGGCGGGGAGGATGCGGCATGAGGCCGCAGGGGTCCAGACGGCGGGTTCTCACAATTGCGTGTTGAACGGCGCCTGTCGCCTGTTACCGCCAGAACTCCGGCACCGTCTCGGCCAGCCGCGGCCCGAGCCGGAGTGGCGCGATCTTTTCGGCAAGTCCTGTCGTATCCGAGATTTCCACGCCGACGCCGCAGATCGTCGCGGGGCCGTTCGCGGCTTCCATGCGGCCCTTTGGCATCTTGGAGATGAAGCGGTTGAGCGGCTCCTCCTTGTCCATGCCGAGGGAGGAGTCGTAGTCGCCGCACATGCCGGCATCCGACATATAGGCGGTGCCGCCGTTCAGGATCTGTGCGTCGGCGGTCGGTACATGCGTGTGGGTGCCGACGACGAAGCTGGCGCGGCCGTCGACGAAATGGCCGAAGCACTGCTTCTCGCTGGTCGCCTCGGCATGGAAATCGAAGATGATCGCGTCGGCCTGTTCCTTCAGCGGGCAGGCGTCGAGGATGACCTCCGCCGATTTGAAGGGGTCGTCGAGTTCGGGGTGCATGAAGACCCGTCCCATGACGTTGGCAACAAGCACACGCGCGCCGTTCCTGGCATAGAAAAGGCCGGAGCCGCGGCCAGGCGTGCCTTGCGGATAGTTGGCCGGCCGCAGGAACTGATCGTGGCGGCCGGCAAAAGCGACGGCTTCCTTCTGGTCCCAGACGTGATTGCCCGTCGTCACCACATCGGCGCCGGCATTGATCGTTTCCAGAAAGATGTCCTCGGTGATGCCGAAGCCGCCAGCGGCGTTCTCGCCGTTGACGACGACGAAATCGAGCTTGAGGTCGGAGACCAGACCCGGAAGGCGGTCCCAGACCGCCGTGCGTCCCGTCTTGCCGACCATGTCACCCAGAAAAAGCAGCCGCATTCCCTATCCAATCCAAGAGGCAAAAAAGCGAAGGCCGCTTTCTGTCAGGATGGCATCCAGGCTTATGTCGTGCGGCTCGTCGGGCACATGTGCCACTTCCTGGCAGTCGAATGCAATGCCGATCAGCTTCGGATGCAGGCCTTTTTGTCTGAGCCGGCTGATGGCGCGGTCGTAGTGGCCGGCACCGTAGCCGATGCGGTGGCCGCGGGCATCGAAGGCCGAAAGCGGCACCAGCATGATCTCGGGATCGAGAATGGCGGCATCCGTGCCGGGGCCGACCGTGCCGAAACCGGTATCGAGGAGGGGCGCACCTTCCGCCAACTCGCGAAAGACGATCGTCTGCCGATCGAGGATCGCCGGCACGCAGAGCCGCGCCCCGCGCACGGCAAAGCGCGCCATCAGCGGCCTGAGATCGGCTTCCGAACGGATCGGCAGGAAGCCGGAGACGATCGTATCCAGCGCAAAACCGACGGCCTCGCCGGCATGGTCGGCCATTGCGAGGCTTTTGGAGGCGCGTTTCTCGGCGGGGATAGCGTCGCGGGCCGACAGCCGTTCGTTGCGCAGCTGCGCTTTCAATTCTTTCGCGGTCATTGGATCTGCCGGTTCTGAGAGATTTACCCGAGCATAGACGGCTGGATGTCCGATGCAAATGCAGGATGCGACAGCATCACGCTCGTTTCACGCCTCGCCCGCCGGCGGCAGCGGTCGTCAGACGACGATGCTTGTCGGTATTGTCGCCGTGGCGATGGAGAAGCCTGCCATATTGGCCCCAGCCTGCCGGTCCTGCTGCCGCAACTCGCGCATCGCCTTTTCGAGCACTTGCTTGAGTTCGCGCACAACCGCCTTGAACTCTTCCATCGTTTCACGATCATCGGCCGAAATGCCTGAAAATTTCGGGGCATCCTCGGCGACGCTCGCATAGGCCTTGCGGGCGTTGGCGGTAGCGTCCGGTTCCTGCGAGCCGGTCTCGCCGGCCGCAGTTTCTCCTGAAGTATCCGTCAGTGCAGCAGCGGCCCCGCTGGTTGCGACTGCTGTTGCATCCGTAGTTGCGTCCATCGGAACAGCCGTTGCGGGACTGCCGGTCGCGACTGATGATGCGAATTCGGAGGCGGCAGTGCCGACCTTGCGCGCCAGTTCGGCGGCCAACCGGGCGACCACCTCAGGTGCCATGTTGGAGCTGCGCAGCATCTCCAACTCCTGTTTTGCCTCTTCGAGCTTGCGTTGCGCCTTCGCCTTGGCCTCGTCTCCCGAGTTTGCCAGGGTCTGGCGCATCTGCTGCAGCGCCTGGGTGGCGCGCTGCAGCTTCAGCACGCCCTGATCGGTCTCGCTTCCCGCGGCTGAAATGGCTGCCGTCGAAGACGCACCGCGCAAGATGATAGAGGCAGACGTGGTTGCAACCTGCATGAACAATTCCCCGATTTTTAATTCGGGCCCCGATTGCGATTCGGGCGCATTCTGCAACGTCAGACTTGCGTGGACCTGTGTCTTTGGGATTCGGGAAGCGCAGCGGCCAGTCGCTGCATCGTCTCGTTGAATAGAGGCGCTCCGCCGGGCGCCCAGCCGAGCGCTCGGATTTTCGCAGTGCTCATGGGATTGAGCGCGGCGCTATCGGCAGGGGCCGGCAGCGCGTGCCGACAGCCCGTCTCGTGGCGGATGGGTGAAAGGATATCGCGCGTGTCGACTGACATGTCCGAGACGTTGAAGACTTCGCCGGAGATGCGGGTGCTTTCCGTTTCCAGCATCAGTCTCACCGCCCGACCGAGGTCGCGGCCGTGAACTTCCGTTCCCAGACGGGCGGCAACCGGCTGGCCGGCGAGGTAATCGGCGATAATGCCGTCCCATTTGTTCGGCGAGAGATCGCCATAGACGCCGGTCGCCCTCAGGCTTACGCCGGCAAAACCCGGCGTGGAGAGATGGGCAAGCGCGCGTTCGGCATCGAGCTTGACCTGGCCGTAGAGTGTTTCGGGCTTGGCCAGCATCGTCTCCGCCAGTTCGGTTGCCTCGGGATGTTCGCCGTAGGCGGCGCGGCTGGACAGGAAGACGCAGCGGCGCGTGCCGGCGCGTTTGGCGGCTTCGAAAAGCCGGACGGTGCCGTCGAGGTTCAACCTGTGGAAGGTCTTCGGATCGTCGCCTTCGCCGCCGCGATATTTGCCCGGAACATGACTGAAAGCGGCGTGGACGAAGAAATAGGCGTCATCGAAGACATCGATCTGATCCTTGTCGGGATCGAGCGAAAGCGCTGCGAACTCGACCGGGCGGGAGAAGAGGCGGGGCAGCGGCGCGCGGCGCCCGCCGACGATCACCTGATATCCGGCGGCCAGCAGTTCCTCGACGACATACCGGCCGACGAGACCCGTTCCACCCGATACAAGTACCTTCATGCTGCCCCTTCCGGATTGTCCAGCGCCGTGATCTCAGGCACGTCGCCGCCATCATGGAAACGGTGCCACAGATCGATCAAAGGTTGTAGTCGCGCTGCCTTGGGATGATCCTTTTCCCACGGTTTTTCATACTGGTAATGCAGGATCGAAATGCTCTTCCAGTCCCAAAGGTCCGGCATGGTGAACCATACATATTGCAGCATGTTGAAATAAACCGGCAGGCCGTGCCAATCCGGGAAGAATGTCTCGAGAAAGGTCTGATCGGTGCGCCGCCAGAAGGCTTCCGGCCTGTCGAGCCTTTCGAGCATGTGCCGGAACGTGTCATGCGAGGGCGTCGCGACGAAGACGCCGGAATTCATGCGGCGGAAGTCGGCGAGGTTTTCGTAGACATTCGGGGCGGCGGAAAATTCCGGATAGAGGAAGAGCCTGTCGACGTTTTTCAGCACGAGGGCGTCGGCGTCGATGAAGACGCAGCGCTGGTATTCGACGAGCTGCCAGAGCCTGAGCTTGCAGAAATTGTCGAGCGGCGAATGGAAATCCGGCTTGCGGCCCTTGGTGAAAGGGGCTGTCGAATGGAGCTCCCCACGCGCATGGCGTTCGTTGAAGGCCGCAGACAGCGGCAGGTGCTCGACCTCGATCAGGCGGCAGTCGAGCGCTTCGAGTGGTGAGAGGGCGGCTTTGTCGACGCCACCGGTGTGGAGGACGACGATGTCGGCGTCGGTTCCGGTTCGGCGCAGGGAATGGGCGAGAGCGGTCGCTCCCATGGCGTAGTCGGCATTGGTGACGAGGGTGACATAAGCGAAGCGATGAGATGGTCGCGTGGTCACGTGCGCCATTGCCGCATTTCCTCGTTCCTGTCCTTGGTCAGGCCCAAGAACAGGGTGTGCCGTGGCCACCCCCCTCTGCCCTGCCGGGCATCTCCCCCACAAGTGGGGAGATTAGCTAGGCGCGACGGCTTCCCCAGGCAACCGGCGTCCAGCACAGCAAAACGGTAAATGGGTAGGAAGCGCGAGCCGCTTGTGATCTCCCCACCTGTGGGGGAGATGCCCGGCAGGGCAGAGGGGGGCTCACACGGTATGCCCTCTCCTTCCCACATAAACTGACTTGGTAAGGGAGTCTCCATGGGGCCTTCCAATATGAACACGCCCTCGCTCACGACACCGACTTCAGCCGCTTGCCTTCCGGATCGTGATTGATCGTCGCGGCGATATCCTTGGTCCAGGCGGAGACGGCCGGCACGCGCGAGCGGTCGACGCGATAGGCGAACTTCTTCGCGACATCGACGATCTCGCCGAGCAGGCCCGCTTCCAGCGTGATCGGTTCGAGGCCGAGATCGCGGAATTTTTCGTTCCGGACGATCAGCTCGTTCTCGGCGGCTTCCTTGCGCGGGTTGGGCAGCCAGGCAATCTTGGCGCCGCTCATCCTGGCGATCATCTCGGCAAGGTCGCGCACCCGGTGGGTTTCTGTCATCTGGTTGAAGATCTCGACGCGGGCGCCGCGAGCCGGCGGGTTTTTCAGCGCCAGCTCGATGCAGCGGACCGAATCCTGGATATGGATGAAGGCGCGGGTCTGGCCGCCGGTGCCGTGCACCGTCAGCGGATAGCCGATCGCCGCCTGGATGAGGAAGCGGTTCAGCACCGTGCCATAATCGCCGTCATAGTCGAAACGGTTGATAAGCTGCGCGTGGCGGCGCGTCTGCTCGGTATGCGTGCCCCAGACGATGCCCTGGTGCAGATCGGTGATCCTCAGACCATCATTCCTGGCGTAGAACTGGAAGAGAAGCTGATCCAGGCACTTGGTCATGTGATAGATCGAGCCGGGATTGGAGGGATAGAGGATCTCCTGGCTGACCGTCTCGCCGCCTGCGGTTTCGATGCCGACCGGCAGGTAACCCTCGGGGATCGCCGCCCCGACCGTCGAATAGCCGTAGACCCCCATGGTGCCGAGATGGATGAGATGGGCATCGAGATTGAGTTCCGTCAGCCCGTTCAGCAGATTGTGCGTGGCGCTGACATTGTTGTTGACGGTGTAGTTCTTGTGGCGGTCGCTCTTCATCGAATAGGGCGCGGCCCGCTGCTCGGCGAAATGGATGACGGCATCCGGGCGGTGTTCGGAAAGCCAGTTCTTCAGGAGTTCGTAATCCTTGGCGAGATCGATCAGATTGAAGTGGATGCGCCGTCCGGTTTCGGCATGCCAGATGCGGGTGCGCTCCTGGATCGAATCCATCGGGGTCAGCGACTGAACGCCAAGTTCGGTGTCGATCCAGCGGCGCGAGAGATTGTCGAGAATATGGATGTCGTGCCCGGCATCGGAGAGATGCAGCGACGTTGGCCAACCAATGAAACCGTCTCCGCCCATAACCGCAATCTTCATCGCATCGTCTCCTGATTGGTCGTTCATTATCGGGAATAGTTAGGAATTGTGACAATCATTCAATGCCTGCCGGCCGGGCATTCAATGCTTGCCTGCCGGGAAGCGTTGCGCCAAACAGGGCACCTGAGTTTGGAGAAAATTATGACGGAACGCCCTTTTTCCATTTCGGGAGAGTTGACGGAGGCCGGACACCGCCTCGTCCAGCGGGTCTATTATGAAGATACGGACTTCTCCGGCCTGGTCTATCACGCCCGCTACCTGCATTTCCTGGAGCGCGGCCGCACCGATTATCTGCGCTGCCTCGGCGTCGAGCAACGCGAACTCGTCAGTGCCGACGAGGAGGGGTTGGTTTTCGTCGTCCATCGCATGGAGATCGACTTCAAGAGCCCGGCGCGCATGGACGATGTGCTGACGATCCTGACGCATACGGAAAAAGCCGGCGGCGCCAAGATGGTGCTCAATCAGCAGATCCGTTCGGGCGAGACGCTGCTGATCGCCGCCAAGGTGATCATCGCCGTCATCAACGCCCGGGGGCGGCCGAGGCGGCTGCCGGAAACACTGGCGATGAAATTCCTGGAGGGCAGCACGCCATTGTAGTCAGAATCGCTTGAAATTCAGCTCTTGTCAGAACTTGAGTTTTATGTGAAGGAATTCCCGCGCCGCAGGATGAGCGCTCTTTCGGCAGCCGGACCTTGCCCCGGTCAAGTAATCCATGGAACGAAATCTTCCAAACACAGGCTTACTGTCACAGTCCGGCACTAACGATCTATTAACCATAATAGTGTCTTACTGGGAAAGTCGGAGTTTGTGCGGTGCACGCCTTCCTTTGACCAAATTTGACGGCAAGAAGGCGGAAGATGAGCTTGGAAGTTTGACCAGGGCTTTGGGCGGCGGCCGCCGGACACTTCTTGCGAGATCAGTTTGTGCCGCCCGGTCTAGCGCCGGGCGTTTGGATTCGGGGATTTTGGACCAATGGAACAAGTAGGATTGGCAGCAGCAACGACGGACGTCAGCCTCTGGTCGCTTTTCATGCAGGCCGGCATCGTCGTCAAGCTCGTCATGCTCGGGCTCATCGCAGCCTCGGTGTGGACGTGGGCGATCGTCATCGACAAATATCTGGCCTATGGCCGCGCACGGCGCCAGTTCGACAAGTTCGAGCAGGTGTTCTGGTCGGGCCAGTCGCTGGAAGAACTCTACCGCTCGCTGTCGGAACGCAGCAATACGGGGCTGGCGGCGATCTTCGTGGCCGCCATGCGCGAGTGGAAGAAATCTTTCGAACGCGGCGCCCGTTCGCCGATCGGCCTGCAGATGCGTATCGACCGCGCGATGGACGTGACGCTCGCCCGTGAGACTGAATTTCTCGGCGCTCGCCTTGGATCGCTCGCGACCATCGGCTCGGCCGGCCCGTTCATCGGTCTGTTCGGCACGGTCGTCGGCATCATGACCTCGTTCCAGGCAATCGCCGGTTCGAAGTCGACCAACCTTGCGGTCGTCGCGCCCGGTATCGCCGAAGCGCTGCTTGCCACCGCGATCGGCCTCGTCGCCGCTATCCCGGCGGTTATCGCCTACAACAAGTTCTCTGCCGATGCCGGCAAGCTTTCGGGCCGCATGGAAGGTTTCGCGGATGAATTCTCCGCCATACTTTCGCGCCAGATCGACGAGAAACTGCAGCCGCGCGCTGCCGCTCAGTAACCAACGGAGTATTCTCACATGGGTATGGCTGTTGGAGGTAATGGCGGTGGGGGCGGCGGACGCCGCCGTCGCGGCGGTCGGAACAGGGCCGTGATTTCCGAAATCAACGTGACGCCGCTCGTCGACGTCATGCTGGTGCTTTTGATCATCTTCATGGTCGCGGCACCAATGATGACTGTCGGCGTGCCGATCGATCTGCCGGAAACGCAGGCCAAGGCGCTGAATTCCGAGACGCAGCCGATTACCATCTCAGTCAAGAATGACGGCGAGGTGTTCCTGCAGGAAACGCCGATCCCGGCGGCGGAGATCGCCGCCAAGCTCGAGGCGATCGCCACCACCGGCTATAACGAACGTATCTTCGTGCGCGGCGATGCGACCGCGCCTTATGGCGTCATCGCCGATGTCATGGCCCGTATTCAGGGCGCAGGCTTCAAGAATATCGGCCTCGTGACGCAGCAGAAGAAGGACCAATAGCGCGCAAAATGAAGGCCAGTGTCATCACATCTGCTGTTTTGCACGGCCTGGTGCTCACCTGGGCGATGGTGTCGCTCGGCGCCCCGGAATCCTTCAAGGTGGAGGATTTCGAGGCGATGCCGGTCGATCTCGTGCCGGTGGAATCCATTACCCAGATGCAGCAAGGCGACAAGAAGGCTCCGAAGAAGGAGACTTCTGCGCCCGTGCCGACGACGCGGCCACCGATTGCGCAACCGGCCGAGAATGCCGGTGACAACAATGTCGACATGAAGACGCCGCCGGTGCCGAACGCCAAACCCAGCAATACGGAGGCTGCCGCGGCGAATTCGAGCGACAAGCCGATGCCGAAGATCGACCCTAAGCCGAATGACGTCAAGGAGATCGTCAAGGAGGAAACGGAAGTCGAACAGCCGAAGGAGGTCGCTTCCATTCCGCCGCCGAAGCCGGTCGAAGTAACGCCGCCGAAGCCAGAGGAAAAGCCGCCGGAAGAGCAGGCCAAGCCGGAGGAACCGCCGAAGCCGGACGCCGAGGCGCTGCCGGACAATGTACCGACGCCTGTCGCCAAGCCGCAGGTGAAACCGCCGGAACCACAGAAGCCCGTCGAAAAGCCGCCGGAAAAGACTGCGGATCAAGCGAAGACCGCCGACACACCGACCGACAAGAAGAAGGCGGACAAGAAGCAGGAAACGGCGAAATCCGCCTCATCGATGAAGAGCGACTTCAATGCCGACGAGGTTGCTGCGCTGCTGAATAAGACCGATCCTTCCGCTGGGGGTGCGAAGCGCTCGACGCAGGAAGCATCGCTTGGTGCGAAGAAGAGCAATGGTGGCGCTTCCCTTAGCCAGAGCGAGATTGATGCCGTACGCGGCCAGATCTCTGGCAACTGGACGGTTGTTTCCGGATTGGCCGGCGCCAACGAGGTTCATCTTAAGGTTCGTGTTCAACTTGATCAGGCCGGTAATGTCGTTGGCGATCCCGAGGTCATTGCTTCAGGCGGGCCGGATTCAACACGCCAAGCGCTCAAGAGCAGTGTCTACCGCGCTGTTATGAAATCATCTCCTCTCAAAAATCTGCCTGCAGACAAATATGAGGGAGAAAACGGCTGGAACGAGATGGATCTCAACTTCGATGCCAGCGATCTGGGAATCTAAATGTTGAGTAGCTTATCCCATTTCGCGAAGTCCATCGGGGCGCTGACGATGTTAATGGCTGCTTTCTCACTGCCGCCTGATGGACATGCGGAGGCGATGGGTCGGGAAAAAACTGACTCAAAAGCAGAGATTTTAAGTATGCCCGTTATCGATGCGATGCGAAATGCCATCGCAAATCGTTTTGTCCTTCCTGCGGACCTGAAGGATGCCGCCAGCGTTCATTTAAGGTTCCGTGTGCGCCTCGATAGGGACGGTCGCATTATCGGAACTCCCGACGCGGAGGTTAGTGGTGGCAGCGAACGGACACGTAAAATCATTGCCGACGCAGCTCTTCGCGCAATTGTCCGTGCAGCTCCTTACGCGATGCTTCCAAAAGACAAATACGATGCCTGGAAGGAAGTCGTTTTGTACTTCGACGCCAGCCAACTGAACCTATAAAGTGCTGAAAGGCTTGTTTTGATATGGTCAAGTGTTCCCTCATCCGCGCCCTCATGGTCGTCGCCGGTCTAGTCGGGGCCGCAGTCTTTACGACCCCGGCGAACGCGCTTGTCGAGATCAATATCAACAAGGGTAATATCCAGCCGCTTCCGATCGCGGTGACTGATTTCCAGGGCGACATGGGCGCGCAGGTCTCGCAAGTCATCGCCGCCGACTTGCAGCGGTCCGGTCTCTTCGCACCCATCAACAAAACCGCCTTCATCGAGAAGATTTCTAATCCCGACGCTTCGCCGCGCTTCGAGGACTGGAAGGTCATCAATGCCCAGGCGTTGGTCACCGGCCGGGTTACCAAGGAAGCGGATGGCCGCCTTCGCGCCGAATTCCGCCTGTGGGATACTTTTGCCGGACAGCAGATGGCCGGTCAGCAGTTCTACACGCAGCCGGAGAACTGGCGCCGTGTGGCTCACATCATCGCTGATGCGATCTACAAGCAGATCACCGGCGAAGAGGGTTATTTCGACACCCGCGTCGTCTTCGTCTCCGAATCCGGCACCAAGCAGCAGCGCAAGCGCCAGCTGGCGATCATGGATCAGGATGGCTTCAACGTGCGGATGCTGACGGATGGCAGCGATCTCGTGCTGACGCCGCGCTTCTCGCCGAGCCGGCAGGAAGTGACCTACATGTCCTTTGCCAACCAGCAGCCGCGGGTCTATCTGCTGCAGCTGGAAACCGGGCAGCGCGAGGTCGTCGGTAACTTCCCCGGCATGACCTTCTCGCCGCGCTTCTCGCCGGATGGGCAGAAGGTGATCATGAGCCTGCAGCAGGATGCCAATTCCAACATCTATACGATGGACCTGCGCTCGCGCACGACGACGCGGTTGACCTCGACGGCGGCGATCGACACGTCGCCCTCCTATTCGCCTGACGGCGCACGCGTCAGCTTCGAAAGCGACCGCGGCGGAAAGCCGCAGATCTACGTGATGAACGCCGATGGTTCCGGCCAGACCCGTATTTCCTTCGGCGACGGCTCCTATTCGACGCCGGTCTGGTCGCCGCGCGGCGATCTCATCGCCTTCACCAAACAGGCCGGCGGCAAGTTCTCGATCGGCGTGATGAAGCCGGATGGTTCCGGCGAGCGCATCCTGACGACCGGCTTCCACAATGAGGGCCCGACCTGGGCGCCGAACGGCCGTGTGCTGATGTTCTTCCGCCAGGCGGCGGGGTCGGGCGGTCCGCAGCTCTATTCGATCGATCTGACCGGTTACAACGAGCAGCTCGTGAAGACGCCGACCTACGGCTCCGACCCCGCCTGGTCGCCGCTTATGGAGTAGGCGATGCGCTGCTGCCTTCTTGTCGCCCCAAAGTCATGGAACCGAACGGCCAAGGGACAAAGTAGCAAATTGTTAACCATAAACTTTGAGGGGCGGTTAACCGAGTGCGGTTACTGTCCGGAAACCCTGATGAAATCGCAAGGAGACCGGCCATGAGCCGAATTCATACCCCGGCAATGAGCCGCATGCAGAATTTCGCCCGCAACCCCGTCATGATCGCGCTTATCGCCGGCCTTGCGCTCTCAAGCTGCGCCAAGAAGCCGCCGAACAGCGCCGGCGACCTCGGCCTCGGCACCGGTGCTGGCGGCGCTGCAACGCCGGGCTCGGCCCAGGACTTCACGGTCAATGTCGGCGACCGCATCTTCTTCGATACCGACTCCTCGTCGATCCGCGCCGATGCTTCGCAGACGCTCGACCGTCAGGCGCAGTGGCTCGGCCGCTACCCGAACTACCAGATCACCGTCGAAGGCCATGCCGACGAACGCGGCACGCGCGAATATAACCTCGCGCTCGGCGCCCGCCGTGCGGCTGCCGCCAAGGACTATCTCGCTTCGCGCGGCGTACCGGCGCAGCGCCTGAAGACGATCTCCTACGGCAAGGAACGTCCGGTCGCCGTCTGCGACGATATTTCCTGCTGGTCGCAGAATCGTCGCGCGGTTACCGTGCTTGGCGGCGCCGGCATGTAATTGCCGAGCAACAATTCGCTTTTTCGACAGGCGGTCCCATCAGGGACCGCCTTTTCTTTTTGACCACACTTTGGCCAGACTCCGTTGCTTTTTGAAAGCAATTGGAAAAGTCTCCTGTTCGTGCCATCGAGGTGCGAAGAATCACTGGGACAGGACGATACATATGAAGAAACTTGTCGTGGCAGGCATGCTGTGCCTCGCGGCTGTGACCGGAAGCGAACGGGCGGCCTATTCCGCCTCGTTCTTCGGGCTACATCTCGGCGGCCGATCCGCGGAAAACCAGGCGGCGCCGCCCGTCGTCAAGGTGCAGAGCGGCGACGCGGAGGTCCGCGTGCAGCAGCTCGAAGAGCAGCTGCGGCAGCTGAACGGCCGGATCGAGGAGATGAGCTTTCAGCTTCTGCAGATGCAGGAGACCATCCGCAAGCAGCAGGAAGACAATGAATTCCGCTTCCAGCAGCTCGAAAAGACCGGCGCAGGCGGTGCCGTCAAGGCCCCTGTCAAGAAGAGCGAGACCGATGCCGCTCCGGCAGCCTCCGGCGGGGACGACATTGCCAAGGTGATCCAAGCACCGCAGGGAGCCGAAACGGCTCCCTCCACCAGCGTGCCGGAGAATAGCGGCCTCGGCCAACCGCCGAAGGAGCTCGGCTCAATCGATTTCGATCAGAACGGCAATCCGATCGGCGGAAGCGTCGACGAAAATGCCACGATCGGTTCCGGGCCGATTCCCGATGCCAATACCAAAACGCCGCAGCAGACCGCCTCGCTTGGGAGCGAGGCCGACCAGTACAAGGCCGCCTATGGCCACGTGCTATCCGGCGATTACAGCACGGCCGAACAGGAATTCACGCAGTATATCACCCGCTACCCGAGCAGCGCGCGGGCGGCGGACGCCAATTTCTGGCTCGGCGAAGCGCTCTATTCGCAGGGCAAGTACAATGAGGCGGCCAAGACCTTCCTCAATGCGCATCAGAAATACGGCACATCGGAAAAGGCGCCGGAAATGCTGCTGAAGCTCGGCATGTCGCTTGCGGCCCTCGACAATAACGAGACGGCCTGTGCGACGCTGCGCGAAGTGTCGAAGCGTTATCCAAAGGCTTCGCGTGCCGTCATAAGCAAGGTTGCGAGCGAACAGAAGCGCCTCTCCTGCTAAGGTCTTCCGGAATGTCTCCGGAAGCCGCATTGCCTCAACTGGCGATCCTCCAGTTTCTCACGTCGCTTCAAAGCCCCGCACGCATTCTCGTCGCGATATCAGGCGGCAGCGATTCCACCGGCCTGCTTCTTCTGCTCGATGAAGCCGTGAAGGCCGCGCCCCATCTCAAGATTTCCCTTTGCGCTGCAACCGTTGATCATGCGTTGCGCGCCGGCTCCGCAGACGAGGCGCGTCAAGTCGCAGTCCTTTGCGCATCGCTCGGCATTCCCCACATCATCATGATCTGGCAGGGCGACAAGCCGAAAACCGGCATCATGGCTGCGGCCCGAGAGGCACGCTACGGCCTGCTTGCGACCGCCGCCAATGACTTCAAAGCCGATCTCATTGTTACGGGGCATACGTTCGACGACCAGCGCGAAACGCTTGCCATGCGTGGGATGCGAACGGAGCAGGTTTCGACCGGTATTGCAGATGCGGTGCTCTTCGACCGGCGGTTCTGGATTTTACGGCCGCTTCTTTTTTCCACGCGGGCAGATATTCGCGCGTTCCTGAAGGAGCGGGGCGTGCCGTGGATCGACGATCCCAGCAACGAGGATATGAAGTACGAGCGCGTGCGGACGCGCCGGCAGCTTTCGGCCGATGCCGGTGCTGAGAGGAATATCCGCGCAGCCTGGGAAGAGCGACTGGCTCTTTCAACCAAGGGGGCAGAGTGGCTGGATCGTCACCTCACGCTTCACGGCGGTCTGCTCGGGCAGGTGATGCCTGATGGGTTGCGGCAGGACCGCGCAGTCCTCGACTATGTGCTCGCCCGTCTGGCAGCCATTTTCGGTGGGCGGCCATTCGTGCCGGGGAGGGGGCAGATGGAGCGGGTTCTCACATTTGCCACCGGCAGCGGGCTTGGACGAATGACCGCCGGCAGGGTGGTGTTCGATCTCAGGCGCGACGGGCTTTATCTGGCGCGCGAGAGCCGGGGGATATCGCCGCTGGTATTGCGGCGCGGCGAGGCCGGGGTTTGGGATGGCAGGTTCGGGGCCGTAAATAGGTCTGGAACGACTATAGGGGTGGAAGCCCAGGCCGGACACTCCCTCATTCCTGTGTTCGTCACAGGAATCCAGCCACCGCGCGTCGGCGCGGTGAATGACTCAACAATGCGTGAAGAGTCTCCCGCGCCCAAGGACTTGGGCGCGCTGGATTCCTGTGACGAACACAGGAATGAGGGAGGGTTGGGCAGGGCCCTTCCCAAGGGGGCATGGAGGCGCGCCATCGCTTCGGCGCCAGTTATATTTGCCAAAGGGGATCTTTTATCTCCAGAATCCGCCGGAGCAATCGAACTGACACCCTATTTCGCACCCTTCGACCGCTTTTTGACACGATTTGACTTCATCTTTGCGAATAGGCTTTCGGCGGTTTTCGCGACGGCGCCCTATGCGAGGCTGCCTTTAAGAAGTATTGACGGAAAAACCATCTGACTTAGGGGATCGCCTTGGCAATCGCACGGCGCAACCCTATGTTAGAAACGAATAAGACGGTCGCCATGAGGCGGCTGTTCCATGCTGGGGAGTTCAATGAACCCTAACTTACGTAATTTCGCCTTGTGGGCGATCATAGCGCTTCTGCTGATCGCCCTTTTCAGTATGTTTCAGACGGCGCCGGCGCAAACGGGCTCCCGTGAAATCCCTTATTCGCAGTTTCTGCGTGAGGTCGATGCGGGCCGTGTGAAGGACGTCGTGGTCACGGGCAACCGTCTCTCCGGAAGCTATGTTGAAAATGGCACCACCTTCCAGACCTATTCGCCTGTGATTGACGACAGTCTGCTCGATCGCCTGCAGTCGAAGAATGTCTTGGTTTCCGCCCGTCCTGAAACGGACGGCTCTTCGGGTTTCCTCAGCTATCTCGGCACGCTTTTGCCGATGCTTCTGATTCTCGGCGTCTGGCTGTTCTTCATGCGGCAGATGCAGGGCGGCTCGCGCGGCGCGATGGGCTTCGGCAAATCCAAGGCCAAGCTGCTCACCGAAGCGCATGGCCGCGTGACTTTCGAAGACGTTGCCGGTGTCGACGAGGCCAAGCAGGATCTCGAAGAAATCGTCGAATTCCTGCGTGATCCGCAGAAGTTCCAGCGTCTCGGCGGCAAGATCCCGCGCGGCGTGCTGCTCGTCGGCCCTCCGGGTACCGGCAAGACGCTGCTTGCCCGCTCGGTCGCCGGCGAAGCCAATGTGCCCTTCTTCACAATTTCGGGCTCCGACTTCGTCGAAATGTTCGTCGGCGTCGGTGCAAGCCGTGTGCGCGATATGTTCGAGCAGGCGAAGAAGAATGCGCCCTGCATCATCTTCATCGACGAAATCGATGCCGTCGGCCGTCATCGCGGCGCCGGTCTCGGCGGCGGTAATGACGAACGCGAGCAGACGCTGAACCAGTTGCTGGTCGAAATGGACGGCTTCGAGGCGAATGAAGGCGTGATCCTGATTGCCGCTACCAACCGTCCCGACGTTCTTGACCCGGCGCTGCTGCGTCCCGGCCGTTTCGACCGTCAGGTCGTGGTGCCGAATCCCGACATCGTCGGCCGCGAGCGCATCCTCAAGGTGCATGCCCGCAACGTTCCGCTGGCGCCGAATGTCGATCTCAAGATCCTCGCCCGCGGTACGCCCGGTTTTTCCGGCGCCGACCTGATGAACCTCGTCAACGAAGCCGCCCTCATGGCCGCCCGCCGCAACAAGCGCGTCGTCACCATGCAGGAATTCGAGGACGCCAAGGACAAGATCATGATGGGCGCCGAGCGCCGTTCCTCGGCGATGACCGAGGCGGAAAAGAAGCTCACCGCTTACCATGAGGCCGGACACGCCATGACCGCGCTCAATGTCGCCGTCGCCGATCCGCTGCACAAGGCGACGATCATTCCGCGCGGCCGTGCGCTCGGCATGGTCATGCAGCTTCCCGAGGGCGACCGCTACTCGATGAGCTACAAGTGGATGGTCTCACGCCTCTGCATCATGATGGGCGGCCGCGTTGCCGAAGAGCTCACCTTCGGCAAGGAGAACATCACTTCGGGTGCCTCCTCCGACATCGAGCAGGCCACGAAGCTTGCCCGCGCCATGGTCACGCAGTGGGGCTTTTCCGATCAGCTCGGTCAGGTCGCCTATGGCGAGAACCAGCAGGAAGTCTTCCTCGGCCACTCGGTTTCGCAGTCGAAGAATGTTTCGGAAGCAACCGCGCAGAAGATCGACAATGAAGTGCGCCGCCTGATCGATGAAGCCTATACGCAGGCCCGCAAGATCCTGACGGAAAAGCACGACGAATTCGTCGTGCTTGCCGAAGGTCTGCTCGAATACGAGACACTGACCGGCGAAGAGATCAAGGCGCTGATCCGCGGCGAAAAGCCTTCCCGCGATCTCGGCGATGATTCGCCGCCAAGCCGCGGCTCGGCTGTTCCGAAGGCCGGCGCACGGCCTGCCACCAAGGGTGACGAGCCCGAAGGCGGCCTCGAACCGCAGCCGCATTGAACAGCGGCACTACCTTGAACAAGGCCGGATTTCCGAAGTGGGAGATCCGGCCTTTTCTATTGGTAACGGGATATAATCATTTTTCTTGCTAATTTACGTGCTGATCGCCGCATTTTGTGGCATTCCGCTGAATTGAGGCGAGCATGAATCACGCTCCTGGATTGACGACATTCCACTGAAGCCGGATTCGCTTGGAACGATGCGCTGCCTTGAATGGCGCGCGGAAAGCACAGGAGTGCAGATGAAAAGACGCTATTTCGGTACGGACGGCATTCGCGGCCAATCCAACGTCTTCCCGATGACGCCGGATCTCGCCATGCGGGTCGGCATTGCCGCCGGCACGATCTTCCGCCGCGGCAACCACCGCCACCGCGTCGTCATCGGCAAGGATACGCGCCTTTCCGGCTATATGCTGGAGAACGCCATGGTCGCGGGCTTCACGGCCGCAGGCCTCGATGCCTTTATTCTCGGCCCCATCCCGACACCAGCTGTGGCCATGCTGACACGCTCGCTGCGCGCTGATCTCGGCGTGATGATCTCGGCTTCGCACAATCCTTACGAGGATAACGGCATCAAGCTCTTCGGCCCTGACGGCTACAAGCTTTCCGACGATATCGAGGCCGAGATCGAGGATCTGCTCGAAAAGGACCTGAACGCGCAGCTTGCCAAATCCGACGATATCGGCCGCGCCAAGCGCGTCGACGGGGTGCATGACCGCTATATCGAACATGCCAAGCGCACCCTGCCGCGCGACGTGACGCTGCAGGGCCTGCGGATCGCCATCGATTGCGCCAATGGGGCTGCCTATAAGGTGGCGCCGGCCGTGCTCTGGGAGCTCGGCGCCGAGGTGGTCACCATCGGTAACGAGCCGAACGGCACCAACATCAATCTCAATTGCGGCTCCACCAGCCCCGTCGCGTTGCAGAAGAAGGTCGACGAGGTGCGCGCCGATATCGGCATCGCCCTCGATGGCGATGCGGACCGCGTCATCATCGTCGACGAGAACGGCTCGATCGTCGACGGCGACCAGCTGATGGCCGTCATCGCCGAGAGCTGGGCCGAGAGCCAGCAGCTGCGCGGCAATGGTATCGTTGCGACCGTCATGTCCAATCTCGGCCTCGAGCGTTTCCTCGAGGACAAGGGCCTGGGCCTTGCCCGGACGAAGGTCGGTGACCGTTACGTCGTCGAGCATATGCGCCAGCACAATTACAATGTCGGCGGCGAGCAGTCCGGCCACATCGTGCTTTCGGACTACGGCACGACCGGCGACGGTCTCGTCGCCGCCTTGCAGATCCTGGCCGCGGTCAAGCGCACCGGCAGGACCGTCAGCGAGGTCTGCCGCCGCTTCGAGCCGGTGCCGCAGCTCCTGCGCAATGTCCGCATCAGCGGCGGCAAGCCGCTGGAGGATATCCAGGTGCAGAAGGCGATCGCCGATGCCGAAGCCGAGCTTGCCAGGAACGGCCGCCTCGTCATCCGCCCTTCGGGCACCGAGCCGCTGATCCGCGTCATGGCCGAGGGTGACGACCGCGCCCAGATCGAACGCATCGTCAACGAGCTGATCGGCACGATCTCGAACGTCCGGACCGCTGCCTGATTTTTCGGGACGAAATGTCAAAAGCCGGTGCGCAAGTGCCGGCTTTTTCGTTATTGGCGCCTTCGGTTCGAAGATCCACTCCGGATCGACTTCCCGCCGGAACCGATTCCGCTCTTCCGAAGACAATATGTCAGTGACTTGCCAGCTTGGCTTCCGGTAGGGAGCAAGCCTCGGCAGCCGCATCCTCGGAAATTTGCCGATGCCTTGGTGACAGCGCTGTCAACCTCCACACGCGGATGCTACACGGCGGCGTTTGCATTCAAAGGAAATATCATGAAAAAATTGGTGCGCCTGCTGCTGACGATCGCTCTCGCATTCGTCGTCTTTACCGGTTTCCGCTGGTACCGCTACATCACCAACACCGACAGCCCTTACGATGAAATCGGCATCACGCTCAACAATGCCATGCCAGGCCCGATCAATGTCTGGGGCTGTGCCAAGCTCAAAACGACCTTTGGCAGCTCCTTGCCCCCGTATGGCTGCGCCGCGGAAAACGCGACGCAATGGAAGTAACAGCAGGATTTGTCGATTGGAGCCGACCGACTTGATGGCGAAGGAACCCGACTTGGCGATTTGACGGGGCGGGGTTCTTGGCGTTGCGGCTGGCGGTCTTCGGCGAGTCCGGCGGCTGCCAGCCTCAGCCTAGCTCCACGATATCGAGGAATTTGCCGCCAATCTCTCTCTTAACGTTTCTTCCCATTTATAGTTAAGCAGCTTTTAACGTTTCCAATTCATTATCCATACGAAGCGTACCAGATTGGCGGCGATTGAGCCTGCCGACGCAACGAGATTTTGGAGTGGGATCCATGAAAAGAAGCTTGTCCGGCATCCTCGCCGCATTGTTGATCGCGACAAACGCCTATTCCGCGGACTTCGCCCCTGCCGAGCCTATCCCTGAGCAGCCGCCTGAGGTGACGGTCACCGAAGCGACCGGCTGGTACCTGCGCGGCGATGTCGGCTATGCCTTCACCGATCTGCGCGGCGCCCGCTATTTCCAGGGCAGCAACGCCACGGAGGTCGATTTCGACGACGCCGACCTGGACGACGCATGGACGGTCGGCGGCGGTGTCGGTTATCAGATCAACAGCTATCTGCGCACCGATCTGACCTTCGACTATCTCACCCAGGCAGATTTCAAGGGCTCGACGGTTGGGCAGTGCGGCTTTCCGCTGGTGGACTGCACCTCGAGCGACCGCTCTTCGCTGACAGCCTATACGCTGCTCGCCAATGCCTATGTCGATCTCGGCACCTACGGCTACGTCACGCCTTATGTCGGCGCCGGTATCGGTGGTTCTTACGTGAAGTGGAAGAACCTGCGCAACGTCGCCTGCGCCGATGACGGCAGCTTCTGCGACGACCAGGTCACCCATGGCGGCAAGGGCAACTGGCGCTTTACCTACGCCCTCATGGCCGGCGCTTCGATCGACGTGACCTGCAACGTCAAGGCCGATGTCGGCTATCGCTACCTGCATATCGACGGCGGCAACATGTTCGGCTATGCCGACAATGGCGGCCCGGGCCGCGACAAGGGTCTCAGCGTTCACGAAGCCCGCGTCGGTGCCCGCTATCTCTTCGGCGGCTGCGCCCAGGCGAGCTACGAACCGCCGCCGGAAATCCCGCTGCAGCAGCCTGTCTACAAGTAAGTCCAATTCCCAGACATTTGAAAGCCGCCCCCAACCGGGCGGCTTTTCGTATTGCGGCCCTACCGCCCTGCGTCAAAATATGTTCCGCCCGCGACACTTCGATCTTGACTATGACGCGCCGGATCCATACACACGGCGGCGGGACACCCTTCCCCAACGAAGGGCTTTCTATCTGAGAGGATAGCATCATGGCGAAGACCGCAAAGCCGGACATCCGTCCGCACAATACCCATTTTTCTTCTGGCCCCTGCTCGAAGCGCCCCGGTTGGTCGCTCGAAGCCCTTTCCGACGCGGCCCTTGGCCGTTCGCACCGCGCGAAGGTCGGCAAGGCCAAGCTCAAGCAGGCCATCGACCTTACCCGTGAAATTCTCGAAGTGCCGGCGGATTACCGCATCGGCATCGTTCCGGCGTCCGACACCGGCGCCGTCGAAATGGCGCTCTGGTCGCTGCTTGGCGAACGTGGCGTCGATATGCTCGCCTGGGAAAGCTTCGGCGCCGGCTGGGTCACCGATGTCGTCAAGCAGCTGAAGCTCAAGGATGTGCGCAAGCTCGAAGCCGGCTACGGCGAGCTTCCCGATCTCTCCGCCGTCGATTTCGACCGTGATGTCGTCTTCACCTGGAACGGCACCACCTCGGGCGTGCGCGTGCCGAACGCCGCTTTCATCCCGGCCGACCGCAAGGGCCTGACGATCTGCGACGCCACCTCGGCCGCTTTCGCACAGGAACTCGATTTCGCCAAGCTCGACGTCGTTACCTTCTCCTGGCAGAAGGTTCTGGGCGGGGAGGGCGCACACGGCGTCATCATTCTTTCGCCGCGCGCCGTCGAGCGTCTGGTCACCTACACGCCGGCCTGGCCGCTGCCGAAGATCTTCCGCATGACCTCGGGCGGCAAGCTGACGGAAGGCATCTTCCAGGGTGAGACGATCAACACGCCGTCGATGCTCTGCGTTGAGGACTATATCGATGCGCTTGTCTGGGCCAAGGGGCTCGGCGGCCTCAAGGGGCTGATCGCGCGTGCCGACGCCAATGCCAAGGTCATCCACGATTTCGTCGCGGCGAACGACTGGATCGCCAATCTCGCCGTCAAGGCGGAAACGGCCTCCAACACCTCCGTCTGCCTGAAGATCGTCGACAAGGACATCGCAACCCTTGACGACGACGGCCAGGCGAATTTCGCCAAGGGCCTGGTCGGCCTCCTGGAAAAAGAAGGTGTCGCTTATGACGTCGGCCACTACCGCGACGCGCCGTCCGGCCTGCGCATCTGGGCCGGCGCCACGATCGAGGCATCCGACATGCAGAAGCTAATGCCCTGGCTTTCCTGGGCCTTCGAAACGCAGAAGGCGCAGCTTAATCAGGCCGCCGCCTGAGGTGATCGCATTCGGCTCCGCCATAGGGCGGAGCCTAGCATTCTTGATTCATTCATCGCTGAACACTTTTGAAGGAGGCCCTCATGGCACCTCGCGTTCTCGTATCCGACGAATTGTCGGAAACCGCCGTCCAGATCTTCCGCGACCGCGGCGTCGAAGTCGATTTCGAACCGCAGCTCGGCAAGGACAAAGACCGTCTGCTCGAAGTCATCGGCAAGTATGATGGCCTGGCCATCCGCTCCGCCACCAAGGTGACGGAAAAGATTATCGAGGGGGCGACGAACCTCAAGGTCGTCGGCCGTGCCGGCATCGGCGTCGACAATGTCGATATCCCGGCCGCCTCGCGCCGCGGCATCATCGTGATGAACACGCCCTTCGGTAACTCGATCACGACGGCCGAACACGCGATCGCACTGATGTTCGCCGTCGCCCGCCAGCTTCCGGCAGCCGATACCTCGACGCAGGCCGGCAAGTGGGAGAAGTCGAAATTCATGGGCGTCGAGATCACCGGCAAGACGCTCGGCGTCATCGGCGCCGGCAATATCGGTTCGATCGTCTGCGCCCGGGCCATCGGCCTGAAGATGCACGTCGTCGCCTACGATCCGTTCCTCTCCAAGGAGCGCGCCGAAGAGATGGGCGTCACCAAGGTCGAGCTGGAAGAGCTTTTCGCCCGCGCCGACTTCATCACGCTGCATGTGCCGATGACCGACAAGACGCGCGGCATCCTCAACAAGGAAGCGCTGGCAAAGACTAAGCCCGGCGTGCGCATTATCAACTGCGCCCGCGGCGGCCTGGTCGATGAGGCAGCGCTTGCCGAGGCCATCAAGTCGGGCCATGTCGCGGGTGCAGCCTTCGACGTGTTCGAGGTCGAGCCCGCCAAGGAAAGCCCGCTCTTCGGCCTGCCGAACGTCGTCTGCACGCCGCATCTCGGCGCCTCGACGACCGAGGCTCAGGAGAACGTCGCTTTGCAGGTGGCCGAACAGATGGCGGATTACCTCGTCAATGGTGCGGTCTCCAACGCCATCAACATGCCGTCGATCACGGCTGAGGAAGCGCCGATCCTGAAGCCCTTCATCCGTCTTGCCGACGTTCTCGGCGCCTTCGTCGGCCAGGTCACCGAAGAGCCGATCAAGGAAATCGAAATCCTCTATGACGGCATCACCGCCAACATGAATACGCGGGCGCTGACGAGCGCTGTGCTCGCCGGCCTCATCCGTCCGCAGGTCGCCGACGTCAACATGGTTTCGGCGCCGATCATGGTCAAGGAAAAGGGTGTCGTGCTTTCCGAGGTCAAGCGCGACAAAACCGGTGTCTTCGACGGCTATATCAAGCTGACGGTGACGACGGAAAGCATGACGCGCTCGGTTGCCGGCACGGTGTTTTCGGATGGCAAGCCGCGCTTCATCCAGATCAAGGGCATCAACCTCGATGCCGATGTCGGCTCGCACATGATCTATATCACCAATACCGACGTCCCCGGCATGATCGGCTTTATCGGCACGACGCTTGGTGCTGCCGGCGTCAACATCGCCAACTTCCAGCTCGGCCGTGACAAGCAGGGCGGCGACGCCATCGCGCTGCTCTATGTCGACGGCAAGGTTGATGACGCCGTACTTGCTGAGTTGACCGCCCACCAGGCGGTTCGCCAGGCAAAGCCGCTGACCTTCAATATCGACTGAGTTTCCTTCTCTGGAATCTCGATCAAGGAAGAACGAAAAACCCGGCGCGGGAAACGGCGCCGGGTTTTTTCCGTGTCAGGAACCAGTGAATTTAGTGGTGCCGGCGTTTCCGACGAAGGATTTTGCCGAAACGGGCGACATCGTCTTCAGCCTTGGTGCGGTGGAGGAAGGCGAGCCTGCTGCCGTCGAGACCCTGGAAGAATTCGTCCCAGGAAATCTCTTCCTGCGTTTCAGAGGAAAAATCGACGCGGACGGTTTCGCTGTCCGGTGCGTTCTTGATCCGGGCGGGATGGCCGCCGCGCTCCTCGATCCAGTGTCTGATCCTGCTGTAATCCGTCGTCGTGCCGAACCTGCCCATGAAACCCTCCTCAGCAATTCGATTGCGACTTCGATGCCCAAGAACGCACGATCGAGGGAATTGTTCCACGGTGCCTCAAATATTTTATCGAGGACCGAGATCGCGATGGCAAACCGCCGTTTTTGCACATTCTGAAGGCGAAAGCCTAAAGTTTAACCCTGAGTATGATTCTGATTTTATTTAACTTTTCCCAGTATATCCGTGTCATCGGCATCAACCGCACGCGAATTTCGATGGCCCCCTTGCAGAAGCCCGAGCAGACCGAAGCACCGAACGACGACTTCCGGTCATTGTTTGCAACGCATCCGTCGCCGATGTGGGTCTATGATCCGATATCGCTGCGCTTTCTCATCGTCAACGAGGCGGCAGCAGCACTTTACGGCTATGGGGCGGACGAGTACCGGCGCATGACGGTTCTGGATATCCGTCCCGAGCATGAGCGGGAGCGGATGATCGACGCCGTCAGCGGCCGTACCGACATGGAAAAGGCGGAACGCTGGGTTCACCTCAAGGCGAGCGGCGAGACCTTCGAAGTGCTGACCTATGGCCGAGAAGTGCGTTTCGAGGACCGGGCCGCAATCCTGGCGATCGTGCAGGATCGCAGCGAGGTCAACGCCGCCAGACGCCAGATGAGCGATACGCGCTCGCTTCTCGACAGCATCGTCGACAACCTGCCGGTCGGCGTCTTCGTCAAGGACATGGAAGCGGACGGGCTTTACGTTCTCTTCAACGAGGCCTGCGGCGACATCGTCGGCATGAAGGCGGAGGACGTGGTCGGCCGAACCGACCGGGCGCTGTTTCCCCCCAGTCAGACAGACGCCTTTCGCGAGCAGGATCGCCGGGCCTTCGAAGCCAATGCGACGATCAGCTTTGAGGAGACGATGCTGCGCGCCGATGGGGCGCCGCGCCTCTTGCGCACCGTCAAACGCGCCCTGCCGACGCCCGAGGGCCATGCCCCGCGTTATCTGCTCGGCATCTCGCAGGACGTGACGGAGGAGCGGACCGTCGAGGCAAAGCTTGCCCATCTCGCCATGCACGATTCGCTCACCGGCCTGCCGAACCGGGCGGCGTTTTCCAGGCACATCAACCAGCGGGCGGTCGAGGCGACCGCCGACAGCCCGATCGCGCTGCTTTATATCGATGTCGATCATTTCAAGCATATCAACGACAGCAAGGGACATGCCGCCGGCGATGCGCTGCTTTGCCAAGTGTCGGAGCGGCTGCTTCAGCTGGCGGAGGAGGGCGATCTCGTCGCCCGTCTCGGCGGCGACGAATTCGCCGTCGTGCTGGAACTCGACGAGCCGGAACGGGCCGGCCGTTTTGCGCAGCGGCTGCTCAAGGCGCTGAGCCATGCCTTCGATCTCGACGGCGCCCGGGAGCATGTCACCTGCAGTATCGGCATCGCCTTGGCGCCCGACCATGCCGGCGACGCGGATGTGTTGATGCGGCATGCGGATCTGGCGCTCTATGCCGCCAAGGAGAGCGGACGCTCGACCTATCGTTTCTACGAGACGGAGATGCGGCTTGCCGCTGAACGCCGGCACGTGATGACCGCCGAGCTGTGGGAAGCGCTGGAGAAGCGCCAGTTCGAGCTGCATTACCAGCCGATCGTGCAGCTCGACAATGACGGCATCGCTGGCTTCGAAGCGCTGATCCGCTGGCGCCATCCTAAGCGCGGTCTGGTGGCGCCGATGGAATTCATTCCGCTCGCCGAGGAAACCGGCCTTATCGTGCCGATCGGCGACTGGGTGATCCGGGAAGCTTGCCGCGCGGCCGCCGGCTGGCCCGCCCATCTGAGGATCGCCGTCAATCTCTCCGTCAGCCAGTTTCGGCATGCGAGCCTGCTTTCGACCGTGGTCGCGGCGCTCGACGAGACGGGCCTCAATGCCGACCGGCTTGAAATCGAAATCACCGAATCCGTATTCCTGACCGACGCCGACCAAAGCTTGCCGCGGCTGCGCGCATTGAAGGAGCTCGGCCTCCGCATCGCCATCGACGATTTCGGCACCGGTTATTCGTCGCTGAGCTATCTCCGATCCTTCCCCTTCGACAAGATCAAGCTCGACCGCAGCTTCGTTTCGGGCATCGAGACGGATGCGGGCAATCTCGCCATCGTGCGTGCCGTCGTTGGCATCGGCTCCGGCTTCAACGCGACGACGCTGGCCGAAGGGATCGAGACGGAAGAGCAGTTGCAGAAGCTGCGTGCCGAAGGTTTCAGTGAGGTGCAGGGCTATCTGATCGGCCGGCCGATGCCGCAGCACGAGGCAGAGGCGTTGATCCACGGCCGCGCGCTGAAGGCCGCTTCGTCACGCAGATAGAGTCGCTTAAGCGACAGCTGGCAGTGGCGTCCAGGGAAAGGTATTCGCCGGATGCCATCAAGCATTCGTCATTTTGAGAAAGCCGGCAGAAGCGGCATAATTGTCGTGGGCTGGAAAGGAGGATGTCTATGAAACGCTATTCATTATCGATGATCGGACTGGCGCTCGTAACCGCCATTATCGCCAATCCGGGCATCGCATTCGCCTGCAACAAGCTGATCGGCACTTGAGCCGCACCCCCCGCTCCAAGGCGCGGCTTCGGCTGCGCCTTCTCTTCAGGCGGGAATGCGAAATATCGGCGCCCGAAGGCTGCCCCTTGCGCCCAAGGACAATCCTTTCTATATCGGTGCCTCATCGAGAGACGGCGGCCGATCCCGCCGGAGATCAGCAATCCGCCGCAATTGCAGCGCAAGGGCGGATCGTGACTGCGCAGAATTGGCACCATCGTTGAACACACTGGATTTTGACAAGAAGCCGGAAGAGACCCGCGTCGTCGTCGCCATGTCGGGCGGCGTCGATTCATCCGTCGTCGCCGGCCTTCTCAAACAGCAGGGTTATGATGTGCTCGGCATCACGCTGCAGCTTTACGATCATGGCGCCGCCGTTCACCGCGCGGGCTCCTGTTGCGCCGGCCAGGATATCGACGACGCGCGCCGCGTCTGCGAAACGCTCGGCATTCCGCATTACGTGCTCGATTACGAAAAGCGCTTTCGTGAGACGGTGATCAACCCATTCGCCGAAAGCTATGTGGCGGGCGAAACGCCGATCCCTTGCGTTTCCTGCAACCAGACCGTCAAATTCGCCGATCTTCTGGCGACCGCCAAGGAGCTTGGCGCCGATGCGCTGGCGACCGGCCATTATATCCGCTCGGGACGGAATCCTTCGCCGGACAATCCCGGCCGCCGCGCGCTTTTCCGCCCGGCCGATGCCGACCGCGACCAAAGCTATTTCCTCTTCGCCACGACGCAGGAACAGATCGATTATCTCCGCTTTCCCCTGGGCGGCCTGCCGAAGGCCGAGACCCGCAGGCTCGCCGAAGAGATGGGCCTCGTCGTTGCCAAGAAGGCCGACAGCCAAGACATCTGCTTCGTGCCGCAGGGCAAATATTCCGACGTCATCACCAAGCTGAAGCCGAATGCGGCGCTCGCCGGCGAGATCGTCCATCTTGATGGGCGCGTGCTCGGCACCCATGAGGGCATCCTGCATTTCACGATCGGCCAGCGCCGCGGCATCGGCATCGCCACCGGCGAGCCGCTCTACGTCGTCTTTCTCGATGCTCGCTCGCGCCGGGTCATCGTCGGGCCAAAAGAGGCGCTGGAAACGCACCGCGTCTACCTGCGTGACGTCAACTGGCTGGGTGACGAGACGCTTGCGGAAGCCGCCGCCGGCAAGGGCTTTGCCTGTTACGCCAAGGTCCGCTCGACAAGGGCGCCGGCGCCCGCCGTCCTGCATATCGATGCAACAGGCACCTATGTCGACCTGACGGTCGGCGAGGCGGGTATCGCGCCCGGCCAGGCCTGCGCGCTTTATTCCGCGCCCGGCGACAACGCCCGCGTCTTCGGCGGCGGTTTCATCGAACGCTCCGAGCGTGAACCTTCGGCGGAAGCCTGCCTGAAGGCCCTTTTGGCCAGCCCCGTCGCCGCCTGAAACCGATCGGAAACAGGAGGCGGTAAAGCCCACCCTTTTTCTCGATCATGCGCTTGACACAAAGCCGAAGCGCACCTTATAAGCCGCTCATCCCACGAACCGGCATCGCTTCGCGAGCGGGTGTCGTTGACCAGTGGCGGAGTAGCTCAGTAGGTCAGAGCAGAGGAATCATAATCCTTGTGTCGGGGGTTCAAATCCCTCCTCCGCTACCACTACAACAGCCGACAGTTCCGGTCCGGCTATTCCTGACAGCAAACCCTTGATTTCATACTCGTATGCCTCGCCTGGCGCGCGCGGATAGACAACAACGCCCGAAACCACCTCACGAAAAGCTTTCGCCATCTCCGGCGTAGGCTCCGCCTGTCGATCCTTCAGGATCTCAGCCAGGCTTTCAATATCTTCCCTGAACTTGATTACTGCCCTCGGCTTGATCTCGATAACGTTCGTCAGCGGCTCTTCCGCCGCCAGTTCCGCTTTTAGGCGAGACCTTTCCGCCTTCAGCCCGGGGAGGATCGCCAGGACATCGTCCTCATCGATGGTTCCTTTCGAAACTTGCTCGACGATCCTCGTTATCTGTCCCTGCACGTCTACCAGCGCTGTTTCCTTCGCACCGCGGCTATTCCGCCGGTCCATGGCAATCCGCTTGCTCTCGGCTCTGTATTCCTCGACATACGCGTCAATGATCGACGTGTCGGCGAACATCGTCCGCAGCCGGTCAATCACATCGCGCTCTATCTTTTCGACATAGTAGCGGGCGTTGTTTGAACAGCTTCCAGATTCCTTGTGGGTGCTGCAGACCACGCGCGGCCCGCTTCGATCGGCGCCAGTGATGACGAGGCTGCCGTCGCATTCACTGCATCTTAAAAGTCCGGATAACAGGCGCTTGTTCTTCTGAACATGCTTGGCATGTGCGCCACCTCTCGATTCCTTACGGTACTTGACCTCCTCGAGTAGCTGCTCGTCGATGATGCGGAGGTGTGGCGCATCGATCGCCTCAATGGCATCATCGGCGTTCACGCGCGAAATGCGGCGACCGGTCGAGGGGTCTTTCACCATGTGGACGCGGTTCCAGACGATCTTGCCGGCATACAGCGGGTTTCGAAGGATGCCGTTCCCCCGCTGACCGTTCCCGTTGATGGTCGATGCGTTCCATTGCTTTCCGCGCGGCGCCGGAATGCCGGCTGCGTTTAAGGCGGCGGCGATCGAGCGCGGCGAGCTGCCGGCGGCATACATGTCGTAGATCCGACGCACGACTTCGGCTTCGGCCTCGACGATTTCGAGCTCGCCCTTTCTTCCGTTCACCGGCCGGTATCCGTAGGCCTTTCCGCCAGCGTTGCGCCCTGAGCGAACTACACCCATCATGCCACGCTTCACCTTGCGGGCGCCTTCCTCGCGCTGCATCTGTCCGACGATGCCGTACATGCCGATCTGAACGGTATCCATGAGGCCGCCGTTGACGCATTGCATTTCGATGTTGCGGAACTTCAGAACCTTATGGACATGCGCCAGGTCGGCAATATCGCGCGATACGCGGTCCGTGGATTCGGTGATGAGAATTTCGAAGTCGCCGCGCTCGGCGGCAGTCATCATATCCGCAAGGCCGGGCCGTCCGAACATCGATGCGCCAGATTTGGCCCGGTCGGAATATTCATTGCCGACGCTGGCGTCCAGCCGCGCCGCGTACTCACGGCACAGCCTGAATTGATCCTCGACCGACTTGTCGTTTTGCAAATCGGTCGAGTAGCGAGCGTAGATCACCGCGCGTTTCATTGTTTTGTGGCCTGCTTTTCCTCTGAGAGGTTCTCATTAGCGGGCTTTGGTGGGACTGCGTCAAGCCGCGCGCGCCTCCTGGCGAGCGACTTGACCAGTTCTATGAGGGGGCTTTCTGCCGCCATCGGCTAGTTCCCCCCACTATCCACAGGCTCTGGCTCTTCGCCGAGCAGCGACCGGAGAAAGACCCGCAATGCGTGTTCGCTGCCGATCGTGCAGTTGGCGATGCTGTCGAAGACGTTTTCGTCGCGCAGTGCGATTTCTGCTTTCGCTCGGATGTCGTCGAGTGAACGGCACGGCTCTTTCAGCATTGCCGTCTCAGCGTCTTCCTTCGCTTGCCAGAGCTCGTCGTGGTCGCTCCGAGCATCCTGCGCCAACTCGTTGCTAAACTTCGTGTCGGCCTCGCGCCAGGCCTGAATGGCCTGTGTGATCGAAGGACTCGGCTGGCCGCTTGAAGTCGCGCTGCCCGCGACTATGCGAGCGACGGTCATCGCATAATCGTTGACCGCCGACATAAATCCGAGCACCAGGCCCTTCGGTACCTGCTTCTGAATCATCTCAAGCGTGATGCAGCCAAGCAGGGTGGCGTTCCCGTTGGTGGGATGCTTGCCGATGTATTTCAGGAATTCTTCTGCGACCTGGCGGCCGGTATCGCAGTCGTGCGTATAATTGTTTGGCTCGGAATACGGGCCGGCTGCCGTCACGTTCCAATGATCTACACCACCGCCTTCCGCTTTGGACTTCAGCCGCATGAAAGAAAGGTCGATCGCATGGTGCGGGGACTTAAGCATTGGCGCGCTCCTCCAGTTCTCGCCGAGACACGTAGGAGCCTGGAACGTCAAAGTGGTTGATGCCCTTGGCAAGATGCGCGACATGGAAATGCGCGATGTTGACAAGGCTGCTGACGCGATCAAGCGGGATATTTCGCGCCCCATCAGGAAGCCTGTAGTCGACGTCCTCGACCAGCAGGTTGCGGATAGTATCTAGAAGCCGTTCAAGGTCGGTAAGCTCATAAACTAGGTCGTTCGGCTCAAGGGTTTCATTCGTCTTCATCGGATCGTCTCCCCTTCGCCGGCGGCATAAAATGCATCTCGGACCCGCTGCGCCCGGAAGGAGACGTCGTTCCAGGCAAAGCTCAGTGTTTCAAGCTGGTGTTTGGTCAGCATGATCATCAGCGCGTCGTTGCCTCTGGTTTCCATTGGGACCAGTTGATCGTCGAGAAGGTCGCCGAGGATGTCGGCCATATGGTTGAGGCAGCAAATCTCGTGCTCGAGGTCTCTGAAGGCGCCGATGATCTGGGCGTCTGTAGGCAGTACTTTCGGCATAGCTTCGCCAGCGGCCGTTTTCGTGTGCGGCATGATGGTATCTCCAGTGATGTTTGGGAGATCGGCGCGAATTTGCGCCGGTCGCTGGTTAGTTGCAGTTCCGGAAGTTGCGGACCGCGGTCTTTAGACGGCGGCGCGCGTTGGCCTCGTTCTTCTTGGCGTAGACGAGGTTCTGATAGGCGGCGTTCGTGTTACTCATCATCGCTTTCCACTCGTCGCTGTCGCGATCGACGCGGGCGAGCCCGTGCGTTGACTTCCAGTCGGCGTAGGCCTCGCGGAGCAGCTGCTTCTTGGTGCTCGCGTTCGCTTCGTAGGCGTCGAGTTCAAGCGCGCTGTCTGCCACGGCCACCATCAGGTGGATTTTACGGGCGGTAAGAGCGATTGAAGACGCCGCACTTCTTGTGCTATGACTTCCCATGTCCAAATCTCCAAAGGTGTGGACGTTGATTTCCGCTTCCAGGCGGTAGTCTTTCGAATTCGGCGATCATCGAGGTTCCAGCCTCGTTAGGTCGCCGTTTTCATTTTCCAGCCCGAGTCTGATCAAGTGACGAACCGCTTCGGCTCGCGTGCCGATCCGATTGGTGAACCGGTATGTGTCGATCTCGTCTACCAAACTCGGTTCCGCCATCAGGGGGATACGCTGGTCTTTGTGCTCCTTATCCTTCACCGCTTTCTCCTGCCCATGTTGAATAAGTTGCACAACATAATTATTAAGGTTAATTCGCTTACGTCGCAAGCGAAAAGTTGTGCAAGTTATTCAAGGTGTGTAAAACACCGATATGGCTAGAAAAAAGAACCCCGACGCTGAACTCAAAGACCAGCGAATCCCGATCATGATGTCGCCGTCTGAGCTAGAAAGAATCGACGATTGGAGCTTTAAGCGTCGCATACGATCGAGAGGCGAGGCAATTCGTCGACTTTGCCAACTGGGGCTGCGAGCTGATGTAACGATCGATAGGCTGCTGCCAGCGATAGTCAGCGCGTCTGAGGCACACGAGGCAACCAAGCGTCGAGTCTTGGAGGCTCTTGACAAGGCTGATAGCACTGACGAAGCTAAGGCGCTGTTTCGAAGGGAGCTTGTTTCCCGCCTAACCCAACAAGTCAAAATACTGGCGACTCTGACGCCGTTGCTGGTGCAGGCAAGGACCCTCCCCGATAAGGGAGAGGTGCACGAATACGCGAAATACCTTGAGGACGTGGAACGATTTTTCTCCCACGAAGACGACACGGTCGTAATGACGAAATTGCTTGAGTTTCTCGGCAATTCGCTTCCAGAAATCCCAAAAGACGAACCACAGGAATAAACTTGTGGTTCGGGTTTTAGGCCAGCGCCTGAAGGCTGCTGTATGGGCAGGGTTTTGACAGTGGGTGGTTCCATGGGTGCCCTCTCGATCTAAGAGGGCACTCTAGTGCGTGAAATTTCACGCGTCAAATCATTTGTATGAAATATCACGCATAGCCGGGCTTATTGGCAAATCACGGGAAACGCGAACAACAACGCCGAGTATCTCGGTTGAGTTAGGGTGGTTGAAATACACGTTCGGCAAAAGCGCGCTCTCTCGCTCCGTCGCATATGAGTCGAAAGTGATTGGGGCAAACTCTTCCCCGCCGCGGCTGATAAGGGATATTATGTCCTTGCTTATTGAGACCTGCCGTATGCTGATTTCCTCGATCGAGGGCGATGAGAGGTGTTGTTTTGCGAGGACGATCAGACCAGATGAAAGGGGGATTTCCTCGTCATCCGATGGGCGTGCAACCGTCACGATATCGCCCTTTACGATATTAATTTCTCGCATAGAGTTGTCGCCCACGCGGCAAAGCTCTACCCGCCAATCGGCTATTCGCGGATCGCGGTATCCGACATGGCTTGCAGTTGCTAAATCCTCGTCAGCCGGCGCGGCCGAGAAATCCGCAAAGAAAACACCCTTCGCTGGCCTGAACACTCCTGTCTCTGCAACCATCGGATCCGGATCAATGAACGTGTCCATCCACCAAAGGTGACGATGAGGCCCGTTTCGATGAGGATCTGCCGTGGCCCCGGTGAGATAGTCGAGAGTGCACTCCAAAGGCCCGGTCAGCTTCTCCAGTGTATCGATTCTCGGGTGGCTAGCGCGCCGAGTAACGATATCGCGGACGGCTGACCTTCCCAAGCCCGCCTCAAGTGCGACCGACGATGGATTTTTGCCCAGCTCATGCATGCGGGCCATGATTCTGCTTGCGACATCTTCTTTCATTCCCGAAATATCCCTCATTTCGCGATTGTTTACGAGCGCGAAATATCATACATGTTAGCGATCGGTGCAGGAAA
The DNA here is from genome assembly GCF_013416305.1 of Rhizobium sp. WYCCWR 11128. Lineage (NCBI taxonomy): Bacteria > Pseudomonadati > Pseudomonadota > Alphaproteobacteria > Hyphomicrobiales > Rhizobiaceae > Rhizobium > Rhizobium sp. WYCCWR 11128. Next base: position 178,211 of record NZ_JACCEZ010000010.1, read on the forward strand.
CATCAAACAGGGTTAACGGATGGAAGACGAGCTCAGAGCTATTTTGCTCTCAACGGCAGAGGCCTACGCCGCGGTCGCCCGTTGCGGCATGACCACCGTCGCGCGCCGCGTCAAGAACAACGCGGCCTTTTTTAAGCGGTTGTCAGACCCGACCACGAGCTTCACGGCCAGATCGTTCGATGAGGTGATGGAGTGGTTCGCGGATAACTGGCCTCGCGACTGCCAAAGGCCCTTGGAACTCCTGCAGTGGGTCAAAGGGAGCCAAAATCGGTCTCGGACGGTGACCGCCTGATGTCGACCACCGAAGAGCAAACCGCTGCCTGGGAAGCTTACCGGCTGGCGAAGATCAGAGCCGATAGCTCCCTTAGCTTTCAGGACGGGCGCGCCGCGGCTTTGGCCTGGCGCGTGTTCAGCGACCTTTTCACGGACGATCCCGCGCCAACACCGGTCGACCTTCATCGGAATGTCGTGACTTTCCCCGCTTACAAGGCTCCCAACTCAGGAGGATCACGCCACGATGAACGAAGATCTTGACGTGCAACGGCTGCCCTACATGCCGCTGCAGATAGAGCGCCTTCGCAAGTCGAAGGCATGGCTACGCTGCAAGCGAAATCCCGAAATCGCCTTTTACATGGTGAACCTCTGGATGCGTGCCTGGCATGAGATCCCGGCCGGCAGCATCGAGGACGACGACGACGTTTTGGCCGATGCTGCCATGTGCTCCCCGGAAAAGTGGGAAAAGCTGAAAGATGAGATCCTCAAGGGATGGGATCGACGTGATGGGCGTGTCTGGCACAGCACTGTCATAGAGATTGCGACAGAAGCTGTCGGCAAACTTCGCATGAACAAATCGCGTACTGCGGCAGCTCGGGAGGCGCGAGAACTTCAACGTCAGTCTTCTGTGACAGACGTTGTGACAGAGAATGTCACTGGCCCTGTAACAGAGCACGAAGGGAAGGGAAGGGAAGAGAAGGGAATAGAAGATAAAACAACATCTGACGATGTTGTTGCCGCCGCCCCTTCGATTTCTCAGGATTTTGCCTTCGAAGCGCAGTCTATCCGGCTCACTGCAGCCAATCTGGAGCAGTGGCGGAAGGCGTTCCCGCATGTCGCGCTTGAGGCGGAGCTTTGGGCGCTGGACGAATGGGCGGGCACCAAGGGCAACAAGTGGTTCACTGCTGTCAGCGGCGCCTTGGCGAAAAAAGAACGAGCGGCGGTCGATCGCGTCAGCACTGCCGCAGCGGTTCGCGATCGAGGAGGCGGCCAACGGCGGGCTGATCCACGAATATGAAAACCATAGATCAGATCCTTCGCGAATACGGCATCCAGCTTAGGCGGGTGACCGCCGGCAACCAAAAAACAACCTGCCCGAAATGCTCGTCGAACCGGCGCAACAAGCGTGAGCCCTGTCTCTCCGTCCGGATCGATGCTGAAGGCGTCCAGTTCAACTGTCACCATTGCGGCTTCCATGGAGGCGATTTCTTTGACCAACATTCTCGGCCCGGCGGGCGCACTGGCATTCCAAAACCGGCAGATCGACCCTCAGGTCGCCGTTCTTTCCGGAGCCTATACGGGTAAGGCCGTCACTGGCGCCGACGGTAGTACTACCGTCGAACCGGATGCTGCAGGCAACATCGTCGTCTTTCCGTTCATTGATGGCGGCCGGCCTGTAGGTGAGAAATACCGGGCGCCAGGCAAGAAGTTCTGGCAGCGGAGGGGCGGCCGGAAGACCTTCTGGAATGCGGACTGCATGGACGATCCGGCGCTTGAGGAAGGGCATAAGGCGCTGATCATCACCGAGGGTGAGATTGATGGACTGACGGCGATTGACTGCGGATTCCACACGACGGTCAGCGTCCCGGACGGTGCGCCGCCGGTCAGAGATGGCGAAGATCCGGACCAGCTCGACGATGCTATTCCCGACGATGACAGCCGCGGGAAATTCGAGTTCGTCTACAACAACCGTCATCGAATCAAACGCATCAAGCGGTTCATTCTGGCGGTCGACAACGATCCTCCCGGGCGTAGGTTGGCAGCGGAGCTGGTCCGACGCCTCGGCGCCGCTCGATGCTCGTTCGTGACCTATCCCGAGGGCTGCAAAGACCTGAACGACGTGAAGATGATGCTTGGACCGGACGCGGTGGTCCGCGTCATCACGGAAGCCAAGCCATATCCCGTCAAGGGCATCTATCTGCTCTCCGACTATCCGGAGCTCGACGAGCCGGTGACCTATTCGACAGGGTGGCCGGACCTCGACGACTATCTCCGCGTCTGGCTGGGCGAGCTGATGGTGGTCACCGGTATTCCGGGCCACGGCAAGTCCACGTGGACCATGAACCTTTGCGTCAACCTCGCCCGCAAGCACGGCTGGCGCGTCGGCGTTGCGTCGTTCGAAATCCCGACGGTGCCGGCGCTGCGCTTCAAGCTGCGGCTGGCTGCGTCGGGGCTCGGCACCAAGCAATGGACCCGCGACGACGTGGCGGAAGCAGACGTGTTCATCCAGCAGCACTTCGTCTTCATCGATGCCGATCCAACTGGAGAGGCTGATGACGACATGACGCTGGAATGGCTCCTCGATCGCGCAGCGGACGCCGTCATGCGCCATTCGATCCGGGTGCTTGTCATCGATCCATGGAACGAGGTTGAGCATTACCGGCCGAAGGGTGAAAGCGAGACGCAGTACATAAATCGGGCGCTCCGCCAGATCCGTAAGTTTGCGCTTAGATACGGGGTGCTGGCGATCGTCGTCGCTCATCCGACGAAGGAACTCGGAAAGGGCGGCGAGGCCAGAACACCGACGCTGTACGACATCGAGGGGTCGGCAGCCTGGTACAACAAACCCGACCACGGCGTTGTCATCGATGTCCCCGATCCAGATCTCCATGAAACGGTGGTCTGGGTGAAGAAAGCCCGCTTCTCCTGGTCTGGCCGCAAGGGCGACGTGACGCTGGAGTACCTGCCGGAGACTGAGGGGTATCGGTCCCTGAATGGCTTTGCTCCGCTATGGAAGGCGGCGCAGGCCGACCATCAGCAGTATCGGCAAAAATCCACTGGCGGTGAATTTTGAAATCCATCCGAGGGACGAATATGTCTGAAAAGCGCAACAAGCAGAAGAGCGGACTGGAGTGGCAGCCGAAGATCAAGGTCGAAAAGGTCACCGTCGACAACCCGTTCTATTCCAAGGCTCACCAGGGCGTGGAAGCCAACCCGGTGAAGATCCAGGCGCAGATGAACATCCGCGAGAGCGCAATCGTCACGCTTGCCGCAAGGAAGCAGATCAACGAGGCGCAGCTTGCCGCGGCTACGCGCTTCAGGGCGCTCTATGAGGCCATGGGCGGGGCAGGGGCGGGGTCGTTCGACTATAGCCGCGAGCCGGTCGACGGCGGGGGATCTCGCGAGCCGTTGACGGAACAGCAGATCCGCGCCGGTCAGGAGCTGAAGCGATGCCGGGAAATTCTGGGCATTCGGGCCTACGACATCATGAGCAAGGTCGCCGGCCAAGGCTATGCGATCGGTGAGCTTGCCAAGTCGCATCGGGAGCGCACCACGCTTGCAGATTATCTAAAGGATGGCCTCGACGAAATGGCCCGCAATTGGGGCTATGAAAACCGTGGAGACAGGCGCAAGAGCGCGTGACCACTCTTGCGCCGTTACAACGAAACGGGTATAGATTATCTACAGTCGTGATTTGCGCAGGTCGGACACGCGCCGCTCAATCTCACCAAAATCCGAGCCACAAACCCCAGCCGTGGACTACCCCACTGGGAAGAAGATGGCCCCTGCTATCAGGAACCCCCACATCTGTTCCGTAAAGCAGACGTAAAGGTGATTGAGCCAGCCTGCCAAGATGCCCAACACGACCAGAAATCCCAGGAAATTTCCCATTGCGTTCCCTCCGCCCCCCAGGAGGGCGGTTTCAGTGACAGTGATAGCCGCCGGTCTTGTGATTGGTATGGCAGCCTTGCCCATCGGTTCCGCCACTGTGGGCGAAAGAGCTGATTGCAGACAACGCGAATACGGTCGCTGCAAGAGCGATTTGGAAGAACTTCATAGGTTGATTCCCCTCAACTGATTTACAGCTTCTAGTAAACCACTCGCGCGACTAGAAGTCGACCGTATTTCAACTTATGGGACTCATTTCTAACACGATAGTTAACAGCTGCAGCGTGTGACGATGCTATGGCGAATGTTTTCGATACTGAATGGAGACTGCAATGGACCCTTCAATTGCCCCGGCCTCGCGGGCCGCAGTGGTGACGCCGAATGATAGCGCCATTGTAGGTGCGCGCGCCCTCTATATCGGCACGGCAGGTGATGTCGCCATCGCGACGCGACGGGATATAGATCCTGTCATCTTCAAGAGCGTTCCGGCCGGGACGATCCTGCCGGTTCACGCGGCCATTGTGGCGCTCACCGGAACCACCGCCTCCAACATTGTCGCGTTGTTCTAGTGGACGACGGCAAGAACGTCCCGCTGAACGAGATCGGGATACAGGGTGGCGCCGCCAAGGTATCGCACCCCATTTTCAACTCCGCCCGTCCAGCCGATCAGAAGGCAGGTGGTGCGCAGAGCGCCGATCCAGGCGGATAAGCAGCAATCCGCACGATGGAAGAAATGCGCCCATTGGACAGATCGGTATTAGCGGCGACCGTCTCCGGTTCCACCATTGCCGTACCCACCGGGGTCACCGCTCCTCGCTGAAACAGCGTCTCGGTCGGCTATCTTGGCATCTGTAATCTCGACGGCCCGCTTCATAACATCGAGGTGGCGCTTGCATCGATCGATGTGAGCTGCGGTGATATCTACCTCTCCATCAGGTCCCTTCTGTGAGATGCGGAAGGCCGGGTTTTCCGTGATGAATTTGAGATTATCTTCGATCTCGCCGATGACCTTCAGCTGCTCTTCGCGATAAGCTTTGGGATCCATGAGGTTTCTCCTGAAAGTAGGTGTGCGGCTATAGCTTTGACTTCTTCTCGAGTAGGGCTCTCATGCCCGAGGTGAAGGATTTCTTAGCTTCTGCAGCTGCGGCAATCTGGTTCGCGAGAAATGTCAGGATCTCTCGGATGGTTTCTGCATTTGCCATGCAATCGCTATCGGATTGCGCATGCAAACCTTCACTCAGGGTTTCGTGAAGTAAGCGCAAAGGGTTCATACCGTCCGGGCGCAATACTGGCGGGATAAGGTCTTTGATGATTTCAATCTTTTCTGCAGTAACGCGGGTTGTTTTCGTCTTAGCAAGCGCATCGCTAAACTGCTCAAGTTCTGCTCCCCCTAAGAGCTGAGGTATCTCATCCAACAATCCGTCGATGGTCTCCTCAACGATGCGTCTATAGTAGGCAAACGCTCCGATCCCGTAACCCTGCCCCTCGCAGATGAGACCCTTCCGAAGGTAGCTACGATGGTCTCCAAGTAGACGTTCGACTTGTTTATTTCCTTGGATGTCCCACGGGGGAAATTGACCCACCTTCGTGACGCTGCTTAGATCTTCGCTGATGTGGATGTCAAAATGGCGAATTTGCCGGTTACATCCTGCGCAACCGTAATTAGCCTGCACGATTTCGTTATGGCAGGGAACGTTGATATATCCGCGTCCATAATTATACTCGGATATCATCAGGAATGTCTGGTCGTTGCGACATATCTCGCATTTCATCTTGATTGACGGTTTTGCGAGCAGGTCCATTGTCTTTGGGACCTTAATCGACAAGGGCCGATACAACGGATAGGTCTCTAGGAATACTTTGTCTGGCATACGTCCCCCTGCAGTGCTGAGGGGTGAATTTAAACTCGCGGTATTAACGCAAGGCAAATAGACGGGGCTGTCGCCATAAAGTTGAGGCACACGGCAGGCTCACGAAAGAACCGCTATCCGCCGATCAGAAGGCATGACTATGACAGGCAGACCCACGAAGTTCACACCGTCCCTGGCTGATAGCATCTGCGCACGTATCGCTGACGGTGAAAGCCTCAGGTCGATTTGCCGCGATGAAGCCATGCCGGCGAAATCGACCGTCCTCGCTTGGCTGGCAGAAGACGAGAAGTCTGCTTTTCGGACCAAGTATGCGCAGGCGCGCGAGATCCAGGCCGACGGCTTCGTCGACGAGATGGTCGAGATTGCCGACGACGGCACGAACGACTGGATGGAAAAGAAGAATGCCGACGGACAAACGACCGGCTGGCAGGAGAACGGCGAGGCGCTCCGACGCTCGCAGCTCCGCATTTCGACGCGGCAGTGGATTGCCGAGAAGCTGAAGCCGAAAAAGTATGGCGCCAAGGTCGAGCTGGAACACGGCGTGACCGGCGAGGTGTCGCAGCTGCTGGAAGCTATCAATGGCAAGACCCGCGGACTTCCAAGCGGCAGTTGATCAGTTCTCGGACTGGCGCTGGCGTCTGAACAATCTCTACTGGATCACGGACAAGGAAGGCAAAAGGGTCCGGTTCGAAATGAACTGGGCTCAGATGACGTTCTTCGAGCAAATGCATTACCTGAACGTGCTGCTGAAGGCGCGCCAGCTCGGCCTGACGACGTTCATTCAGATATTCATGCTCGACGCTTGCGTGTTCAATCGGGACATTCGCGCCGGCACCATCGCCCACACGCTCGGTGATGCGCAGACCATCTTTCGGGACAAGGTGAAATATCCTTACGACAACCTGCCCGAGGGTATCCGGGAAGCGGTGCCGATTGTCAGGGATAATCAGACGGAATTGCTCCTGGGGAATAACTCAAGCATCCGCGTCGGCACGTCTCTCCGATCGGGCACGCTGCAATACCTGCATATCTCGGAGTATGGGAAGCTCTGCGCCAAGTACCCGGACAAGGCGAGGGAAGTCAGGACGGGCGCGCTGAACACCGTACAGGCCGGCCAGCTTGTTTTCGTCGAGAGCACTGCCGAAGGGCAAGAGGGGCACTTCTACACGCTCTGCGAAGACGCCCAGGTCAAGCAGCGCCAGTCGTCGAAGCTGACGGAGCTCGACTTCAAATTCCATTTCTTCCCGTGGTGGAAGGAGCCGCAGTACTCGATCGCGCCCGATGGCGTCATCATCACTGAAGCGTTCGCCAAGTACTTCCGCACCCTGGCTGACCAAGGCATCGAACTGACGGACGGGCAAAAGGCCTGGTACGTCAAGAAGGCTGAAACGCAGCTCGGGGACATGAAGCGTGAATATCCGTCGTCGCCGGCGGAAGCGTTCGAGGCCAGCGTTGAAGGTGCATACTATTCGGATCAGATGGCGGTGGCCGACGCTGAGGAGCGCATAGGCATCTATCCGCATGTGGCGGGTTATCCAGTCCACACGATATCCGACATCGGCATGGACGACACGAACAGCGTCTGGCTCTTCCAGGTGCTCCCGAGCCGCGTCAGGATGATCGGCTACTTCGAACACACCGGCACCGGCATGGATGGCATGCTCGACGAGCTGGAGCGGCGGGCGAACGAGTACGGCTATGTCTACGGCGTGCACAACATGCCGCACGACATCCGCGTGAGGGAATGGACGCGCGGCGGCCTGACCCGCATCGAGGTGATGCTGGCAGAGGTCAAGGCGAGGAACCTGGGCACGGTCCGGAAGATCGAGCGCGCCTATGTTCACGACCGGATCAACGGCACGCGGCGCATCCTGGCCAAGATCGAGTTCGACCAGGCCGGATGCACTCAGGGCATCAAGTGCCTCAGGAACTACCGAAAAGAATGGGACGAGGATCTGAGCGTTTTCCGCGACGTACCCCTGCACAACTGGGCATCCCACGGCGCCGACGCTTTCGGCGGCCTGGCGATCATCTTCACCGGATTGGCGGCCGAACCGCTCAAGCCTGAACCAAAGCCGCTGCGGACGTTCCAGACCATGACATTCAACGATTTCGTCAACTCCACACCGACCCAAAGCGAGCACGTTTGATGGACGACGAAGCCACGACATTGCCGGGCGGTGAGAAGCACGACCTGGCAAAGGTTGGCGCGCACTGGCAGCAGGAGCTTGAGCGCGGACAGCGATACTTCAAATCTTGGATCGATCGCTGCACCAAGATTGAGAAGATCTACCTTCAGCAGGCCGACCAGCAGAGCGCAAAGCGCCGGTTCCCGATGCTGTGGGCGAACATCTCGGTTCTGCAGCCGGCCGTCTATGCCCGTGTCCCGCAGCCAGTCGTCGAGCGTCGCTTCAAGGATTCGCAGCCGGTGGCGCGCATGGCGTCGGAGCTGGTCGAGCGCAATCTAGCCTTCACCGCCGACGACGCGGATCTGGATTCGCTGATGCGGGCGGTGCGCGACGACTTCCTGCTCTGCGCCCGCGGCACGGTCTGGCTGCGGTATGAGGCAGATTTCGAGCCGCTCGACATAGGTGTTGAACCTTCGAATGCTCCGGCTTTGGACATGGAGGGGGACAACGGCGGCCCGACACCTGAGCAGATCACCGATGAACGGGTCTGCATGGACTACGTTCACTGGTCCGACTTCCTGCATTCGCCGGCTCGCCGCTGGAAGGATGTAACGTGGGTGGCGCGTCGCGTTCCCATGACCGACGAGGAATTCGACAAGCGCTTTCCCGAGGGGCGGGCAAGCCTGGCAGCGAACGGCGCCGGCTCCAATCACGGAACCAACCAGACCGAACGCGCTCAGAACGAGGGCAAAACCTACGTCTGGGAAATCTGGTGCAAGAGCGAGAATTATACAGTCTGGATTGCCGAGGGATCGCCTGTGGCTCTGGAGGTCTCGGAGCCGCCGCTGAAGTTGACGCGTTTCTTTCCGTGCCCGCGGCCGGCGTTCGGAACGCTATCGACTACCTCGCTGATCCCAGTGCCTGACTATGTCTACTACCAGGGCCAGTGCGACGAAATCGATATGCTCACCAAGCGTATCAACAAGCTGACGGATCAGCTTCGGCTGAAGATATTCTATCCCTCGGGTGACGGTTCGGTATCGCCGGCGATCGAAAAGGCGATGCGACCGGAGAACGATACGGTCATGGTTCCGATTCCGGAATGGGCCGCCTTCACTGACAAGGGCGGATCGAACGCTATCGTGACCCTGCCGATCGACCAGGTTCAAAAGGTCATCGTTGCCTGCATCGAGGTGCGCAAGCAGCTTGTCGAGGACGTCTATCAGATCACCGGTATATCGGACATCGTCCGCGGCGATACCCAGGCGTCGGAGACGGCGACGGCGCAGCGGATCAAGAGCCAGTGGGGTTCGATCCGCATCCGCGACCGCCAGGCCGAACTGGCACGGTTTGCACGCGATATCGTCAACCTCGCCGGCGAGATCATCTGCGACCAGTTCCAGCCGGAAACGCTGATGCTTGTCAGCGGTATTCAGCTTCCGACCGCGGCGCAGAAGCAGCAGGTCCAGATGCAGATGCAACAGCAGCAGATTGCGCAGCAGCAGGCAGCGATGCGCGCCCAGCAGATGGGGCAGCCCGCACCGTCGCCGCAGCCTCCTCAGTTGCCGCCTGAAATGCAGAAGATGATGGAGCAACCGACGATTGATGAAGTCGTGCAGCTGCTCCGCAATGACAGCGTGCGCGGCTTCAGGATCGACATCGAGACGGATTCGACGATCGAGCCGGACGAAGACGCCGAAAAGCAGCGCCGGATGGAATTCGTCCAGATGGTCGGCGGTTTCATGCAGCAGGCGGGCGCAATCGCACAGCAGACGCCAATGCTTGTGCCTGTGATGGTCGAGACGTTGCTGTTTGCCGCTCGCGGCTTCAGGGCAGGGCGTCAGCTCGAAAACACACTGGAGCAGGTAGGGGCGCAGCTTTCGCAGTCGGCGACCGCTCCCAAGCCTCCGCCGGAGCCCACGCCCGAGCAGATGATCAATCTGAAGACGGCACAGGTGAAGGCCGGCGCCGAGGAAAAGAAGGCCCAGCTCAGCGTTGCCCAAGCGCAAATCGAGCACCAGACCACGGTGGAGCAGGCACGCAGCGACATGGCCGCCCAGGCCCTGCAGCAGTTCCAGCAACAGCCGCCAGCCTATCAGTGAATGAGGGAAGCATGAGAGAACGATTCTGCCGTGTTTGCGGCGGCTGGCACCCGCTCGACAAATGGCCGCACAACTGCATGCCGGTGAAGAACCTTGCGCAGTCGGATCTGCCGGCGCCGCATTTCGTCAGCGACAGCATCGATATCCGGTCGATGCATGACGGCCAGCATTACACGTCGAAAGCTAAGCTGCGCTCCGCCTACCGCGCGGCCGGCGTGGTCGAGATCGGCAATGAAAAGCCTCAGCCGATCGAGACACCGAAGGCGGATCGAAAGGCGATCCGGAACGAACTGCGGCGAGTTCACGCCGAGTACAACGCCTGAACGGGCATCAATCCCCGAAATAGGAAACATCCGAAATGGAAGACCTGATTAACGAGGCCGGCAACGGCAGCGAAGACCTCGGCACGTCCAACGACAAGCCGTTGAGCATCCGCGACAGCCTCAAAGCTGCGATCGACAGTGCTGACGGTAATGTTTCGGCGTCCAGCAGCACGGATCGACAGCGCGACGAACACGGCCGCTTCGCTCCCAAGGAAGCCGACAAGAACACGGCGGCCCCACAGGCAGCGGCGACTGCACCAAAGACGGACCAGACGGCCGCAGCCGGCGGCGCTGCTCCAGCAGCCCAGCAAGCTACCCAGGCACCAGCCCAGGCGGCAGAGCAGCAGGCCGCGAGTACGCATCGCGTCCCGCCTGGCTGGGCGCCAGAGGCAAAGGCGCAATTCGGAGCCCTTCCGCCCGAGGTGCAGGCTGCCATCTCGAAAAGAGAACAGGAGGTCGACAACGGTTTCCGTGTTCTGCAGGACTACAAGGGGCTTGAGGAATTCACGCCTATCGTCAGGCAGGCCGGCACGACACATGCCGATGTCATGAGGAAGGCGATCGACTGGGAACAGTCGCTCATTCGCGACCCGGTCAACACCGTCATTCACGTCGCCAGGATGGCCGGCGTCAATCTTCAAGCCCTTGTCGCCGGCCAGCAGGACCAGATCCTGCAGCGCCGGCCGCAACAGGCTCAGCAACAGCCAACGCCTCAGCCCGTCAACGTCGAGGCCACGGTTGAACAGGTACTTCGGAAACGAGACACTGAAACTCAGGTCAATGCCTTCATTTCCGACCCAGCAAACGTGCACGCCGAAGCAGTTCTCGACGACATGGTCGCCCTTATCAGCGCAGGGCGCGCATCGTCGCTCAAGGATGCTTACGACGCGGCCTGCTGGATGCGCCCCGATATTCGTCAGCAGCTGATCAGCCAGGCTGCGCCGCCGAACACAGTTCCAGACCAGACGTCCCAAAAGGCAGCAGCGGCAGATCAGGCCCGCCGCGCCTCGCGATCGATTTCCGGCTCTTCCGCGCCTGGACCAACCCAGGGCGCTGGCGCCGGCCAACCAACCTCAATCCGCGATTCCCTCCGCAGTGCATTGCACGCCGCGAACGGTCGCGTTTGATCCAAAAGGAAAGTGATCCATGCCCGTTTCCCCCAACCTCTCTGAAATCGTGACCACGACGCTGCGCAACCGCAGCGGCACGGTCGCCGACGACGTGACGAAGAACAACGGACTTCTCACGCGTCTGAACAGCCGCGGCCGCAAGAAGCCCATCTCCGGCGGCCGCACCATCGTTCAGGAACTGCAATATGCCGAAAATTCGACCTTTCGCAGATATTCCGGATACGACATTTTGAATGTGCAACCGTCCGATGTGATTACGGCCGCCGAATACGACCTCAAGCAGGCCGCGGTCGCCGTCTCCATGTCCGGCCTCGAACAGCTGCAGAATTCCGGCGAGGATGCGATCCTCGATCTGCTTGAGCAGCGCATCGAGAACGCCGAAACAACGCTGAAGAACAACATCGCGCTTGATTGCTATTCCGATGGCACGGCCGATGGCGGGCGTCAGATCGGCGGGTTGCAGCTGTTGATCTCGACCTCGCCGACGTCTGGCACCGTCGGCGGCATTTCGCGCGCCACCTGGGGTTTCTGGCGCAACCAGAAATTCTCGGCCTCGGCCGATGGCGGTGCCGCCGCCTCGAACGCCAACATCCAGAGCTATATGAACCGGCTCTACATGTCCTGCGTTCGCGGCTCCGACGCGCCGGATCTGGTCGTCGCCGACAACAACTTCTTCCGCCTCTACTGGGAATCGCTGCAGGCAATCCAGCGCATCACCTCGGCGGACAAGGGCATGGCCGGCTTCCAGTCGCTGCAATACATGGGCGCCGACGTGATCTTCGATGGCGGCTTCGGCGGCGGTGCGCCACTCAACCAGATGTTCTTCCTGAACACCAAGTACCTGTTCTATCGCCCGCACCGCGACCGCGACATGGCTCCGATCGGCGACGAGCGCATGAACACCAACCAGGATGCCTTCGTGCAGCTCATGGGCTTCGCCGGCAACCTCACCATGAACAACGCCTTCCTGCAGGGCGTGTTGTTCGCCTGATCGAACGAAAGGATCAACTCCAATGACCATCGCAATTTCCCAGACCGATCGTCTTGGCGCGAACCCGTTCGTCGTCGAAGGCCCGATCGTTGCCGGCTCCGGTATTCCGGGCCCGAACTTCTCCCTCGGCGCTGTCGCCGGCGGGGATCGTGAATCCGAATGGGTCTATTGCCAGCTGGTGCTGGCCTCGCAGACGACCCTTCAGCCCGGCCAGTGGTTCCAGTGGACCCGGGATTATGTCGCCTCGCTGCTAACCACGGCAGCCGCCGTCGTCGGCAATCGTTGCGGCGTCTTCGCCGGGGCAAGCCAGGCACCGACGCAGTCCGGTGGACCGGCACAAGCAATCAGCCTTGCGGCCGGCACCTATTACGTCTGGCTGCAGCGCAATGGCCAGGCTCCGGCTCTGGTGACCACGGCAACGGCGGCGCTTGTCGTCGCGGAAACCACAGCGACGGCTGGCCTCGCCAATGCTCCCGCATCCGCAACGGCAACAACCAAGGCAATCGCGAATGTGAATTTCGCGGCAGCCAACCAGACCTTCACGGCAACCACGGTCAACGGCTCCAACCAGCTGACCGCACTCGGAAACGTCAGCCCCGCAGGAGGCCCGTTCATCGGCGCCGCCATCTCGGGTACCGGCATTCCGGGTGCCACCACCATCAGCGGGATCACCTACACCCCCTCGGGCACGATCCAGAGCATCACCATGTCCGCCAACGCAACGGCCAATGGCACCGCCATCACGGTCACAGCGACAGGCGTGCTTGAGGCAACGCTGATGCGTCCGTTCCTGTCGAAGGTGAACTAAGGAGGCTGAAATGTCCCTGATGAATGAACTTCACAAGAAAATCGCTGCCGACCGCGAGGCCGGCCGCGACATCTCCCCGGTGATCGAGGAATTGCTTCTGATGATCGCCGAGAAGGTCGAGCCGCCGGCCGCAAAGAAGGCAGCCCCCGCAAAGTCGACCGACACCAGCAAGTGATCAACGGCGGGCGCTTCGGCGCCCGTTTCCTTTCCCCGCCATCAACAGCGAGACAGCACCATGGCCGACAGCAACACCGGAATTTATGCCTCCTTCAGCCTCGAGCCGGTCGAACAGACCTTTCTGACGGAGAAGGAGGGCCGCCCGATCTTCGCCGACAAGGAATTCATCCGGATCTTCATCGCCGGCGACAAACACACCGAAGTCTATCGGGAGGTGACGGAGAACGACAAACAGCGCTTTTCCGACGCCTACAAGCGCTTCAAGGAAGGCGCCGAGGCCCGCGAGCAGCTTGTCGGCACGCCGCTGGCGCAGTGGCCTTATCTGAAGCCCAGCCAGATCAAGGAGCTGGAAGCGATCAATATCTATACCGTCGAGCAGCTCGCGGCACTCTCCGATACCGTCAAGCAGAAGATCGGCATGGGCGCGAACGAGCTCGTCGCTGCCGCGCAAGGCTATCTTGCGACCGCGCAGGACTCCCGGGCGGCTTCGGCCTTTGCCGCAGAGAACGAGCGCCTCAAGGACGAAGTCGGCCGCCTGCAGGAGCAGATGAAGGAAATGGCCTCGCGCTTCGAGGCGATGGAAAAAGAACGCCAAGGTGGCCGCGGCCGCGCAGCAGCAGCCTAAGCCGGAGATCCGCGCATGTCGATTTTGACGATAATCCAGAACGTGTGCGCGGAAATCGACCTCGACCCGCCGACGGCCGTCGTGTCGTCGGCTGACCCGCAGATAAGGCAGTTGCAGATCCTGTCCTATCGCGCCGGCCGTGATCTGCTGAAGGACCATGATTGGTCGGTACTGATGACGACGCGGAATTTCACAGCGACCGGAGCAATTCCGGAGCCAACCGAGCCGCCGGCGGATTTTCAGCGCTACGTCGCCAATTCGGTGATCTGGAACACGTCCCGGCTCTGGCAGCTTAACGGCCCCGTCGAGCCTCAGTCATGGGAACGGAACACCATCCTCAATTCCAACCCGGTCCCGCAGATTTACCGCATGATGGGCGGCAAGCTGGCGTTCTTCCCGAACGATGTCGGCGAGACGCTTCGCTACGAGTACGTTTCGAAATATTGGATCGCGGTCATGGGTGGCCCAACCTATGCCGAAAATTGGGCGAACGACACCGACACGGCGCGTTTCCCGGAAGACCTCCTCGAGCTTTCGCTGATTTGGCGCTGGAAGCGCGCGAAGGGGCTGGACTACGGCGAGGAGCTCGAGAATTACGAGCGTGCGAAAGAAGCGGCTATCGGTGCCGATCGCGCCGCGCAGCCGGTGAGCCTGTCGATGCCGAACCGCGGTGAAGTTCCCGACAATTTCTGGCCCGGCATCATCCTCGCTCCGACGCTATGACAAGAAAACCCGTTCCCCCGAATGGCCGCACCGGCCGCGTCTCGCCGAGCAAAGACTGGATCGCGCCGATCGGCGGCTGGCGAACCGATGTCGAAATGGCTGACATGCCGAAGGACGCGGCGTTCCAGCTCGACAACTTCTTTCCCGAGGCGAACCGGGTGCGCGCGCGCTATGGCAATGTCGCCTTCGCAACGGGTCTAGCTGCCAACGTGCAGACGATCATCCCGTATGTCGGGGTGAGCAACCGGCTGTTTGCCGCTGCAGGGGCCAAAATATTCGATGTGACATCGGGCGGCGCGGTTGGGGCAGCAGTGGTGTCCGGTCTCTCCAGCGCTCGTTGGTCGGTTCAGCAGTACACCAATCCGGCAGGGCAGGAATACCTGCGGATGGTCAACGGCCTGGATTTGCCGCTGCTCTACAACGGCACGTCGTGGACGAACAACATCCTGGTCGGCACGACAACGCTCGCGACGCAGAACGTAGCGGTCAAGGCGGTGCAATACACCCTGAGCTTCTTCGGGACGGGCTCCGTGACGCTATCTGGCGCCTTCGCAGGCGTGCTTAATGGAACCGGCGTCGGCAACCGTGTCACGCTGACATTCACCCCGGCCGCCGGCACGCTGACCCTTACCGTGGCAGGATCGGTGACGAATGCCCAGCTGGAAACGGGCGCCGTCGCCACGCCTTATGTTTCGTCGACGATGATCACCGGCATCTCCGATCCATCGCTGCTGATTGCGGTGACCGCCTATCGCTCGAGGCTTTGGTTCATCGAGAAGAATTCGACCAATGTCTGGTATCTCGCCACCGATGCCGTCAGCGGCGCCGCGACGGTTCTGCCGGTCGGCGGCAACATGAAATATGGCGGCACGCTTATCGCGATTGGTGTCTGGACGATCCCGGTTTCCACCGGGCTGCAGCAGTGCCTAGTGTTGATGTCGTCTGAAGGCGAGGTGGTCGTCTATCAGGGGTCCGATCCTTCCAGCGTGAGCAATTGGGGCCTGATCGGGACGTTCAAGCTTGGCCGGCCGCTCGGAACCGAAAGGTGCTTCCTTTCAGTCGGTGCGGATCTGGCGATCATGACCACCGACGGTATCGTGCCGATCACGAAAGCCGTGCAGCTCGATCGAGGAGCAACCAGCCTTGGCGCCATCACCGCGAAGATCGGCCCGACCTGGCGCGAGACAGTGGCAACGGCCGGCACCACATCGGACGAATGGCAACTGGCGAGCTTTCCGGCGCGGCAGATGGCCATCGTCAACCTGCCGTCGTCTCTCGGGCCATATCAGTACGTGATGAACACCGAAACCGGGGCCTGGTGCCGCTTCGTCGGGCTTGCGGCCTCCTGCTGGGGAAATTGGCAGGACAGGCTGTTTTTCGGCGCTGCCGACGGGACGGTTTACGAAGCTGAGGTAGGGGCCAATGACAACGGGGCGGCGATCGATGCTCTCATGGTGGGAGCGTGGAACCGCTACGGCGAGGATATGGCATCCAAGTTCTCGAAGCTGATCGGCGTGACGGCGCAGATCGGCGTTTCCACGCTGATGTATGCCGGCATGTCGTTTGATTATCAGACGAAGATACCGACGGCGCTTCTGTCGACAGTCGAGAACAATGCAGCGGCGACGTGGGGCTCCGCAATCTGGGGCGTCTCGAAATTCCCCGGTCTGTCGATCGTCAGGAAATTTGCCTCCGCAGGCGGCTCTGGCTCAGCGCTGGCGCCGACGATCCGGGCGTTGATTTCCGGCGCGTCCGGTTCGGTCTCTGAAGCTGCAGTTATCGGCGGGTCGGTTCTCTATGAAAAAGGTTCCCCGATTTGATCGTCTCCGAGCCTCGCGAAGATATCGCGGCATGGGTCGGAGGCAAGATTGGGGTGAGCTTCCATCCGCCGTTCACGGCCATGGCGCAAGTCCAGGGCGGCCGGATCATCGCCGCCTACGTCTTCAACGTCTGGACGGACCACGATGTCGAGGTCTCGCTTGCTGCCGATCGGCTTTCAGCAACCTTGATGCGGGCTGTCTTCCGCTATGTCGTCGAGCAGCTCGGATGCCGCCGGGCGACATTCAGGACGCGCGCCGACAACATCGCTGCTCAGCAGGCGCTCGAAAGACTCGGCGCCCGCCTGGAAGGCCGGCAGACGGCTTACTTCGGCGACTGTGACGCGCTGCTCTATGGAATCTTGAAAGAGGACTTCCCCTATGGTCTCCACGCCTAAGGCGCCGAAAGCGCCCGACCCGACACAGACCGCGGCGGCGCAGACAGCGACGAACGTGGACACCGCTATTGCCAACGCTGGGCTGAGCCACACGAACCAGTACACGCCCGACGGCTCGCTGGAATATAAGGTCACCGGCAATACGACGATGACCGACCAGAACGGTAAGACCTACCAGCTACCGACCTATTCGGCCTATCAGACCTATTCGCCCGAGAACCAGGCGATCTACGATCAGACGCAGCAGACGCAGCTTGGCCTTGCCAAACTCGCCAACGACCAGACGGGCAAGATTTCGGGCGTGCTCGGCACCAATGTCGATTTGAGTGCCGGCAATGTGGACAAATACGTCAACGACCATTGGCAGGGCGGGTTCAACAACCAGTGGGATCGCGATCAGAAGAGCCTTGACCAAAGCCTTGCCGACAAGGGCATCTCGATGGGTTCCGAGGCCTATAACAATGCGCTGCGGGACTTCACCACGCGCAAGCAGGCTGCATCCGACCAGTATCTCGGCGACATGTATTCGAATGCCCAGAATTCGATCCTTACCGAGCGAAACCAGCCGCTGAACGAGATTTCGGCGCTTATGTCGGGCTCTCAGGTCAATCAGCCCAACTACGTCAATTCGCCGACGACGCAGCTCCCAACCGTCGACCAGGCCGGGCTGATCAATGAAAACTACAATCAGCAGATGGGCGCCTATAACCAGCAGGTAGCGAAGTCGAATGCCGCCATGGGCGGCTTGTTCGGCCTCGGCTCAGCGCTCCTCGGCGGCTGGGCAATGTCCGATCGGCGTCTGAAGCGCGATGTCCACCGGATCGGCACCACCGCCGCAGGGCTGCCCGTCTACGAATACGAGTATGTCTGGGGTGGCGGCCCGCAAGTCGGCTTCATGGCCGATGAGGTCGAGGCGGCCGCTCCAAGCGCCGTCATGGAAGGCCCTGGCGGGTTCAAGATGGTCAATTACGCGGGGGTTCTGTGATGGGCTTCATCTTCGGCGGCGATACCGGTCAATCGCAGGCAGACGTCACCGACGCCCGCAAGCGTCTTGCCGCAGCGATGCTTCAGCAGGGCACCGACACGAGCCCTATTCAATCTCCCTGGGAAGGTGCGGCGCGCATGGCGCAGGCCCTGATGGGCGGTCTCGCCGTCAAGAACCAGGCGAACCAGCAGAAAGCCGCCGACGCTCAGGTGATCGCAGCGATCACCGGGCAGCCTTACACGCCTCCAGAGCAGCCCAAGGGCTTTCTGTCGTCGATCTTCGGCGGTGGCAATAAGTCCAACCCCGGTGCAACCGGCTCTTCCATGCCCAAGACCGACAGCGGCGGCAATGTCGCGCTTCCGTCCACGGGCAAGGAATGGGAGACGATCGGACCTCGCTTGGTTGGTGACCTTTCCAAAGATTTCCAGCTTTCGCCAGAGCAGGCCGTCGGCGTCGTCGGGCCGCTTGGCCAAGAATCGGCTGGGTTTGGAACATTGCAGGAGGTGAACCCTCTTATTCCCGGTTCCCGCGGTGGCTTTGGCTATGCGCAGTGGACAGGACCGCGCCGCAAGCAGTTCGAAGCATGGTCGCAGCAGAACGGACTCGATCCGACCTCCTATGAGGCGAATTACGGATTCCTGAAGCACGAACTGATGAACACGCCAGAGGGCGCCGTCCTCGATGAACTGCGTAAAGCTCCCGATGCGATGACCGCTGGCCGTGTCTTCACCGACAAGTTTCTCCGTCCCGGCATTCCGAACTATGACAGCCGCGATGCGTGGACGAAGCGCGCAATGGCGTTCGCCAATTCTCAGGCACAAGCGCCCGGCGGGAACCCTGTCGCAGGCATGCCAACCGCATCGCCGATCCAGCCACCGCCGGTCAATCCTCCAGCACCGCCCCCGACGCCTGGCTATGTCGATCCAATGATCGCGCCGAACGCTGCTACTCCCATGCCGCAAGCGTCCGCCCCCGGCGAGGTCGCAAGCCTCGATCCGTCGATCGGCATTCCCATGCCCGGTGCAGCAGGCCAAATGCGTGCATCCGATCCAGCGCAGCCCATGCCGCCACAGGGCGCTCCGCAGGCTGCGTTGTCGCCTTTGCCGTCGTCCACGGTCGGCCCGACGCCGAACGTCGCCAGCGTGCCGTCTGTGGGGCAGGAGATCCCGCCAGAGTTCCAGAACAGCCAGCAGCTCATGAATGCCGATCCTAACAAGGGCGTTCTCCAAGCGATCCTTGGCGGCGGGTCTCCCGCATCTCCAGAGCAGGTTCAGCAGGCGCAAGCTCTCGGCGGTCAGTCAGGACAGGCACGTCTCGCCCAGGCGCTCGACAACGTTCCGCAGCAGGCACAGAACCCGATGGCGAACCCGCGCGTTCAGGCGCTGGTGCAGGCGATCACGAACCCGAACGCATCGCCGCAGGTGAAGGCGATGGCCGCGCAATCACTGCAAACCCTGATGAAGCCGCCGGAATACGGGTTCCAAGTCCTTCCTGATGGAACCGTCCTGCGCTCCGATCCGCGCAGCGGCAACCTGACGCCTGTCTATCGGTCGGAAATGTCGCAGGCCGATCAGGCCAAGATAGAGTTCGAGCGCGAGAAATTCCGGCAGGAGCAGGAAAATAGAGGCACACTGACGGCGGCCGATAAGGCGAGGATTGATCTGGAAAGACAGAAATCCGATTTCGAGAGGAACAAGCCGGTTGTCGTCCAGCCTGGGGAAACGCTGTTCAGCCCGGGTCAGGAGAAGGTTGTCTATCAGGGCACCGGCTTCAAGCCGGAAGACGTGTCGAGCCTCCGCAAGGAAATCCAGAACCTTCCGACCTACAAGAGCTATCAGCAGGCGCTTCCGTCTTACTCGTCGATGATCGACACAGCGAAGACGGACTCGAAAGCATCTGACCTGAACCTGATCTACGGTTTGGGCAAGATCATGGACCCGAACTCAGTCGTCCGCGAAGGCGAAATGACGTTGGTGCAGAACACCTCGTCATGGCCGGACTGGCTTAAAGGTGCATATGACAGCGTCACGGGCGGTTCACGGCTCGAACCCGCAACCAGAAAGGCGATCCTCGGCGAAGCGCGCAGCCGCATGACGGCCTATCGCGGAGCGCTTGATAACGACATCACACAATACCGCGGCATCATCGGCCGGCGCGGCATGAATGAGGCCGATATCCTGCCGACGCTCGGCGATATCGCGGAAGTGCCGAGTCTAACGCCGGCGCCGGCTGCTGACGTCGGTCCAGCGCCAGAAGGTGTCCCGGCCGATGTATGGGGCGCAATGACGCCCGCGGAGCGTAAGCTATGGCAGAAATGACACCCGAGCAGCAGAAAGCTATGGCGATTGCCGCCGCGCGTCTGCGTCTCAGCCAAACCCAGCAGACGCAGCAGCCCTCGGCGGCAGAGCCGCCACCTCAGACCGGCGAAGAACTGCGAGCCCGCATCTATGCTGATCTCGCTGCTAAGCGCGAGGCTGCGCCTACTCAGAGGCAGCCGGCGGTTGATCGATATGGACTGCCGGCCGACGACGCCCTTTCAGTCGCCAGGACAGGCGTCGGCGGACTCATCGAGGGTATTCCGATCATTGGGCCGCCCATTCGCTACGGTACCGAACGTGCCGCAGCGGCGACGGTCGCGGCATTCTCGGACGAAACCTACGACCAGGTCATGGATCGTATGAATGAAGCGACCAGAGCGGAAAAAGCAGCGAACCCGATCGTCGACAAGGGTGCCCAGATAACGGGAGCCGTTGCGGGGACTATTCCGGCGATCATGGCCGCTCCTGCAGCATTCGGTGCGGGCGGGGGAAGTCTGCTCCTGCGGTCTGGTATCTCTGGGTTGACCGGCGCGACCATTGGCGGGGTCGACGCCGGCGTTCGCTCTGGGGGTGACGCGGAGAAGATCAAGGAAGGCATCTATTGGGGTGGCCTGTTTGGTTTGGGTGGTCCCGCGGCCGGAAAGGTCATCGGGGCCGGCGCCAGGTCGCTTGTCGATGCTCTCCGCACGCGCACGGCAGCGCGAGTAGCCGGCATGGACCCGCAGGCGTTCGGCTATTTCCGGCGCGCAGTGACCGACGACGGTCTAGACGCGGCAACGCTGCCTCAAAGATTGGATGAGACGGGAGCAAATGCCATCCCGGCGGACCTTGGGCCGAACCTCCAGAAGCAAGCCGGCGCGGTTGCGGCAACGCCAGGACCGGGGCAGACGACGGTTAAAACCGCGCTCGCCGATCGCCAGGCCGGCGCGAACGCTCGCATTGGTCAAACGATCGATGAGACGGTGGGAACGAACGTCGTTCCCTCGGAAGTCAGAGCCGGGATTGAAGCCAATCAAGAATCCTTCGGCCCTCATTATCGCGAAGTCTTCAGGGGAGCCCGCCCGTACGACATGACCCCGATAGCAGACGCGATGGAAGCTGATATCAGCCGCCTTCGCGGACCGTCTCAGGCCCGGTTGCGGCAGGTTCGCGACATGCTGAACGTTGCGAACTCGAACGTCCTTTCCACCGATCCGGGTGTCATGTTTCAGACGCGTCAGGCAATCGATGGGCTTCTGAAGACGGAAATTGATCCGAAGGCCATTGCCACGCTGATTGAAGCCCGCCAGATGCTAGACGACGGCCTCACCCGCGCCGTTCCTCGTATCAAGGAACTTGACGCAGGATTTTCCGAGCTGGCTCGTCAAGACGAAGCACTGACACGCGGTCAGCAAGTCCTTGACAGTGGACGCACAGCGCCACGGCCGTCCGAGCTTGCTGCAGAGGTCGAGCAGGGTGTTCAGCCTCAGGGAATGCAGATCGGTCCTTCAGCGGTACCGTTGCGGCTGTCTCAGGGCGCGCGCGCCGAGATCGACCGCATCGTGGGGACGAACTCAAATGATATCGTCGCCATGAACAAGCTGATCAAGGGAGAGGGTGACTGGAACCGCGCGCGCCTCTCCACCCTCTTCGGACCGGAGAAGGCCGACCGGCTGTTCAAGGTGCTTGAGAACGAGCGCATCTATGCCGACACGGCAAACACCGTGACACGCAACAGCGAAACTGCGGCGCGCATTGCAGCTCAGAATGAGTTGGGTGGGGGCGGTGGAAATTTCGGTGTCAAGGAAGCATTCAAGGCCGGCGGCTTTCTCGGTGCAGCGCGATCGGCCGCTATCGACAAGGCTGACGACATTGTAAAGGCGCTGATGTCGAGCAATACAGGGAACGTCACCCGCGAGAGCCTGGCGCGGGCTCTTATCGGCGAGCAGCGTGAAAAGCTGGTCGAAGGTTTGATGAGAGGTCAGGCGATTGGAACGACGCCCGCTCTAGTCGATCCGGTCGTTAAAGCCCTGCTTCTGAACGCCGGTACCGCGAGGACGCGATGACGGGTCGATCCAGCAAATGAGCAAGTAAAGGGCGACCACGAATAGGACCCCGACTATAACGCCGCCTTCAAAATCGTCACCAACGACATATCGCAGCGAGTCAACGCCAGACACCACGGCGTAAAGCAATGCCGTCGTCGCGATGATACAGCCGATTTGCAGAAGTCGGATCATGGCGCAACCAATACTACACCCGTCGAGGCCTCGCAATTCGCGGGGCCGCTTCTTTTTCGGAGAAGGTGAATGCCCAGAAACCCATCGACCGGCGTCTATTCCAAGCCCGCCGGCACGACACCTTCCGTCGGCCAGGTTATCGACCCGGTGCCGTGGAACGCACTGACCACCGACCTTGGCAACGAGATTACAAACTCGCTGCCGCGCGACGGCTCGGCGCCGATGGTAGCGCCGCTGAAGGCCGCAAGCGGAACGGTGTCCGCGCCGGGCGTGGGCTTTGCCTCCAACCCGCAGACCGGCATGTATCTGAAGGGTGGCGGCCTGCTCGGGTTCACGCAGAACGGCGTTGACGTCTCCTTTGACCAGGCAATGGTCTACGCGGTCAAGTCAGGCGATTACACGGCCCTTGCTTCCGACAATAATGCAGTCCATCGCTTTACGGCGGCCGCTATCGTCACCATCACGGCCGCCGCCACGCTCGGCGCGAACTGGCACTATACCGTCATCGCCGACGGCGCAGACGTGACGATCGATCCCAACGGGGCGGAGACTATCGACGGGGCGGCCACGCTCATTGTTCCGAACGGGTATTCGGCGTTCATTATCTGCAGCGGGTCGGCGTTCTTCTCGAACAAGCTTATGACGAAGATCCTGACCAAGGCGGACAGTTCTGCCGTCGGAAGCTTTGTCGACGGGCTCACGCTTTCGAACAACACAGGCAGCCCAACCACCCATATCGATTTCGCTGCGGGGTCGGCCAGATCTGGTTCAAGCTTCGTCTCCAGCGCGGCGTCATTCACCAAGAGGGTGAGCGGGACGTGGGCGGTAGGAAGCGGCAATGGTGGGCTCGATGCCGGCTCTGTGGCCGCAAATGCCACTTATTTCGCCTATGCGCTGCGCAAGGACTCGGACCTGTCGTTTGACGTGGTTCTCTCGACCTCGGCGACGACGGGCGGCGTCACCACGACGCTGCTCACCGGCTATACGATTGTCAAATGCATCGGCGTGGTGCTGACTGACGGAAGTTCGCTCATCCGCCAGTTCGTCATGTATCCGCATGACTTCTATCAATGGGTTACCCCCATACGGGAAGCGACAAACGTCGCCATCTCAACGACCTCGGCACTCTTGGCGATTTCGGTACCCAATGGCGCGAAAGTCGAGGCGAAAATCCGCCTTATGTTCTCATCTAGCGCCACGACCAACTCCGCTCTCGTCCATGACCCGGCCAAAGGGGTTCTTGTCGCTGGTGGCAATGACTCGGGCGGAAACGTGGGCACTATGCAAGTTGCAAGCGGCTTTGCGGTCGGGGGAGGCGATGTCTGGACGAACACCAGCAGGCAGGTTCGATACGTGGCAGGTGCTGGCGGCAGTATCTGGGTTTGGAACGATGGATTCTATTTTCCATGCGGGAGGATTGCGTAATGGCTTTTGTTTCTCGATCGGATGATGGTGCAATCGACAGCGTGTTCGAACAACTGCAGCAGGGCAGGGCGGAGGAGTTTCTGTCTGATGATGATCCTGCTGTTGTAGCGTTTCGGAATGCCCCGCCCATTGTGACCTCAGTGTCGGCGCGACAATTCCGCCTGATGCTCCGGCGCTCCGGCCTCCTGGATCAGGTCAAGGCATGGGTGGCGCAGCAGGATGGCGAAACACAAGACGCCTTCGAATATAGCGGCACCTTCGTGATGGATAGCCCGATGATGAAGGCCGGTTTCGCAGCCATGGGGTTCACCGTAGAACAGCAAGACGCGTTCTTCGAAGCGGCGGCAAAGCTATGATCAAGCCGATCCTGCGCTATCTCGCGTACTTCCCGGCCAATCTTGCCTTCGTGCTCCTGGCCTTTCTCCTGTCGCCGCTGCTGGCCGCGCTGTCGCTCCTAACCGGCCCCAGGCTCCCCGGCATCCTGCAATGGTTTTCCACGCTCGACGCCAATCTGGACGGCGGCATATCCCAGCGCGTGAAGGGATATCAGCCCGATCTCACTGGCTGGGGTCTATGGTGGCAACGAACTTGCTGGATCTGTCGAAACCCCGCCCATGGCTGGCAATCGGAACTGCTGGGCATGCCGGCGGCCGGCAGCAGCATCGTCCGCCAGGTGATCAGCGAGACCCCTAAAAATCAATGGTACGTCATGGAGACTGCCGAGGGCGTGCGCTTCTTCTGCTTCAAGCGCGATCAACCGCTGTTCGGTGGCTTCTACCTCAAGCTTTGGTTTGGCTGGGTGAACAAGCCCTACGACGGCCGGAACCATCACTACGCATTTCAGATCGGGCCTAAGCGGTCCTAACCCACCCCAGAATCTGGAGCCTCCCATGCTCGTCCATAACTGGCGGCGCGTCCTCGCGCGCTCCCTGTCGCTTTGGTGCGTCTACTTCGCGGGAGCCTTTGAACTCGCGCCGTACATCGTCCCGTATCTCGATGGCTATATCCCGCCGTGGCTGTCGATCGTCCTCCTGCTTCTTTCCGTCCCGGCTCGGGTAATCGACCAGAGGCTTTCCAATGGCAAATAGATTGAAACAAGGCAGCGCCGCGGCCGCAATGGCCGTTGCTCTCGTTGGCAGCTTCGAAGGGCTCCGGCAGAACGCCTATCCCGATCCGGCCACGCGAGGCCAGCCTTGGACGATCTGCTACGGCAGCACGAACGGCGTAAAGCCAGGCGATTATAAGACGGTCGCCCAGTGCAAGGCGCTGCTCTCGCTCGAGCTCCAAACCTATGCGGCCGGCATCGAGCGGTGCGTCAAGGTTCCGTTGCCGGATGCGCGCTTCGTGGCGCTGACTTCATTCGGGTATAACGTAGGCATCAAAGCCGCGTGCGGCTCCAGCGCGATCAGGCTCATCAACCAGGGCAGGACCGCGGAAGGCTGCGAAGCCCTGTTGAAATGGAACCGCGCCGCCGGCATCGTCTTCCCCGGCCTGACTCGCCGGCGGCAGAAGGAGCGCCAGTTCTGCTTGGAGGGCCTGTGATGCTCTCCCTAATCCCCGACGTCATAAAGCTGCCGGCCGCCATCGCCCTCGGCGCCGTACTCGCCTTCTACCCGGCTCGTTGGCTCGGGCAGTCGGAAGGCAAGCAAATGGCCGCAACAGCCGCTCTCACGAAATCCGTCCAGGTTCTGCGCGAAAGGAACACGATCGATGATGAAGTTTCCACTTCTGATGCTGCCGCTTTGTGCGCTGATCTCGGGCTGCCAGACGACCAGCAAGCAGAATGTGTGCGACGGGTTCTCTCGCCTGACGCCGAGCCTGCAGACGTCGATCACCGTCCTGAAAACGGATCGTCCGTTCGCAAACCAGATTGTCAGCCACAATAAGTTCGGCGCCTCTCAAGGCTGCTGGGAGTAATCGCCGATGAGCATGATGATTGGCCTTAACATAGCGCTTACGGGTGTGGCTGTGGGAGGGGCACTTGCTCCGCCGCCCTGGGTCCCTGATCCAAACCGCTACATGCCGGCGGCGACTGGCATCCATTGGTCGCAGGGCTTTGTGCAAACCTACGCCGCCGGGCTGAACTACCAGTGCAGCAAATTGTTCTTCGGCTCGCCGGATTATCCGACGAACAATTTTCTTGTGCCATTCTTGGGGTTTGGCCTGACGGACGGCGGTAACGCACCTCAGGAGACGATCAATCCCAACGGCGACATTGTCATCGACGAGGCGTGGTTCGTTCATCCGAACGGCACGGAATATCAAATCCTGTTCGGCGGTAATCCTGGCGTCACTGTAACGGCAGCCACAGGCGTTCAGTTCGGGCAGGTGACACTTCCCGCCGATCTTCCAGCATGGTCGGTCTACGGCATCCGCACGGTTTGGCATGGCACGGTCGGCAACACCTATATCGGCGGGTACAGATGCCAGCGCCACCGGAATGAAAAGTATTGGGCGGCAACCGATCTCGCGTCGATTCAGGCGCTTGCCGCCGCCAACGGCGCGAACACAGCGGATCGTGATCCTGACGCCCGCTACAACTGCTTGGGCAACGTGTCGACGTCACAGCCTCTCGCCTACGGCCCGGCGCAGATCTTCGCCAAGGGATGGGACGGCCGGCCGGTGGCGATGGTGCCTTCCGACAGCCTGGTCGAACGGCAGGAGCTCGCGGCCTCGGCCGATGCTCGGCGCAACATGGGCGTGCTCGGCCGCTACCTCGACGAGGACGATGATGTCTGGGGCAGCACGCCGCACATCTTCATGGGCCTGCCTGGCGCGAAGTCTCAAAACGAGCTGACGACCAATGCCATGAAGCGATGGGACAGCTTCCTCGACGTGGTGAAGAACACCTATAACGGCGGCCTGAATCCGTGGACCTTTGTGCTCGACCAGTCGGGCCGAAACGACAATAACGCCACGGCGAGCACCTGGGCCAACTTCAAGTTCGGCCTCGTCGATCGCATCAAGACCCGATACGGCGCAGGTACCCACGTTGTCGGCATGACTATCCAGCCCACCGTGACCTCAAACCCGTCAAACCAGAACTATCATGCGCTGGCAAATATCTCCGTCGCAACGCTCTGGGACGCGGTTGCCGGCACGCTGAAAGCTGCCAATGACCTTATCAACGCTTCGACGAGATATGCCAAGGTGATCGACATCGTGCCCTATTGGTCCGATGATCGCGCCCTCGGCAAGCCGCCCACGCCAGAGCTCTTTCCGATCGGCAACGTCGTTGGCCATCCCGGCAATCAGGATGGCGTCACCACATGGTCTACCATCGTGCTGCCGTTGCAGGTGCCGCTCGGCTGCCGTATCCAGTTCGAATACCAGCCAGGGCTTTACACTTCGCGGACGATCCGCGACCTGGTTGACAATGGCAACGGCACGTGGACAGGGACCGTCAACGGCGATGAGGTCTTTGCGACGAATGTTCAGGACAACGCCCCGCTCTTCTACATGACGCAGACAGACGGCATCCATTCGGCTCTGCACGGCGTTCTCTATATGGCCGGCCGCATCCCCCTGTCCGAAAAGCTGAAATTCTATCCATAGGCATTCCAGGCGATGACATCCAATGACGATATCCTCCGCGCGCTCGGCCGTGTCGAAGGCAGATTAACCGGCATAGAAGAAAGCGTCTCCCTCTTGCGGGAGGATGTCAGCGACGAGAAGGATAACGCTCACGAAAGCCGGTCGGTGATCCACCGGCGCCTTGATGAGCAAGCGAGGCAGATCCATCTTCTCGACATGACCGTAACCGTCAGCAGCAACGTCGATGGTCAGATCCGCGAGGAAATCAAAACCCTCAAGGATACTGTCGAGAAGAACCACGAAGCGGTCGCCCCCACTCTTGAGGAGTGGAAAAAAATGAAAACTCTCGGCTACGGGATTTCAGGGCTTATTGCCTTTGCCGGCCTCACGATCGGCGGGGTTGTCGCCCATATGAGCGATGGCGCGGTAGCGGCGTTACGGCATTGGCTGAAAATCAATTGAGGTATGCCAATGCCAAAAAAGACCCCGCTTCGGAGCGGGGCTAAGGTTGAGGTGGGTCGCATAGCGAAGTGTAACGAATCTCCGCACGGCCCGAAGGTTTTACGATCAACCGAGCATATTGTTCCCGTGCCGACAAATTTTTTTTAATCAGTCGCACCAATCATTCCGCCGCTTCGCGCCCCACGTCCTGGCCCGTCCGATCCTTGTGGCGCTCGATGTCTCGCAATGCCTCAATGAGTAACGCAAACTCGCTTAATCAAGGCGGCAAGTTGATCACCCTCAAGGATCGCATAACGATGGTGGCCTGTACGGATTAGGATCTCGATCGCCGGAAGCTCGTCTAATAGCTTCCCCGCGTATTCGATGGCTGCTTGCAAAGAGATGAACTCTTTGTTCGCAGTGCCGGGGCACCAGCTGTGAACTGTGATCGGAGTGGTGGAATACGTCGACATCATTTCAGGCAACTTCGTCTCCACCAGTTTAGCGAGAGTCATCCATATCAGGAATCAACCTCTCGTACGACATGGAAAACCAAATCTGGTTACTGGTCGGTTCACGACTGCGCGAACGAGGTAACCTCGGTGATTGTAAAAAAGGCCCCGATCGGGGCAAATCCGCGAACATGGAATGGACCATCGGGGCGGCTAACTCCGATGAGTCCCGAGCCGCTAGCACGCCAACAGCCGATAGGTTCCCCGAGTCATAAAAAAACCCCGCGCGTGCGGGGCCAGTGATCGGGGTGGTACTTTTTAGCAATCGCCCAAGGGCGCTGCGAAGTTCTTCTTGGCGCACTTTGTCTTTGATTTGCAATGACTATTTCGTTGGATAAGTTACTCGACGTACGTACTGCAGAATAGTTACTCACTAAATGTACGTCTTGGGCAGTATTTGTGAATATACACTGGAATTGTCTTTGGTATCGTGCGTTTGGCCGCTTGGCGATGTTGCAAAACCCCACGCAATTAACTCCTGTGCGCTGGGCGGCCGTCCTTTTGATTTAACTGCGGTCTCAAGATTGCTCGTTCAATTTCTCGGAGAGATGGCGCGGCAACGCGTCCCGGTCCGGTGAGGTCTGGAGCGCATCGACAGCCGTCGTAAGGGCAAGCTGTCCGCGGCTGCTGTGAATGTTGCAATGATGCTGAGAGCACCATTCGGTTACGGCATCGACCACAACTTCGATATCATGGTCGGAAAGGGAGGTCAGCGCTGGAAACATCTAGGTGGTCCATAGATCTGTGGACGAGGCTGTTGGACTAGTTTCGGCGATCCAACCTGAACATCAGATGAAGGGGCAACGGGGAGGGGCAGTATGCTCAATCACACCAGTCGTTGCGCCGCTTCGGGCTCCATGTCCTGGCGAATCCCTCCCGAAGCAGCGTCTTACCGATTTCTTCACCATTCTTTCGGTAGATGTTGACTAACGGCCGGTGCGTTTGTGTCTTGTCCACCGCGCCGCTGAACACAACGCGCAGTCCCTTTTCAGCCAGCAGCTCTTTCAACCTGCCCTTGGCGATCAACGCCAGCTTCCGTTCTTTGATGCACTTCGCGTGCGACCCGATCTCCGGTGTATCGATGCCCGAGACGAACGGAACACCTTCCCCCAGCAGTCGCATATTCTGCCCGTCGCATTTCACCGTGTCGCCGTCGACGACGCTCAGGGATACGCAGATAATCAGTCCAGCAATCATCGCAGTATCTATTTGTTCGTCGTCATGATTGGCTCGCCCCTCGGAACGCTTCGCATCATCTCGAGCAGCTCTTCCATACAATCTCTTGCCTGCTCACAGCCTCCTATGAGCGCGCTTCGCTGGTCTCGATCGTCGATGGCGTGGGCAGCCATTTCGATCAAGCGGAGCTGATCCTTGAGGCTATTGCCCTTGTCGACCAGGTCTATTCGGTGGTTCATAGGTTCTCCGCAAAACTACCTCAGCTCCTGAGGCTTTAGAGCACTGATGGGAGCTATCGTTATCGCCTCCGCATATAGGCTTTCGCGCTACTTCGAACCGCGAGCTTCATCCAGGAGTGTATTAGCCACGACACCGGTGATCTCCTTGTGGTAGATGCCAAAATGCTGAAGGCTGAAGGGGCCATCGTCCTTTCCGTTGGAAAGACCGGCCTGCTTCAAATAGAAAAGAAGGTCACTCCGGGAAACATAACAGCCCAGCGTCTTGGTCCATGTGTATAGTTCGTTGAAGGCCCCGAGACCCACCAACTCATTGGCCGATCTAAATAAATCAACACAGAGCGTTGACGTCTCCGAAAGCTCCCACAGTGCATACTCAGAAGTGGCAGTGAGCCGATGGATACGAGCGCTATCGGTAGTGTTCATCTCCTTTTTTAGCCAGTCCAACACTGTCGGAGAGTTCCGTGGTATTCGGCTATCAAAGCTCTTCCAATACGCGAGCCCGGCTTGGGCGAGCGTTTTGCGATCAGCAACGCCCATTGGCGTCATGCCAAAGTGGGTAGCGGACATTACTGCTTTGTCGAGTTCAAGTGTGCTGGCCGCTGCGGGTATCGCTGAGCAGAATGCCAGCACGACTATCACGACTCTCATTTTCAGACCTCGCGGCGGGCTCATGCTGACCCGTCCACATCGCTATCTTCGTCGAGGTTGTGCACCGGCAGATAGGTGTTCTTCTCCATCCACTCCCGCACGATGAACCTGATCGTATCATTGCGCGTCATGCCAAGCTCGCCGGCTAGGTCGCGCAAGGCGTCCTCGACGTCATCCTCCATCGAAACGGCGCCGGCATTGCGCAGCCGCAGGGCGGCCCGACGAAGCATGATCTGGAGGTCCGCTCGCGAGATATCTGCGATCCGGTCGGCGGCCTCCTCTAGAAGGGTGGCGGTATCGGGCGAGGTCATCAGTTTCCTTCTCTGTCCGCCCTGCCGTGGTCGGGCATTTTACCTTGGTTCTTCTGCTGTTTGCGTTGAGTCAAGCCAGTCAAAAAGCTTCTCAGGCGGTGCAGGTATGGTGGTCTCGTCCGGGATCAGTTCAATCTTGCTTGGCGGGGTGAAAAAGAATTCGCCACTTCTGTCTTTTGGCCAAATCGCCTGGAACACATCAGAAATCGTGGCATTCGGCGGAAAGGTGTATGCTTTCGTCGGCGCCGCTTCCTTCGCTCCAACTCCTTCCGTTCTCGGAAAGCTCGCGACGACCACGAAACGCTCGGCCTTGTTGCTCATGCTATCCATTCGAATCTCCTTTGAAAGGATGGAGTATAACACGGCCGTGGCCCAGCAATCTGATCTGTGCCCGCTATCCGACTTATCAACAGGTGCCAAATTCCCTTCCTCGGCAAAGCTGCTTCAAAACGGCGCGCGATCCTGTGGATGTTAGCCCTTCTGAAAGGTTCTCCGCACGAAGCGTTGGAAAGCTTCTCGGCTCTCTCCCTAGAAAACAGCGGCCGGCTGCCGCTGGCGAACGCCAGAGGAAGCCCAATGCAAGACAACGTGAGACCAATAGCCCCCGTCAGTATCGCAGGCCTTAATCCACAGATGCCGCCCAGCGGAATGCCGATCTTCGAGCTGGTCAAACCAGTCGATCTTTTCGTTGACCCCGCCTATCAGCGGAATGTCAGCGAAAAAGGAATGCGCCAGATCCGCCGCATTATTGAGGGTTTCGACTGGGCGAAATTCAAACCTCCAATTTGCGCATATGCAGAGAATGACGGTGAAACCATTCTCAAGGTCCTCGACGGGCAGCACACAGCAATCGCCGCAGCATCCAATCCTCACATTGGTGTTATTCCGGTCATGATAGTTGACGCGGAAGATACGATCGCCCAGGCGAAGGCTTTCATCGGGCAGAACACCGAACGTCTCGGAGTTACCACCCTGCAGCTTCATCAGGCTGCGCTTGCCGCGGCTGATGAGGATGCCCAAACTCTTGAGCTGGTTTGCTCCCGAGCGAACATCAAAGTCTTGAAGACTACAAACGCTTACACCGGGACCGGAACGCGCCAGACTATCGCGGTGAAGCAGGTTGAAGCGCTCATCAGCCGACGCGGCCCAAAGCTCGCGAGGGAAATTCTTGAGGTGCTGGCCAACGCAGAGCGAGGCCCACTCACAGCTCCTCAGATCAAGGCAGTCGAGCTGCTGCTGACCGATCCTGAATATCATGAGAGGATCACTCCAGAGGATCTTACAGAGGCCATCGTGGATTTGCTGTTTACCGCCGAGGACGAAGCCAAGATATTTGCCGCAACGCATAAGGTGCAATTCTGGAGGGCCTTGGCGATCACCTGGTTTCGAAAGTGCAAAAAGCGGAAACAGCCGTTGGCGCGGGTAGCGTGACGGCCGCTTCGTCCCTTTCCTAAGAATGGTCCGCTTTCCGCGGGACGCCGACATCGACGTTGGCGGCGTCCGGCACAGCCCTTGATTTGAGATAATCGGCAACCGCGCGCTTGAGAGCGATTTGCCAAGTTCCCAAGCTGATCTCAATCTGTTCACCCTGTCGGCTGTTGTGACCAGAACGGACCTCCGCTACCATCTGTTTTCATTACATAAAATGCGAATTTTGGAGGCCGAAAAGACGGCCTCTTTTTTTGGCGTGATGGCACACTGGTGGCAACCACCAAACGTGGCGGTGAGGGGACAAAACCAGTCCGGCCCTGATCTGCAGGATTCCCGCCAACGCTGAGGACAGGCCTATCTGTAGAGCGTCAGAAGCAACAGAGGCATCTTCGTCGCCCAAAGGTGGGATGCTACAGCGATAATAATAGCCCATACGGCGAGCGAGAACATGACCGCCGCTAACCTGATCCCGACTGGCTGCATCATTTCCTCCATCCCAGCATAATCGTGCCCCCTCGAACGATCCAATGCTAGCAAGATGCAGGCCCGTCAGCTATCGCAAGAAATTGGTACCCAGATAGGCGCCGCAGAGCGCAGTCGGTGAAGGTGCACAGATTTCGGTGATGCGGCGCCCTTTCCCATCAATCAGACGATGAAATGAAAGTTGTCGTATTGCGCGCCGTAATAATCCGGGCCGCTCGTTTCGTTGATGACGGGTTCGGTGTCGAGCACGAGAGAGTCGATTTCGCCGTAGGCGCTGAGATCGATCACTTGCGGGTCATGAATGCTGTCGGCGGTGACGTTGACTGTGACCAAGAATACGGTATCGCCGTCCAGCTTACCTTCGATCGTCAGAACGTTGTCATAGTCCGATGTGCCGTTTGCGACACTGAATTGCTCGATCTGAAAGTTGCCGCCATCGGCGGCTTGGATGGGTGTCCAGAACACGCCTCCTCCCAGATAGTGGTTGCCATCCGCTTCCTCCCGCACAGTCGCGTCGTCACCATCGTACCAGGCGCCCCAATCGAAGCCTTTGTAGCCCGTCGGGAAGTCGTGGTTGCCGACATCCTCGAAATTGACGAAGACGTCGCCGCGTTCCGGCAGGTCGACCGCGATGTTGAGCAAGCCGAAATCGGTGGCGCCTTTGCCATCCGAGATCTTGAAATTGAACTGGTCGACGAGTTGGTCTCCCGGGCCGAGCGCTGATACCACCGGGTTGGTGTGATCGAGCTCATATGTGTAGTTACCGTTGGAATAGACGGTCAGAGTGCCGTATTTTCCCTCGACTGTGGTGGTCGTGGCAGGCCCGTTCGGATCGGCCGGTTGCGGAATTCGCTGTCCATTGACGAAGTTGAGACGCACCTGATCTCCGTCGGCATCCACCGAACTGGTATTGTCCAGGATGTTGCCGTCGATCGGGTTGTCGATGTTGAAAATAGGCTGGTATACATCACCTGCGACCGGCTTGTGGTTTGCCATTTCTACCTCCCGTGTGATTTTCTGTTCGACTATGCAACCCTATCGGGTATCTGGCAACCGAAATTGATGGAGCGTCAAAGCAATTCCGCCCGTCAACGCCACACATTCCGGTCGATTACAGCTCAACTGTTCAAGTAAAGGGAGCGGCATAAACGTCGATCCTGTTGATGAACCAGGATTTACGTCTGGTCTTACGTTGCTGCCGCTTCATCGATCATGGTGTTTCTCGCCTTTTCAGGCGATCCATCAATTCGGCCAGCGGAAAACTTTCAGGTATGATAATAATGACCGGTCAATCATGACGTCGTCATGACGATATACTGCATGAATTGCTCGGCGCGCCAAGAGCAATCTTGAAGGCGAAAGGGGAGCAATCAGCAGAGCCCGAGCTTCTGCCGACCATCCCATCAATGCAGGCCGCCGACCCCGAGCAGGCTCTCGACAGCCTCGTGATCCCTGGTGAGGTTCTCCGGCGTTCCGGTCCAGGCCAGTCTGCCGCGTTCGAGAATGACGACCTGATCGGCGAAATCGAGCGCGCTCTGGATGCGCTGTTCGACCAGCACGATGGTCATGTCTCCTGTCTTGGCGAGGTCGGTGAAGGCCGCCATCAGTTCCTCGCAAATAACAGGTGCGAGGCCTTCCAGCGGCTCGTCGAGCAGCAGGACGGAGGGGCGGCCGAGAATGGTGCGGGCGGTGGAGAGCATCTGCTGCTCGCCGCCGGAAAGCTGGCTACCGAGGTTGCGGCGGCGCTCCTTCAGGCGCGGGAACATCGCATAGGCTTCCTCCAGCGCCGTCTTCGGTCGCGCCTTCAAGCCGACGAAGAGGTTCTCTTCCACCGTCAACGTCGGGAAGACGCAGCGTGCCTGCGGCACATATCCGAGGCCCTTGTGCGCGCGTGCAGCACTCGGTGCCGTCGTGACATCCGAATCGCCGAGGCGGATGCTGCCCTCGTATCGCCTGGTCTGCCCGGCAAGCGTTGCGAGCAGCGTGGTCTTGCCCATGCCGTTGCGGCCGAGCACGGCGAGCCGGGCACCTGCCGGCACGGAGAAGGAAATGCCTTCGAGCACTCTCGTCGGCCCATATCCGGCCGACAGATTCTCGACCTCAAGCGATATGGCTGGCATTGGCATAGCTCCCGAGATAGGCCTCGCGCACGCGCGCATCCTTGGTGACGTCTTCAGGCTGGCCATCGAAGATGATCGCGCCTGATGCAAGCACGATGACCCGTTTGGCAAAACGGAAGACGAGATCCATATCGTGTTCGATCATCAAGACGGCGAGATCGGCGGGCAGATCGGCCAGCGCCTGCTCGATGCGGCCGGTATCGCTCTGCGGCACGCCGGCTGCCGGCTCGTCAAGCAGCAGCACTTTCGGCTTCAATGCCAGCGCCACGGCGATCTCGAGAAGCCGCTGCTGGCCATAGGCGATTTCGCTGACCTTGCGATGCATCAGGAAAGCCAGTCCGAGCTTGCCGAGGAGATCATCGACCTCCGCCATGACATCGGGCATACGCAGGAAATTGCCGAACATGTGCCCAGTCTTTCCATCGCGCTGAAGGACGGCAAGTCCCACATGTTCGGCCGGCGTCATGTCCTGGAAGAGCCGCGTCACCTGAAAGGAGCGGACAAGGCCGCGTCTGACCCTGCCGATCGCATCGACCTTTGTCACCACCTCGCCGCCGAGGCGAACCTCGCCTGAATCGGGCGAGAGATTACCGGTCACGAGGTTGACGAAGGTGGTCTTGCCGGCGCCGTTCGGGCCGATCAGCGCGATGCGATCACCAGGCGACATCGTGAGCGAGACATTATTTGTGACGGCAAGGCCGCCGAAGGCTTTCTTGAGATTGGCGACTTCGAAGACCGGGCTCATGAGCGCTTCCCACTGCGGCGGCTAACGAAGGCTGCGGCCGTGCCATAGAGACCTTTCGGCGCAAAGAGCACGACGGCGATCAGCAGCGCGCCGACCATGGTCAGCCAATGGAAGGGATTGGCGGCGGAGACATAGTCCTCGAAGAGCATGAAGATGACGGTGCCGGAAAGTGCCCCGAAGAGAGAACCGGTGCCGCCGAGGACCAGCATCACAAGCGCTTCCGCCGACTGCGTGAAAGACAGGCTGTCGAGGCCGACGACCTGTGTCGAAATCGCGTTCAAGGCGCCGCCGACACCGGCAACGGCACCGGAGATCGCGTACATCCTGATCAGAGCTGCCTTCGGCGAAGCGCCCATGGCGCGGATGCGCAGCGGGTCCTGCTTGATGGCGCGGCAGAGCATGCCGAAGGGCGAGCGGACCAGAACCCTCAGCAGCACGAAGACGGTCAGCAGCAGCGCCATTCCGAAGAAGAAGGCGGTGTGACCGTAGAGATCGAACTCGAAGAGGCCGAAGACCGGATCCGGCGCAATGCCGGAAAGTCCGTCGCTGCCGCCTGTCCATGACGAGGCCTTGTTGGCGAATTCATGGAAGAGGTTGATCAGCGCAATCGACAGCACCAGCTGCGGCAGTCCATGCGCACGCAGGATGATGGCGCCGCAGAGCAGCCCGGCGACCACGCCGCCGACAATGCCGGCCAGCATCATCAGCAGCGGGTCATTGATGCCGTAATGCGCCGAAAGGATCCCGGCGGCATAGGCGCCGGAGCCGAAAAGTGCTGCATGGCCGAGCGTTGCGACGCCGCAATAACCGGTCACGAGATCGAGCGACAGGACGAGCAGCGCGATGGTGATCATTCGGGTCAGAAGGGCGAGATTATCGGGGAAGGCGAAATAGCCGATCGTGGCAATGGCTATGATGACCGCTATTCCGATGAAATCGCGGCCGATAAAGCCGCGACGATGCTGTAGACCTTCGTTTTCGTCGTTCATGACAAGCGCCATCCTATTTCGCCCTTCCGGCAAGGCCGCGCGGGAAGACGCAGATGATTGCGATCACCGCGAGATAGAAGAAGAATTCGCCGAATTCCGGCATCAGATACCGTCCTGTGGTATCGATCGCGCCCAGCAGCAGACAGGCGATCAGCGCGCCTGGAATGGAGCCCGCGCCGCCGACGGAGACGACGACCAGGAAGGTCACCATGTAGCGCAGCGCGTAATAGGGTTCGACGGGTAGGAGTTCGGCGCCGACCACGCCGCCGAAG
This sequence comes from Rhizobium sp. WYCCWR 11128, assembly GCF_013416305.1. Lineage (NCBI taxonomy): Bacteria > Pseudomonadati > Pseudomonadota > Alphaproteobacteria > Hyphomicrobiales > Rhizobiaceae > Rhizobium > Rhizobium sp. WYCCWR 11128. Next base: position 215,035 of record NZ_JACCEZ010000010.1, read on the forward strand.
GCGGCAAGCCCGACGGCAACGGCAAAACTCACCGCATAGATGATCTCTGTGCGCACGCCGAGTGCTGCAGCCATCGCCGCATCGTCGACGGAGGCGCGTAGCTTGACGCCGAAGCTCGTCCTGTCGATCGTAAACCAGAGGGCGAGAGCCACGGCGAGGCCGCAGAGGATGACGAAAAGCCGGTGAACGGGAATGGTGCGGAAGCCGAGATCGGCTGACCCCTGTAGCGCACCGGCAAGCGGTATGGTCTTCAGCGTCGGCCCCATGACATAATTGGCGATGCCGATGACGCAGAAGGTGATGCCGATGGTCATCAGCACCTGGGTCAGTTCCGGCGCGCCATAGATCCGGCGGTAGAGAAAACGCTCGATCGGAATGGCGACGATGATCGTGATGACAACGGCGGCGATGACCGCCGCGGCATAACCGAGGCCGAGGTCGCGTGCGACATAGGAGGCGATATAGCCGCCGATCATTGCGAAGGCGCCATGGGCCAGGTTGACGACACGCATCAGCCCCATGGTCACCGAAAGGCCGATCGATATCACGAACAGCACCATGCCGTAGGCAAGGGCGTCGACGGCTATGCTGAAGACTGTCTGCATGGAAATACCTTGCTTCCAAGCGACGGGCTCGGCCTGATCGCAGGCCAAGCCCGTCACCTGTCTTGACGCTCGATGTTACTTGACGGCCGCCAGACCCGGATCGCCCTGCTTCTCGAAAGTCTGGACCTCCTTGTTGATGTAGGTCCCGTCATCGGCTTTCGTCACTTCGCGCAGATAGATGTTCTGCGTGATGTGACGGCTTTCCGGATCGATCGAAACCGGGCCGCGCGGGCTTGTCCAAGCAAGGCCCTTGACCGCATCGACGGCCTTTTCAGCATCCTGATTGCCGCCCGTCGCCTCGATCATCTTGTAGATGACATACATGCCGTCATAGGCGCTGACTGAGGGGAAGGAGAGTTCGGCCTTGTTGCCGATCGCTTTGGTCGCCGCCTCGACGAAAGCCTTGTTCTCCGGAGAATCGTGCGACACGGCATAGTGGAAGGTCGTCTGGATGCCGAGTGCGGCATCGCCGAGCGCCGGCAGATCGGATTCCTGCGTCAGGTCACCCGGCGCGAAGAACTTGATGCCGGCAGCCTTCAGGCCATTGTCGTTGTAAGCCTTGACGAAGCCGAGCGTCGTCGGGCCGGAGGGCAGGAAGGCGAACACGCCCTCAGCGCCAGAATCCCTGATGCGCTGCATGATCGGGCTGAAGTCGTTGGTCGCAAGCGGCATGCGGATCGCCTCGACCACCTGGCCGCCGGCCTTTTCGAAGCCGGCCTTGAAAGCGTTCTCGGCATCGATGCCGGGGCCGTAATCGCTGACGACGGAAATCACCTTCTTGACGCCGGCGTCGAAGGCGACCTTGGCGATCGGCGTCGAGGTCTGCCAAGTGGTAAACGAGGTGCGGACGACGAGCGGGCTCTTGGTGACGATCGCCGAGGTGGCAGCGTTCATGATGACCATCGGCACATTGCCCTGCTTCAGGATCGGCGTCACAGCCATGGCATCGGGGGTGAAATAGAAGCCGGCCAGATACTGGACCTTCTCCTTGACAATGAGTTCCTGCGCAAGCGCCTTGGATTGCGCGGGATCTGCCTGCGGCACATCGCGATAGACGATCTCGACCGTATCGTTGCCGACCTTGTTGCCGTTGACCGCCATATAGGCATCGATGCCGGCCTTGAAGTTCTTGCCTTGGAGCGCGAACGGACCGGAGAACGGCCCGATGACCCCGACTTTGATGGTGTCGGCATAGGCGCTCGTGCCCATGGCGACTGCCGCAATGGCGGCCAGAAATAGTTTCTTCATTCTCTCTCTCCCTTTTGGGCGCACTCCAGCGCCGTATTCGCTAGCCGCTAGAAATTTAGCGCTAACCTGTCATGCGAAATGGTGATGTAAAATGAAATAAGTACTGCAATCCATAACTATACAATTATGATTGTGTTTCGAAGAGCGGAACTATCGACGGCCGGTTCTACGGTCGAATTCTGGTCCTTGGCCCACCTCAGACAACCCTATCAGAATGGCAGTCCCACATAGTTCTCCGCAAGCGCCGTCGAGGCGGCGCGGGAGTGGGTGAGATAGTCGAGCTCCGCCTCCTGGATCTTCTGGTCAAAATCCCCGGTATCCGGAAAACGATGCATCATCGTCGTCATCCACCAGGAAAACCGCACGGCTTTCCACACGCGGGCGAGCGCCTTTTGCGAGTAGGCGTCGATGCCGCCATCCGATCCCTCGCGGTAATGCTCGATCAGCCCTGAGAAAAGATAATGAACGTCGCTGGCGGCAAGGTTCAGTCCCTTGGCGCCGGTCGGCGGGACGATATGGGCGGCGTCGCCGACCAGGAAAAGCCGGCCGAAACGCATCGGTTCGGCGACGAAGGAGCGAAGCGGCGCGATCGATTTCTCGAAGGACGGCGCGGTCGCCAAGGCTTGGGCGTGATGCACCGGCAGGCGCCGTCTCAACTCGTCCCAGAAGCGGCCGTCGCTCCAGTCCTCGATCTTCTCGTCGAGCGCACATTGGATGTAGTAGCGGCTGCGGGTGGCCGAGCGCATCGAACAGAGCGCAAAGCCCCTTGGATGGTTGGCGTAGATCAGTTCATGGCTGACAGGCGCCACGTCGGCAAGGACCCCCAGCCAGCCGAAGGGGTAGACCTTCTCGAAACTCCTGATCGCTCGTTCCGGAACGGCCTTGCGGCTGGCGCCGTGAAAGCCGTCGCAGCCGGCGATGAAGTCGCAATCGATGCGCTTGGCAACACCGTCTTTCACATAGGTGACGAAGGGAGAATGGCCGTCGAAGTCATGCGGCACGACATCGACGGCATCGTAGATCGACAGGGAGCCGCTCGCTTCACGCCGCTCCATGAGATCGCGCGTCACCTCTGTCTGTCCATAAACCGTAACACGCCTGCCGTCGGTCAATTCGTGGAGGTCGATGCGATGGTCGCGTCCGTCGAAGGCCAGCGAGAAACCGTCATGCGGCAGGCCCTCGGCATGCAGCCTCGCGCCTGACTTTGCCTGATCCAGCAGCCCGACGGTGCCTTCCTCCAGAACGCCGGCGCGAACCCGGCCGAGGATATAATCCTTGTTCACACGATCGAGAATGACATTGTCGATGCCGGCTTCGGTCAGAAGTTGGCCGAGCAGCAGGCCGGATGGCCCCGAACCGATGATGGCGACCTGAGTTCGCAAATGCTGCCTCCCTGCATTTTTGCGTTTTGTCAGATTCTGCCGCGCCGCGCTTGCCGCAGCAATGGACATCCCAACCTAAAAATTGCACTAATCGAACATTGGTGCCGGAGAAGCCCCACGGAGCCCCATGAGCAGACAGGTCCCTACCTATGAACTCTACGGCGAAAAGACCGGGCGAGAACCGGATTTTTGGGTGCATTGCGAAACAATTCGCTCTCGCAGCAGCTTGCATCAATGGGAGATTCGCCCGCACCGCCACGAGAGTTTCTTTCAGATATTGTACATCGAAAGCGGTTCGGGCGATGCGATCTTCGGCGAAAAGAGCCATGCCATCCGTCCGCCGGCCATCATCACCGTGCCGCCCGTGCTCGATCATGGCTTTCGTTTTTCACGCGATATCGACGGCCTGGTGATCACCCTGTTGAGATCCCATCTCAGCCATCCGCTCGGTGATCGAAGCCAGCTCGGCGAATGGCTGGCGGCGCCGCATCTGACGCCGCTCGATCCCGATAATGCCGAGGCAGCCTATGTCATGCAGACGTTGAAGCGGCTGGGCGACGAATTCGAAAACCGCCGCAGCGGCCGCAACGAGGCGTTGGCCGCCTATGTCGCCCTGGCACTGCGGCTGACGGCGAGGATTTCTCATGAAGGGAATACGCGCGAGCTTCCGCCCAACGAGAACGAGCGGCGAATGGAAATGCTGAGCGAGCTCATTCAGCAACATTTTCGATCACACAAGCCCGCGTCCTTCTACGCCAGAGAGCTTGGGCTTTCCCCGACTCATCTCACCCGCATCGTCCGGTCGATGACCGGCAACACTCCCCACGAACTGATCGCCGGCAAACTCGTCGAAGAGGCGAAACGCCAGCTGGTTTTTACGCTGGGCAGCGTTCAGGAGATCGGATTTCGGCTCGGCTTTGCCGACCCCGCCTATTTCTCGCGCTTCTTCGTTAAATACACCGGAGAAACGCCGCGGGTCTGGCGCATGAAGGAGAAGGTTCGGCTTGAAGGTGTATAGGCCACCCGCAAGGGTTGTGGGCGCGCAACTGCCCTACCAGGCTTCGACGCCCTCTTCCGTGTTGCGGGTGCGTTCGCCTGCGCGGGTCTCGTATGCGTCTCGTTGCTCAGCTGATTTGACGGCATCGTCTGAGCCATCGCGCTGGGCTTCGGGCGTCATGTAGAAGGCGAGCGCCTTTTCCAGCCGGGCGGCGGTAAGCGTGGCAGCGAAACTTTTCATGTCGTTTCCTCGGTCGACGGCCTTGAAGCTTGCTTGAGACACATAGCCTACGATGCGGCCTTCCAGGAACAGCGCGCCGATGGTTTTCACCAACTTTAGACTTTGCTTGACGATCGCTTCTACCGGATGATCTCCGCCGACCAGTTCCGTGCGATTCCGTTTGGTTTTCGTCTCACGCCGCCGGCCACGTCCAGTTTCGGACCTCCGGGATGTCCTCGCCATATTCACGGACATAGTCGTGATGCTCGGCAAGCTTGCCGCGGAAGGCGGCGAGCGCTTTGCCTGCTTTTTCCTTCAGGCCGGGTACACGCTCGATCGCTTCGATGGCGAGGTGGAAACGGTCGAGTTCGTTGAGGACGGTCATGTCGAAGGGTGTGGTCGTCGTGCCTTCCTCAATGAAGCCGCGGACGTGGATGTTGCGGTGGTTGGTGCGTTTATAGGTCAGGCGGTGAATGAGATAGGGATAGCCGTGATAGGCGAAAATGACAGGCTTGTCGGCGGTGAAGATCGCGTCGAAGGCCTGGTCGGTCAGGCCGTGCGGATGCTGATCCCTGGATTGCAGTGCCAGGAGATCGACGACGTTGACGGTGCGGATCTTCAGCTCGGGAATGGCCTTACGCAGAAGATCGACCGCTGCAAGCGTTTCCATGGTCGGCACGTCGCCGGCGCAGGCCATGACGAGATCAGGCAGGATGGTGTCGTCCTCGTTACTCGCCCAGTGCCAGATGCCGATGCCGGCCTCGCAATGTTTCACGGCCTCGTCCATCGATAGCCATTGCGGCTCCGGTTGCTTGCCGGCGACGATGACATTGATGCGGTCATAGGTGCGCAGGCAATGGTCGCCGACCCAGAGCAGGGTGTTGGCATCCGGCGGCAGGTAGATGCGGACGATATCGGCCTTCTTATTGGCGACGAGATCGACGAAGCCGGGATCCTGATGGCTGAAGCCATTGTGGTCCTGACGCCAGACGTGAGAGGTCAGCAGGTAATTCAGCGACGAGATCGGCTTTCTCCACTCGAGTTCCCGCGTCACCTTCAGCCATTTGGCGTGCTGGTTGAACATGGAATCGATGATGTGGATGAAGGCCTCGTAGCAGGAGAACAGGCCGTGGCGGCCAGTCAGCAGGTAGCCTTCCAGCCAGCCCTGGCAGAGATGTTCGCTCAGCACCTCCATGACACGTCCATCCCGAGACAAGTGGACGTCGTAGGGTTCGATACCCTCCATCCAGACACGGTCGGTGACTTCGAAGACGCTGCCGAGACGGTTCGATTCTGTCTCGTCAGGGCCGAAGATACGGAAGTTGGCAGCCTTCGCGTTGCGCTTCATCGTGTCGCGCAGATAATGGCCGAGGATTTCCGTCGATTGCACCATGGCGCTGCCGCGCTTGCCGATATCGACCGCATAGTCGCGAATATCGGGAACATCGAGTTCCATGCGCAGCAAACCGCCATTGGCATGCGGATTGGCGCCCATGCGGCGCTCGCCGACAGGGGCTAGCGCCCGCAGCTCGGGTTTCAGCCGGCCGTCGGCACTGAACAGGTCCTCCGGATCGTAGCCCCGCATCCAGTCCTCGAGGATCTTGCGATGGCCGTCATTCTCGCGGCAATTGGAGACCGGCACCTGATGGGCGCGCCAGAAGCCTTCGACCTTCTTGCCGTCGACTTCCTTCGGTCCTGTCCAGCCCTTCGGGCTGCGTAGCACGATCATCGGCCAGCGGGGGCAGATATCGGGCGCCTTGCCATTGCGGGCTTCCTCCTGGATTTCGCGAATGCGGTCGAAGACCCTGTCGAAGGTCGCGGCCATCTGCTGGTGCATGTCGCGCGGCTCGTGGCCCTCGACGAAGAAAGGTTCGTAGCCGTAGCCTTCGAAGAGGCTCTGCAAATCCTCATGACTGGCGCGGCCAAGAATGGTCGGATTGGCGATCTTGTAGCCGTTCAGATGCAGGATCGGCAGCACGGCGCCATCGCGGGCAGGGTTCAGAAACTTGTTGGAATGCCAGCTCGCAGCCAGTGGCCCGGTTTCGGCTTCGCCGTCGCCGATGACGCAGGCAACGATCAGATCGGGATTGTCGAAGGCGGCGCCATAGGCATGGACGAGGGCATAGCCGAGTTCGCCGCCCTCGTGGATCGAGCCCGGCGTTTCGGGTGCCGCGTGGCTCGGAATGCCGCCGGGGAAAGAGAATTGTCGGAAAAGCTTGCGCATGCCTTCGGCATCCTCGGAGATATCGGGATAGATCTCGCTGTAGATGCCTTCGAGATAGGTGTTGGCGACCATGCCCGGCCCGCCATGGCCGGGGCCGCACATGTAGATGATATCGAGGTCGCGAGCGCGGATGAGACGGTTCAGATGCGCATAGATGAAGTTGAGGCCGGGTGTCGTGCCCCAATGGCCGAGCAGGCGGGGTTTGATGTGCTCTGGTTTCAGCGGCTCGCGCAGCAGCGGATTGGCCAGCAGATAGATCTGGCCGATGGAGAGATAATTGGCGGCGCGCCAATAGCGGTCGATCAGGGTGAGTTCGGCATCGTTAAGGGCGGCGGTCGAGACATGCTTTTCCATGGGTTTCTCCCGTTCGAAAACGTCTTCAACGTCAATTCTACCGGCTGCTGCCGGCAAGCTGTTGATCTGGATCAGCCACTGCCAAGAACGGACAGCGCCTCCTCGGCGATGATCTGCTCCTCATCGGTGGCGATGACATGGGCGGCGATGCGGCTTTCCCTGGTGCTGATCGTAAAGTCATTGGCAGCATTGACCTTTTCGTCGATTGCAAAGCCAAGCCAGCATAGCCGTTTAGCCACGCCTGCGCGGATCTCCGGCTGATGCTCGCCGATGCCGGCGGTGAAGACGATGGCGTCAAGGCCACCAAGCGTCGCCGCCATGCGGCCGATTTCGCCGGCAACGCGCAGGGTGAAGAGGTCGATCGCCTGGCGCGCCTCCGGCCGTCCGTCCTTCAGCAGGTCGCGCGTATCGGCGCTGATTCCGGAGACGCCGAGCAGGCCGCAACGGTGATAGAGCAAGTCCTCGATCTCCTCGAAGGATTGTTTCCTCTGACGGGCCAGATGCAGGATGATGCCGGGATCGAGCCAGCCCGGGCGCGTCGCCATCGGGATGCCGTCGAGCGTCGAAAAGCCCATGCTGCAATCGCGGCTGATGCCGTCATCCAGCGCACAGAGGCTGGCGCCGCTGCCGAGATGGGCGACAACCACCTTTGCCGTGCGCGGCGCCTTGCGGCGAAGCTCTCCGGCGATGAATTTATAGGACAGGCCGTGGAAGCCGTAGCGCTTGATGCCCTCGTCATGCAGCGCGCGGGGAATGGCGAAGCGGCGAACGAGATCGTCCTGCGTGGCGTGAAAAGCCGTGTCGAAGGAGGCCGTCTGGGCAAGATGCGGTTTCAGATGCCGGAGGGCGCGGATGAAACGCAGCGCCTGCGGCTGGTGCAGGGGCGCAAGCGGGGTCAGCGCATCGACGGCATCGATTGCGGCGGCGTCGAGGGCGATCGGCCTGGTGAAGCGGTCGCCGCCATGGACGACACGGTGGCCGGCAGCACGCGTCGCTGTCATGTCGAAGTGATCGGCGAGACGCGCGAAGGTCTCATCGATGACGCCGTGCAGGTCTTCCGTCACCTCGGCCTTCAACGGCATCTCGACTATCTGCAGCCCTTTCGTCAGGCCGAGCGACAGCGGTTCGGCGCGGAAATCGATCACGCCCTTGCCGATGCGTCGTGCCTCGGCGCCATCTATCGCGAAGATGCCGATCTTAACGGTCGAAGAACCGGTGTTGAAGGTCAGCAGCAGGTCGGTCGATGACATGTCGTCTAAGACTCCGCGCGGGTGTGAGATGACCGAACTTAGCGTCGGAGTCCCAGGCGGGAAGGATTTATTCGCTCGGGGCGCGATTTTGTCACTGCGCAGCCAGTCATCTTGTGCGGCTGGGATTGTGACGCGTCATCCTTCGTGAAGGCGATGGTACCAAGCGCTTCACCGTCAATATCGTCCGACATCAGTGGCTTACGGGGCGGGCCGGGTGGGGCGTCATGAGAGCTTCACGCTGCGGAATTATTAACAAAAGGCAAATTTGCAAAACGGAACAAGGAACTATGCCATGGCCGATATTGCCCCCAGCCAGGTTCATAGCGACGCTTCCCACCCGCTCCACAGTTCGAATTCGGCCAGCAAGTGGTTCTTGCCGCTGTTTGCGCTCGTTCTGGTTTGTGGCCTTGGATATGTCGCCTATGCACTCGCCCGCGACCTGACAACCGCAGTCGCCGTTCCCTGGATTCTCCTAGGCCTTGCGCTGCTCATCGCGCTCGGCTTCGAGTTCGTCAACGGTTTTCATGATACGGCCAATGCCGTCGCCACCGTCATCTACACCCGTTCCATGCCGGCGGAATTCGCCGTCATCTGGTCCGGCTTCTTCAACTTCCTCGGCGTGCTGACCTCAAGCGGCGCCGTCGCCTTCGGCATTCTGGCGCTGCTGCCGGTGGAACTGATCCTGCAGGTCGGTTCCGGCTCCGGCCTTGCCATGGTCTTCGCGCTGCTGATTGCCGCGATCGTCTGGAACCTCGGCACCTGGTCTCTCGGCTTGCCGTCGTCGAGCTCGCACACGCTGGTCGGCTCGATCATCGGCGTCGGCCTCGCCAACCAGTTCCTGGCACCGGCAGGCACCGCGACCAGCGGCGTCGACTGGTCGCAGGCAACCAATATCGGCCTGTCGCTTTTGATCTCGCCGCTGATCGGCTTCGGCCTTTCCGCTGTTCTTCTGCTGGTCATGAAACTTCTGGTGCGCAACAAGGCGCTCTATGCAGAGCCGAAAGGCAACCAGCCGCCGCCGCTCTGGATCCGCGCCATCCTGATCTTCACCTGCACCGGCGTCAGCTTCGCCCACGGCTCCAACGACGGCCAGAAGGGCATGGGCCTCATCATGCTCATTCTGATCGGCCTGGTGCCGACGGCTTTCGCGCTGAACCGCACGCCCGATGTCAACTATCTCGAAGCCTACAAGTCGGCATCGGCCCAAGTGGAAACCGCGCTCGGCAAATATGTGAAGCCTGGCGTGACGGTCGCGGACTACAAGGCCGAGGTCAGCAACGCCGTCAAGAACAAGACCTGGACGGATGCGACGACGCCGGCCCTGCAGCAATATATCCACCAGACAAGTGCCGAAGTCGCCGGCTTCCCGACGCTCGAAGCGGTGCCGACCAATCTCGTCAGCAACGTCCGCAACGACATCTACCTGATCGGCGAGGCGCTGAAGTTGATCGACAAGCAGAAGCTGCTGCCGATGGATGCCGGCGACCTCAGCGCGGTGACGAACTACCACAAGGCGGTCGACAACGCGACGAAGTTCATCCCGCTCTGGGTGAAAGTGGCGGTCGCGATCGCGCTCGGCCTCGGCACGATGGTGGGCTGGAAGCGCATCGTCGTCACCGTCGGCGAAAAGATCGGCAAGACGCATCTGACCTATGGTCAGGGCGCGGCAGCTGAAGTCGTGGCGATGGTCACCATCGCTTCGGCCGACCATCTCGGCCTGCCGGTCTCGACCACGCATGTGCTGTCGTCAGGCGTTGCCGGCACCATGGCGGCGAACGGTTCCGGCCTGCAATGGTCGACCGTGCGCAACATGCTGATGTCTTGGGTGCTGACGCTGCCGGCCTCGATCGCGATCGCCTTCGTGCTGTTCGTGATCATGCGCCAGGTTTTTTAAAGCAAATTCCCGGCAAAGCGCGAAGCGGTTTTGCCGGGAATTGCGTCAAAACAAAAGGTAGAGCGTTCCGTCAGCCCGTCGAGGCCAATTTGGCATTGCGATCGCTGATGAAGATGCCCGCCTCGGCGGCGGGCATCGCCTTGCCGAAGAGATAGCCCTGGCCGATGTCGCAGCCAAGCTGCAGCAGGAAGGCGAGCTGGCCGTGCTCCTCGATGCCTTCGGCCGTCGTCTTGATGTTGAGGCTCCTGCCGAGGCCGAGCATGGCGCGGACGATCTTCTCCTGGCGCTCGTCGTCGCGATAGGTGGCGATGAAGCTTTTGTCGATCTTGATCTTGTCGAAACGATAGCGGGCGAGCTGGGCGAGGCTCGAATAGCCCGTGCCGAAATCGTCGAGCGCGATCTGGATGCCGGCAGCGTGCGGCTCGTCGAGAATGAGGGCGGCGATGGCGGGATCCTGGATCAGCGCGTTTTCGGTGATCTCCACTTCCAGGCGCTGCGGCGGCAGCCGGCTTGCCGAAAGGACCTTGAGAATGCGCGACGTCAACAATTTGTCTTCCATTTGCACCGGCGAGACGTTGAAGGACAACGTCACATGCTCCGGCCAGGTGAGGGCGTCGCTGCAGGCCTGGGTGAGAAGGTCCTCGAACAATGCGGTGATCATGCCGGTTTCCTCGGCAATATCGATGAAGACCGGCGGCGGAATGGTGACGCCGTCGTCGCCGATCCAACGCGCTAAGGCCTCGAAGCCGCAGAGTTGGCCGGTCTTCAGGTCGATCAGCGGCTGATAGAAGGGCTTGATCGCCTTGTTGGAGATTGCGGCGCGAAGCCTGGTTTCCAGCGCGGCGCGTTCCGTTACCTTGTCCTGCATCGAAGGTTCGAAGACGAGGTAGTGGTTGGGCCCGCGTGATTTCGCCTCGTACATGGCGAGGTCGGCACGGTGGGCGGCATCTTCGAGCGGCTCGGCTCCTTCGGCCCAGCGGTCATAGCCGACGCTGGCGCCGACTTCGACGGCAAAACCATCGATATGGATCGGTCGGGTGACGGCCTGGATCAGCAGCTTGGCAAAACGCTCCTCGCGCTGCGCCGTCAGGGCAAAGGCGACGATGATGAATTCGTCGCCGCCGAAGCGATAGACGCAATCGGCATTGCCGAGCGCGCAGATGCGTCTGGCAACCTCGATCAACAGCACATCGCCGCCCTTGTGGCCGACCAGATCGTTGACCTTCTTGAAGCCGTCGAGGTCGACGGAGAAGATGGTGACATTGCGGTCCCACTCCTCGATCTCACCCTCGTCGTGCTTGATCGGCCGTGAGAGGATCTTACGCTCGAAGGCGTATCGGTTCGGCAGCTTGGTCAGATGGTCGTGGGTTGCGGTCCAATCGGCTTTGGCCTGGGCGGCGGCGCGCAGTTCCATTTCCTTACGCAGGTCGGCGATGCGCAGCACCGAATAGATGAAGCTCATGGCGCCGGCGATGCCGAGCGCCAGAACGAGCTTGTCGGCGCCGTACTCGCCGAAACCGGTCATGAAGGCGACCAGGCTGTCGTCGAGCTGCAACAGCGTGCCGAGGAGCCAGAGGGTCACTCCAGACACCACGATCGACACGCATTGCCTTCCGGCCCTGCTTTGGAAAAACACCGGCACTATGCCTTCTCCATCTCCCACCCTTCGCGGAAATATCACGAAAGTCTGAAATGTTTGTTGAAACCAGAAGGCGAATTATCGGAGGCGGCAGCCTGTTGCTGTGCCGCAGAGAGACCCGACAGGGCTTGTGGGGAACCAGGGCGTCGTTGTCAGCGCGAGCCCCTTCGTGGTTCCGGAACCGGCTGATGCGAGAAAAGACGAAGGCGAGCGTGCCAATTGCATCGCTCGCCCTTTCTCGTGCTTCAGGCGGTGACGATCAGCAGCGGAACGCTGACGATGAGACCGACCAGAACCGTGACTGTGGCGACACGCATGAAACGCAGGCGTCGCGTGCGCTCGCCACTCCAATCATATGTCATTCTTCCATCTCCTTGGGACAAGGAAGTAGTCCCCGCAAAGCCGGGTTCAACAGAGATGACGCGATTTGCTTGTGCAAAGCTGGATAAGATCAGCAGTCTCTAATGCTGGAAGCGCAGAGACCAGCGCTGTCCGTTGCTGGTCATGCGGATGACGGAAAGCGGCTCGACGTCGCTCAACCAGAAGGAGGAGAGCGGCGCCTGCAGCACATGCACGATCGATGCCCGGATGACGGCCGCATGGCTGATTGCAATGACGTGGCCGCCGAGGACGGTCTGGCCATCCATCCAGCCGGCGATGCGCTTGCGCAGATCAAGAAGACTCTCGCCGCCATGCGGGGCCGCTTCCGGATCGCTCATCCAGCCCATGAGGTTCTCCGGCTCTTCGGTCCCGATCGCCGCGATCGACCTGCCGGCCCAACGGCCATGGTCGCAGTCGCAAAGCGCCTGATCTATTTGGGCTTCGAGGCGGAGCGCGTCAGCAGTCTGACGGGCGCGCAAGGCGGGGCTCGTAGCAATACGGTCGGCGCGGGGCAGAGCGATCATCCTGCCGGCCTCCTCCACTGCCTTGTCCTCCAGCGGTTCGTCGAGCGGGAACAGGGCCTTGCGGCTTGCTGCGGTCGCGCCATGGCAGATCCAGGTGAGGCGCGTGTTCACAGCCGTTCTTGTCTCCCGGAATGCGGCGACAGCGTCCTTCGCCGGCTTGTGAAGTTTCGTTGACAGTCTCTTCGGCGTGCAGATATAACCGTGCTGTTGCGGGTTTGGAAGCCGGTGTAAGTCCGGCGCGGTCGCGCCACTGTGACCAGCGTGTCGAAAGCTCTTCGCGCTGGAAGTCAGACCCTACTGCACAAGCACTCTTTCGACTGAACGCGTCATTCCCGGAGGAATACATGTCTGACACCACTTTCGCGCCCGTAGCAGTACCGGCGCCGATCCCTGTAGGAGAGATCCTGCCCTGGGCGATCTTCGGCGGCCTGCTGATGCTCATCGTCCTCTATTTCGTCGGCACCGAGGAAGGCGCGATGGCGCTGTTCAACGGCATGTATGTACACGAATTCGTGCATGACGGTCGCCATCTCCTCGGCTTTCCCTGCCACTAAAGCGCTTCGCGATCGGAGTTCCTGACATGGTTGGAAACCTTCTGCTTCGCGGCATGCTCGCGGGCCTGATTGCTGGTATCCTCGTTTTCGCTTTTGCCTATACTTTCGGCGAGCCGCTGGTCGATGCGGCGATCGCCTTCGAGGAGGCGAGCGCCCAAGCGGCCGGCGAAGCTGCCGAACCTGAAATCGTCAGCCGCGCCACGCAGGCCGGTCTCGGCCTTTTCACCGGCGTCATGGCCTACAGCGTCGCCGTCGGCGGGCTCTTCGCGCTTGCCTTCGCCTTCGTGCATGGTCGCTTCAGCCGCCTTTCGGCGCGCGGCACCTCGGCCGTCATCGCCATTGCCGCCTTCGTGGCGGTCGTGATTGTTCCCAGCATCAAATATCCCGCCACTCCTCCGGCGGTCGGCAATCCCGACACGATCGGCGTCAGGACCGAACTGTTCTTCCTGATGATCGTCGTGTCGCTTGCCGCACTCATTGCTGCGGTGGCGCTGTCGCGTCGTCTCTCCGAGCGCTTCGGCTCCTGGAACGGCGCGATCATCGCCGGAATCGCCTATCTCGTCTTCATCGGCCTCGTGCTCTCTCTGCTGCCGCCGATCAACGAGGTGCCGGAGAACTTTTCGGCGATGGTGCTCTGGGGCTTCCGCACGACCTCGCTCGGCATGCATGCGATCCTCTGGGCAACGCTCGGCCTCGCCTTTGGGGCGCTGGCGGAAAAGCGGCTTGCCGTTAAGGGCGGGCAACGCGGCCGGCCGGCAACGGCATTTCACTGAACGCATCGAAGGGCGCCGCTTTGCCGGGGCCCTGAACTTTTCGGGCGATTATGAAAAACGACAGAGCCAGACCACTGCTGCTGACGGCGTTTTCTGCCGCCGCGTTTTTTTGTGTGGTCGCCGGAAGCGCTTTTGCCCATAGCCGCGGCGACGGCGGCAGCCATGCCGGGCTGAATATCCCGCAAATCTCCCATGGCGAGATGGCTGTCATATCTGACTATCGCGGTCGGATCATCGATCTTGCATCCCGCGCCGTCGATACGAACGAGCCGTTCCGGCGCGTGCTGAACTATGCCGAGATCCAGTATTCCTACTGTCTGTGGGGCCGGATGCCGGGCAGCGTGACGGATGAGGCAAGCCCGTTCAACGAATGCGCCCATGCCTATCTGGCCGCGACCAAGGCCGTCTTGCTTTCGATGCGCGAGATGCCGCGGGAGGCTGCTGCTGCGGGTGAAATCATTTCTGCGGTCGACGCCGACATGGTGCGGCGCGGGCTTGCGCTGATCAGCTGCCGGTTCAGCGGCGAGGCCTTCAACACCGCCGATATCGTCAAACCACGTTGGAGCGGGATCCCGTTTCATGCCGCCAGCATGGCGTCGCTGACGGGGCTTGCCTCTTTGTTCGGCCTTGGCGTGTTTGCGCTTCGCCGTTTCTCGCGGCCGAAAGCTCAATCGTCGGAATAGCGCTGCTCGCGCCACGGGTCGCCATAGATGTGGTAGCCGTTCTTTTCCCAGAAGCCGGCCTCGTCGGCGGGCATCAGCTCGATGCGGCGCAGCCATTTGGCGCTTTTCCAGAAATAGAGATGCGGCACGACGAGGCGCATCGGGCCGCCATGCTCCGGCGTTAGCGGCAGGCCTTCCCAGGCGGTGGCGAGGATCGCGTCCTCGGCGGCGAAATCGGCGAGCGGCAGGTTCGTCGTATAGCCGTCGTAGCTCGTCAGCATGACGTAACCGGCTTCCGGCTTCGGCATGGCGAGGTCGAGCAGATCGCGCGTCGAAACGCCCTTCCATTTGTTGTCGTAGCGCGACCAGGTGGTGACGCAGTGGATATCGCTCACCCCCGTGCTCTGTTCGATCGCCTGGAAATCGGCCCAGGTGAGGGTGCGCGTCGTTTCGACGAGGCCGCGCACCTCGAGCCGCCAGGTCTCGGTCGAGACGACAGGCTGCTGGCCGAGATCGAGTACAGGCCAGTTCTTGACAAGGTGCTGGCCGGGTGGCAGGCGCTCGGCTTCGGGACGGCCGATACGGCCGGTCAGGAACTTGCCCTCTGCCGCCCAGCGGCGCTTGGATGTGGTGAGTTTGCTGTCGGCGGGCGTCTGGTCGTCGCTCATGGGCGGGGCCTCCTTGCGGTGCAGCAATAGGACATCCGCTCCTGCCGAGTGTCAAGTTTCGGCGGCCCCTTGGAAATCCCTAACCACCCCTCTAAACTCGGTCCGTTGGGTATGCCTCGCTGGGGAGTGGAGGCAGAAAAGGGGAGGAGCCGGTTCTGTCTTCGAAATATCGTGCGATAGCGGCGTTGCTGGTGGTGCCGCTGATCATCTTCGCCTTCTTCACCTATGGGAGCGCGATTGCGACGCGCGCCTATATGGAGGAAGCCTCGGCGCAGGCGGGGACGGCACTGCGCCTTGCCGTTTCGGCACTCAGCGGCCATCTCAACCGCTACGAGGCGCTGCCGGCGCTAATCGCCGATCATGACGACATCAAGGAACTGGTGAGTGCGCCTGAAGATGCGGCGCTGCGCGATGCGGCCAATCTCTATCTCAAGGAGATCAATGGGCTGCTGAAATCCTCCGATATCTATGTGGTCAAGCCAGACGGAGAGACGATCGCGGCCAGCAATTACGATGGGCCTGCAAGCTTCGTCGGACAGAATTTCAGCTACAGGCCCTATTTCCAGGATGCGATCGAAGGCCGGCAGGCACGGTTTTACGCGCTCGGCACCACCTCGCTGAAGCGCGGCTATTATTTTGCCGCACCGATCCGAACCGGCGCGGATATTCGTGGCGTCATCGTCTTCAAGGTCGATATCGACATGATCGAATCCTCCTGGGGCGGCGGCGAATACAAGATTTTCGTCTCCGATCCGGAGGGCATCATCTTCATGTCCGGCAGCCCGGAATGGCTCTACGGCGCGATCCTGCCGCTGACGGCCGACCGCGTCGCCCGCACCGAGGCGTCGCGGCGTTATGCCAATGCCAGGCTGGCGGCGCTGCCGGTGAGGCGTCACCACTTCGAGCAGCATAAGCTGATGACGCTGGCCGGCGAGCGCGGCTCGAGCGAATATCTGGTGCTCTCGCATTACATGCCGGCCGAGGACTGGACGGTGAACGTGCTGATGGAGACGAGTTCCATCCGTGCCCAGGCACGCACGGCGCTTGCGGCAGTCTTTCTCTTCCTCTGCATCGCCGGGCTCGCGGTCGCGGTCCTGCGCCAGAGGCGGGCGCGGCTTGCCGAGCGCATGCAGATGCAAGCCGAAGCCCGCAACGAACTGGAGCGGCGCGTCGAAGAGCGCACAGCCGATCTTGCCCGCGTCAACAGCCGCATCGAAGAAGAAATCGCCGAACGGCGGCTGACCGAGCACCAGCTCCGACAGACGCAGGCCGATCTGATCCAGGCGGGCAAGCTTGCCGGGCTGGGACAGATGTCGGCTGCCCTTTCGCACGAGTTCAACCAGCCGCTCGCCGCCGCCAAGACCTATACGGACAGCGCCTCCGTTCTCATCGACCGTGGGCGGACGGAGGAGGCGCGGGACAATATCCGGCGTATCGGCGGGCTGATCGACCGTATGGCTGCGATCAGCCGGCACCTGCGCAACTTCGCCCGCAAGCCGAACGAGAAGCTTGGTCCCGTTTCCCTCGACGAGGCGATGCGCGATACGCTCGAGATCATCGCCTGGCGGCTGAAGGCGGCGGATGCCGAGCTGTTGCTCGCTCTCGGGCCGCGTCCGCCGGTGGTGCGCGCCGGTTCAGTGCGTCTCCAGCAGGTGCTGGTGAACGTGATCTCGAATGCGGCCGATGCGGTGGAAGGGCTGGATGATCGGCGCATCGAGGTTTCGGCCTTCGAGGAGGCCGGCAAGGTGGTGCTGACTGTCCGGGACCATGGGCCGGGTGTGCCGGCGGCGATCGCCGAGCGTATCTTCGATCCCTTCTTCACGACGAAGGGCGTCGGCAAGGGGCTCGGCCTCGGGCTTTCGATCTCCTATAACATCATCAAGGATTTCGGCGGCAGCCTTACAGCTGCCAATCATCCCGAAGGGGGCGCGGTGTTCCGCATCGAGCTGCGATCGGCGGCAGGGCTGATGCCGGAGGCAGCGGAATGAACGATGCGAAGATCCTGTTGGTTGACGACGAGGAGGAACTGCGCCGCTCCACGGCGCAGGCGCTGGAGCTCTCCGGCTTCAGTGTCGAGACCTATTCGAACGGCGACCACGTGCTGGAGCTGATCGGCTACAGCTTTCCCGGCGTCGTCGTCAGCGATATCCGCATGCCGGGCATGGACGGCATGACGCTGATGCAAAAGATTCGCGAGCTCGACCCGGAGGTACCAGTCATTCTCGTCACCGGCCACGGCGACGTTCAGCTTGCGGTGAAGGCGATGCGCGAAGGGGCCTATGATTTCATCGAGAAGCCGTTCACGCCGGAGATGCTTGCCGGCGTCATCCGCCGGGCGATGGAGCGGCGCGGCCTCGTGCTCGAAAACCGGCTGCTCAAGGCGGTTGCCGGCAAGCGCGACGATATCGAGGCGCGGCTGCCGGGGCGGACGCAGGTGATGGTGGATCTGCGCTACCGCATCCGGGCGATTGGGGCGAGCGATGCCGATACGCTGATCGTCGGAGAAACCGGTGCCGGCAAGGAGGTGGTGGCGCGGGCGCTCCACGACATCAGCGCCCGGGCGAGCCGGCCGTTCATCGCGATCAATTGTGCCGCATTGCCGGCGAACCTGATCGAGAGCGAGCTTTTCGGCCATGAGGTGGGGGCCTTTCCGGGCGCGGTGAGGCCGCGTTACGGAAAATTCGAACATGGGCGCGGCGGCACGATCCTGCTCGACGAGATCGGCTCCATGCCCTTCGACCTGCAGGCGAAGTTCCTGCGGGTGCTGCAGGAGCGGGTGATCTCCAGGCTCGGTTCGAACGAGGTCGTGGCGCTCGACGTGCGCTTCATCGCGACAAGCAAGGTCGATCTGGAGGCAGAGGTGGCGGCGGGGCGCTTTCGCGCCGACCTCTTCTATCGGCTGAACGTCGCGACGCTGCACGTGCCGTCTTTGTCGCAGCGGCGGGCGGATGTTCCGCTGCTTTTCCTGCAACTGGTGCGGGAAGCGGCGGCCCGCTACGGCCGCGACGAGATGGCCGTGCCGCCAGATGTGATTTCCGACATTGCTCAGCGCGACTGGCCAGGCAATGTGCGTGAGCTGAGGAATGCCGCCGACCGTCTGGTCCTCGGTCTTGACAATGGCGGGCGGCAAGCCGAGGAGGCGACCGGGCTTGCGGAGCGTGTCGCCGAATTCGAACGCGGGGTCATTGCCAGCGCGCTGGTGGCGCATGGCGGCAGCCTCAGGCCGGTCTATGAGTCGCTCGGCATTTCCCGGAAGACCCTCTACGAAAAGATGCAGAAATACGGTCTCGACAAGCGGATGCTGACCACCGAAAGCTAGCTCGGAGCTGGGGCGGTGCTGCAATCTCGCGGTGCGATGGGTGGATTTCCACCCACCGCCAGAGCCGTTTGTTTCCAAATCGACCCATGCTGCATCGCACTGTCATAAAATCGTCTTTCGAAAGCGCATGCAATGATTGCGGGTCGATTTTTCCAGGCGGCAAATAGGCTATCCGAACCGGCGCGGAGGATGTGTCGGCGGGCTTGCTTATTTCATCAGGGAGGAAACGATGAAAATTCTGAAGGCCATGCTCGGCCTGACCGCGGCTGCCGCGGTCTCTCTTCTCGCCGGCGCCGCTTCGGCGCAGACCTATCCCGAGCGCACCATCACCATGGTCGTGCCCTTTGCGGCCGGCGGCCCGACGGATACCGTCGCGCGCCTGGTCGCCGAATCCATGTCGAAGGATCTCGGCCAGCAGATCGTCGTCGAAAATGTCGGCGGCGCCGGCGGCACGCTCGGCGCTGGCCGCGTGGCGAATGCCGATCCCGACGGTTACACCATCCTGCTGCACCATATCGGCATGGCGACGAGCGCCACGCTCTACCGCAAGCTCGCCTATGACACGCTTGGCGCCTTCGACTATGTCGGCCTCGTCACCGAGGTGCCGATGACGATTGTCGCCCGCAAGGACATGGAGCCGGCCGACCTCAAGGGGCTGATCGATTATATCAAGGCCAACAAAAACAAGGTGACGGTCGCCAATGCCGGCATCGGTGCGGCTTCGCATCTCTGCGGCATGATGTTCATGAGCGCCATCCAGACGCCGCTCACAACCGTTCCCTACAAGGGCACCGGCCCTGCCATGACCGATCTGCTCGGCGGTCAGGTCGACGTCATGTGCGACCAGACGACCAACACGACGAAGCAGATCCAGGGCGGCACGATCAAGGCCTATGCCGTGACCTCGCCCAAACGGCTTGACGTGATGAAGGACATTCCGACGGCCGTCGAAGCCGGTCTGCCGGGTTTTGAAGTCGGCATCTGGCACGGCATCTATACGCCGAAGGGCACGCCGGCTGAGATCAACGAACGCCTGTCGAAGTCGCTGCAGGTGGCGCTGAAGGATGCGAATGTCGGCGCCCGCTTCGCCGAGCTCGGCACGGCGCCATCCTCCGACGCCGATGCGACGCCGGCTGCGCTGAAGGCCAAGCTCGAAAGCGAGATTGCCCGCTGGAAAACGGTGATCGAGGCCGCTGGCGAATATGCCGACTGAGGATTATCCTCGTCAGGACATGCCGGATAAGCCCCTCACCCTAACCCTCTCCCCGCTTGCGGGGAGAGGGGACTTGCGTCACTCGACGGCGGCAAGGGGCGAAGGGCTTGCAGCACTTTCCCTTCTCCCCGCATGCGGGGAGAAGGTGCCGGCAGGCGGATGAGGGCAATCGCAGCAGCAGTGCGTCACGAACCATCTCCCCAGGAGACACCATGAAATCCATCAGTTTCGATACCACCAATGCGATTTGCGGCGCGCTTTTCGTCGCGACCGGCGCTTTCTTCGCCATCCAGTCGCTGGGGCTCGACCTCGGCACGACGGTGCGCA
>NZ_JACCEZ010000011.1:0-219490 GCF_013416305.1 Rhizobium sp. WYCCWR 11128
TGCCGCGTCGCGGCAGGGGACGTCAAAAGGCCATATCAATTCGCTGGTGTGAGCGTCATCGAAGCGCTGCCGGCCGCAACGTTGAGGCCGAGCTGACCGGTCAGGCTGACCGTCTGCAGATGGATGGAACCGGAGGTGCCGCCAACCAGGAGATTGGCGCCGACACCGGCGCCGAGCGTCGCTTCGGCGGTGGCGCCGACGTAGAGGCCGGCGAGCGATCCGCGGTGATAGCCGGCCGTCGGCGCGAACACGGCCCAGATCAGCCGGCTGCGCGTGGTGAAGCCAAGGTCGATGCCGAGCTTTCTCATTTCACCCGTATAACGATCCGAAAGTTCGTTGCCGACGGTCGACTGGAAGATGCAGTCGGCCTCTTTGGAGGAACCGAGCACGTAACCCGTGCCGCCACCGATATCACAGGTGAGGTAACCGATCTTCACGCCATTGCGCAGGTCCGGCTCTTCATATGTCCTGGTGCCGAGATCGGCGGCATTGACCGCCCCAGCGCCGACAAACGTCAACGATACCGCGGCAAAAGCCGTCGCAAGAATTTTGTTCATAAGTCTCTCCTTCTCAAATCGTGACGGGAGCATACCCGGCTACTCGCCACCAGATTCGGCAACAGATAACGGACGGAACCGCAAAACGATCCCGAACCGGCATCATTTACGCATCGCATGTCAAAGCGCCTGGGAGGGCGCAAGCGATAAACACGCTTACGGTTCAGCTCCCATTGGGACATTTCGAAGGCATCTTTTCGCGTCATCCGGTTATTTCACGATGTTGTCAGGGATGGTTGCCGGAAAGGCACGATCGTGATCGCCGTCAGCTCTCGACGAGCGGCATCATGCACATCGCAGGCACCTATCTGGATAGGCGATCGATGATCGCGCAGGTTGCCATGCCGTATAGATAGCTGTACTGTTCGAAGATACTCTCCATGCAGCAGTGCAACTGGAGAGGAAACGGCATGATTGCTTGGCATTGCCGCAGAATTTCCGCTTGTTTTCCGGAATTCTGCTTCTGTTCGAACAGAAACTAAGTCTGAATTTGAGAAATATAATCAGGCGATATTTTCGCGGGGGCCGGACAATCGTACGCCCGCCGATCTCTATTGGAGATAACGGGTAATTTATCGGGAGGGAAAGATGCGCATACGCAGGACAAACATCATACTGGCGGGATGCCTTGCCGTCTCCGCCTGCCAGTCCGGTCCGCCGTCGCAGGCCGTCTCGGATCGTAATTCCGAATTCGGCTGCATCGCGGGAACCGTCGGCGGCGCGATTGTCGGTGGCTTGATCGGCAGCACGATCGGCGCCGGAACCGGGCAGGTGCTCGCTGTCGGCGCCGGCATCGGCGGCGGCGGTTACGTCGGCAACCGTCTGGCTTGCCGCTAATTGGGGAGGGATATCAAGCGATGAAGACCTTGGCTTTGGTGACCACATTCATACTGTCCCAATGCGTTGGAGCAGTGGCGCAACAACCGCAACAGCCCGGATCGATGTATCAGGGCCAGATGGATCGGCTTGACGCAAATACCAGCAAGACCGTCGACCGTTCGGAATACGAGACCTTCATGGGCACGGCTTTCGGAAGTCTCGACAAGAACAAGGACGGCAGCCTGCAGTCCGACGAGACGGTGCAGATCCTGACGGTAGAGCAATTCACTTTGACCGACGCGAACCACAACGGCCGGATCAGCCGAAGCGAATTCATGCAGCGGGTGATGGCGGATTTCGCGACAGCCGACCACGACAGGGACGGAAACCTTCAGTGATGGAGACGTCAAACCGACTGTAGAAATAAAGAAAAACCCGGCAATGTGTTTCGCCGGGTTTTTATACTTTAATCTGTCCGCACTATACTTTTCGCATCAGTCGCATGACGAGCGATACGACGAACAGCACCAGGAAAATGAAGAACAGAACCTGGGCAATGGAAGCTGAAGCCCCTGCGATGCCGCCAAATCCGAGGACGCCGGCAATCAAGGCCACGACGAGAAACACCAGAGCGTAGTAAAGCATCGCAATCTCCTTTTACGTTGCTGCGGAGATAACGGAGGCCGCCCCATTTGGTTCCCGTCCGTCTCACGGCCGGGACATGCAGCGTCGCATCAGCTCCCTTCAGCCGACGTGAAAGACGCCGCTGTACATCCGGTCGCCTTCATTCGGCTCGGGAGGTTCGGCTGCGTCGAGATAGGCCTTGAGCGGCCCGGTCAGGACGAACCAGATGCTGGCTCCCAGCATGAAACAGGCTCCCAGCGGATCGTCGATGCGGGCGATGAACGGAAGGCAGGCCGATGCGAAGAGGACGATGATCCGCACCGACCACTCCGCCTCACGTTTGGCGATGGCGCGCGCCCTCAGCGACTTGTACTCCCGGGCGCCGTAACCGCCTTGCCCTGCCTTCACAGCCAAAAGCAGCTTTCGCGCGGACGGCAGCGCCAGCATGACCAGTGCGGCAACACTCAGCGTGAAAGTCTGACCGGCCATGACCTGCCCGCTCGTGATCAGGAGAAAGGAGAGCACAACGAGATTCCACGTCGGCTCCAGCAGCTCCGGCTGTTGCCGCGTGCGGAGATGCCAACTCCGCAGCAAACCCGCCGCGCCGTGCAGTAGCGGCTGATCGATATAACGATTGATCCAGTCCATGCCGATGCGCCCGTCCCCGATTGCATGAAGAGGCCTCCGAACACCACGGAATTTGGTCATCATCGTGGCAATAACCGCCGAATCCGTTCCTCGCGTGGAAGAAGCGGCATGTCCCTACGGCCAATGACGGCAAGCAACAGCCGTCTAGCGCAATTCCTGCGCGACCTCCCAGACATGGCCCGACGGATCGGCAAAGGCCGCGGTGCGGCGGCCCCATGGACGATCGATCGGACCGTTGAGCAGCATGACCCCGAGTTTGCGCAGTTCTGCACAAACCGCATCGACGTCATCGACCTTGAGCGTCAGCAGCACGCGTGCGCCGGAACCGGTCGCTGACACTGCGACAGGCTGGACCAACTGAGGCGCCTGCGCTGCATCGAGCAGGTTGATCATCGTTCCCGAGAATTTCAGGACCGCCGATACCGAGTCCTGATAGACGACGTCGGGCGCAAAGACCTTTTGGTAGAACGCTTTGGCCGCGTCGATATCATCGACGAACAGGGTGACCACCTCGATCCGATCCAACAGCATGGGCATTTTCTCCTCCGTTGCTTCGACCAGCCAACCGATATCGCTGGCCGGCTCTCCGCTGGTCGCTTCGACGCTGACGGTTTCGACATGCCGCGCAAAGATAATCGTCAGCTTCGCAGGCCGGGCGCCTCGTGGCCGGTGCGCGCCACATATTCGGTATAGCCGCCGCCATATTGATGGATGCCCTCGGGCGTCAGCTCCAGCACCCGGTTGGAGAGTGCGGCGAGGAAATGCCGATCGTGCGAAACGAACAGCATGGTGCCCTCATATTGCGACAGCGCTTTAATCAGCATTTCCTTGGTGTCGAGGTCGAGATGGTTCGTGGGCTCGTCGAGCACGAGCAGGTTCGGCGGGTCGAACAGCATCATTGCCATCACCAGCCGCGCCTTCTCACCGCCTGACAGCACCCGGCACCGCTTCTCGATATCGTCGCCGGAGAAGCCGAAACATCCGGCCAGCGCACGCAATGGCCCCTGCCCTGCCTGGGGAAAACGGTGTTCCAACGATTGGAAGACGGTGTGCTCGCCGTCGAGAATATCCATGGCGTGCTGGGCGAAATAGCCCATCTTGACGCTGGCGCCGAGAGCGACGCTGCCTTCGTCAGGCTCGGCGGTGCCCGTCACCAGTTTCAACAGCGTCGACTTGCCGGCGCCGTTGATGCCCATGATGCACCAGCGTTCCCGGCGCCGCACCATGAAATCCAGCCCCTCATAGATGTTGCGGCTGCCGTATTTCTTGTGGACGCCCTTCAGGCTGACCACGTCCTCGCCGGAGCGCGGTGCGGGCTGGAAATCGAAGGCGACCGACTGGCGGCGCTTGGGCGGCTCCACCCGGTCGATCTTCTCCAGCTTCTTGACGCGGCTCTGCACCTGCGAGGCATGCGAGGCGCGCGCCTTGAACCGCTCGATGAACTTGATTTCCTTGGCGAGCATCGCCTGCTGGCGTTCGAACTGGGCCTGCTGCTGTTTCTCGTTCTGCGCCCGCTGTTGCTCGTAGAATTCATAGTCGCCGGAATAGGTCGTCAAGGCGCCGCCGTCGATCTCGATGATCTTGGTGACGATGCGGTTCATGAACTCGCGGTCGTGCGAGGTCATCAGCAGCGCGCCCTCGTAACCTTTCAGGAATTCCTCCAGCCAGATCAGACTTTCCAGATCCAGATGGTTGCTCGGCTCGTCGAGCAGCATGACGTCGGGGCGCATGAGCAGGATGCGGGCGAGCGCCACGCGCATCTTCCAGCCGCCCGACAGCGCGCCGACATCGCCATCCATCATCTCCTGGCTGAAGCTCAGGCCCGCGAGCACTTCGCGGGCGCGCCCCTCGAGCGCGTAACCGTCCAGCTCCTCGTAGCGCGCCTGTACCTCGCCGTAACGCTCGATGATCTCTTCCATGTTATTGGCCTGCTCGGGATCGGCCATGGCCGCCTCCAGATCACGCAATTCGCCGGCAACAATGCTGACAGGCCCGGCGCCGTTCATCACCTCGGCGACGGCGCTGTGGCCGGCCATCTCGCCGACGTCCTGATTGAAGTAACCGATGGTGACGCCCTTCTCGCAGGAGACCTGGCCTTCATCGGGCTGCTCTTCGCCATTGATCATCCGGAAGATCGTCGTCTTACCGGCACCGTTCGGGCCGACGAGACCGATCTTCTCACCTCTGTTGAGCGCTGCGGACGCCTCGATGAAGAGGATGCGGTGGCTTAGCTGCTTACTGATATTTTCGATACGGATCATGGTGCGAGGCGCCTGGAGAAGGAGATTTTGGCGCGCTTATGCCATGCGGGGAAACCGCAGGATAGCCCTGTTCCCACCCTCTCGATCAAGAGTACCATGCCGAAAGGCGCGAGCGGTTTTCGAACGACATCATGCTCACCTTCTTTAATTTGGAACAGGATCGGATAATATCGCGGCTCACGCCAACGGAGACCTGTGCCAATGAGCGTTCGTCCGCCACAGTCCTTCAGACAATCCGAGCAGGATAAAAACGGCTTCAACGTCCTCGAATACGAGCTGATGTCGGAACGAGCCGATTCTCTCGGACGTCACGGGCTGAAGGTGGAGGCGGCACTTGCCGCTCTGAAGGCATGGACTCCCGACCGCCAAAGCGCCGAAGACCGCGAGAAGCTTCTCAACGAAGCGTCCGATGCCGTCTGGGCGTTCTTCATCCAGCGTGAGATCTGCGGGTTGCGGAACAACCGCGACGCCATTCAGCGCTACGGCATCCCGAACGAAGTGATCGCGAGATTGGGCGCAATGCGGAAATAACGAGGGCGATGGCTGGTGTGGCCGCCGTCGCGCCCTCTATTCTGTGGAAATCCCCGGTTCGGAACGGTATGGCTGGCTGCCGAACCAATGCGAAAGGAAACGCGATGCCAATCTCCATCCGGATCGGGAATCAGGATCTCACCGTCGATGTCTCCTCCCTCGGCGCCGAGATGCAGGCGCTCACGTCAAGCGACGGGCGCTCCTGGTTATGGACCGGCGATGCAGCCTTCTGGACCGGGCGGTCGCCGATCCTGTTTCCGATTGTCGGCAAGGCGCCGGATGACAAGATAACGATCGACGGCACGGTCTATCCGATGGCTCAGCATGGCTTTGCCCGCCGCAGCGAATTCGTGCTTGCGGCCTCCACTGAGACGATGTGCCGGTTCGAACTGGCCGCCTCGGATGCGACGCGAGCGGTCTATCCTTTCGATTTTCAGCTGGCCTTGGTGCATGCGGTCGAAGGCCGCGCGTTGACTGTCACCGCCGAGGTTACCAATCGCGACCAGAAGGCGATGCCGTTCGGCCTCGGATTCCATTCGGCCTTCGCCTGGCCGCTGCCCGATGCTGCCGGGCGCGACCATATCGTCATCCTCGACAATAAAGGCGAGCCGGCGCTTGTGCGGCTGGAAGGCGGCCTCATCAATCCAGCGGCCCTGCCCTCGCCATTCGCTGCCGGCCGGCTGGTGCTGGATCATTCGATGTTCGAACAAGATGCAATGATTTTCCCTGATGGTGCGGGCGAAGGTTTGAGTTACGGCGCCGAAGGCGGGCCGACCATGCAATTCCATTTCGAAAACCTGCCCAACCTTGCGCTA
Source organism: Rhizobium sp. WYCCWR 11128 (assembly GCF_013416305.1). Taxonomy (NCBI): domain Bacteria; kingdom Pseudomonadati; phylum Pseudomonadota; class Alphaproteobacteria; order Hyphomicrobiales; family Rhizobiaceae; genus Rhizobium; species Rhizobium sp. WYCCWR 11128. Next base: position 6,256 of record NZ_JACCEZ010000011.1, read on the forward strand.
TGGACCAAGCCGGGCGCGCCCTTCCTCTGCGTCGAGCCCTGGCATGGAATGGCTGCGGAAGCCGGAGGTTCGAGCGAGCTTTCGAGGAGGCCGTCTACCACGATCCTGGCGCCGGGCGCGGTGGCGAGCTTCGCCTTCACGGTCAAAATTCCGGAATAGGGACAGACAGAAGCGCTCGCCGGGAAGCCGGGCGAGCGCCAGGGATCTTCAATGAGCGCCGACGCCACCGCCGGCTCGCGGTTTTTGGGTGAGCAGCAGGGCGACGGCTGCAACGGCAAGAACCACGCCGATGACGGCGAATGTATCGGCAAAACCCAGGATCAGGGCCTGGCGTTTGACGACCTGGCCAAGCGCCACGACGGCCTTCTGGGCTGCGACGGCATGGTCGGAGACACCATGCTGCACGAAGTAGGCTGTCAATTGGTCGAGACGGGTGCGAACTTCGTCGCGGCCGAGCGTCACCGACTGGCCGATGATGTTCGAGTGGAACTGCTCGCGTTTGGTCAGCACCGTGCCGAGCATCGCCGTGCCGACGGCGCCGCCGAGATTGCGAAGCATGTTGGTCAGGCCCGAGGCAGCGGCCGCATCCGAAGGCGCGATGCCGGCGGTGGTGATGGCGGTGATCGGCGTCAGCACCAGGGCCTGGCCGATGGCGCGGATGATGTTCGGAATCCAGAACTGGTCACCGGCGGTATCGGCTGACAACGTGATGTTCATGAAGCAGCTGATCGCAAAGATCGAGATGCCGAGGAAGCCGATATACCGCGCATCGAAGCGCTTCATCATCATCGGGACAAGCGGGATCAAAAGCAGCTGTGGCAGGCCGGTCCAGGCCAGCACGTTGCCGATCTGCTCGGCATTGTAGCGCTGCACCTGGCCGAGATATTGCGGCAGGATGTAGACGGTGCCGAAGAGGGCGACGCCGACCAGCACGTTGACGGCAACGCCGATGCCGAAATTGCGCTGCCTCAGCAGGCTGAGCTTGACCAGCGGCTTCTTCACCGTGAGCTCGATCCAAATGAAGGCGACGAGGAAGGCAAAGGCAAGGATACTGAGCTTGACGATGAAGGGCGAGGAGAACCAGTCCTCCTTATTGCCTTCCTCGAGCACCGTCTGCAGCGCCGACAGACCAATGGCCATGGTGAAGATCCCCGCCCAGTCGCCTTCCCTCAGCAGGCCGAGCTGCATCGGCTGCTTGTCGAGCGTCAGGGCAAGGGCGACCGCCATGATGGCGCTTGGAATGGCATTGATGAAGAAGATCGTCTGCCAGCCGTAATTTTCGGTGAGGTAGCCGCCGATGGTCGGGCCGATCGCCGGTGCGAAGGTCACCGAGAGCGCGAAAATCGCCAGGCCGAGCGGCTGCTGCGACTTCGGCAGCTTAGTCAGCACCATGGTGAAAGCCATGGGGATCAGCACGCCGCCGGCAAAGCCCTGCAGGCCGCGCAGCACGATCATCGTGCCGAGATCATGCGCGAAGGCGCAGGCGATCGAAAACAGCGGAAAGAGGACGGAATTGACGAGGATATAGCGGCGGAAAGAGAAGACGTTGCTGAAATAGGCCGTCAACGGGATGACGACGATCTCGCCAATCAGATAGGAAGTAGAGATCCAGGCGCCGTTGTCGACGCCTGTTCCGATGCCACCCTCGATGTCGAGAAGCGAGGCATTGGTGATCTGGATGTTGAGGATCGCCATGAAGGCGCCGATCATGCCGGCGAGAACGGCGATCCAGTCTCTGGTGCTGGCGCCGTCTTTCGGCTGCGGAACGGCGATGGCTGTTGCTGCGATGGTGGACATGACACGAACTCCTCGTCCCCCCGGCCCTAGCTGCGGTCGTTCTTGGTATCGATGCTCGGCTGCACGGACATGCCGGGGCGCAGGTCGCCGTTGGCGGCGGCGTCACCGTCGAGCACGATCTTCACAGGAATGCGCTGGACGACCTTGGTGAAGTTGCCGGTGGCGTTGTCAGGCGGCAGCAGCGCGAATTCCTGGCCGCTTGCGGGCGCGAGGCTGTCGACATGGCCGTGATAGGTGCGGCCCGGGAACATATCGACCTCGATATCAACAGGCTGGCCGGCCTGGACGTCGGTGAGCTGGGTTTCCTTGTAGTTGGCGATGACATAGGCAGCCGTCGTCGGTACGACCGACATCAGCTGAGTGCCGGCCTGGACATACTGGCCGATACGCAGCGTCCGGTTGCCGACGGTGCCGTCGACGGGCGCGGTGATCGTCGCATAAGAGAGGTTTAGCTCGGCCTGGTGCTGGACGGCCTGGCTTCGCGCAAGGGCCGCCCTCGCCTGGGCAAGCTCTGCGTTCAGCAGATCGACCTGCTTGACGGCGGCATCGAGCGAGGCGCTGTCGCGCACGATCGAGGCCTGGGCGGCTGCGATCTGCGAGGCGGCCTGCTGCGCGGTTTGGACCGGGGCATAACCGCTGGTGGCAAGGTTCGAATAACGCTTGTTGTTCTGCTCGGCAAAGGTCTCATTGGCGCGGTCGACGTCGACGGTCGCGCGGGCGGCGGCAATCGTCGACTGCTGGATATCGAGAGAAGCCTGCTTGGCGTTGACGGTAGCTTCGGCCGCGGCGACATCGGCCTTGGCCTGATCGAGGGCCGCCTTGAAGTCGCGATCGTCGATGCGGGCGAGCGGCTGCCCGACCTTCACCGTCTCGTTGTCCATGACCAGCACCTCGGCGAGATAGCCGGAAACCTTGGGGGCGATGGTGCTGTTGTCGGCCTTCACATAGGCATCGTCTGTCGAGATATGGAAGCGGCCGACCGTCCAGTAATCATGACCGTAATAGGCGCCGGCGGCGATCAGCACCAGCGCGGTGGCGCCGAGAAGCAGGGAGCGGCCGCCGCGCCTGCGCGTGGGCTTTTCCTCGGCAACGGTGGCGGCAGCTTCCGCGACGCGCGGCGGCTGGCCGGCGTCCAGGCTTGCCGGTACGGCTTCGGCAGTGTTTTCGACGGCAGTATTGTTGTTCAAGGCATGCAGCGACTTAATGGTCATTGTCTTTCTCCTAATGACGGTCGCCGTCACTTGGGCTGCGGCCTCTGAATTCGAATGAAATGCACTTTAGGAAACTTGATATTTTCCAAAATATGCATTAGAAAATAGATGTCAATAAGAATTTGGAAAATTGCCATGGTCCAAAATCACGAAATCGAGAAGAAGCCGCGAGGACGCCCGCAAGTCCGCTGCGACGAGGATACGAGAAGCGTGATCATCGAGGCGGCAAACAGGCAGTTCCACGAGAATGGCTATGCCGCGGCTAGCATCGCTGCGATCGCACAGGAGGCCGGCATTTCGACCAAGACGCTCTACCGCCTGTTTCCGACGAAAGGAGATCTCTTTTCAGAGATGATCACGGAGCGCACGGAGCGTTTTTTGTTGGCGCTTGACCCCGGCACACTCGCCGTGGCCAATCTCAGGCAAGGGTTGGAACGCATGCTGATGGCCTATGGCATGCTGACGCTTTCGGTCGATACGATCACCATGACCCGGCTCGTCATCAGCGAGTCTGATCGATTCCCCGAGATCGCCAACGCCTTCTACGAAAAGGCAGTCGTCAGGACCAATACGCTGATGGAGAACTGGCTGCACAACCAGATCGATCGTGGACTGATTGCCCTTGATGATCCGCATGCGGCCTGCGGCATGCTGCGCGGGATGATGATCATGGAGCCGCAGCGTGCCGCGATGCTGCGCCAGGAGCCGCCGCCGAAGATCGAAACGATTGCGGCGCGGGCGAAGATGTGCACCGATCTGTTCTTGAAGGGTTGCGCGCTCTGAAGCATCGCTCGGGCTTCAGAGCGCGATGATTTTCGCTGGAGCAATTCCAGCAAAAATGCGCGGCAGTTTTTTGCGTCCACCCTCAGTTTGGCGGAGCGCCCAGCGCATGCAGGATGCCGCGCAGTTCGGCGAGGCCGCGCATGCGGCCGATGGCCGGGTAGCCTGGTGTGACGACCTTGTCGAGGTCGTCGAGCATGCGATGGCCATGGTCCGATCGGAACACGATGGTGTCTTCGGGACTGCGGCGGCGGTCTTCCGCGACCAGTTCGCTGAGAACGGCGACCATATCGACGTCGCCTTCCAGATGCGCGCTTTCATGGAATGTCCGGCCGTCACCCTCGCGCGTCGTGGCACGCAGATGGGCGAAGTGGATGCGCGAGGCAAAGCGTCGGGCTATCGCCGGCAGGTCGTTTTCGGCGCGCACGCCGAGGCTGCCGGTGCAATAACACATGCCGTTCGCCGCCGATGGCACCGCATCGAAAAGAGCGGCATAGTCGTCCGCCGTCGAGGCGATTCGCGGCAGGCCGAACAGCGAACGCGGCGGATCATCGGGATGCAGCGTCAGCTTGACACCCCGGGCTTCGGCAGCCGGCGTCACCGCCTCCAGGAATTCAATCAGGTGCCGGCGCAGTCTTGCGGCATCGATGCCACTATAGGCGACGAGTTTGTCGCGGAAAGCCGGAATGGTCAGAGGTTCGGTGGTCGACCCCGGCAGAGCCGAGGTGATGATGCGGGTGATATCGGCGATCTCGTCGTCCGTCATCGCTTCGAATACGATACGCGCCCGTTCGCGGTCTTCGCTAGAATAGTGCTGCGCCGCATCCGGCCGTTCCAGGATGAAGAGATCGAAAGCTGCAAAACGCTCGTGGTCGAAGCGCATGGCGGTGGCGCCGGTCGGCGTCACGAAATCGAGTTCGGTGCGGGTCCAGTCCACCACCGGCATGAAATTATAGCAGACGATCGGAATACCGCAGGCGGCGACCGCTTCGAGGCTGGCGATCCACGCCTCGATTTCGGCCTTCGCCTCCCCGCCCTTGCGCTTGACGGCATCGGGAATCGGGATGCTCTCGACGACCGACCAGACAAGCGGCGAGCGGTCGCCGGGCGTCGTCTCGATCAGAGCCTGGCGTTCGCGCACTTCCTTCTCCGTCCAGGCCCTGCCGATCGGCACCTGATGCAGCGAAGAGACGATATTCGTCGCGCCCGTCTGGCGGACATCATCCAGCGTCACCGGCGCTTCCGGTCCGAACCATCTCCAACCCTGTCGCATCCTTCTTCCTTCCCTCTCGCTTTTCGTTTCGTGTTGGCCTGCCGTCAGCAGAAATAATCGGGGTAACGCGCGCGCAATTCGTCGACATCGGGAATGACGGCACTCAGATGATGGGTCATGGCGCTGCGTGCAGCCGCCGCATCATGGGCGGCGAGCGCATCGCGGATGATCATGTGTTCCTGCACGACATTATCCGTGCGCCCAAGCACCGGCAAAGTCAGGCGCCGCGCCCGGTCGATCTGCACCTTGACCGTTTTCAGGATTGCCCAGATGCCGGGATAACCCGATATCTGCGTGATCGCCTCATGGAAGGCCTCATCCTCCTCATGGAAGCTCGAGGCATTGCCGGTCGCGGCATGGGCCTGCTGGCGGGCAATGATGGCGTCGAGACGGGCGATATCGGTGGCCGTCGCGGTCAAAGCCGCAGCCTCGACGGTCGCGCCTTCGAGCGCCTTGCGCACGACGACCGCCTCAGGGATTGCCGAGACCGGCACCCGCGACACGACGGTGCCCGACTGCGGGTAGATATCGACCAGTCCGCCTTCGGAAAGCCGGAGCAGCGCCTCGCGCACCGGCGTGCGACTGACGCCGAAATCATCGGCGATCCGCTTTTCCTGCAGCAGCATGCCGGGCGGCATCCGCAGCGACACGATGTCGGCATAGAGGCGATCGTAGATGGCGCCAGCCGTGGTGATACGGCGCAGCCTGCCCCCGGCCTCCCGCGACGTCGGGACGACCAAAACTTCGACTTCTGATGCTTGCTGCATGGATATACCGGGACGCTGAAACTCAGTGGCATATTAGTATATCAATTTTATCGCCGTGCCAAGACATGCCGCTCAAGGTTCGGCGCTTCGCGACTTGAGCAAGTCGACCCGCGGGCCGCGGACTCGAGGCAAAAACATCGAACGGCAATTACCGTGTGAAAGCGCGGGTGAACGGCATAGACCTCGCGGAAATGGAAAGCCCATCTCTACGCCGAGGCACTCTTTGTTTGGAACTTAGATCGTCCAAGTTGGTTGAGATCCGCAAGGAGACCCTCATGAAAAAACCAGCACGACGCAAGACAAGCGAAAATACGACTGACGGCGCCCAGCCGAAAACTCCACCTGCCGCGGACGCAGGCAGACGGAAGATGGTTCGGCGAGCCGCAAAGGAAATCGACAGGCTGAGCGGCGGATCGCCGGCAGCCAGCCGCGAGGAGGAGATCCAAAGAAGGGCCTATTCCCTGTGGGAGAAGGAAGGGAAGCCGGAAGGCAAGCACGGGCATCACTGGACCCTGGCCGAACATGAACTCGATGCGCAGCAGGGCGAAGCCGACAATCCTCCAAACCTCGCAGCATTGCGAGAGGCCTCGCGCGAACATACGGATGCATTCCTCGTCAAGACCGATCTTGAGGACGCCGATCAACGCGAAGCCTCCCCCGGCACACGCGAGCAGGATTGAACTTTCCGCCTCGCGCCAATTTCAGACCGCGCGCCAATTTCAGAAAGGTCCCCGACATGGTCGACAAACAGAACTTGAACGCCGGCTTCACCGGCACACCCGGCGAGCAGCCGGAGGGACTGACCAAGGTCGCGAAGTCGGCGGCCAAAGAGATAAAACGTGAGGCTTATGCCGTCGCCCTCGGTGCCAGAGAGCACCCGCATACCGCAAGCGCATTGCTGCTCACCACCGGCATTGTCGCATTTGGGCTTGGCTATCTCCTTGGTCGATCCTCGGCGGAAGGTTCGACACGGCCATATTGGCGATAGCGGCAGCCGCGTCATTTCAACGAGGCGCATGCATCGGTCTTCGCCGATCCCGATGATGCCGCCTTCTTTCTTTCGGTGCGCTCGTCGGCTGCTGGCTATCAAACCTTCACATCACGCCCGCACCTCAGACGTGTTTTCTGTTGAAGCCGGCCTTACCGTCGTACCTATTTGCCCCCCCATCATCGAACAGAACCAAGTCTGGCCAGACGCCTGTTGCCGGAATACCACGTCGAATGAAGCCATAGATTGCACCGTGATCACAGCTTGACAGCTGTGATCACGATCCTTAGCGAGGCAGCATCGACACGGTCAGGACCGGCAACGTGAATTATTTCAGACAACTCAAGATGGCAGTGCTTTATCCGGGGGACGAGGCCGGAAGCGCACTCGACCGAAACAACCGCATTGCCGTCTTTCTCTTTGCAATCCTTCCAGGGCTTTCGCCGAACTTTAACTCCTTCATCCTCCTCGCGTCGATGGTGTGGGGCATCTACTGTCTGGCGACGGGCCGCCTCGTCTTGAACCTCTCGAAATCCGACCGGCTGGTTGCCATTGGCATGTCGATCTACCCGCTGGTGATGATCGCCAGCATCTTCATCAATCCGCCCTACTCCGAAGTACCGGACTGGATATTCCGGCTCCTGCCTTTCTTTTCCATCTGGCTGATATTGCCGCGGATGCGGCAATCTCCCGATGGTCGTCTCGTGCCGCTCTTTATCCTCGGCGCAGGCATCGGCATGATCGTCACCTTTCTTTTCAGCCTTCTGCAGATCATGTTTCTGATGGACAGGGCAGAGGCTGGAACGTCGAACGCTGCACTCCTCGGCGTGATAGGCATTCTGTTCGGCGGCATTGCGCTTCTCAACATTCAATCTCCCAGAAGCGTGGAGCAAAGAATTGCGATACTGGGATATGCCGCGGGTCTAGGCTGCGTTCTGCTTTCCGGAACGCGCTCGGCCTGGCTGGTCATTCCCGTCCATATCGTCATCTTTCTCTGGTATTTTCGCAAACACAGCTTCCATCTGAGTTTGCGCAGCCTGGCTATTACCAGCTCCTTGCTGTTGGCGGGACTTATCACCCTGGGCAGCGGCCAGATCCTCCATCGCATCCAGGCGCTTCAGGAAAATCTGACATCGCTCGAACGCACCGACGGCGAGATCACGTCGCTGAGTGCCCGGTTCGCCTTGTACAAAGGCGCACTATCGGCAATTAGTAAGGACCCGTTGACGGGTTATGGCCCGCAAAACCGGATGGCTTCGGTTTTGGCAGAGCTTCCCGATAATATAAGGCCGCAACTGCCTTACTCGCATGTCCATAACGGCTTTCTGACCGCGGGAATCGACGCCGGCGTTTTCGGCATTGCAGCGCTTTCGCTGATGCTGCTGACGCCCGTGATCGGCGCGTGGAGAAAAGAAGCGGGACCGGGCCGGGATTTAGCGATCGCGCTCGCTCTTCTACTTGTCAGCAGCTACGTCATAACAGGCAGCTTTGGCATCATGTTCAATCAGAAAGCTTTGGATCCGATCTTCGCCTACATGGTTGCCCTTATTTGTGCGGATCGCGGCAGCACGGGCTTTGCACCAGTCGTTCGGAGCTGACGTCCGGCACCCCTTGAGCCTGCAGACGCTACAGCGTGCTTTGAATTGTCTGAGGCAGCCGTATTGGCTCGGCGCCGGTGAAAGCCAGATCCGAGACCTCACCCGTTGACGAATAGCCGGAAACAAGCTCCGCCAATGTCGCACGTGCAGCGATCATATCGTTCCGGTCCAACACCGCGTTGAGCGCGTTGAGCCTTCTCGACAACTCGGGCCAGGACAGGAAATCCTCGCGCGCCTTCATAATCCGAGGATGTTCGGTTGTTTCTGGATTATCCCCGATCAACAGTTCTTCAAAGAGCTTCTCGCCGGGCCGAAGGCCGGTAACGGACAGCTCGATATCGCCTTCGGGATTGTCTTCGTCACGGACGGCCAGCCCGGAAAGCTCGACCATCTTGCGGGCGAGATCGGCGATGCGAACCGGCTCTCCCATGTCGAGCAGGAAGACATCTCCGCCCTCGGCCATCGCGCCGGCCTGTATGACGAGTTGAGAAGCCTCCGAAATGGTCATGAAATAACGAGTTATATCAGGATGTGTCAGCGTCACCGGGCCGCCGTCCTTGATCTGCTGCCGGAAAAGCGGCACGACGGATCCGGAGGAGCCGAGGACGTTTCCGAAACGGACCATGGAGAAATTCGTTCGCATTCTGTCGGTCGCCGATTCCGCCGCAAGCGCCTGCAGAACCATCTCCGCCAGCCTCTTGCTGGCGCCCATCACATTTGTCGGACGCACGGCTTTGTCTGTGCTGATCAGCACGAAATTCGAGACGCCGCATTTATTCGCCGCGCGTGCCGCGACCAGCGTACCCATCACATTGTTCTTGATGCCTTCCACGGCATTGTGTTCGACAAGGGGAACATGCTTGTAAGCGGCTGCATGATAGAGCGTCTGAGGTCGCCAGCTCTGCATGACATGTTCCATGCGATCCTGATCGCGGACGGAACAGAGGATCGGGACGATCTGCATATTTTCGTGTTTGTACAGTTCGGCCAGCTTCTGCAATTCGGCATGGATATTATAAAGCGCAAACTCGTTCTGATCGATGAGGATGAGGCTGGAAGGCCCGGTGCGCAAAATCTGACGACATAACTCGCCGCCGATCGAGCCACCAGCACCGGTGACCATCACCACCTTGTTGCGCATCGACTTGTCGAGTAGCTCCTGGCGCGGCGCGACCGCTTCTCTTCCCAGCAGATCTTCGATCTCCAGCTCTCGGATGTCGGAGACGGCGATGCGTCCCTGAGCCAGGGCAGTGAGATCCGGCAACGTACGAACATTGACCCTGGCTTTACGGATGTGCTCCAGGATTTCGTTGCGACGCTGCCGCGATGCGGAGGGAAGAGCAAGAAGCACGTTGTGCACGCCGAGAGATTCGGCAAGCACCGGAAGATCCGAGGGGTCGTAGATCGGCAAACCACCCATGACGCCGCCCTTGAGACGCGGATCATCATCCAGATAGCCGACGACATTGAGTTCGGCACTGTTGATCAAGGCACCGGCCAATTGCCGCCCGGCCGTCCCTGCCCCATAGATCAGCACCTTGGCGAGCATATTCTTGTGAAGGATGCGCTGGTAGGCATCCCCGAGCCAGTAGCGGATACTCAACCTCGACAGCCCGATCGCAATCAACAGAAGGAAGGGCTGGAGGATGCCGACGGTTCTCGGAACACCGGGGACGCTGAGTGCTGTAAATATCGTCATGAACGCGACGCCGTAGATCGCAATCGCCTTCAGAACAGTAATGAAAGCAGCCATATTGGCATAACGGAAGATCGCCCGATACATGCCCATGACGATGAAGATGGGAAGGGCCATGCACAGTGAAACGAAGACCGGCAGCCACTGCACACCTGTCAGCACCGTCCATTCGTTCAGGCGGAAACAATAGGCCAGCCAGATCGTCAGAACACAAAAGCTGGAATCCAGCAGCAAGGCCAGAGCGCGTTTGGCAACCCGCGGCATCGCCAGCAGAGGGGCGACGAGCGCTTGCATCGGCATTAAGAACCATCCTGAGCGCGGCGTCTCAGTGGGGGTATTTTCGGGCATTGCTTACCAGCGTCTCGCGGATCAATCAGACAACCACCTTCTTGTCATTTTCTGCAACGAGCGCAACTGAAATAATCGGAAAGTAAGGTCCCCCGCCCCGCTTATCTATCAGAAGTAGGTAGCTTAATGCCTTATTCCCTTGCGGCGGATGACCTTCTCGGCCGTCATAAACAGGATGCTTATGTCGAAGCCGAACGAGCGGCGTTCGAGATATTCGACATCGAATTTTACCTTCTCCGGAATCGGCAATTCGTCCCGGCCATTGATCTGCGCCCATCCCGTCAGTCCGGGCAGGAGCTTGTCGACACCATGGGCCGTCCGCAACTCTATCAGATCATATTGATTGTAGAGTGCCGGCCGCGGGCCGACGAAACTCATCTTTCCCTCGAGAATGCACCAGAGCTGCGGCAGTTCGTCGAGGCTGGATTTGCGCAGAAACGAACCGATCGGTGTCAGAAAGCGATCCGGATCTTCGAGCAGATGCGTGGCAACCGTCGGTGTGTCGACGCGCATGCTGCGAAATTTCGGCATCAGGAAGATCTGATTGAAACGGCCGACACGTTTTGACCAATAGAGGATCGGTCCCGGCGAGGTAAGGCGAACACAAAGAGCGACGACAAGGATTGGAACGAGCAGGATCGCCGCCGCAATCAAAGCCAAGAAAAAGTCCACCGCCCGTTTCAAACCCATGTTCCGCAGTTCTTCCGCTCCACCGGCAATCATCCGCCATTTGTGCTATCGCCTTGCCGTATCGTCAAAAAACGTTTCGCGTCAACTGTCAGGACGTGGTGTTTTCTCCATCAACCGACGTGGTCGCCCACCCACTTGCGAGTGCCCCTTCGTCTCGCAGGTTTTCGTCAAACTCCTAACCCTCTGATCTGACAGTGAGAAGCTTCCAATCAGAAGTTATCTTGGCCTTCGTTTCTGTCACGCTTCGTTAACCATAACAATTTGCGCCAGGAAGACCACGAAGCGAATTTCATCCTGTCTTCCGACTTATCGGCGAATTGGTGCGGGCAAGGGCCATCAGCATCGGTCCGATGGCGAATTCCCCTTTCTCGGCGCGTCGTGTCAGATCGCGCAGGTAACCGCCGGCGGAGGTGATGTGCCCTGCCCTTTCGAGGACGCAGGCCATGACGGTGGCCGCATTTTCAGGTCCCATGATGTCGCAGGCCTGCTCATAGGCCGATGGGCTGACGCCCAGCATCGAACGAACGACCACAGCCGCGGCCATCAGCTCGCGCCATGTGCCGACCGAGCCCTGCGGTCCATAGGCTGCGATTTCCGGGCAGGCCTGCAGCACCAGCCCCAGTGGGAAGGATTTGAGCGCGGCGTTGGCAGCGGGGGCAGAACTTGTGGCCGGCACACGCCCGTTCTCCTCTTCATCTTTCTGTATTCGGACTGTCGGTTCGGCCCGACCCGCCGATCGATCGTCCGTCGTTGCGCCCTGCTTCATTTCGGAAGCTGGTTCAAGTTCAGTAATGGATTGTGGATTTGAATTCTGTATGTGCCGCTCATAATGTTGGGCATTGCCGCTATGATTTTGAGTTTTAACCTGCATTTCCAACTGATTGGTGATTTCTTCACGCAGCAGCTCCAATTCGTCGAGTGCTGCGGCGACCTGTTCGGCGGAAGGCGACCGTGGCAGCCGCTCGACGACATCGCGAAAATGCAGATGAATCCGGCTCCAATCGCCTGCGGCGCCCTCCTCCAATGCCATCTCGATGAGCTTGGCGACATCGCGCCGGCAAAGCGTCAGGCGTTCTCTGAGCCGCTGCAGGTGCAACCGTTCCGCAACCACCTCCGCCGCCAACCGCTCGATCTCCTCAGCGCGCACCAGCAGCGGCGCCAGTGAAAAACCGAATGCCTCGCGGATCTCCCCCCCCTGCTCCTTGCGGGCGTAGCGCTTGCCGTTCGGGCTGTCCTTGCGGATCAGCAGCCCGGCCTCGATCAGGCTCGCCAGGTGACGACGGATCGTCTGCTCCGCCATTCCATGCGCGCGCAGCGAGAGCTGTGCATTGGAAGGGAACACCACGAGCCCGTTTTCCTCAGAGAGCTCTCCCTTGGGATAAAAGCTCAGCAAGGCGTTCAGGATAGCGAGCGCCCGGTCGGTGATGCCGAGCAGCGGCTTGGCCTCGCACAGGGCACGATAGAGTTTCCACTTGTCGATAGATTGGCCAGGCTCGATTTCTCGAGCAGCCGCCTGGCTTGCTAACATGCCAAACGTCATCGGCCGCCGCCCGAAGGGCGTCGTCACACTTCCGCTTTCCATTTTCTTCGCCTTCTTCAAGGCAAAAGATCACGGCTCACCAAATTCGGTGCCAAAGACTCTTGACTATGATTCGCGGAAATGTGATTCTCTGGGTGTCTAGATCAGAGAGGGCTTCCGCGACGGCAACGTTCGGGGGCCTTTTCTTTTGCTTATTGATCTCCGTTCTTGGTCAAATCCTGTGTCCTCTCGAACGCCTCGTAGAGGCGATCCAGATTGCTGGCGATGTAGGCTCCAAAGGCAGACGCCTTCTCCGCCTTCAACGCGATGGTGAACTGTTTCCCGTCATCCTTGATCTTCGCCTTGACCGCGCCGTCCTTGCGCTGCCAGGCGTGAGCGGCGGGCTGAAGCGCCGCTATGGATGAGGCCTGTTGTTGCCTCCTGCTGATGAAGGCAACCAGCATATCAAATCGGGCATCCGGCTCCACCGTCTCGAATTCCGCCGATCTGGTGAACTCTATCGCTCGTGCGGCGATGTTTTCGGCCTCGAATTTCACGGACAGATCGTGCCACCGATCACGGCCGGTGGTCTTGGCCGCACCGATCGCGGTCAGGACTTCGGCTGGAATCCGCTTGGTGACGGACAGCATCTTGGAAACTGTCGTCTTGTCGGCGCTGAGCGCGGACATGATCGTTTCCCTGTCGAAGCCCAACGTGTCGAGTTTGTCGGCAAACATCGTCCTCTCGATGAAGGAGAGATCGGCGCGCGCCGAATTCTCCTGGCCCTGCGCAATGACATGGTCGCGATCGTCGAGTTTCTTGACCACGGCGCGGACAGGTCGGCCGAGTTCCTTGGCGGCCCGGGCGCGACGGTGGCCGAAGGCGATCTGATATCGGCCGTCCTTCTCAGGATGCGGCCGGACGAGGATCGGCGAATCCTGACCGCGCAACCGGATCGCCTCGACCAATTCGCGAAACTGTTCGTCGGTATGCGCCAGCCGGTCGGTCACGAAAGAATCTTCGATCAGGGCAGGGTCGAGATCAATCACCGTTTCACCGGTCGCCAGCTTCTCCTCGATCGCTTTGGCCGCATCGGCCTTGGCAGCCAGCGCATCGATACTGCGTGTCACGGCACCGAGAGCGCCGATCCCCTTATAGGTGAGCTGCTGCTTCTCGTCCCTGTGGAGTGGTTCGTCCTCATTGTTTACCGCAGTAAACTTCTTGGAATCGTCCATCAGGCCGGAGAGGAGATTCTTACGCGCCATCAGCCAGCTCCTCGCCCCAGTTTACCGCAGTAAACTTCTCGGTCATTTCCGCCCCCAAGCCTTGTGGATGAGATCGGCGATCTCGGTGTTGACGGAATCCATCGCCTCCATCGCGCGGTCATAGGTCGCGCGGGTAAACTGGTTCCGTTCGACCTCGTAAAGCGTCTGATTGGTCATCGCCGCATCGGAGATCGCGACGCTGCGCAACATCGGATTGGTGAGCACATGGTTCTTGAACATCGAACGCATGAAGGCGACCATTTGCGTCTGCGGCCCGTCCTGCGGATCGTAGCGGGTGACGAGATAACGCAACCAGTCGAGGTTCATGTTGCCGCCGGCACCTTTCAGCGTGTTCAGCACCTCGCCGAGCATCTGCAGGAATTGGCACATCGACATGACGTCGAGCATCTGAGGATGTACGGTGATCAGAACTGCCGTTGCCCCGCAAATGGCGCTCATGGTCAAAAAGCCGAGCTGGGGAGGGCAGTCGATGATGACGACGTCGTAATCGTCGGCGACGGAGGACAGCGCCTCGTCCAGCCGCGCGAAGAAGACGCGTCCATAGTCGCCCGCCTTGCCCTGAGCAAGGACGCGCGGCGTATCGTGCTCGAATTCCATCAGTTCGAGATTGCCCGGCACCAGATGAAGGTTCGGGAAATTCGTCGGACGGATGATCTCTCTCAGCGGACGCCGCTGATCGTCATAACGAATGGCGGCGTAGAGCGTCTCATTTTCGTCGACGTCGAACTCCGGCTGAAAACCGTGGATGGCGGAGAGAGAGGCCTGCGGATCGAGGTCGACGGCAAGGACACGGTGACCCGTCAAGGCAAGATGCTGGGCAAGGTGTGCTGCACTCGTCGTCTTGCCGCTGCCACCTTTGAAGTTGACGACGGCAACGACCTGCAGATGTTCGTTGCCGCGGCGATGACGCATATAATGCGTTCCGGCGCGGGCATTGTGCTCCAGGAAGCTGCGCATCTCTTCCATTTGCTCCGCCGTATAGGATCGACGGCCCGACGGCGTGACCTGGGGAAGGGCGCCTTTGCCTTCCAGCGACAGGTTGCGAAGATAGCCGCTGGTGACACCGAGGAAACGCGCCGCCTCGGCAAGCTGAAATTCCCTCAAACCCTTCAATGCACGCGGCGGAAACATCTCGAGCCGATGCTGCTTCAGCTTATCGGACAGTTCCTGCGCCTGGCCAATAATCAGCTGGTCGACATCAGAAATTGCTTTTTCTATCTGCGGTGCCATATTCATGGAAATCTCGAAAATGCGATTTAAAAGCCCTGGGCGCTGTGAAACCGCATTTAGCGCCGATTCTGGAGGGGTGGCAAGGCAAATAGGGTTAACAAGACCCTACCGCGAGGTTGTCCAATCTTTTTCAAAGGCTTGAACAGGCCGCCCGGTGCCGCTGTCCAGCGTGGCAATCGCGCATTCACTGACCGAATCGCAAGAGCAAGGCTGCACAACCGGCATCATAGCCGATCGGATACTTCGGAAGCGAGATATCGAGCGTGCACGGCTCTTTGAAGTACGTCCGCAATGGGTCCGCAGTGGGCAAGCACCTGGACAGTCAGTAGCTGTTCAGTGCCGCCGTGGCAGAGAACCGTCCTGATATCTGCCTGGGGGAGGGGACACGGCGCTTCTGTCGCGGTCCTGCAGCAGAGCGCCCAGCGCAAGATCCAGGCGATAGGCGGAGAATTCAGCGCCCAGCTCGGCGCCGTCCCTCAGATAGCGATCCGGCAAATGCCAAATCGCAAGCAGACCCTTTCGGGAAATGCCATTGATTGGCCGGTCGGCTCGCCAGGCGCAACGCTGCGATACCCGCCTATTCTCCGAGCGGAAGGGTGATATCCGCTACGGAGGCTCCCAATGTCAGACCTCGACTTTCCGCCTGCGCCATCGCCTTCACCAGCGCGATGACCGTTTCGCGGATATTGCTGTCGGCGATCTTTAGAAAGGCGCGATTGAGCACCAATCCCTCTTTCGTTCGCAGGAATTCAGCGACCGGGTCCATATTCGCGGATAGATCCAGCCCTTGCAGCGTCAACGGCTCGGAATTCTCCTGTTCGAAGAAGAAGCTCGGCGACGTGTGTAGCACCTCGGCGATCCGCTGCAGCCGGCTCGCGCCGATGCGGTTGATGCCCTTCTCGTATTTCTGAACCTGCTGAAAGGTCACGCCGATCTGCTCGGCAAGCCGTTCCTGGCTCATCCCGAGCAACTGCCGGCGCAATCTAATGCGCGCTCCGACATAGCTGTCTATCGCATTCGCTGTCTTGACATTCATCGTGTGTTTTCAGCCTCGATCGCATTTTCAATCGGTGCAGCTGTAGTATCCCCTGCATGGCTTTTCCATGGTTGTTTTCACATAGCCCACTGGATATGTGATCATCGCTGCTGACTGTGATATGAAAGCCCTCGCCCGGAAAGACGTGAAATCACGCAGAAATCACTCGGCGGAAGCGCAAATCGAACAAAAGCCGTACCAATACGGATAAAACTGGGCTGTAATTGCGTCCCGGCTTACGCTAAATGCAGTTCAGCGACCGTCGCACGAGAGTCTTCCCAGCCCCGATCGCCCGAAAATCCATCGAACAAAAGCGACGTGGCATGGCACCGGCCGTGCCTGTGCAGGAGAAGTATTGATGGCAACCGTTGCCGAGAGCCCGCCTCGTTTCGAAAAGACGACGATGTCTATCCTCATGGCGGTCAGCTTCTGCCACATGCTGAACGACATCATGCAGTCGCTGCTCGCCTCGCTTTATCCGCTGTTCAAGGCGAACTACGATCTCGATTTCGTGCAGATCGGTCTCCTCACTATGACTTTCCAGGTCACGGCTTCGCTGCTGCAGCCGCTCGTCGGCATCGTCACCGACCGCTGGCCGATGCCCTATTCGCTGCCGGTCGGTATGGCGAGTACCTTTTGCGGCCTCATTCTGCTCGGCAATGCCGGCAGTTTCACCCTGCTGCTGGTTGCCGCAAGCCTGATCGGCTTCGGCTCGGCGGTCTTCCACCCGGAATCTTCGCGTGTTGCCCGTCTTGCCTCTGGCGGCCGCCACGGTTTCGCGCAATCCTTCTTCCAGGTTGGTGGCAATGCCGGCCAGGCGATCGGCCCGCTGCTTGCCGCCTTCATCGTGCTGCCGCTCGGTCAGCACAGCGTCTCATGGTTCGCCGCCATCGCCATGGTCGGCATGGTCGTGCTGAGCTGGGTCGGCAACTGGTACATCAGCCACAGGCGCCAGAATGCCAGCAAGCCGGCAATAAGCCGGACCCTGCCGCTGCCGCAGAACAGGGTCGTCTGGGCGCTGCTCATCCTCGTGCTGCTGACGGCAACGAAGAATGTCTACATGGCCAGCGTATCGAGCTACTTCACCTTCTATGTCATCGACAAGTTTGCCCTCAGCGTGCAGCAGGCACAGCTGATGCTCTTCCTGTTCCTCGGTTCGGTCGCCGTCGGCACCTTCCTCGGCGGGCCGATCGGTGACCGCTTCGGCGCGCGTTTCGTCATCTGGTTCTCGATCCTCGGCGTCATTCCCTTCGCGCTCCTGCTTCCCTATGCCAACCTCTTCTGGACGGGTGTGCTCAGCGTCGTCATCGGCCTGATCTTCGCTTCGGCCTTCTCTGCAATCGTCGTCTTCGCGCAAGAACTGGTGCCCGGGCGCGTCGGGCTGATTGCCGGGGTCTTCTTCGGCTTCGCATTCGGGGCAGGGGGGCTTGGTGCAGCCCTGCTCGGCAGTTTCGCCGACACCCATGGCATCGATTTCGTCTACCGCATCTGCTCCTACCTGCCGCTGCTCGGTCTCCTCACGGTCTTCCTGCCGCGTATTCCCAAGCAGAAACCAGTTTGACGCGACATCGCTTATGGACAATCGATGGAGCCGGAATGTCACCGACACTCCGGCCCGGTTCATCATGCAGTTTCGCACGTCGCCTTCGCCCATAGGCCCGAACGTATTTTTCTCCTCCTATGGGGAAGAGGGATCACCATTCCTTTAATCCACTATTTTTATAGATAATATTCGTCCCAATAATGACGTCGGTCTCGGCACGATATTGGAAGGAAATGGCATGTCTGCTCACAAATTGGTCGGCCTTGCGGGTAGCTTCAACCGCCCCTCGAAGACATTTGCACTTGTTGAAAACGTTGCCGGTCTCGCCGGTGAGAAATACGGCTTCGACAACACCATCTACGATCTGACCGATGTCGGCCCCTCGCTTGGCCAGGCGCTGCGCCGTGACGATCTCGACAGTCGCGCCAGGGAAGTCATCGACGACATCGTCAATGCCGATGTGCTGGTCATCGGAGCGCCGACCTACAAGGGCAGCTATCCCGGTCTCTTCAAGCATCTGATCGACCTGATCGACCCGCATGAGCTGCGCGCCAAGCCAATCATCATCACTGCGACCGGCGGCGGTGACCGCCATGCGCTGATGGTCGAGCACCAGCTCCGGCCGCTCTTCGGTTTTTTCATGTCTCACACGCTGCCGACCGCGGTTTATGCATCCGACCGCGACTTCACCGATTACCGCGTCTCATCCGATCCACTTTCCAAGCGGATCGGGGAAGTCATCGGCGAGCTCGAGGCCTTCTTTCCCGGCCGGAGTCGGGCACTTATCGCTGCCGAGTGAAGAGCGTCGGGATAGGCTTGAAACGGCGCCACGGAGGCGCCGTTTTCATTTTTGCAACATGCTCACGAGCCGCAATTAATCCACAAAATTGATGGAAATTTATCCTGCCGATATCGATGGCAGGGCAAGAGTTTTTCCGGCCCTCCCTCCACATCAGACATTCGTGCTTCGCTCGCGATCCGCCCATTTGCCATGATCAGCCTGCTCGGGGCGTTCGGCCTCATTCAGTCAGACGGGATATACAATGACCAAGAACAAAAATCTTCACGGCTTCCACCTTTCGCGCCGCGCGGCTCTTGCCGCCGTGGTCGTTTCCGCTGCCGCGCTCTTCGCCTTTGCAGCACCCCACCCTTCCTTTGCCGAGGACAAGTCGATCAAGGTCGGCATCATGGCCGGCGAGGATGAGGATGTGTGGCGTGTCGTCACGAGCGAGGCGGGCAAGAAAGGTCTCAAGATCGAGACCGTCATCTTCAACGATTACACCCAGCCGAATGAAGCGCTGGAGCGCGGCGAAATCGATGCCAACGCTTTCCAGCACCAGCCCTATCTCGACAACCAGATCCAGCAGCACGGCTATCACATCGTTCGCGTCGGTTATACCGGGGTCTGGCCGATCGGCCTTTACACCAAGAAATACAAGTCCGTCGCCGAGATCCCGGAAGGTGCCGTCATCGGCGTGCCGAACGATCCCTCGAACGAAGGCCGCGCACTGCGCGTTCTCCAGAGCGAAGGCCTGATCAAACTGAAGGACGGCACCGGTATTCTCGCCACCGTCGCCGACGTCACCGACAATCCAAAGAAGATCGAGATCAAGGAACTCGACGCCGGCATCGTCGGCCGTTCGATCGACGATCTGGATGCCGGTATCGTCAACACCGACTGGGCGCTGAAGAGCGGTCTTTCGCCGGCCGAACGCATTGCCCAAGAGCCGATCGCCGACAATCCGTACCGCAACTTCATCGCCGTCAAGGACGACAACAAGGATGCCGAATGGGTCAAGACGCTTGTTTCTTCTTATCAGAACGACACCGTGAAGGCCGAGTTCGAAAAGGTCTATAAGGGAACGGGTCTCAGCGCCTATTGATCCGAGGCAGGGCTGGGGTTAAGGCCTGCCGAGAGGCGGTCCGGGCGTTCTCTGCCCGGACCGCCTTCAGTATTTGTAAGGAAAACCACATGAATTCCCTTGTTTCCACCACGGCGATCGAGGCACAGTCTCAAGCGGCGGCTTCCGAAGAGGTGGTGAGACTGACCGACGTGAAGCGACGGTTCGGAACCACTGCAGCCCTCGACGGCATTTCGCTGACGGTGAAGAGAGGCGAGATCCTTGGCATCATCGGCCGCAGCGGCGCCGGCAAATCGACGCTGATCCGCTGCCTGAACGGCCTGGAGCGCGCCGATAGCGGCGAGATCCTCATCGAAGGCCGAGACATCACCGGACTTTCAGAACAGGACCTGCAGCCGCTGCGCCGCCGCATCGGCATGATCTTTCAGCATTTCAATCTGCTTTCTGCCAAAACCGTCGAGGAAAACGTCGCGCTGCCCCTGAAGATCGAGGGTCTTGCAAAGGGCGAGCGCCTGAAACGAGCGCATGAGCTGCTCGAACTCGTCGGCCTTGCAGACAAGGCGAAGGCTTATCCCGCATCGCTGTCCGGCGGCCAGAAACAACGCGTCGGCATCGCCCGGGCGCTGGCGGCACGCCCGGCACTGCTGTTGTCCGACGAGGCGACATCGGCGCTCGATCCGGAAACGACCCGGTCGATCCTGGCATTGCTGAAAGACATCAACCGTAAGCTCGGACTGACCATTCTGCTCATCACCCACGAGATGGAAGTGGTCCGCGGCATTGCCGATCGCGTCGCGGTCATCGATGCCGGGCGGATCGTCGAGGAAGGGCAGGTCTGGTCGGTCTTCGCCAATCCGCAGGCTGATATCACCGGGAGCCTGCTCGGCGGCATCCGCCCGCAGCTTCCTGAACATATCGCCGGTCGGCTGTCGGCGACGGCCGGCAGGGAGGTCATTCTCAGCGTCGATCTCGCCGGGCCGCAGGCGCAGGGCGCGCTGTTTGCCGAACTCTCGGCGGCATTGCCGCATTGCTTCCGCCTCGTCCATGGCGGCATCGACCATATCCAGAACCAGCCGGTGGCGCGGTTCTTCATCGCCGTTCCCGCACGCGACCCCGCGCTTGCCGGAAAGGTCGAAAAATTCCTGACGGCCCGGTCCGCCCGGGTGGAGGTGCTTGGTTATGACACCGATCATGCTTGAACTGCTTATTCGCTCCCTTTGGGAGACGATCCTGATGACCCTCGCCTCGGGATTGATCTCGCTCGTCGCCGGCCTGCCACTCGGCCTTGCACTGGTCGCGACGGCGCGCGGTGGCATCGCCGAAAACCTCTGGATCAATCGCGTGCTCGGCGCAGTCATCAACGGCTTTCGCTCAGTGCCTTTCATCATCCTGCTGGTGGCGCTGATCCCGCTGACGCGGCTGATCGTCGGCACCGCGCTCGGCACCTGGGCGGCCATCGTGCCGCTCGCCATCGCCGCAACGCCCTATTACGCCCGTATCGCCGAAGTATCGCTGCGCGAGGTCGACCGCGGGCTGATCGACGCCGTGCGCGCCATGGGCGGCAATCGCTGGACGATCATCCGCGAGGTGCTGGTGCCTGAAGCGCTGCCAGGCATCGTCGCCGGTTTCACCGTCACGCTGGTGACGCTGATCGGCGCCTCGGCCATGGCGGGCGCGATCGGCGCCGGCGGCCTCGGCGATCTCGCCATCCGCTACGGCTATCAGCGTTTCGAAACCAGTGTGATGATCGCGGTGGTGGCCGTCCTCATCGTGCTCGTCTGCGGCATCCAGTGGCTTGGCGACCGGCTGGTGGCCAAGCTGGACCATCGATAGGTCAGCGCCGGAACCTGGCGGCGGGGTGAGCGGCGGGCAACCTGCCGTTCCCGCCGCCGAAAAGCTTCTGCCGCAAGGGTCCTGCAGCATAGTCCGCCTTGAAGACGCCGCGCTCCTGCAGCACCGGCACCACCAGGTCGACGAAATCGCGCAGGCTTTCCGGCGCCACTGTTCGCGCCAGATTGAAGCCGTCGATGCCACCCTCTTTTATCCATGTCGCGAGATGATCGGCGATCTGTTCCGGCGAACCCACTATCGGCTTCATCCGGCTGCCGAGCACCATCTGGTCGATGATGTCACGCAGCGTCACCGGCTTTGGCGCCTGTTTCGTGATGGCCGCAAGTGCCGATTGATTGGCGTTGGTCGAGCTCTGGTCGATGACGTCGTCCAATCCATACTTCGAAAAGTCGATGCCTGTCGAAGCGGAGTAATGCGCAAGCGAAGCCTCGACGCTCGCATGGCGGCGATAGTCCTCCAGCTTGTCCCGTGCTTCCTTCTCCGTCCGCCCGACGACGACGGTGATCAGGCTGAGGATCTTCAATGCGTCGGCGCCGCGGCCGAATTCCGTCGCCTTCGCCCGCAGCGCATCGACGGTCGGCTTGGCCGCCTTGGGATTCGGCCCGGCAATGAAGACGCATTCGGCGTGGCGTGCGGCGAAATCCTGCCCGCGTGCCGAGGCGCCGGCCTGGAAGAGCACGGGCGTGCGCTGCGGCGAGGGCTCGGAAAGATGGATGCCTTCCATCCGGTAATATTTGCCGTCGTGACGGACAGAGCGCACTTTGGAGGGATCCGCATAGACGCCGCCCGCCTTGTCGCGCACCACCGCATCGTCGTCCCAACTCCCTTCCCAGAGCTTGTAGAGAATTTCGAGATATTCTTCGGCTGCGTCGTAACGCGCATCATGTTCCGGCAGCTTGTCGAAACCCATGCTGCGGGCGGCACTATCGAGATAGCCGGTGACGATGTTCCAGCCGATCCGTCCCTTGGTCAGATGATCGAGCGTCGACATGCGCCGTGCCAGCAGGAAGGGTGGCTCGTAGGTGGTGTTGACGGTCACGCCGAAACCCAGATGTTTCGTGACATAGGCCATCGCCGAAATCGGGATCATCGGATCATTGACCGGGATCTGCGCGCCCGTCTCGATCACCGGCGACGGGCTACCCCTGTAGACATCGTAGACACCGACGATGTCGGCCAGGAAGATGCCGTCCAGCTTGCCGCGTTCCGCGGTCTTGGCAAACTCCGTCCAGTAGTCGAGATCGGTATAGTGCGCTGAGCGGTCGCGCGGATGCGTCCACAGACCGTGGTTGATGTGCCCGACGCAGTTCATGTCGAAGGCATAGATCTGCATTGTCTTCATGAGGCGGGTCCCAAAGTCGGCAATAGAAATCAAGGATTTGCCGCATTAATTATCCAAAAGCATGATACCGAAAAGTGTGAGCGGTTTTCGGACGACATCATGCTCTAACTATATAATGTAGAACAGGATTCAGATTTTGGGCCAGCTCGGCCTAAAATCATCCTGTTCGGGCTCTATCGCACGAGGAGCCTGTGAAATGGTAGGGTGGGGATGAAAAAAGCCGGAGGAAACGCATGACGAAGAAGACGCTGTCGGATTGGGTGGAACTTGCGCAAAAGGAACTGCGCATCTCGCCCGAGAAGCTCACCTGGCAGACGCCGGAAGGCATTGCCGTCAAGCCGCTCTATACGGCCGAGGATCTCGACAGCGCCGGGCACCTTGGTTCGCTTCCCGGCTTTTCGCCTTTCACCCGCGGCCCCCGCGCGACGATGTATGCCGGCCGGCCTTGGACGATCCGCCAATATGCCGGCTTCTCCACGGCAGAAGAATCGAACGCCTTTTATCGCCGCAATCTCGCCGCCGGCCAGAAGGGCCTGTCGGTCGCCTTCGATCTTGCCACCCACCGCGGTTATGACAGCGATCATCCGCGCGTCGAGGGCGATGTCGGCAAGGCGGGTGTGGCAATCGACAGCGTCGAGGACATGAAGATCCTGTTCGACGGCATTCCACTCGGCGAAATGTCGGTGTCGATGACCATGAACGGCGCCGTCATCCCGATCCTTGCCTCCTTCATCGTGGCCGGCGAGGAGCAGGGCGTTCCACGAGCCGACCTTTCTGGCACCATCCAGAATGACATCCTCAAGGAGTTCATGGTCCGCAACACCTATATCTATCCACCGGAACCATCGATGCGGATCGTTGCCGACATCATCGAGTATACCGCAAGGGAGATGCCGAAATTCAACTCGATTTCGATCTCGGGCTATCACATGCAGGAGGCGGGCGCGACGCTGGTGCAAGAACTTGCCTTCACGCTGGCCGACGGTCGCGAATATGTCAGGGCAGCGATTGCCAAGGGCCTCAATGTCGATGATTTCGCTGGAAGGCTCTCCTTCTTCTTCGCGATCGGCATGAACTTCTTCATGGAGGCGGCCAAACTTCGCGCCGCCCGCCTGCTCTGGACCCGCATCATGGAGGAGTTCCAGCCGAAGAAGGCTTCCTCGCTAATGCTGCGCACCCATTGCCAGACCTCCGGCGTCTCGCTGCAGGAACAGGACCCCTATAACAACATCATCCGCACCGCTTTCGAAGCGATGTCCGCCGTGCTCGGCGGCACCCAGTCGCTGCATACCAATTCCTTCGACGAGGCGATCGCACTGCCGACCGAATTTTCCGCCCGCATCGCCCGCAACACGCAGCTGATCCTGAGCCACGAAACCGGTGTCACCAAGGTGGTCGATCCGCTGGCAGGTTCCTATTACGTCGAGAGCCTGACGAAGGAGCTTGCCGACAAAGCCTGGGCGCTGATCGAGGAGGTGGAAGCACTTGGCGGCATGACGAAGGCCGTCAAGGACGGCCTACCGAAACGGCTGATCGAGGAAGCGGCCGCGCGCCGCCAGGCAGCCGTCGACAAGGGCGAGGAGGTCATCGTCGGCGTCAACCGCTACAGGCTCGACAACGAACAGCCGATCGACATTCTGGAGATCGACAATAGCGCGGTGCGCAAAGCGCAAATCAGACGTATCGAGGAGACCAAGCGGCGGCGCGATGGCAAAGCCGTGCGCGAGACGCTGGCGTCCCTGGCGGAGATCGCACAGAGCGGCAAGGGCAACCTGCTGGAAGCCGCCATCGCGGCGGCGCGGGCCCGCGCCACGGTCGGCGAGATATCGGATGTCATGCGCGATGCCTTCGGCGATCATGCCGCCACGCCTGTGGTGATCAAGGGCGTCTATGGCCAAGCGTATGAAAATGAGCCGGAGCTCGCCGTGCTCAAGACTCGCATGACGGAGGTGACGGAAGCCATGGGGCACCGGCCGAAGATCATGGTCGCCAAGCTCGGTCAGGACGGGCACGACCGAGGCGCCAAGGTGATCGCCTCGGCCTTCGGCGATATCGGCTTCGACGTACTCGCCGGTCCCCTTTTCCAGACACCGGAGGAAGCCGCCGGTGTCGCACTCAGCGAAAAGGTCAACGTCGTCGGCGTCTCGTCGCTGGCGGCCGGTCACAGGACGCTACTGCCACAACTGATCGACAGGCTGAGGGAACAGGGCGGTGGTGATATCATTGTCGTCTGCGGCGGCGTCATCCCGCGGCAGGACTACGAATTCCTGCATGAACACGGCGTTGCAGCCGTGTTCGGCCCGGGAACGAACGTTCTTGAGGCGGCAAACTCCGTTCTCGACCTGCTGCAGGGCAGGCGACGGAATCAGTAATTTAGAGAAGACCGCGATTTGCCAGATTGCTCATCAGCGCCGAAATACCGAAGGTCCAGGGCGGGCATTCGGTGGAGAGCCGCACGGTGTTGACGAGCGCACCGAGGCCTGCCGAGGAAATCTCGACGACATCGCCGATCTTGTGGGTAAAGCCTTGCTTCGGCGCGTCCCGGTCCTGCGTCGGCGCAAACAGCGTGCCGAGGAAAAGCATGAAACCATCGGGATATTGATGATGGGCGCCGACCGTCTGTTTGACGAGATCGGTTGGATCGCGGCTGATCTGCGACATCGAACTCTTGCCGTGCATCACGAAGCCGTCCTCGCCTGACACCTTCAGGTCGAGTTCGGCCTTGCGGACGTCATCCAGGCTGTAGCCGGCATCGAACAGGCGGATGAAAGGACCGATCGAGCAGGAGGCGTTGTTGTCCTTGGCCTTGCCGAGCAGCAGTGCCGAACGGCCCTCGACATCGCGCAGGTTGACGTCGTTGCCGAGTGTCGCCCCCTTGATCTCGCCGCGGCTGTTGACCGCAAGCACGATTTCCGGCTCCGGATTGTTCCAGGTCGAGATCGGATGCAGGCCGACATCGGCACCCCAGCCGACGGAGGAGAGCACCGGCGCCTTGGTGAAGACTTCGGCATCAGGCCCGATGCCGACCTCGAGATATTGCGACCACATGCCCTCGTCGATCAATGCCTGCTTGACCTTGGCGGCCTCCGGCGAACCGGCCTTCAGATTGGTGAGGCTGCCGCCGATCAGCGTGCTGACACGCTCGCGGATCGAGGCGGCGCGTTCCGGACTGCCGGCGGCCTTCTCCTCGATGACGCGCTCGATCATCGACTGCGCAAAGGTAACGCCGCAGGCCTTGACTGCCTGCAGGTCGACGGGCGCAAGGAGATAAGGGCGCGTTTGATCCGGAGCTCCGGTACTGTTGGCGGCGATGTCCGCCAGCGAGCCAACCGCCTTGCCACTTGCTGCGCGGACAAAGCCGGCGGCATCCGACCTCTCCAGGAGAGCGCTCAGCGTCGGCGCCTCGCGCGACGTGATGTCGACCAGCATACCCTCGCGTAACATCACAATGCTCGGTCCCTGCACTTCGGGATTCCAGATGCGACCGACAAAAAGACCATCCGAAGCGGCGACATCGAGCAGAGGTTGAGACATGGTGATCTTCCGTCACAGGCGAGCGGGGAGCGCTCTTTAAAAACATTGCGGGGTGTTGCCGCCCTCCAGCCCGGCGGCAGCCGAAATCGATCACATTCACGGAGATGGGGCAAGATGCGTCGGGGAAAAAGACTTTCGCCCGATCGGTTCAAGCCGTGGCCCTTTGTCGAAAGACCAAGCGTAAAAACCTGCAAAATAACTATTTAGATACAAATTAATCGTTATATTTCATATGGTTAATTTGCACCCTCGTCGATTTCCCCCTTCATCTCGCCTTGACAGGCGGCGGCTTTCGTTATCTGTTTTGCGCGACATGGAGGAGGCTGGCGTCAGGCGGCCACACGAAAATCCCAGGAGGATATTGCAGCGATGTTGAGATTTGCCGTCGTCGGAATCGACCATGGGCACACGTTCGATCACGTAAAGGGGTTGCTGGCCGCAGGCGGCGAGTTCGTCGGCTATTGCCCGCAGACCTCGGTGCCGGCATTGCGCGAGGGCTTCGAGAAGACCTATCCTAACGCGCCGCAGATCGACAGGGAAAAGCTGTTCGACGATCCGTCGATCGATGTCATCTGCATTTCCGCGATTCCTCGTGATCGTGCCGGGCTTGCCATCCGCGCAATGAGATCGGGCAAGGACGTGATGACCGACAAGCCGGGCGTGACGACCTTCGCCCAACTCGAGGAGGTCAAGCGTACCGTTGCCGAGACCGGCAAGATCTTCTCGATCTGCTTTTCCGAGCGCCACTGCGTCCGCTCCGCGGTCAAGGCCGGCAAGCTCGTCGCCGAAGGCGCGATCGGCAAGGTGATCCAGACGCTCGGCGTCGGTCCACACCGGCTGCAACTGCCGACCCGGCCGGACTGGTTCTTCGATCCCGAAGCCTTCGGCGGCATCATCGTCGATATCGCTTCGCACCAGGTCGACCAGTTCCTGTTCTATACGGGCTCGACCACAGGCGAGGTCATCGCAAGCTCGATCGGCAATTTCGGCATGCCCGACAAGCCCGCCTTCGAGGATTTCGGCGAGGTGCTTCTGCGCTCCGACAAGGCGGCGGGCTATGTCCGTGTCGACTGGTTCACGCCGGAGGCGCTGCCGACCTGGGGTGACGGGCGCCTCACCATCCTCGGCACCGAAGGCTACATCGAACTGCGCAAATATATCGATATCGCCGGCCGGCCGGGCAAGGATCACCTCTTCCTGGTCAACGGCAAGGAAATGACCCATATCGATTGCAGCGGCGAAAAACTCGACTATTTCGACGCTTTCACCGCCGACGTCGGCAACCGCACACAGACGGCGATGACCCAGGATCACGTTTTTGAAGTCTGCCGTCTTTCGCTCGAAGCCCAGGCGAAAGCCGCGCGCATCGGCGCTCGCTGAGGAGGAAATCATGACCAGGAAATTGCGCGTCGGTGTCATCGGCGCAGGCATCGCTGCGCGGCATCTGGCCGGCTTCGGTTGGAACAAGGAGCTTTTCGAAGTTCCCGTGCTCTGCTCGCTCGATGAGGAGCGCGGCAGAGCGCTGTGCGAGGAGTTCGGCATTGCCGAATACACGCAGGATGCGGATTCGCTGTTTGCCCGCGACGATCTCGACATCATCGACATTTCGACGCCGCCGAGTTCGCATTTCGAACTGTGCCGCAAGGGCATCGAGTCTGGCAAGCACGTGATCTGCGAGAAGCCGCTCTTCGGCTCGATCGCCGAGGTCGACGAGATGGGGCGCATCCTTGCCCGCTTCCCCAGCAAGAAGCTGATGCCGATCTTCCAGTATCGCTATGGTTCCGGCCTGCAGAAGCTGAAGCTGCTGATCGAACGCGGCCTGGCCGGCAAGCCGTTCCTGACCACGATCGAAACCCATTGGTGGCGCGGGCCGGATTATTATGCCGTGCCGTGGCGCGGCAAATGGGCGAGCGAACTCGGCGGTGGCCTTCTTGGCCACGCCATCCACGCCCATGACATGCTGAACTATGTGCACGGCCCTTGCGCCGAGGTGTTTTCCTATGGGGCGACGCTGGTCAATCCGATCGAGGTCGAGGATACGGCAGCCCTTTCGGTGAAGATGCAGAATGGCTCGCTGGCGACGCTGTCGATGACGTTGGGTTCGCGCAAGGAGATCTCGCGGTTGCGCTTCTGCTTCAACGACCTCGTCGCCGAAAGCATCATCGAACCCTATACGATGGGCCGTGATCCGTGGACGTTCACCGCCGGGACAGAGGAACATCAGGCGCGGATCGACGAAGTGCTCGCCGCCTATGTGCCTGGCGAGGATGGCTACACCCGTCAGTTCGAGCTCTTCCATAAGGCGATCGTCGAAGACACCGACCCACCGGTGACGCTGCAGGATGCCCGCAATTCGCTGGAACTGGTAACGGCCGCTTATTTCTCGCAGCGAACCGGACAACCGACGCCGATGCCGATCGCCGCCGATCATCCGCTCTATCGCTCCTGGCTTCCGGCAGGGGAATGGCGGGCTGCGGCCACCGTCTGAATCGGGAAGGGCTCTCCGATGCTGAAATCCTTCGAGCATGTCGGCATGACGGTCAGCGACATGGACCGCACCGTCGATTTCTACTGTGGCCTGCTCGGCCTCAGCCTCGTGCTGCGCAAGACGATGGCGAATGGCATGCAAGTCGCGTTCCTCGATGCAGGCGGCGGCATGCTGGAGGTCTTTGCGCCGCCCGGCGGCGCGTCGAGAGCAGTCGACGTGCCTGACGATACGGCCGGCGTCCGCCACCTCACCTTTCATTTCGACAATGTCGACGAGACCTTCGTCCGCCTCGAACTGGCGGGCGTCGAGATCAAGGAGCGGCCGCGCTTTGCCGTCCACTCCGAGATGCTGAACAAGATCGCCTTCGTTCGCGATCCCGACGGCATTATCGTCGAACTTGCCGAACGCTCTCAGAACCGCCAGGGCTGACACAGGTGTTGCCGATCGCTTCGCTGCGGGCGGCCAGACCGTCCCGCAGCAGATCGATCAGGCGCCAGACGAGTTTTGCCGCCATGTTAGGCCTCCTCTCAGCTCGCCAGCTTGGCGCTGATATAGTTGCGCCAGCCGCCAAGTGCGGTGATTTCCTCGGCACCTTTCACCGCATGCGCCTCGCAGACGAAGCCAGAGACGCTGGGACCGTCTTCGAGCGTCAGCTTACCGATGCCGAGGGGTGCCGGAATCTTCTGGACGAACCTGCCGAAAGCATCGGCCGGCAGTGCCCAGACCTCGACCTCCAGTCCCTGACCCTTGTGGCCGGGCTCGCGCAGCAGCCCGGGTTTCGGCGGCGTGGTATTGGGTAAGACGAAGAGGCGATAATCGCCGGCCGTGCGGCAGGTCTTGACCAGACGCCCGCCTGCGCCTGCCAGTTCGTGATTGAGCGGCATGCCGGTCAGATGCGCACCGACGACCGCAATTTCGATAAAACCGTCATCGCCGGGCACAACACGGCTTGCTTCGGGGATCGCAGCCTGCCGGTCGATGCCCATGCCGGAGCTTGCCGCGCGGTGCAGCGCGTCGGCAAGCGGCGCCAGCGCATCGTCGGTGAAGGCAGGTGCGATGACGGTAACGCCGCCCGGTAAGCCACCTTTTCCGAAGCCGGCCGGAACGGCGATCGCTGCGCAATCGAGCAGGTTGACGAAATTGGTGTAGCGGCCGAGGCGACCGTTCAGCACGACGGGATTGGCCAGCATATCCGCAACGGTGTAAGTGGTCGGTGCGGTCGGCAGCAGAAGCACGTCGGCCTTTTCCCATTCGGCCTCGGTCTTGCGACGCAATTCTTCCAGCCGGTATCGGCCGTTGAAAGCCTCGACCGCGGTCTTACCCTTGGCGCCCTCGATAATCCCTCTGACCGTCGGGTCGAAATCGGCCGCGTTGGTGGCAAGGAAGGTCTCGACCGCCGCCAGGCGTTCGGCGACCCACGGCCCGTCATAGAGAAGCGCGGCCGCCTCGCGGAATGGCGCGTAATCGAAAGGCACGATGGTCGCACCGAGCGCTTTGGCCCGTTCGATCGCCTGGTCGTAGAGCGCCTCCACCTCCTTGTCGCCGAAGAACTCCCGTTCGGCATCGGTCAGGACGCCGATACGCAACCCCGATACCGG
This sequence comes from Rhizobium sp. WYCCWR 11128, assembly GCF_013416305.1. NCBI lineage: Bacteria > Pseudomonadati > Pseudomonadota > Alphaproteobacteria > Hyphomicrobiales > Rhizobiaceae > Rhizobium > Rhizobium sp. WYCCWR 11128. The sequence continues at coordinate 36,693 of NZ_JACCEZ010000011.1, forward strand.
CAGGTTGGCCGGTTTGGCGCGACGGGAGAAAGGATCGGCAGCGTCGAAACCCTCGGCGACCTTGCGGATCGCGACGCCGTCGCCGACGGTCGCGGCAAAGATCGTGATGCAGTCGACGCTCTTGCAGGCCGGCATAGCGCCAGTATTCGGCAGAAGACCCGGCGTCGGCTTGATGCCGACCAGATTGTTGAAGGCGGCGGGCACGCGGCCGGAACCCGCCGTATCCGTGCCGAGCGCGAAGGCCGCCAGGCCTGAAGCCACCGTGACCGACGATCCGGAGCTCGAACCGCCGGAGATATAGGCCGCATCGAAGACCGAACGCGGCGCGCCATAGGGCGAGCGCGTGCCGTTGAGGCCGGTCGCGAATTGGTCGAGATTGGTCTTGCCGATGATGATGGCGCCGGCCGCCTTCAACCGGGCAACGACGGTGGAGTCGGCTTCCGGCCGATACGCATAGGCCGGGCAGGCCGCGGTCGTCGGCAGGCCGGCGGCATCGATATTGTCTTTGACGGCGAAGGGAACGCCCCAGAGCGGCAGGCTGTTTGCCTCAGGCGCGCGCGCCATCAGCGTTTTCGCGGCTGCACGCAGCTCCTCGTCCGGCACCGGGGTGATGAAGATTGCCGGATCCTTCGAGGCGGCGCGGCGGGCGATCACCTCTTCGATGGCGTCGAGCGGCGTCAGGCCGGATTGATAGGCGGCGCGAAGGCTTGAGAGATCGAGGATGGTCGGCAGCATGTCAGCATTCCTCCAGAACGACGATGATATCGCCGGCTTTGACGTTTCTTCCCGGCCCGGCGCGCAGGTCGCGGACGCGGCCTGCCGCATGGGCGGTGACGTTGATTTCCATTTTCATCGATTCGATGATGGCGAGTGTATCGCCGGCCGCAACCGAAGCACCCGGCTCGACCAGCAATTTCCAGATATTGCCGGGCACGGCGCTGGCAACACCGAAGCAGCCGTCGGGAATATCCCCATCCGGACTTTCGCCCGTGCCTTCATCGGTGACGAAGCTGTCGAGCCCGGCTTCCTTCCAGCGCTGGCGCTCAGTATCGAAGGCGGCCTGCTGCGTTGCTTTGAAGCGACCGATCGACGCTGCGTTCGCCTGCAATTCTCTCTCATAGGCAGCATAGGAGAATTCCGTCTCCTCGATCCGGATCGGATAGCCGCCGTGCGGGAAGGCGGCGCGCGCCTCCGTCAGTTCCTGATTACTAACAGGGAAGAAACGGATCTGGTCAAAGAAGTTCAGCAGCCAGGGCTTGCCCCTGGCGAAGGCCGGTGTCTCCCGCCATGTGTTCCAGACCTGGATGGTGCGGCCGAAGAGCTGGTAGCCGCCCGGTCCTTCCATGCCGTAGATGCACATATAGGCGCCGCCGATGCCGACGGCGTTCTCAGGCGTCCAGGTGCGGGCGGGATTATACTTCGTCGTCACGAGGCGATGGCGTGGATCAACAGGGGTCGCAACCGGCGCGCCAAGATAGACATCGCCGAGACCGAGCACCAGATAGCTGGCATCGAAGACGATATCGCGAACTGCCTGTTCGTCGGGAAGGCCGTTGATGCGGCGGATGAACTCGATATTCGACGGGCACCAGGGCGCATTCGGGCGCACGAGCTCCTGATATTTGCGCATCGCAAGCTCCGCATCCGGATCGTTCCAGGAAAGCGGCAGATGCACGATGCGGCTCGGCACCGTGACCTCCTGTGCCGCCGGCAGCGTCGCCTCGATTTCGGAGAGCAGCCCGAGCAGGCGCCGGCGCGTCAGCCGCGTGCCGTCATAATGGATCTGCAGCGAGCGAATACCGGGGGTGAGGTCGACGACGCCGGGGTGGCGGGCCTCCACGACCGCCTGCATCAGCAGATGCACCCGCAGCCGAAGCGCGATATCGAGCGCCATCGGCCCATATTCGACGAGCAGATTATCATCGCCCTGGCGGCGATAGACGACGGAAACCGGGCCGTCGTCGCTAATGCCGACGATCGGCGAGCCCGTCTCTTCCACGACCCGCCGCACCGCGGGGCCAGCGACGGGGTCCTCCGGCCGCACTACTGCATGAAAACGGATGCGGTCGCCGGGCTTAAACTGGCCCATCTTCCACTGTTCGTCGCGGGCAATCACCGCCGGGCAGACGAAGCCGCCAAGGCTCGGACCGTCGGGGCCGAGAATGATCGGCATATCGCCGGTGAAATCGATCGCCCCGATGGCATAGGCATTATCGTGCAGGTTGGAGGGGTGCAGCCCCGCCTCACCGCCGTCGCTACGTGCCCAAACCGGGGCGGGACCGATGAGGCGAACGCCGGTGCGGGCGCTGTTGAAATGCACCTCGTAAGCCGTCGAAAACAGCGTCTCGATATCCCCATCCTGAAAGAAATCGGGAGCCCCGTGCGGGCCATAGACGACGCCGACATCCCATTCGCGCGTCAAGACGGCTGCCTCCGTCGCTGGTCTCACCGGTTCGGCCGGTACTTGGCGGGCAAAGTGCAGCACATGCCCTGTCTTCAGGGTGCCGGTGGCGTTGCCGCCGAACTGACCAAGACCGAAAGTCGCCCGCGAGCCGAGCACAACGGGAGCGGCAAAACCACCGGCGACGGCGAGATAGGCGCGTTGTCCCGGTCCTTCGATCGTACCGATCGACAGAACCTGACCGGCACGGATCAATACCGGGGTGTCATGCGGCAATTTTACGCCGTCGCATGTCATCGCCATCCGGGCGCCGGCAAGCGCGATCGTCTGGTCGGCATAAAACCGCAATGTCGGGCCGGAAACCGTCAATTCGAGCGCAGCCGTCACGTCGGCATTGCCGACCAACCGGTTGGCATGGCGGAAGGAGCGCTCGTCCATCGGCCCGCTCGGCGGCACGCCGACATGCCAGAGGCCGAGCCGGCCCGGCAGTTCCTGAATGCTTGACTGCGCGCCAGGCGCGAGAACCTCGACGACATCCGGAATGAAGGCGAAGTCGCGCAGCGCCGTCGTTGCCACCTTGGCGCCGGCAAGCAATTCGGAAGCGGCGATCGTTCTCAAATAATCGAGATTGGTCTCGATGCCTGATATCGACGTTTCGGCGAGTGCTGCCTTCAGCATCTCGATCGCCGCCGGCCGGTCTTCCGCCGCCACGATCAGCTTGGCAAGCATCGGATCGTAGAAGGGCGTCACCTCGGTTCCCGTCTCGATCCAGCCGTCGACGCGGGCGCTTTCCGGAAAAATGACTTCGGTCAAAAGGCCGGCACTCGGGCGAAAATCGGCATGCGGCATCTCGGCATAGATCCGCATCTCGATCGCCGCACCCTTCGGCGTCAGGGCCTTAGCACCCGAGAGCACGTCCTCGCCGGCCGCCTGCCGGATCATCCATTCGACGAGGTCGATGCCGAAGACGGCTTCTGTGACGGGATGCTCGACCTGAAGGCGGGTATTGACCTCGAGGAAATAGAATTCCTCGCGCTGGGGGTCATAGATGAATTCGACAGTGCCGGCCGATTCATAGGAGACCGAGCTTCCCAAATCGACCGCCGCCTTGTGCAGGCGCGCCCTTGTCTCCGCGGAAAGGCCAGGCGCAGGCGTCTCCTCGACGACCTTCTGGTTCCGCCGCTGCAGCGAGCAGTCACGTTCGCCGAGCGCAATCACTCCGCCCTTGCCGTCGCCGAAGATCTGCACCTCGACATGGCGCGCTTCAGCAACGAAACGCTCGATGTAAACGCGCGCATCCCCGAAGCTGGCGCGCGCGGTCCGCTGCACGCTTTCGAAGGAAGCCTTGAGGCCGGCCGCATCGGCGCAGAGCTGCATGCCGATGCCGCCGCCGCCGGCTGTGCTTTTCAACATGACGGGATAACCGACGGTCTCGGCAGCCGAAAGCGCCTCGTCAACACTCTGCAAGAGATCGGTTCCGGGCAGCAGCGGCACGCCGCTCGCTTTCGCCAATTCGCGCGCCGTATGCTTCAGGCCGAAGGCCGATAGATGCTCCGGCCGCGGGCCGATGAAGGCGATGCCTTCAGCGGCGAGCCGCTCGGCAAAACCGATATTCTCCGAGAGGAAGCCGTAGCCTGGATGCACGGCCTCAGCGCCCGTCGCCTTGCAGGCAGCAATGACGGCATCGACGTCAAGATAACTTTCGGAAGCAGGCGCCGGGCCGAGGCGGACGGCCTCATCAGCGGTCAGCGCCGGCTTCGAGAACCGATCGGCATCGGAATAGACGGCGACCGAGGCAATGCCCATCCTCTTCAATGTGCGGATGACGCGGACGGCGATCTCGCCGCGATTGGCGATAAGAACCTTGGTGAACATCGATCAGTCCTCACCGTCCCAGATCAGCACCCGGATCGGCGTCGGATCGAAGCCGTTGCAGGGATTGTTGATCTGCGGGCAGTTGGAGATGACGCAGAGCACGTCCATCTCCGCCACCAGCTCGACATAGTCGCCGGGCGCGGAAATGCCGTCGACAATGGTCATCTCGCCGTTCGGCTTGATCGGCACGTTCATGAAGAAATTGATGTTCGGCACGATATCGCGCTTGCTCATGCCGTGTTTGGTCACCTCGATCACGAAATTGTCGCGGCAGGCATGCAGGTATTTGGTGCCGTGGCCAAAGCGCACCGTGTTGCTCTCGCAGGAGCAAGCGCCGGCTGATGTATCGTGGCGGCCGCAGCTGTCGGCCGTCATGACCAGCATGACGTTGCCTTCGTTCGAGATGATCTTCGTGCCGGTGCCGATATAGGCGCCACCTTGCGCCCGCATCGTATCCTGGTTGGAATACCGCTCGGCAAAGTCATCGGCGCGATAAAACAGCGTGTCGATCGCCTGTTGGCCGTAGCTGTCCTCGATGCGGATGGTCTGACCCTTGCGCACGATGCCGGACCACGGCGCTTCGGCCGGGATGAAATGTTCCTGCACGGCATTTTCCAGGCTGCGCGAAGCTGAAGTCTTGATGAAATCGGTCATCGTCATCCTCCCTCAGGCCAGCATCGAGGCGTTGTTCTCGAAGCCGCGAAGGGCTTCGGCGGTCGCCGTGCGCGAGAGGTCGTCGATTGCGGGGGCGGGGGCGCGAAAGCGCGTGACGATCACCGGCTTCGGAGCATAGACCGGGTCGGGATCGAGCGGATGCGGACAATTGGAAAAGCCGACGATCATGTCCATTTCGGCGCGCAGTTCGGCATAGTCGCCGCTGTTGGAGAGTTTGCCGCGCCAGTGGAAGCCACCGTCATCGTCGACGCGGACGGGAGCGAAGAGATTGAGAATTGCGGGAATATCGCGCCTGGTGAGACCAAGCTTGCCGGCGACGAGCACGAGATTGTCGCGGGTGTTGCGGGTCTTGACGCCGGGATATTTTGCAGTGTTCGAAGCTGCCGTCGAGCCGCCCATCAGGCAGTCATGCGCGCCGGAACTATCCTCGATTAGCGAAAACATCACCCGGCCCATATCCGAGAAGATGACGCGGCCCTTGCCGAGGGCGGTCGTCCACTGCACCTTGACCGTATCGACGAGGTTGAGCCGTTCGCTGGTGTCAGTGGCATTCCAGGCGACGAGCGCTACAGTCGATCCGCCTTCGCCCTGATCGATGCGGAGAGCCTCGCCGCGCTTTAGCGCGGTCGACCAGTACCAGCCGCCGGGGATGGTTTCCTGATGGATGATCGCGGCAGCATCAATTGCGGGGGCGGGAAGGGGGCTCGGCGCCGGCAGGGCCTTTGGGGCAAATTCCAGCCCCTTCTTCTGATGTTCCTCGTAGCGCTGCCGGTTGGCGGCAATTTCTTCGGGCGAACGTCTGACATGCATCATGGTTTTTCTCCTGACGGACTGGAAGCCGGGTCGTCCCGGCGAAGGCCCAGAGAAATGACCGGGCCGTCCCGGTCGGGGCTGAAGATGGAGGGTGCGCCAGCAAGCCTGGGCGGCCAGATGGAAATATCCTTGGTGATCGTCGCGCCGTAGCGCTCCTTTTCCTCCGGACGGTCGCGCTTGCGCTCGAAGGCGACGACGCGCGTCGCCAGCGTGAAGGCCTCGCGCATGTCGTGGGTCACCATGACGACGGTCATCTGCGTTTCGTGCCAGAGCCGCTTCATCAAGGTGTGGATTTCGGCGCGGATGCCGGGATCGAGCGCGCCGAAGGGCTCGTCGAGCAGCAGCACCTTCGGCTTCATGATCAGGGCCTGCGCCAGCGCTAGGCGCTGCTGCATGCCGCCGGATAGCTGCGCCGGATATTTGTCTTCGGCTCCGGAGAGGCCGACTTCGCCGATCAGCCGCCGCGCCTCGTCGACCGCGTTGCGCCGGGCGGCGCCTAAGAGCTTGGCCTTATAGCGGGAAGCGGATAATTCCCGCCCGAGCAGCACATTGCCGAGCACGGTCAGGTGCGGGAAGACGGAATAGCGCTGGAAGACGACGCCGCGATCCGGCCCCGGCTCCTGCGGCAGCGCTTGCCCGTCGAGCAGGATCGTGCCTCGCGTCGGCCGCTCCTGGCCAAGCAGCATGCGCAGGAACGTCGACTTGCCGCAGCCGGACGGACCGACAAGGGCGACGAAGGCGCGCGAGGCAACGGTCAGCGATACATTTTCGAGGACGATCTGATCGCCATATTCTTTCCAGACTTTTTCGATCACCAGTTCGCTCATGCCTGCTTCTCCAACTCAGACCAGGGGAAGACGGCAATGCGGATGCGATCGAGGATGTAGTTCATGACCACGGCGAGCAGCGTGATCCAGACGACATAGGGAAAGATGACGTCCATCGAGAGATAACGGCGGACGAGGAAGATGCGGTAGCCGAGGCCGGAATCCGACGAGATCGCCTCGGCGGCGATCAGGAACAGCCAGGCGGGACCGAGCTGAAGCCTGAGGCAGGTGATCAGCCGCGGCAGGATCTGCGGCAGCACGACGCGAAGGCCGATCTGCCAGGAGGAGCCGCCAAGCGTTTCAGCCTTGACGATCTGTTCGCGCGGCAGCTCCAGCGCCTTCAGCGCAAGGTCGCGGATCATCGTCGGCGCAACGCCGATGACGATGAGAGCGATCTTCGAGGCTTCGCCAAGCCCCATGGCGATGAAGAGGATCGGCAGCAGCGCCAGCGGCGGCACCATCGAGATAACGGCGACGAAGGGCGAGAGCAGCGCCCGGAGATACGGCAGCATGCCGATCAGCATGCCGATGATGAGCGCGGTGACTGTGGAGATACCGAGGCCGGCCAACAGCCGGATCAGGCTCGCACCCGTATCGGACCAGAGCAGGTATTGTCCGGTGCGCGGATCGGCGATGAAGGCCAGGCGATCGATCGCATCGGCAAAACCGGCAAGACCGGGCAGCAGCTTGTCGTTGGCGTTTTCCGCCAGCCGTGCCGCCGAGCCGAAAGTATAGGCAACGATCAGCAGCACGAAGGGCAGCAGCGTCAAGGCAAGCTGCGCGCCCCGGCTCGGCCTCGTGTTGATCCAGCGCATGAGGAAAGCTCCGCTGATGAAGGTTGGGCGGCACGGTCAAAACCGCACCGCTGCTTTGAGATCGCTTAGAGCGAACCGTCGGCGGCTGCCTTCATGTAAGTCTCGGTGAAGCGCAGCTTGACGTTGCCACTATCGCCGAGGATCTTGCCATCAGGCATTTCAATGCCGATGACGTCGGCGGACGGCGCGCCATTGCCGAGCAGGCCTTTTTCGAACAGGAAGTTGCGGACAAGATCCATTGTCTTCGGCAGGCTGCCCGAGGCTGTGAAAGCGACGGCATCGGCCGGCTTGGCAAACAGCTTGGTTGCGGCAAGCTGGGATTCGAAACCCTTGAGATCGGTGCCGGATGCTTGGCCCATCGCCTCGCGCGCGGCCTTGCCGTCGGCGCTGTCGGCAGTCAGGAGTGCTGCGGTCTCATACCAGATGCCGGCGAGCGCCTTGCCGAAATTCGGATTGTCCTTGAGCACACCTGAATTGGCGACCATCAGGTCGATGATCTCGCCCGGCACCTGCGAGCTGTCGAAGACCTTCTTGGCCGTGGGATCTTCGAGGATGGTCGAGACCAGCGGGTTCCAGGTGACGACGGCGGTCACGTCAGCCGTCTTATAGGCGGCGACCATATCGGCGTCGGAGGTGTTGACCACCTTGACGTCGCGCTCGGTCAGCTTGATGCTTTCGAGTGCGCGGGCCAGCAGATAATGCGAGACGGAAAATTCGACGAGATTGACGTTCTGTCCCTTGATGTCGGCAAGGCTCGCCTTGTCCTTGAGGATAACGGCATCATTGCCGTTCGAGAAGTCACCGACAATCACGGCCGTGGTATCGACGCCGCCGGCAGCCGGGATCGACAGGCCGTCCATATTGGTCAGCGTCACGGCGTCGAAGGCGCCTGCGGTATACTGGTTCATCGATTCGACGTAGTCGTTGAACTGGGTCACCTCGATCTTGATGCCGTATTTGTCGGCCCATTTCTTGACGATGCCGTGATCAGCAGCATAACCCCAGGGCATCCAGCCGACATAGATCGACCAGGCGACCTTGAAATCGGTCTTCTGTTCGGCCTTGGCGATGGAGCCGAGTCCGAGCGCCAGAGACGCCGTCAGTGCGGTAATCGATAGAATCTTCGAAAAAGTCTGCATTGAAATTCCCCTTTTGCTTTTCTTCAAAAGGGATCGGCAATGACCATCGTGCCGCCAATCCCTTGGCTTACGAGGTCTCCCGGGCTTTTGTCCCGCCGTGCACCCGGCGGGATGTCTCCCCTGCCGGTGGTAGCTCTCGGACCAGCCACGCCTTGCGACGCCGGAACCCTAGCCACCAACTCTGCAACTATCGAAGCAAAGTGCGTGCCAAATTATAAATCATTGATTTTATTGAGAGTGCGATGGCACCAATTCCCTGGCAAATGCAATAGTGCATGCACTTGCACAGAAAATGGGCACATTCTGCCGCCACCTTAGGCGTTGGTTCTTTTTTGCCCAGTGAAAAATAAGTCGCAGGCAGACGCACAGAACGCCGAATTGCGGCTGGCCCTGAGCTAGTTCCGGAAAGCGCCGGCAGGGACCGTGGTCACCAGCCGGATATCGCGGCGAAAGTCCGACGGCGACATACCGGCGATGTGGCGGAAGGATTTGTTGAAGGCGCTGATCGAGCCGAAGCCGCTGTCCATCGCCACCTGCAGCACGTTGGCGCCCTCACTCATCAGCATCGCCTGGGCGCGCGACAGCCGCAATAGCGTCACATATTTGCTGAGCGTCATGCCGGTTGATCGCTTGAAAAGGTTCATCGCATATTTCGGATGCAGGTCGGCGGCGCGGGCGATGTCGACCGAATCGATGTCGTGCAGGAAATTGGCGGCGATGAAATCGCACATGCGCGCGACGCTTCGCGAGGAATGCGGGTGCGGGTGATCGCCTTCGAGACTGATGATGGCCTGCGACGTCATCGAATAAGGTTCGAGCGCGATCCGCTCGATGCGCAGCAGCAACTCGTCGACGGCGTGCTGGGCCTTGGCGGCATCGCCGGAATTGGCATAGCGGAACCAGCGGGTGAAGTTTTCGTTGTCGGCGGCATCGGTTGCTGAGGTCAGCAGCGTCTCACCCTTCATAAGCCGGCTGGAAACGCTGATCGGCAGGCGCAGCCGGAAGAAATAGACGAGAGGCAGATGGGCGCCGGCATAGAGCGAATCGTCTGAGGATTCGTCCATCTGATGCGGCTGACCACCCCAGAAGAGGCACATTTCGCCGGCGTTCAGCCGGAATTCGTGGTCGCTCATCCGGTAGTGCACGGTGCCGCGCATCACGTAGTTGACCTCGACCTGCGCGTGCCAATGCGGCATGGCCATGACAGGCGGATGGGCATGAAACATCTGCAGCGCTGTCGGCAAACCCTCGATACTGCTCGCGCCGGGCTGATAGATTGCACGTGTGCCGACCTTACTTTCCGCCAAATTCATGTTCCCTTTTTAGGAGACACCCGCTCCCTTACAGATAGTCTAACCGTGTTCGTGAAAGATCGGCAATTGAAAAGGGAGGATTTTCAATGCGCTTCAAACTTCTCGCTGCGACCGCAGCTGTCGCAGTGCTTGCTTCCGGCTCCGCATACGCGCAGTCGGCCAATCTCACCATCTGGAGCTGGAATGTCGCCGCGTCGGCATTGAAGTCCACGCTTCCAGGCTTCAACAAGCAGTTTCCCGATATCAAAATCACCGTCGAGGACCTCGGCAACAGCCAGGTCTTCGACAAGACGCTCGCTGCCTGCGCTGCCGGCGGCGACGGCTTGCCTGACATTGTCAGCATCGAGAATTTCGAGGCTGAAATCTTCTGGAGCCGTTTCCCGGATTGCTTCGCCAATCTGAAGGAGCTCGGCTACACGGCCGACATCCAAGCGAAATTCCCTGATTTCAAGCGCACCGAGCTTGAAGTCGGCGATGTCGCCTATGCCATGCCATGGGATTCCGGCCCTGTCGCCGTCTTTTACCGCCGCGACCTCTACGAAAAGGCCGGCGTCGATCCGAGCACGATCAGCACCTGGGACGACTTTATTGCCGCCGGCAAAAAGATTTCCGCCGCCAATCCCGGCGTCGTCATGGCGCAGGCCGACTTCAACGGCGACAGCGAATGGTTTCGCATGATCGCCAACGAACAGGGCTGCGGCTACTACTCGACCGACGGCCAGAATATCACCATCAACCAGCCGGCATGCGTCGCTTCGCTGCAAAAGGTGAAGGAGATGAAGGATGCCGGGACGCTGACGTCGGCCAACTGGGACGAAAAGATCCAGGCCAATACCGCCGGCAAGGCCGCAAGCCAGCTGTATGGCGGCTGGTATGAGGGCACCGTGCGCTCGACCTCTCCCGATCTCAAGGGCAAGTGGGGCGTCTACAGAATGCCGAGCCTGACGGCCGATGGCCCGCATGCGGCCAATCTCGGCGGTTCGTCGCTCGCCATTTCGGCGACATCCGCGAATAAGGAAGCCGCCTGGAAATTCGTCAACTACGCCCTCGGCACGGATGAGGGCCAGATCACCATGCTGAAGGAATTCGGTCTGGTCCCGTCGCTGCTTTCGGCTGAGAAGGATCCCTTCGTCAATGAGCCGCAGCCCTATTGGGGCGGCCAGAAGGTCTGGGCGGATATTCTGGCGACACTGCCGAAGATCGTGCCGAGCCGAGGCACCGCCTTCCAGAGCGATGCGGAAGCCATCTTCAAGGCAACGCAGACGAAGTTCTTCGCTGGCGGCTATCCCGATGCGAAGGCGGCTCTCGACGACGCCGCCAACCAGATCGCTTCGGCGACCGGCCTGCCGATCGCGCAATGAATGACGATGCCGGGCGCTTCAGGCGCCCGGCTTTCCCCCGGTTTGCAAAGCGGCCGGTCATTCGTTCGTGAGGAGGAGGCTTGATGCCGTTCAGAACCCGGAGCGCCTATGCGTTCCTCGCCCCCTATCTGCTGGTCTTTGCCACCTTCTGGGTCTGGCCGATCATCAATTCGTTCCTGATTTCGTTTCAGAACACCCGAATCAATCCGTGGAAATTCAGTTTTCAGGCCAATTGGGGCCGGCTCTTCTATGACCCGGCTTTCTACAACGCTCTCTACAATACGCTGATCATCCTGTTGATCCAGGTGCCTGTCATGATCGCGCTTGCGACCGTTATGGCGGTAATGCTCAATTCGCCGCTGCTGAAAGCGCGCCCGCTCTTCCGCTTCGCCTTCTTTGCCCCTGTCGTCGTCGGCGAAGTCGCCTATGCCGCGGTGTTTCGGCTGATGTTCAGCCTCGATTTCGGCATCATCAACAAGCTGATCTCAGCCGTCGGCCTCAGCCCGGTCTCCTGGTTCGACAATGCGAATGCCGCCATGGCGCTGATCATCCTCGCCGTCACATGGCGCTGGGCCGGCTACAACGCGATCATCATCCTCGCCGGTCTGCAGTCGATTCCCGATGATGTCTACGAGGCAGCGACACTCGACCGGGTGAGCAAGATCCAGCAATTCTTTCACATCACCCTGCCGCTGCTGAAACCGATCATCCTCTTCTGCGTGGTGCTCTCGGTGATCGGCACCATGCAGCTGTTCACCGAGCCGTTCCTGATCACCAATCGTGGCGGTCCCGGTGGCGGCACCGAGACGCTCGGCCTGCTGCTTTATCGCCAGGGCTTCACCTCGCTGAACTTCGGCTATGCCTCGGCGATCGCCTATACCATGGCTGCCCTTGCCGTGGCGATCTCGCTTCTCAATCTCTGGGTCGGGAGGGATCCGAAATGAAGTCCAAATCGCAATCCCTTCTGCTGCGCCAGATCGCGTTGCATGCCGCACTAGCGCCGCTTGCGATAATCTGGCTGTTTCCGCTCTGGATGATGTTCGTCTTCTCGACCATGCCCGACAATGGCATCTTCAGCCCTGACATCGTGCTCTGGCCATCGACGAATTTTGTCGAGAATTTCAAGAACCTGCAGGCCGATACCGATTTCATCGGTGCGATGGTGATCTCCATCGGCGTCGCGCTCATCTATACGGTCCTGTCGGTACTGCTGACCTCGATGGCGGGCTGGGCGCTGGCGCGTTACCGTTTCGTCGGCCGCTCCATCGTCATCGCCATCATCCTCGGCACGATCACGCTGCCGTTTTCGGTGGTCGTCATCCCACAATTCATCATGGTGGCACGCGAATTCAAGCTGGCAAACACCTGGGTGGCGCTGATCGTGCCACCGCTGTTCAATTCGCTCGGGGTGCTGTTCATGCGGCAATCCTTCTCGATGATGCCGGGCGAGCTCTTTGATGCGGCCCGGGTCGAAGGCGTCAAGGAATGGCAGATCTTCTTGCGCATCGCCCTGCCGCTGGCGCGCCCAACCATGGCCGCACTGGCGATCATCCTCTTCCTCGCCTCCTGGAACAACTACCTCTGGCCGCTGCTGATCAATTCCAGACCGGGAATGATGACGGCGCCGGTGGCGCTCGGAACGCTGATCGGCCTCACCAAGGTCTCCTGGGGCGGCATCATGGCCGGCGCGGTACTGCTGACGGCGCCGATCCTCGTCATCTTCGTGGCTCTTCAACGCCATTTCATCGCCGGCATCGCGGCCGGCGCAATCAAATAATCGGGCAAATAATCGGGAGGCTGCATGGCAGAGCTTTCACTCAGCAACATCGTCAAGCGCTTCGGCGGCTTTGAGATCATCCACGGTGCCAATCTGGAGGTGAAGGACGGCGAATTCGTCGTCTTCGTCGGCCCGTCCGGCTGCGGCAAGTCCACACTGCTCAGGATGATCGCCGGCCTCGAGGACATTACGTCAGGCGAGCTTCAGATCGGCGGCAGGGTTGTCAACGACGTCGAGCCGGCCGATCGCGGCATCGCCATGGTCTTCCAGTCCTACGCGCTCTATCCGCACCTGACCGTCGAGGAAAATTTGAGCTTCGGCCTGCGCATGAACGGCAATCCGAAGGCCGACACCGAGCGGCGCGTGCGCCATGTCGCAGAGATCCTGCAAATCACCGAGCTGATGAAGCGTCGGCCGAAGCAGCTTTCCGGCGGTCAGCGCCAGCGCGTCGCGATCGGCCGCGCCATCGTCCGCGAACCACAGGTCTTCCTGTTCGACGAACCTTTGTCGAACCTCGACGCCGAACTGCGCGTGCAGATGCGCGTCGAAATCTCCAGGCTGCACAAGAAGCTCGGCACGACGATGATCTACGTCACCCACGACCAGACGGAAGCGATGACGCTCGCCGACAGGATCGTCGTGCTGCGCGCCGGCAATATCGAGCAGATCGGCGCGCCGCTCGACCTCTACGATGATCCTGCCAATCAGTTCGTCGCCGGCTTCGTCGGCTCGCCGAAGATGAATTTCCTCAAGGCCGTGGTGGTTGAGACGCGGCCGGGCAGGGCGGTGATCGCGCTGGAAAGTGACACCAAAACGCGCCTAACGCTGCCGGTCGCCGATCCCATCGAAGCCGGCGCAAAGGTGACGCTCGGCATCCGTCCCGAACATTTCGTCGATGCGGGTACGGGCGATGCCGACCTCACCGTCACCATCGACGTCGCCGAACACCTCGGCAACACCAGTTACATCTACGCCACCATAGGCCCCGAGCAACTGATCATCGAGCGGCCGGAATCGCGCGTCGCCGGAAATCGCGACACGCTGACAGTCGGCCTTCCCGCCAACCGCTCATTCCTTTTCGACGGCGCCGGCAAGCGGCTTCGCTGAACTAAAATCCCAGGACAGAAAGACGAAAGAGGATTTTCCATGACTTCAGATCAACCGATCCGCTGGGGCATCATCGGCCCCGGCACCATCGCCCGCACCTTTGCAGACGGCGTCGCTCATTCGCGCACCGGCAGACTGGTGGCGATCGCCACCCGCAATCCTGCAAAGCCGGGTCTTGCCGAAAATTTCCCCGGCGCCCGCATCGTCGATGGTTACGAGGCGTTGCTCTCCGATAAGGAGATCGATGCGATCTATATCGCCGTCCCCCACACCGGCCATGCCGAATGGGCGATTAAGGCGGCACGTGCCGGCAAGCACATCCTGGTGGAAAAGCCGATCGCGCTGTCGGCCTACGATGCCGAAGCCGTTTACTACGAGGCGAAAAAAGCCGGCGTTTTTGCCGGCGAGGCCTTCATGTACCGCGTGCATCCGCAGACGGAGAAGCTGGTCGAACTCGTCAAAAGCGGCGCCGTCGGCACCGTTCGCATCATCCGCTCGAGCTTCGGCTTCAACATGGGCAGCTATAAGCCGGAACACCGGCTTTTCGCCAACGACACCGCCGGCGGTGGCATTCTCGATGTCGGCGGTTATCCGGTCTCGATGGCCAGACTGATATCAGGCGCCGCGGAGGGCAAGGCCTTCCTCGAACCGGAGAAGGTCTCGGGCGTCGCCCATCTCGGCCAAAGCGGTGTCGATGAATGGGCATCGGCCGTGCTCAAGTTCCCGAACGAGATCATCGCCGAAGTCTCCTGCTCGATCATGGCGCAGCAGGACAATGTGCTGCGCATCATCGGCTCGGAAGGCCGGATCGAGGTTCAGGACTTCTGGTTCGCCTCCGGTCACAAGGGCGGCGTCGGCAAGATCGAGATCTTCAAGGGCGGCAAGCAGGAAACCGTCGAACTCAGGGAGGATCGCTGGCTCTATTCCTTCGAGGCGGATGCGGCGGGCGATGCCATCCGCGCCGGCAAGACCGAATTCAGCTCTCCCGGCATGAGCTGGGCAGATTCGATCGGAAACCTGCGTGTGCTCGACCAGTGGCGTGCCTCGGTCGGCCTCGAATACGGCGTGGAAAAAGCCAGCAAACGCACGACAAACATTGCCGGCGGCGCGATCGCGCGCGGCAACAGCGTTCCGCAACGTCAGATCCCCGGCATTTCCAAGCCGGCGTCGGTTGTCACACTCGGCTTCGAGTTCTTCCCGAACTTCGCCGCCGCCTCGCTGACGCTCGACGCCTTCTACGAAGCCGGAGGCAATGCCTTCGACACCGCCTACGTCTATGGCGGCGGCAAGACGGAGGCGATCTTCGGCGACTGGCACACCAGCCGCAAGGTGCCGCGCGAGGAGATCGTGCTGATTGGCAAGGGCGCGCATTCGCCGCTCTGCTATCCCGATATGATCGCAAAGCAGCTCGACCAGTCGCTTTCCCGGCTGAAGACCGACTATGTCGATATCTATTTCATGCATCGCGACAATACCGACGTGCCGGTCGGCGAGTTCGTCGATGCCATGGATGCCGAGGTCAAGCGTGGACGCATCCGCGGCATATTCGGCGGCTCGAACTGGACGCGGGCCCGCTTCGACGAAGCGATCGCCTATGCCGAAAAGACCGGCAAGGCGGCGCCAGCGGCACTCTCCAACAACTTCTCGCTCGCCGAAATGCTCGATCCGATCTGGGCCGGCTGCGTTGCCGCTTCCGATGACGACTGGAAGAAATGGCTGAACGAGAAGCAGATCCCGAACTTTGCCTGGTCGAGCCAGGGCCGCGGCTTCTTTACCGACCGCGCCGGCCAGGACAAGCGGGACGATGAGGAGATCGTGCGGGTCTGGTATTCCGAGCGCAACTTCGGACGCCGCGACCGTGCTATCGAACTGGCAAACAAACTCGGCCGCAATCCGATCCACATCGCACTCGCCTATGTGATCGCCCAGCCTTTCCCGGTCATTCCGCTGATCGGGCCGCGCACCGTCGCCGAGTTGGAAGACAGTCTCTCGGCGCTCGACATCAAGCTCACACCCGAGCAGGTGAAGTGGCTGGAAGGCTGAAGCAACAGGAAAGGGCGCGGTTTGAACCGCGCCCTTTGCATTTCTACTTGCGCGGCTCGGAAGCTTTCTTCCTGGCCGCGTCGTCCATCAGCTCATACCACATGGCGTTGAGGACGGCGAAGGCGGCGGCCAGCGGCAGGCCGAGGATCCATGCAAAATACCACATCGTTTGGTCTCCCTCAGAGCAATTCCAGGAAAAGTGCGAAGCGGTTTCCCGTCCGGAATTGCGTAAAAACAAAAGGTTAGAGCGGTTCTACTGAATCGCTCTAGTAAGCGTGGCTATTTTTATCGGTGATCGACTTCTCATCGACCTTGCCCCACAGAACCTTGTAGACCCAGGCTGTGTAGGCGAAGATGATCGGCAGGAAGATCACCGTCACCACAAGCATGATGAACAGCGTCATGTGGCTGGAGGATGCATCCCAGACTGTCAGGCTCGATCGCGGATCGAGCGAGGAGGGCAGGATGAACGGGAACATCGACAGGCCGACCGTCGAGATGATCCCGAAGATTGCCACCTTGCTGAAGAGCAGCGTCATGACCTCGCGCCTTGCCCGCATGGCAATGAAGGCCAGTGCCGCGCCGACGAAGCCGAGGACCGGTGCGATGATCATCCACGAATGAGCGCCGTAATTGGCAAGCCACGCGCCTTTCTCCAGCGCCACGGTCTTCAGCAGCGGATTGGAGGGGCCGATCGGGCTGATATCGCTGGTGATGCGATAGCCGCCGACGCCGATCCACAAGAAGAGGCCGCCGAGTGCGAAAAGCACGATGACGGCAAGGGCGGCGATGCTGCCATAGCTCCTGGCACGCACTGCGACCGGGCCACTCGACTTCAACACCAGCCATGCCGCACCATGCATCGTCAGCATCGATAGGGAAAGCAGGCCGCAGAGCAGCGCATAGGGGTTGAGGAGGGCGAAGAACGAGCCCTCGTAGAAGATCCGCATATCGTCGGCAAAGCGGAAGGGTACGCCCTGCAGCACATTGCCGACGGCAACGCCGAAGATCAGCGACGGCACGAAACCGCCGACGAAGAGCGCCCAGTCCCAGCCGCTCCGCCAGCTGGCGCTTTCTCGCTTCGAACGATATTTGAAGCCGACCGGTCGCAGGATGAGCGCGAAGAGGATCGCGAACATCGCCAGATAGAAGCCCGAAAAGGAGACAGCGTAAAGCGGCGGCCAGGCGGCGAAGATGGCGCCGCCCCCGAGGATCAGCCAGACCTGGTTGCCTTCCCAGGTGGCGCCGATGGTGTTGATCGCCACGCGCCGTTCCGTATCGGTCCGGGCAACGAAAGGCAGAAGCGTGCCGACGCCGAGATCGAAGCCGCCGGTCGTCGCAAAAGCGATCAGCAGGACGCCAAGCAGCAGCCACCAGATGAGACGCAGGGTTTCATAGTCGATGAGTTCGTGAAGGATCATGGCAGGTCACTCCGCGGCCGGGACGAGGGTTTCGGAAATCAGAACAGCTTCCGGCTCGTCGTCCGGCTCCGGTCCTTGCTTGATCGCCTTGATCATCAGGCCCATCTCAATGACGATCAGTGTCGTGTAGAGCGCCGCAAAACCGATGATGGTCAGAAGCACGGTGCCTGCGCCGAGGCTGGAGACGGCGGCTGCCGTCGGCAGGACGCCTTCGATCACCCAGGGCTGGCGGCCGAACTCGGCGACGATCCAGCCGAGTTCGATGGCAACCCAGGGCAGGGGAATGGCAATCACGGCAATCCTTAAAAGCAGCGGATACTTGTCGAGATGGCGGCGCGCCGACAGCCAGAAGAAGGTGGCGGTCAGCAGGATGAAGAAGATACCGAGACCGACCATGATGCGGAAGGACCAGAAGAGCGTCGGCACGTGCGGTATCGTATCGCGTGCGGCCTGAACGATCTGTTCCTCGGTCGCCTGACGCGGATCGTCGACATAGCGCTTCAGAAGAAGAGCATAACCGAGATCATGGCCGAGATCCTCGAAGGAGGTGCGCACTTCCTGAGCAACCTGATCCTGTGCCGATGCCGAACGGATCTGCATCAGAGCGTCGTAGGCCTTGATGCCGTCCCGGATCCGGGTTTCGGCCTGCTGTTCGAGCTTGTCGATGCCGGGGATTTCGGTGGTCAGCGACCGCGTGCCGATCAGGCCCATGACCCAGGGAATATGCACGGCAAAATGCGTTTCGCGCGCCTCCTGGTCGGGGAAGCCGAAGGCGGTGAACGCCGCCGGCGCCGGCTCCGTCTTCCACATGCCCTCAATCGCGGCAAGCTTCATCTTCTGGTTCTCGGTCGCGAGATAACCGCTCTCGTCGCCAAGCACGACGACTGATAGAGCCGAGGCGAGGCCGAAGGAGGCCGCGACCGTCATCGAGCGCTTGGCAAGCTCGATATGCCGGCCCTTCAGCACATACCAGGCAGAAACGCCAAGCACGAAGATCGAGGCGCAGACGTATCCCGCCGATACCGTGTGGACGAATTTTGCCTGGGCAACCGGATTGAAGACCACGTCGAAGAAGCTTGTGATCTCCATGCGCATCGTCTGCGGATTGAGCGCCGATCCCACGGGGTTCTGCATCCAGCCATTGGCGATCAGGATCCAGAGGGCGGAAAAATTCGAGCCCAGCGCCACCGCCCAGGTGGCGACCAGATGGCCGACCTTCGACAGCTTGTCCCAGCCGAAGAAGAACAGGCCGACGAAGGTCGCCTCGAGGAAGAAGGCCATCAGGCCTTCGATCGCCAGCGGCGCGCCGAAGATGTCGCCGACATAATAGCTGTAATAGCTCCAGTTCATGCCGAACTGGAATTCCATGACGATGCCGGTGGCAACGCCGAGCACGAAGTTGATGCCGAACAGCGTGCCCCAGAATTTCGTCATCTGCCGCCAGATCTGGCGGCCGGTCATGACATAGACGGTTTCCATGATCGCCAAGAGCACGGACAGGCCGAGCGTCAAGGGCACGAATAGAAAGTGGTAAAGCGCCGTCAGCGCAAATTGGAAGCGCGATAACGCGACGATATCTAGTTCCATTGTTTTTCTCCCACGGTCCCACGGGGTACAGGGCGTTCCTCAGCGCCGACCGGCGCGTGAGGGCATGCAGTTCGCTCAGTCCGGCCGAAGCCGGTCGAGCGCCTTTTCGAACGCCGCCTCTCCGCGGCGCGAAACTTCTATGATGCGGCCGCCTTCAATGACGGCGATGCGGTCGGCGATTGATGCCTCCCGGCGGATATGCGTGGCGATCACCAACGAGCGGCCCGCCGCCATGGCCGACAGACGGCTGAGCACGTCTCGGGCGGTGACGCCGTCAAGGCCCTCGGTCGGCTCGTCGAGAAGCCAGAGCGGCGTGTCGCGGAGGAAGAGCCGGGCAAGCGCTAGCCGGCGCGACTGGCCACCGGAAAGACCGAGCCCGCCTTCGCCGAGCCGGGTATCGATCCCCCCAGGCATGGCCTCGATATCGGCAAGCAGGCCGGCGGCGGCGAGCGTTTCGAGAAGACGGGCCTCGTTCGCATCCGGGTTTGCAAGGAGCAGGTTGCCGCGCAGGCTGTCCTCGAAAAGCTCCGTCCGTTGCGTCAGCAGGGTCGCCGTCATCGCGGCAACATTTCCGGTCCTTGCCGGCAATTCACCGGAAAGGAGAGTAAGCAGGCTCGACTTGCCGGCGCCGCTGCTGCCGATGATGGCTAGACATTCGCCTTGTGCAAGCCCGAGCTCGATGCCCTGAAGCGCCGGCACGGCGGAATTTTCATGGAAGGCCGACACCTTCGCCAGCGAAAAGGCGTATCCCGGCAACGGCGGCGCCAATGGTTCGGGTGCCGCCGCGACGGCAAGCCGCGGCGCGATGCGCCTTGCCGCAAGCAGCGTCCGCCCAAGTTCCAGGGCACCGCGGCGGAGCGCTGCGAAGGGTTCGACTGCCGCAAAGGCGACAAGCAGGCCGAGCGCGGCGACAGGGGCGGTGATCGCCTTCGTTTCCGCAAGTGCTGCGACGGCAAGCAGTGATGCCGTCAGCAGCAGGGTGGATACGAGGCCGAAGCCGAATGTCAGGCCGGTCTCGACGCGGTTCAGCCGGTCGTCGGCGCGGGCGCAGTATTGGTCTGCCGCGGCAATCGTCTCCCTCTGTGCGGCAAGTCGGCCGGCCATCAGCAGATCGGTCTGGCCGGCAACGAGATCAATCGTCCGCGACCGCAGCGCCTCGATGCCATGGGCGCGTTGGCGGGCATGTTTGCGCGCCGCCCGGCCAGCGATCAACGGCAGGCCGAGGCCGGCACCGGCGAGAAAAAGGCCGAAGCACAGGCCGAACACGGGATGCATCAGCCCTAGCACGAGGCTTGCCGCCAGCGCTGCACCGATCGCCGCCGCAGCCGGCACGAGGATGCGCAGGTAGAGGGAATCGAGCGCATCGATATCGGCCGTCAGCCGGAAGAGCAGCCGTGCCGGACGATGGAGCAGGGCGCGGGCAGCACTCGGTTCGGCAAAACCGCGAAACAGCCTTTCGCGCAGGGCGGCGAGCACGCCGAGCGTTGCGTCATGGGTCGCAAGCCTTTCGCCGTAGCGCGCGGCCGTACGGACGATGGCGAGCAGGCGGATGCCGGCTGACGGCGCAAAGACGTCGAATGTGATGGCGGCAGCAGCCGAAAGGCCGGCGAGTGAGGTGGCGGTGATGAACCAGCCGGACAGGCCGAGCAGGGCGATGCCGGCCGTTACCGTCGCTGCAGAAAGTGCCGCGCCGAGCAGCAGCGCACGCCGGCGCTCGGCAAGGAACAGACGCAGGATCGGCTTGAGGTCCGCAGCAAATCCGCTCATTCGGCGGCCTCCCTGATAACGATGCCGGCATCGACGCGCTTGGCGCGATGCATGCGGGCAGCAAGCAGCGGATCGTGGGTCGCAACGATCAAAGTGCGACCCCTGGCGAGCGAAAGCAGGCTCTCGGTCACCTCGGCGGCGGTGGCGGCGTCGAGATGTGCGGTCGGCTCGTCGGCCAGGATGATCCGGAGATGCGGATTGCAGGCCGCCCGCGCGATCGCCAGCCGCAGCGCCTCGCCGCCGGAAAGCCCGATCCCGCCTTCGCCGAGCGGCCGGTTGCCATAGGCGGCGGCGACTTTTCCGAGCCTGGCGACGTCGAGCGCATCCGTCACGTCGCCGCGCAGGATACCGGGCCTGCCGAGCGCGATATTGCCGGCGATGGTGCCTGCGAAAATATGCGGTCTTTGGCCGATCCATGCCATGCTGGCGCGCAAGGCGTGGGCGCTATCGTCCACAAGTTCGATGCCGCCGATGACGATGCGGCCACCGGTACAGGGCGCCAGTCCTGATATGAGCGAAAGAAGCGTCGACTTGCCGGAACCGCTAGCGCCGAGAAACGCCAGATGTTCGCCGGCCGCGATATCGAGGTTGAAATCGTCGAGGATCAACGGTTCGTCGGCGTTGTAGCGGAAATCGACATTCTCAAGACGAATGGCCGGCGCTTCGGCGACGGCAGATGCCGCTGGCGCGACTTCGGCTGCTCCTCGGATGGACAGGCTGCCGGCAGCGAGGGTGTCCAGGGCCTTCAGCGCCGCTTCGCCGGCCGCCCGATCGTGCCAGACGGCCGAGAGTTCGCGCAGAGGCTCGAAGAAGGCTGGTGCGAGCAGCAGGATGAACAGTCCCTCGGTCAGATCGAGCCGGCCTACCCAAGTGCCGAAGCGGATCTCGCCGAGCAGGCTGAAGCCGACATAGACGGCAATCATCGCCACGCCGAGTGCGGCGAAAAGCTCGAGCACCGCCGAGGACAGAAAGGCGATCTTCAGCACCGCCATGGTGCGCGCACGCAGCGACTCTGCCTCCGACCGCAGGCGGAGTGCCGTTGCATCGACTGCGTCGAGCGAACGGATGGTCGCCAGTCCGCGCAGCCGATCGAGCAGGAAGCCGTTGAGGCCACCGGTCGCGGCGAGTTGCCTTTCGCTGGCCGCCTGGGCACGCCAGCCGATCAGCGCCATGAAGATCGGGATCAGCGGCGCGGCAAACAGCAAAACCAGAGCCGCGATCCAGGAGACCGGAAGGATGAAGGCAAGGATAATGAGCGGCACGAGGCTGGCCTTCATCCGTGCCGGCTGGAAACGGGCGAGATAAGGCACGATCAGCTCGGCCTGTTCGCCAATGACACTTGCCGCTTTGCCGGAGGCAGATCGGTCGCGATCGACCGGCGACGACACGGAAAGTGCCGCGGCGGCGATCTGCCGCCTGCGGCTGAGTTCAGCGCGGGCGGCTTGAAAAGCCAGGCGGCCGCCAGCCGCATCGAGACAGCTTCTTGCAAATCCGAGGGCGAGGATACCGAGGGCGGGCCAGAGAACGTCATGCAATCCGCCGCCATCGGCGATCCGGCCGACCGAGACGGCGAGCAATGCCGCCTGCGGGATCCAGATGGCGGCGGCCATCGCCTGCAGCATTGCCGCTCTGCGCAGCCCACCTTTGACATTATCGGGGCCAGTGACAGGCGAGACAGTATCGCCGTCCGGCACCGGCTTGGCGCCCCGTCCGTCCTTCGCGTCGAAGAAAGCAGTGCCCATGGCGCTAACTCTTGTTCGCAGGATTTGGCCGGCGGCTGCGGCCGAGCGAAACGACCCGGTCCTTGGCCTCCAGAAGCTTGGTCACTTTCGCGCCAAGCGAGAGTAGCGTTGCGAGCCTTTCTGTTTCAAGTTGTTTTACGTCTTCATACCAATGCGTCAGCTGCTCGATCAGCGTGTGCATCTCGCTCATGCGTTGCTGCGCATGCCGCTCGGCGTCGCTGGCCGGCCGCTGCATCAGGATCTCTCGAAGAACCGACAGCGTCGGATCGACTTCGCGCTTCTTTCGCTCCTCGGCAAGCGTCCTCAATATGTGCCAGACATCGTCCGGGGTGGTGAAGAAATCGCGGCGATCGTCCGGCTTGTGTTTCAGGATGACAAGGTTCCAGGCCTGCAATTCGCGCAGGCTCATCGACACATTGGAGCGCGAGATGCCGAGCGACTCGGCGATCTCCTCGGCGCAGATCGGCGCGGGCGAGACGTAGAGCAGGGCATAGATCTGGCCGACCGTGCGGTTGATTCCCCAGCGCGACCCCATTTCGCCGAAGTGGAGAACGAAGGACTGGACGAGAGGCGGAAGGTTCATGGTCGTTTCCGTTGCGTCTGTGATTTCAGAAATTTCTGAAATCACTATACTGACTTTCACGTCTCGCCGACAATCGGCAAGGCATGCCTGCGTCAATTTGGATGTCCGTTCGTTGATCGTTGGCTAGATATAGCCCGGTACGACGTGGCTGGATTTGACTTGGGTCAAGTCCACAGCACTTTACCGCAATCACGCAGAAACGCCCGGCAATGCGCTTGCCTGCCGGGCGTTCTGGTCGGATTGAGATGTCTAGGCCGCCGCCGCTGCCCAGTTTTCGTTCAGGAATGCCGTCCGGCTCAGATCAAGCCGGCCAGGATGCCGACACCAGCAATGGCGGCAATGCCACCTGCCGTGCGCGTCACGAAGACGCCCTGGCGTTCACCGGCGCGGCCGATGACGTAACCAAGGACGAGACCGGCGACATGCAGCAGCGCCGTCGCGGCCATGAAGCCGGCGGCATAGGCGGCACCGGCGGCATTTTCCGGCATTTCGGCGCCATGTGCATGACCGTGGAAGATGGCGAAGAGGCCGATCATGCCGAGTGCTGCGGCGAGCGGCGCCTTGACATTGAGCGCAACGACGGCGCCGAGGACGACGACGGAAAGCGCGATGCCAATTTCAACGAAGGGAACATTGATCCCAGCAACGCCGAGCGCACCGCCGAGTGCCATCACCAGAACGAAGGTCGTAGGCACGAGCCAGGTGGCGCGGCCACCGAGCTGAAATGCGAAAACACCGACCATCACCATGGCGAGGACATGATCGAGGCCAGAGATCGGATGGGCAAAGCCATGGCTGAAGCCGGCAGCTTCGCCGATGGCGGGATGGGCATAGGCGACGGCTGGAAGCGCTGCGGCAGCCAAGGCAAACAGACCGCTCTTGAGTGCTGATTTCATTGCTCATTCCCTCGTGAGTTCGAATATCCTGCGGCCGCCGAACAAAGGCATGGTTCCAAGTCGCGTGCATCACGCTAGTTCAAAGAATTCGCGCCGTCAACGAAAATGCCATGAAATACCGAGCCAATTCAATTGCTTATCTGATAGGCAGATGCCGCTTTCGATAGCGCCTCCCAGCGCCCCAGCGACTCAAGATCGAACTGGAAACGGTCCCCCACAGAGGCTATCAATCGTCCGGCAGAGACGGCGCAGACCGCCGTGATGGAGGAGACGCCATGACGAATACCGAACGGCCGCTGGCGATCAGCGCGCCCGAGCCGCGCACGCTCGATCTGATTTTCAGCGACAAGGCGCGCGCCGAATTGCAGGCGAAATATGAGATCGTCGAGGCAGATCCCGAGAATATCGCCGGTCTCGGCGACGAAGTCCTCGGCAAGGCGCGTTACATCATCGGTCAACCGCCACTTTCGGCGGAAACGCTGGCCAGAATGCCGGCCTTGCGTTCGATCCTCAATGTCGAAAGCAATCTTCTCAACAACATGCCCTATGAGGTGCTCTTTGAGCGCGGCATCCATGTGGTGACCACAGGCCAGGTCTTTGCCGAGCCAGTCGCCGAAATCGGTCTCGGTTTCGCGCTGGCCTTGGCGCGCGGCATCGTCGATGCGGATGTCGCTTTTCGCCAAGGCAACGAACTCTGGGGAGGGGAGGGGAATGCAAGTGCGCGGCTTATCGCCGGCTCCGAGATCGGCATCGTCGGCTTCGGCGATCTCGGCAAGGCGCTGCGGAGGCTGCTGTCCGGCTTCAGAGCCCGGATCAGGGTGTTCGATCCCTGGCTGCCACAATCGATCCTCGAGGAAAACGGCGTCGAGCCGGCGAGCCTCGAGGATGTCCTGACGAAGAGTGATTTCGTCTTCGTCGTCGCGGCCGTCACCAGCGAGAACAGAAGATTTCTCGGCGCTAAGGCCTTCGCCAGCATGCGCAGGGGCGCGGCCTTCATCCTGCTCAGCCGCGCCGATGTCGTCGATTTCGATGCGCTGATGGCGGCCGTCTCGTCAGGCCACATCGTCGCGGCCAGCGACGTCTATCCTGAGGAGCCGCTGCCGGCCGATCATCCGGTGCGGAGCCTGAAAGGCTTCATCCGCTCGGCCCACCGGGCCGGCGCGCTCGACAGCGCCTTCAAGAAGATGGGCGACATGGTGCTCGAAGATATGGAGCTGATGGATCGCGGCTTGCCGCCGATGCGCTGCAAGCGGGCGGAACGCGAGACGGTCTCCCGCATGCGTTCCAAACCGGTGGCGGTGAATTAGAACAGAATGCCGACGTGACGCGTCGCTTTAGGCGGCGCGCTGCTCGGCACCCTGAATCGCCGCAAGCTTCCAATCGGCGCCAGACTTGCGGACGAAGGTCCAAACCTCGGTGCTTTCGCTCGGACGGCGGTCGTCGCCGGAAACGACGCGGCCGCTGTCGCGTTCGACCATCGCGTCGATCGAGGAATAACGCATGGCGAGCGTCGCATATTCCTGGCCGTCTTCGCGCCAGGCCTCGGCAATATCGCCCTGCAGCAGCTTGACGTCGGAGACGCTGTTGCGCACACCGTTGGTGGCGTTTTCGCCAAGCTCCTCGGCAAGATAGGACATCGCCTCAGGCGTCGTCAGCCGGCGCAAGGTGCCGTAATCCTCGGCGCCGTAAGCGGTCTGCACTTGGGTCAGCAGTTCCTCGAACTGATCGAGATCGGCCTGCGCCAGCCCGATCTCGTCGCTTGGCCGATTGCCGCGCGACTGCCCGCCGAATCCGCCGCCCGAACCGATCGTTGGGATCTGGAAGGACGAATTATTCTTGGGCGACATGTTATAGGACCGGCTCTGGCCTCCGACGCCGTAGGAAGGCTGGCGGCGGTTGGCGAAATAACGCATGGCGAGCATGACGGCGCCGCCGATCAGCGCGATCTGCAGCAGCATGCCGAGCAAGCCGAAACCGCCGCCGAAACCGTGACCGAGCAGCATGCCGAGAAGGCCGCCGGCAATCAGACCGCCGATCATCGAACGGCCGAAGCCACCGAGGAAACCGGGGCGCTGAGCGCCGAGAGGCTGCTGTGCGGTGGCGGGTGCCGTGGTCTGCGAACGCGGCGTCATCGACCGTTCGATCGGCGCGGCGGTTCCAGGCGCAGTGCTGGTGACAGGCGGTGCCTGGAAGGTGCGCGTGCCGCGGCTGCCAAAACCGCCGCTGCCGGCGCGGCGCGCCTCGGCATCGTCAAGGGAAGCAAAAACGGTAGCGCTCGTCAGAGCGGCAATGGCCGCGACCTTGGCAAAACGCGAAACGGCACTCGGCATTCCTGATCTCCTGTCATGCGCAATCACGGCATATCGAGATGTAATATAGGGACTCTTTCCGCCGTGTGAAGCTCTTCGCCGCCATTACTGGCAGACATCGACCCAGCTGGCGCCGGTCAGCTCCGCCAGCCGTCCGGTTTCGATGCGCACGGCCGAGTTTGTCGAGCCGGCGGCCGGCACGACTTCATCGAAACGTTTCAGCGAGATATCGCAATAGATGGGCAACGGCGACGGCAGGCCGAAGGGGCAGACGCCGCCGACCGGATGGCTGGTGACGGCCACAACCTCTTCGGCATCGAGCATGCGCCCCTTGGCTCCGAACGTGTCCTTGAACTTGCGATTGTCGAGCCGCGCCGTGCCGCCGACAACGACCAGCATCATCTGCTCGCCGACACGCAGGCAAATCGTCTTGGCGATCTGGGCCGGCTCGACGCCATGGGCTTCGGCGGCAAGCGCCACCGTCGACGAACTCTCGGCGGTTTCGATGATTTCAATATCGGGTGCGTGGGCGCTGAGGAAGGCGCGGACGGATTCAAGGCTCATGACGCGATGCTAGCCCAGGAAATACGCAATTTGAAGCGTAAAAGACGCCTGTCGAAAACCGCCGCTTGCAAGTCGCGCGGACATCGTCATAATAATTTTGCACACGTGCTCAATTTTGTCATTCGGCCGTTACGTTCAACCCCTAGAGCGGGATACGCCACGTTTTCGTGGGGTTTTCGGAGCGGTCATCATCAGCAGTGCTGACCCGTCAAGAGGCCTCACACTGCTCTTCTAGGGAGACGAAGAAGATGACCATTTTGCCGACATTGAAATCTCTTGCCGTCGCAGCCGCCATCCTGGCTTCGACCTCCGCAATTGCACTCGCCAAGGACGTTCACATCAGCGTCTGGGCCGGCGGTACCGGCCCGAACGACGTCTATCGCCTCGACGCCATCGAGATCGCAGCCCAGCAGCTGCAGCGCGAAGCCGCCCTCAAGGGCGAAGAGCTGAAGATCACCGTCGAGAAGAAGCCCTATTCGGCCTGGGAGGACTTCAAGCAGGCGCTGACCCTTGCCGCCGAAGCCAAGACCGCTCCGAATATCGTCGTCAGCGGCCATGAAGACATCGCACCCTGGTCGCAGGCCGGGCTGATCGTTCCGATCGAGGATTATGTCGATCTCGACTCCTGGCCGCTCAGCGACATCTATGAAAACCTGCTGCAGATCGCGTCCTATAACGGCACCGTCTACGGCATCCCGCAGGATGCCGAATCCCGTCCGATGTTCTTCTGGAAGCCTTACATGAAGGCGATCGGTTACAGCGATGCCGATCTGGATGCGCTGCCGCAGAGCGTCCAGGACGGTAAGTACACCATGAAGAACCTGCTCGAAGACGCCAAGAAGATGCAGGACAAGGGCCTCGTCCAGGCCGGCTACGGTTTCTATCCGCGCACCAGCAACGGCCCTGATTACTGGCAGTTCTACACCAGCTTCGGCGGTACGATGGAAGAAGGCGGCAAGCTCGTTTTCGACAAGGCCGCGATGACCCGCACCTATCAGTTCTTCGCCGATGCCGTGAAGACCGGTGTTACCAAGAAGAACCACATCGGCATGCCGGGCGACCAGTGGTGGAAAGAAGTCGCCACCGGCAAGGCCGGCATCTGGGACGGCGGCACCTGGCACTATGCCCGCCTCGTCAACCAGGAAGGCCTGAAGGACTTCTTCGGCAACGTGATCTTCACGCTGATCCCCGCCGGCGAAGGCGGCAAGGCCAACACGCTGACCCATCCGCTCGTCTACCTGCTGACCGCAGGTCACGACCAGGAAGACACCGAGATCGCCGCCCAGCTGGTCAAGATCGCCTCCGAGCCGCGCACCAACGCGCTGCATGCGGTCAAATCAGCCCATCTCGGCATCTCCAAGTCGGAAGCCACGGTCGACTTCTACTCGGCCGACCGCTGGACCCGCGAAGCCACCGAGCGCCTGCTGCCGCATGCCAATGCGATGCCGAACAATTCCGATTTCGGCAAATATTGGAACATCATGTGGAAGAACCTCGAAGCATCCTGGACCGGTGCCAAGACCGTCGACGCCGCCATTGGCGATGCCGAGAGCGAGCTGAAGAGCACGCTCGGCGACAAGATCGTCATCCGCTAGATCGAAGCACTCTTCCGGGCGGCGGTAACCCGCTGCCCGGTCGGTCCGCGATGAGGGGGCTTCCATGAAATCGTCCAGAACGCTCGGACTGGTGATGATCGCGCCTGCGGCGATCATGATCGTTCTTTTCTTCCTGATGCCGGTGGTTCTGACGGCGGTCTTCTCGATGACCAACATGACGACGGCGACCGGCATTTCCGGCGGTGTCTACCAGATCGCGCCCAATTCCCTGATCGCGCTGAAATCAGCGATGCCAGACATCGCTGCCGAGATGGCCGAACCGCGCTACACGATCGACGACGCAGGCCTCAAGGCCGTCGAGGGCCTCGGGCTTGCGCCGGGGATTGCCGCGGAATTGCGCGCCAAACATACAGGTGAGGTCTTTCCGACACGCCGCGACGTCGAGCGCATGATCAAGGATCTTGCCGAGCGACCTTCGACACGCGAGGTCAAGCAGATCTCCGAACAGTTCAACCGCTCCGTCCTCAACACCCGTTTCGACAGCAAGGAGCAGCTCTTTTCGGCGCTGGACAGTCTGGGGTTCAAGCTGACGCCGGAACAGAAGGAAACCGTCGCCAGGGTCACCTATACCGGCTGGACCTGGACGACCGACAATTTCTCACGCATGGCCACCTCGCCCGACATGGCGCGCGTGCTTTTCAATACCGTGCTCTACGTCGCGCTGGTGCTGATGCTGTTCAATGTCGGTTATGCGCTACTGCTGGCCATCTGGACGCATTACATGCCGCCGACGCCGGCATCGATCTTCCGAGGCATCTGGCTCCTGCCGCGCATCACGCCCGTCGTCATCTACGTCATGCTGTGGAAGTGGCTCGCCTGGGACAGCGGATTCATCTCTATCCTGATGGGCAAGTTCGGCTATCCGCCGAAGAACTACCTGCTCGACAACGCCTATAACGCCTGGCTCTTCGTCGTGCTGATCAACGGCTTCATCGGCGCCTCGATGGGCATGCTGGTGTTCTCCTCGGCGATGAAGGCCATTCCGAAGAGCCAGTTCTATGCGAGCGAGGTCGACGGCGCCTCGCGCTGGCAGCAGATCCGCTACATCATCCTGCCGCAGATGCGCTGGCCGATCCTCTTCGTTACCTGCTATCAGACGCTGTCGCTGCTTGCCTCCTTCAATGAAATCCTGCTTGCGACCAATGGCGGACCGGGCAATGCGACCGAGGTCTGGGCGCTGTCCGCCTATCACACGGCGCTGAGGAACTATGCCGGCAATCTGGAATACGGGTTGGGTGCCGCCATGGCATTGGTGCTCGTCGTCATCGGCGTGATGCTGTCGCTCCTCTATCTGCGCGTCTTCAACTACGGCACGCTTGTCGCCAAGCCCTTGATCGAGGATTGACCATGGCCGAACGATCGCAGCCCTCGGCAAATTACCGCAGCTGGCCTGTCATAACGGCGCTGACTATCGTCAGCCTGCCGCTGCTGCTGATGTATGTCTATCTCTTCCTCGACACCGTGACCGTGAAGCAGGCGGACGCGCTGCTGCCCTCCGGCTTGACGCTTAGTCACTGGCGATTCCTTTGGCAGACGACGGAGGGCAAGGCGAACATCTGGCAGGTGACTGTGAATACGCTGCTCTTTGCGGCCTGCACCACCAGCCTCGTGCTCATCGTTTCGTCGATGGCGGGCTATGTTCTGTCACGACTGAACGTGCCGGCGCGCGGCTTCTTCCTTGCCGGCGTCATGGTGCTGCATGCCTTCCCGTCGGTGACGCTGATCATCGCCATCTTCATCGTGCTGCAGATGATCGGCCTCTACAATTCGCTTATCGGCGTCATCCTGGTGAAGGCGGCGATCGACCTGCCGCTCGGCATCTGGCTGATGAAGGGCTTCTACGACACAGTGCCCTGGGAAATCGAAATGGCCGGCGTCGTCGACGGCGCCTCGCGCTTCCGGGTCTGGCGCAGCCTCGTCTTGCCGCAGGTCAAGCCCGGGATCATGGCGCTTGGCCTCTTTTCTTTCCTCTCCGGCTGGGGCGAGTTCATCCTACCGCAAGTGCTGGCGCCTGGTAATCAGGTGCAGGTGCTCTCGGTCTATCTCGCGGCCTTCCTCGCCGACGACAACAACTATGATTTCAACATGTTCAAAGCGGTCGGCGTCTTCTACCTCGTTCCGGTGCTGATCGTTTACGCGCTCTTCAACAAATATCTCATGAACATCTATGGCGGCGGGAGCAAAGGCTGATGCGCATCCTCCTCGACAATTTTTCGAAGAGCTTCGGCTCCACCAAGGTCATCGAGAACATGACGCTCGAAGTCGGCAACGGCGAGATGCTGGCGCTGCTCGGCCCTTCCGGCTGCGGCAAGTCGACGACGCTGTTTTCTGTCTGCGGCATCCACCGGCCGAGCGGCGGGCGCATCCTCTTCGGCGACCGCGACGTCACCGACCTGCCGAGCCAGGCCCGCAATGTCGGAGTGGTCTTCCAGTCCTATGCACTCTATCCGCACATGACGGTTACCGAGAACATCGGCTTTCCGCTGAAGGTGAAGGGCATGCCGGCCGCCGAAATCCGCAAGGAAGTCGACCGCATCGCCGCCCTCGTTCAGATCGGCAACCTGATGGGCCGCAGGCCGGCCGAGCTTTCCGGCGGCCAGCAGCAGCGCGTGGCGCTGGCCCGCGCGCTGATCCGCAAGCCCGATGTGCTGCTGCTCGACGAGCCGCTCGCCAATCTCGACGCCAAGCTGCGCCTCGAAATGCGCTCGGAAATCCGCCGCCTGCAGCGCGAGACCGGCATCACCGCCATTCTCGTCACCCACGACCAGGTCGAGGCGATGAGCATGTGCGACCGCATCGCCATCATGAAGGAAGGCGAGATCGTTCAGATCGCCACGCCTGCCGAAATGTACAATGATCCGAAGACCGCCTTCGTCGCCGGCTTTCTCGGCAATCCGCCGATCACCTTCCTGCGCGGCGTCGTGGACAAGGGCGCCTTCATCATCCCGCAAAGCGAGATCCGCGTGCCGCTGCCGGATTCTGTCGGCGCCGCCGAGGGCACGAAGCTGATGCTCGGCGTCCGGCCGGAGCATTTTACGCCGGCAGGCGACATCGCCGTGCCGGGCAAGGTCACCTTTGCCGAAACACAGGGTCGCGAGAACCTCTACGACGTGGCTCTTGCCGGCGGACCGCTGCTGCGCTCGATCCAGCCGGTGCGCAGCGATATCCATGTGGGCGACGACGTCCGCTGGGCGATCGACAGCCGCGGCATATTCGTCTTCGACGAAAATGGCAGGAGGCTCTGATGACCCGCGATTTCTCGGCATTTTTTGAGCGTTACGGCTGGCCATCGGGCAAGGGCCGGCTTCCCTTTTGCATCGGCCATCGCGGCGCCAGCGGCCATGAACGCGAAAATACCATCGCCGCCTTCCGCCGCGCCGCCGAGCTCGGCGCGGAAATGTGGGAACTCGACACGCAGCTGACCAAGGACGGCGTGGTCGTCGTCTCGCATGACGATCACCTCGAGCGCGTCTTCGGCATCGACCGCCGCATTTCCGAGATGACGGCGGCGGAGCTTGCCGGCCTCGACGGCGTCGACGTGCCGAGTTTTTCGGAGGTGGCCGCACTCGGCCGCGAGACCGGGACCGGCCTCTATATCGAATTGAAGGCGCCTGGGACCGGCATGCGCTGCTGGCAGCACCTTGCCGAGATGAACCAGCGTTTCGCC
This sequence comes from Rhizobium sp. WYCCWR 11128, assembly GCF_013416305.1. Lineage (NCBI taxonomy): Bacteria > Pseudomonadati > Pseudomonadota > Alphaproteobacteria > Hyphomicrobiales > Rhizobiaceae > Rhizobium > Rhizobium sp. WYCCWR 11128. The sequence continues at coordinate 68,991 of NZ_JACCEZ010000011.1, forward strand.
TGTCTCGGCTCCTTCGACACAGCACAGGTGCGCGAACTTAGCGACGCGGCCTGCGATTTCCCGCTTTCGGTGCTGATCCGGGTCGGCCACGATCCGCACGCGCTCGCTGACGAGGCCGGCGCCGATATCGTGCATCTATGCTGGGAGAGGGCAGGCGAACGTCCGCAGGATCTGGTGACCGACGCGCTGATGCGCCGTGCCTTCGATGCTGGCCGCGAGATCGTGCTCTGGCACGAGGAGCGGCCGGCCATTCTCGATGACATCATGAAGCTTCCGGTTCTCGGCATCTGCACGGATCTGCCCGATCTGATGCGGCCGTCGGCAGTCAAGGAAAAAGCAGTTGGCAGATAGGGATAAGGGACCGCGCAAGGTAACCTCCTTCGACGTGGCGCGTGTGGCCGGCGTCTCGCGCGCCGCCGTGTCGCGCGCCTTCACGCCGGATGCCAGCGTCTCGCCGAAGACGCGCGAGAAGGTCTATCAGGCCGCCAAGGAACTTGGCTACCGGGTGAATTATCTTGCTCGAAGCCTGACCAACAAACGCTCCGATCTCGTCGGCGTCGTCGCCGCCGGCCTCGACAATCCGTTCCGCACGCTGCAGATCGAGCATCTGGCAAGAATGCTGCTCGCCCGCAATTTCCGCCCCATCCTGCTGCCGACCTCGCCGGAGGCGGATACTTCGACGGTCATCGGCCAGCTGCTGCATTACGCCGTCTCAGGCGTCATCGTCACCTCGGATGCCCCGCCGACCGAGATCTGCGAGCAGTGTGCGGCTGAGGGTGTGCCGATCGTGCTGATCAACAAGGGCAATGACATTCCCTTCGTCGACCGCATCATCTCCGATGATCGCATGGCCGGCCATCTCGCCGCCACCCACCTGATCGACAGTGGCGCGCGAAAACCCGCCGTGATGGCCGCCCCTGCCATATCCTATACGGCGCGGCGGCGCAGCGAGGCCTTCATTGCACGCTGCAAGCAGCTCGGCGTCGAGGCGCAGTTTCTGCAGGTCAGAATCAACGACTACCGGAGCGGCTACGATGCTGCAGCCGAACTTGCCGCATCCGGCATAGACGGGCTGTTTTGCGCCAACGACTACATGGCCTGCGGCGTCATCGACCGCGTCATGCAGGGCCGCGGCCGCGATGATGCGCCGCCGCTCTCCATCATCGGCCATGACGACATTCCTCAGGCGAGCTGGACCGCCTACGATCTCACGACCATCCGTCAACCCTGCGACGTTCAGGCCGAAAAGACGATCGACCTGCTGATGAGCCGGATGGCTGAACCGGACCTGACGGCGCGTGTCGAATTTACGCCGGTGACACTGATCAAAAGAAGGACCGCCTGATGAACTCCGCATTCGACGCCGCTGCCATCCGCGCACGGGCGGAGGTCGCCATCACCGTTGCCCTCGAGGTCGGGCGGGAAACGGCCCGGTTTCGGCACGAGTCTGAGCTCGGCGCGCTTGCCGTCGAGAACAAGGGACTGCAGGATTTCGTCACCATCGCCGACAGGAAGGCCGAGCAGGCGATCCGCGAGGGGCTGCTCTCGCGCTTTCCGGATGATACTTTCATGGGCGAAGAAAGCGGCGGACGATCGGGCGAGGGCGGCACCTGGGTTGTCGATCCGATCGACGGCACGACCAACTACATCAGAGGCTTCCGGCACTGGGGCGTCTCGATCGCCTTCGTCGTCGGCGGCAAGGTGGAGATCGGCGTGGTCTACGACGCCGCCGGAGACAAAGTCTTTCACGCCGTCCGCGGCGGCGGCGCCTTCAAGGACGGTCTTCCGGTGCATGCGGCTGCGACCGTCGATCCGGCCAATGCGCTTGTCATTCTCGGCCATTCCCGCAAGACGAGCTTCGACGATTACCTCGCGCTCTCGCGGCGGCTCCACGAACGCGGCATGGATTATCGCCGCATGGGTGCTGCCGCCATCGACCTCGTTCGCGTCGCCGAGGGTGCCGCCGATCTCTATTACGAACGCCACCTCAATGCCTGGGACATGCTCGCCGGCGCGCTGATTGCCGAAGAGGCCGGCGCTGTGGTGGCGATGCCGCCGGTTGACAGGCTGCTTGCGCAGGGCGGACCCGTCATCTCTTACTCGCCGGGGCTTGCCGGCGAATTCGCGTTCATCCTCGACATCGAGGGGCTATAGATACACCGTCCCAGAGACGCGATCCGCCCGATTGGCGAAACTGCGAGCGTTACCCAACAACGCGATTGCGGCCGCTCTTTTTAGCCGTGTAGAGATTCTGATCGGCGATCGCCAAAATCTCGTTCGGAGACTTGGCAGACAGGGTATTGGCAACACCTATGCTGATCGTGACGTGCAGCCCGTTGCAGATCTCGGACCAGTCCCACTGTTCAATGGCCGAACGCAGCTTTTCGCAGACATCGGCGGCACCTCGGGGAGCGCCAGCGAGCAGGACGACGAATTCCTCGCCGCCAAAGCGAACTGCCTGATCGGTAATTCGCAACTGGCTACGCAATATGGCCCCAATGGTACTAAGGACCCGGTCGCCGATCATGTGAGAGAAGTTGTCGTTGATCGACTTGAAGTGGTCGACATCCAGCATCGCGATGGAATATGGACGCTTCTCAGACATCAGTTCCTTAAAGCGGCTGTCGAGATATTTGCGGTTATAGAGCCCGGTCAGCGTGTCCAGATAGACGGCACTGGCAAGGATATCGGTTTGCTCCTGCAATTTCTGATAGGAGGCCTCCAGCGTTTCTGCGCGCTTCGTCTCCGTTTCGGCAACTTCCTTGAACCGCCTGGTTTCATAGTAAATTTCGGCGAGACGTGCGCGCTGCTGGGTTCTCTCGGCGCTATTGCGCAAATAGGCCTGATGGTATTTCTTATGAGCCGCCAGCGCCGGATCGAACTGTCCCAGCCCTTCATAGGCCTGCGACAGATAGAGATAGATCTGGATACAGGAATCGAAACTACCGCCGTCGTCGATCAGCTCCACCGCCTCGAGCAGCGGCGACAGGGCTTCCGCGAATTTTCCGGAATTGTTGTAGATCTGGCCCAAGGTGTAGAGATATTGCTGCCTGTCCCTGACATAGCTGTTCTCTTGAAATAGCCGGTAGCGGACCATGCACTGGAGCGCCTTGTCATGTTCGCCCAAGTGGCTGTGGAATTCGGCTTTATTGCCGAGACAGATGCGAGCAGCCCAGCTGTCGCCGGTCTCGGTTGCAATGTCGAGCGCCTGTTCGGTCAGTTCCAGCGCTCTCACCAGCATCTGGCGTCCTTCCCCCGGCTGGCCGAGCGCCTCCGCGATATATCCGCCTTCCGAATGAGCGCCGCCGAGATTGATGAGCCACCAGCATTCGTAGGTCTTATTGCCGATTGATCTGGCGAGTTCGACGGACCGCTCACTCATCAAAATGGCCCGGTCGGGCTGTTTGTTGTACCAGAAGATAATTCCAATGACGTTGGTCGCCAGGCTTTGCGCTTTCAAGTCTGCGGTCTTGTCGGCCAGATCCAACGCGCGGGTGGCTTCTTCGATCGCTTCCTCGGGCAGGCCCAGTTCCAAGAGCAACCATCCGGAATACGCCCGGGCACAGGATTCCTGTTTGGGCTCCCCGCTCAATTTCCAGAAGTCTACCGCCCGGCGGACATGCGTCAGTCCAAGTTCGGCCTTGCCGATCTGAAAACAGTACCAGGCAATGTCGGTGTCGCATTGCGCGGCGAGCCGATCGTCGCCCCGCGCCTTGGCATCGGCAAGAATTTCGCCGGCCAGTGTGAGTGCCTCAACCGACCGGCCCGTACACCCAAGATGCCACGCTTCCTGCAAGCTGGAATTTGCTTGTTGCGCAATTGCTTTAGTATCAACAACTTGCATATCGAACACCAACATTTGTCTGCTGGATATGGATAGCATCAGAAGTTTAAAATGATGCAAACTGCAAAAAAACAGGCGACAAACCCAGAACCAGGGTATCGAAAGCTTCTCATACCTTTCGGCATTATGCTCCAATGTCCGCCGGTTAATCCGCCATGCGGCGGCGCCAGGCGCGTTCTGTCGCCGGTGCCTCGTCGGTGGTGATCTGATCCGGCTTCAGGGCCACCAGCGCCGAAAAGCCTCGCCATTCCTCTTCGCTGAAACCGGCCTCCGGATCCTTCAGGGTGAAGGTCCAGGCATCGACGCGTTTGCCTTCGTCCTGGCAGAGCGCGATCATATCCAGCCCCGCATTGGCCGCATCAAGGATCAGCGGCCAGTGCAGATAGATCGTGTCCGGCTCGGTCGGGCCGCGCAGGTCAGCGCGCAGTTCCGTCTCGACCGCCTTCCAGCCGCTGGCCTTCCTGATGCCGTAGAGCTTGTCAGTCGGATCGATGCCGCGCAGGAGATCGGGAAGTTTCTCCTTGACCGCGACGATGAGGTCGAGACTGTCGCCGCTGACAATCACCGAGGCGGCGATATCCCTAAAATGCGCGGCCAGATGCGCGACGCCCCTGGCGCCGATCGCTTCAAAGTCGTCCTTCATGTCGAATTGCAGCAATGCGGCTGGATGCGTCGATTGCATCATGGCAGCGAGATCCTCGCTGAGGATCAGCGGCCGGTCGCCCTCTTGCATCCTGATATCCCTGAGGTCACTGACGCTCTTTTCGGCGACCGGTCCATGTCCTGTCGTCTCGCCTTCGAGTTCCTTGTCGTGCAGCACGACGAAACCGCCGTCGGCGCGCACGCGCAGATCGAGCTCCATCGAGGCGCCCGCCGCAAAGCCTTCCGCCATCACCTCGGCGGAAAACAGCGGATCGGCACACTGCTTGCGCAACCGGTGCCATTTCAGGCGGGTACGATGCCCCTCATGCGAAATCTCCAAGCCCTGCGCATCCAGCAATCTCGTCATCTGCATCAAGTCTCCGCGATGCCACTCTCCTGCCTTGACGAGCCGTGATTATCAAGGGCCGAATAGGGCTTTCGTCGGGGTGCCGGGAAGTTTTCGTCAGGCCGGGCTTAAGTCGGGCTGGCGGCCTTGTGGTCGCCGACAGGCCTTCCCGGCTCTGAGAACATCCTATCAGCGGCTATAGGCCGCCGACATCGCCTCCGAAGCGGCTGGGATATCCGCAGCATGGCCGGCCTGCCTGAGGGCCGCACCATACGCCACGACATTCGAGAGCACCGTCTGGAATGCGGCGCGCGGACCAGTGTGGTTCAGCCGCACGAGACGGGCCGGCGCGGTTCCGACGCCTTCGCTCAGCTCGACCCCGAGCTGCCCGGCGGTTGCGATCAGCGCGGCAGGCGCCAGCGCCTCCGGCACCGGCACCGCCGTCACCAGGTTCGAAGCCTTTGCTGCCGGTACCCAGGCCGAGGCTCCGAGTGCGGCAAGCCCTGCCCGTGTCGCCGATGCCGCCAGAGCGTGGCGAGCGACGACATTCTCCAGGCCTTCGGCCTCGATGCGGTCGAGCGCCGTCTCCAGCGCGAAGAATTCCAGCGGCGCCGGTGTTCCCGGCAGGCTACGGCGGCCGCCGTCGATCCAGCTCTTCAGATCGGCCAAAGACAAGATCGAATCGCGCGGGGCGCCGTCTCTGAGGATCAGATCCCAGGCGCCGCCGCTGACGGAAAGTGCGGACACGCCGGCCGGGCCGCCGAGCGCCTTCTGTGGCCCGATCACCGCGATGTCGATGCCGAGATCGTCAACGTTAAGTTCATGGCCACCAACCGAGGCGACTGCGTCGACAACAGTGACGATGCCGCGTGCCTGCGCAAGCGCCAGTATCTCGGGCAGGGGGTTCAGAATGCCGCTCGCCGATTCCGCGTGAACCAAGGCAAGCACATCGATCCGGGGACCGGCGTCGAGCGCTTTTGCCACCGCCTCGATCTCGACCGGCAGGCCTGGCTCGGCGACAATATCGGCGACCGTCGCACCACCCCGCCGCAGCCATTGCCCGAACCAGCCGCCATAGGGGCTGGTGATGATATTGAGTGCTGTCAGGCCGGGACGCGCAAGACTGACGGCCGCCGCCTCCAGCGCCACCACCGCCTCGGCCTGCACGAGCAGGATGTCGTTGCGGCTGCGCAATATGCCGCCGATCCTGTCGGCAAGGGCAGCGAAGCGCTCTGCGGGGTAGGAGGGGACACCGTGCAGGGGATTCCAACCAGGATCGGACATGGACACTTCCTTCAGCAGGGATCGGTCACGAGACGAGGGACGGCGGCAACGAGCGCGCGGGCGGCATCGGATTGCGGCGCGGCAACGACCGCCGCTGCCGGTCCGGTCTCGACGATCCGTCCGCCATCCATAACGGCGATGCGGTGGGAGACGGCGCGCACCACAGCAAGATCGTGCGAAATGAACAGACAGGCAACGCCCTGTTCTTTCTGCAGATCGACCAGAAGCTCCAAGATCCTGCCACGCACGGTCACATCGAGCGCCGAGACCGCCTCATCGAGCACCAGTAACGAGGGCCGTGTCGCGATCGCCCGCGCAATCGCCACACGCTGCCGCTGGCCGCCGGAGAGTGCCCGCACCGGACGGGCGGCATGATCTGCGGTGAGGCCGACACGCTCCAGCAGCTTGGCGATCTCGCCAGGACGTCGATCTTTCGCGACGACGCCATGGATGCGAAGCGGATCGTCGAGCACTGCACCGACGCTCGCCACCGGATTGAAGGCGGCGAGCGGATCCTGAAACACCATCTGCATACGCGCCCGCCGGCGCCGCAAAGGCGCACCATTCAGCGCGAGCCAATCCTCTCCCTCGAAGCGAATCGAGCCGGCATCGGCAGCAACAAGCCGCAGCAGGATGCGCGATAGCGTCGATTTTCCACTGCCGGAGGCGCCGACGAGACCGAGCGTTTCCCCCGCCGCGATGGTGAGCGACACATTATCGAGAGCGGCAATCCGGCGTCCCGCAGACGAAAAACCTTTCGACAGGTTTTCGATGGAAAGCAGCCTGTCGTTCATGACCGCACCTCCACGATCAGCGGCGGCGTCGCGAGGTCTCGATGGCTGGCGATCAGGGCGGCGGTATAGTCGCTCTTAGGCGCCGAAAGCACCGAACAGACGGGGCCTGCCTCGACCAGCCTCGCATTGCGGAAAACGGCGATGCGATCGACAAAGCCGGAGGCAAGCGCGATGTCGTGGGTGATGAAGAGCAGCGTCATGCCGTCTTCGCGTACGAGCCCGTCGAGCAGGCGGACGATCTCGGCCTGGACGACGACGTCGAGCGCGCTGGTCGCCTCGTCGGCGATCAGCAGCGCAGGCCTCGCGGCAATCGCCGCCGCAATCGCCACGCGTTGGCGCTGGCCGCCGGAAAGCTGATGCGGAAAGGCCCGCATCGCCTTGTCGGGCTGCGGTATTCTCACCCGCTCAAGCAATTCCTCGGCCCTGATATAGGCCTGTTTCCAACTTAGGCCGAGATGGCGTCTGGCGCCCTCGGCGATCTGTTCGCCGATCGTCAAAACGGGATTGAGGCTGGAGCCCGGATCCTGGAAGACGAGGCCGAAATCGCGGCCTGGGCGGGGCGGATGGCCAAGGCCGGGCCAGAGTATCTCGCCGCCGACCTTCGTTCCCTCCGGCAGCAGACCGGCAAGCGCGCGGGCAAGTGTGCTCTTGCCGGAGCCGCTTTCGCCGATGATCGCCAGCCTTTCGCCGGCGACGATATCAAGATCGATATTGTCGAGCGCGGCCGCGCCGTTCCCACTGCGCCCGTAGGTGACCGAAAGCTGCCGCAGGCTACAGAAGACGCCGCTCATGCCGCCCTCACGCCATTGTCGCCAAGCGCCTTGCCCAGACCCTCGCTGAAGAGATGGACGCCGAGCACGGTCACGGCGAGTGCCGCACCCGGTATGACCGAGAGATAGGATGCTGAACGCAACACGCTGCGGCCCTCTGCGATCATCGAACCCCAGGTGGCGATATTGGGGTTACCCAGACCAAGGAAGGACAGCGCTGCCTCAGTGAGGATCGCACCGGCGACGATGGTGGCCGAAAGCGCCAGCACCGGTGGCAATGCATTCGGCAGGATTTCCCGGAAAGCGATCTCGGCCGGATGCATGCCGATCACCCTTGCCGAGGCGACATAATCCTGCTCGCGGATCGCAAGCACCTGCGCTCTCGTCAGCCGCGCCGGATCGGCCCAGGTGCCGAGTGCGATGGCAAGGACGACAATGGGTGTCGACACGCCGATGGTGCTGACGAAAGCGAGGGCGAGCAGGAAAGCCGGCACGATCTGGAAGGCGTCAACCACCCGCATCAGCGCCTCGTCGACGAGTCCGCCGGCAAAACCGGCCGCAAGGCCGACGCAGAGCCCAAGCACCATGGCCGCAAACGCCGCCGCCAGGCCAACGGCAAGCGAGGTTCTGGCACCATAGAGCAGGCCCGCCAGCACGTCGCGGCCGAGACGGTCGGTGCCAAGCGGAAAACCCGGATCGGTGAATGGCGCCAGCAGGGCGTGGCCGACAATTTTCAGCGGATCGCCCGGCGAAATGACGGGAGCGAGCAGCCCGGCCGAAAGCAGGACGAGAAGGATCGCAAATCCTGCAGCACCTTCCGGCGTGCGCAGCAGCCGCCGCAGCCAGCTCATGCGCCGCCCTCCGATGCGCCGATGCGCGGGTCGAGTGCGGCATAGACGAGATCGACGAGGAAATTGACCGAGATGACCAGGACGGCGCTGGTGACGGTGATACCCATCAACAACGGCGCGTCACGGCCGTTGACCGCCTCCTGCGCCAGCCGCCCGAAGCCCGGGATTGCAAAGATGCTCTCGATCACCACGCTGCCGCCGAGCATGGCCGCCGATTGCAGCCCGAGCATTGTGACGAGCGGCAGCAGCGCATTGCGCGCGACATGGCGCAGCACGATCCGGCTCCGCGACAGCCCCTTGGCGCGGGCGAAGAGCACGAAATCGAGCTTCCATGCCTCGGCCATGCCGCTGCGCATCACCCGCAGGAACAGAGCGAGATAGATCAGCGCGAGCGCGCCGACCGGCAGAACGAGGTGATCGGCGATATCGAGCACGCGCGAAAATCCTGTTTTGCCGGAAGCGATCGTCTCGACGCCGGCGATCGGAAACCAGCGCAGCTTCACCGAAAAGGCGATGCTCAGCACCAGGCCGAGCCAGAAGCTCGGAATGGCATAGACGATCAGCGAGCCGATCGACAGCAGCCGATCCCGCAGACCACCCGGTCGCGCGCCGGCAAGGATGCCGAGCGCCGAGCCGAGGCCGAAGGAGAGTGCCGTCGCGCTGCCCATCAGCAGCAGCGTATTGGGCAGGCGTTCGGCAATGAGCGCACCGACCGGTCGGCCGAAGGCGACCGACCAGCCGAGATCGAAGCGTGCGAGTGAGGAAAGATAGAGCCAGAGGCGCGCGAACATCGATTGGTCGAGGCCGTAGCTCTCGCGCAGCGACTGCCTAAGTGCGGCATCGCCGCCGCCGATCGAGCCAAGATAGGCGTCGACGGCATCGCCCGAGGCGGATTCAAGCAGGAAAAAGGTGAAGATCACCACGATCAGCAGCACCGGAATGCTGCTGATCGCCCTGCGCCTCAGGAGGATGATAGCACGTCTCACGCCGGACAGGGCCTCTGGAAGAGAATTGCCGCCGATCCTATCACGATTGTAGCGCCGTATCGCCCCAGTTCGAGACAGCCCAACGCGGATTATCCGCAACGTTGAGCACGCTGTCGCGCGCGACGGTGATGAAACCCCATTCCGCGACGTTGATCAGCGGCAGATCGGCTGCGACGAGCTGCTGGAACTTGCGATAGAGATCGGTGCGCGACGCCGTGTCGACGGTCTCGGAGGCCTGTTTGATGATCTTGTCGACCTCCGGATTGACGTAGCCGCCCTGATTGGAGAAGGGCACGCCGGCTGGCGTCCCGGACTGGACGAGAATGGTGGTGGAGATCGCCGGATCACCGCGAAAGACCGGCGGACCGACGGCGAGATCGAAGTCGTGGTCGGTATAGACTGCCTTCTGGTGCGAAGCCGCATCGGCATTGACGATTTCCGCATTGATGCCGATCACCGCGAGCGCCTGGCGAAGGTAATCGCCGAACTGCCGGGTCTCGTTGAAATAGGGCGCGGGGCGCAGTTTCAGCGTAAAGCGGTTACCATCCGGTCCTTGCTTGTATCCTGCCTTGTCGAGAATGTCGTTGGCGGCCGCTGGGTCGAAGGCATAGGTCGCTACATCGGGTGTATAGAACTCCGGCGCATTCTTCGGCACCGGGCCGGTCGAGGCGGCGGCATAACCGAGGAAGATCGTGTCGACCACGAATTTCTTGTCGATCGCCTGCGCGATCGCCTGCCGCACCCTGAGGTCGGCAAGCTCCTTGCGGCGATGATTGATCTCGACGACGAGCTGGTAGGTCAAGGCCTCATAACCCTTGGAAATCACCTTGATGCCATCGACCTTGGAGATGCGGTCGAGATCGGCGAGCGGCACAGCCGAGAAGGCGGCAAGCTGGATTTCCTCGGCTTCGAGCGCCGAACCCGCTGCTTCGCGATCGGGCAGCACGCGGAAGATGATCTCGTCGAGTTTCGGCTGCTCCTTGTCCCAGTAATTCTCGTTGCGCGTCAGCCGGTAATATTCGCCGGGCTTGTGTTCGGCGAACTTGAAGGGACCGGTGCCGATCAGCGTGTTGTTGGCAGGGTTGGTGGCGATGTCGGTGCCGTCGAAAATGTGCTTGGCGACGACGCTAGTGACAACAGGCAGGGCGTTGCGGATCAGCTGGAACGGCGTCGGCTTGGAGAAGCGGAAGATGGCGGTGTAATCGTCGGGTGTATCGACGGCTTCGAGATTGGTGAAGACCAGGCGGCCAAGATTCTGCAGCGGCTTCCAGACGTTGAGCGCCGAGAAGGCGACATCGACCGAGGTAAACGGCTTGCCGTCATGCCAGGTGACGCCATCGCGCAGCTTGAAGGTGACGGAGAGGCCGTCATCCGAGCCCTCCCAGGAGGTGGCAAGCCGCGGCGAAAGCCCATCCTTGCCGTCGAACGACGCTTCGGCGAGCGGCTCGATCACCTTGCTTGCGACGAAGAAGACGCCGTTCGAGGCGACGATGGCGGGATTGAGGTTCTTCGGCTCAGAATCGGCCGCAACGATCAGCCGGCCGCCGCCGCCCGGGGTGGTCTGCGCGGTCTGCGCAAGCGCCTGCCGGGCGAGCGCCGTCGAGGCAAGCAGCAGGGCAGTGCCCTTCATCAGCGTGCGCCTGGAGATAGATGGTACGGTCATGACCCCTCCTGGTCGGTGAACAATTCGCCAGACTATATTCGAAGCGAAAAGATCATTGCGACGGATATTAGATTCAAATGCGCAAGCCGGGCGAGATATTTTTCTGCCCTGTGCGCATTCGCCCGAGCAATCACTGCCGGTCAGCCGCGGCGGCAAGCCTGACCGGTTCTCCCGCCAGATTACGATAGGCAGCACCCGGATGCGGCGCGACAAGCCGCGGCCCCGCTCCCCCAAGCTTTTCCCGCAACGTTCCCTTGGCGTAGTCGGTCTTGTAGACGCCGCGCTTTTGCAGTTCCGGCACCAGCAGATCGACGGCATCCTCGAAACTCTCGGGCGTCACGGCATAGGCGAGGTTGAAGCCATCCACATCGGTGTCCTCGATCCATTCCTGCATCAGATCGGCGACCGTCTGCGGCGAGCCGACGAAAACAGGGCCGAAACCGCCGATGCCGACCCAATCGGCCATTTCGCGCACCGTCCATTCCTTGGTGGGATCGATTGTCGTGAAGGTCTCGACAGCCGATTGCACTGCATTGGTATGGCGGTGGCGCAGCACCTCGTCCGGCCCGAACTGCCCGAAATCGATGCCGGTCCAGCCGGAGATCAGCGTCAGCGCACCCTCGAAGGAGGCGTATTTGCGGTATTCGTTGAACTTCCGCTGTGCTTCGGCATCGGTCTCGCCGAGGATCACGGTCTGCAGGTTGAAGGCAAGGATTTCGCGCGGGTTGCGGCCGACGCGTTCGGCCGCCTCGCGGACATTGGCGACGTAGCGCTTCAGCACGGCTTTCGATGGCGACGCGACGAAGATGCACTCGGCATGGGCGCCGGCGAAATCCTTGCCGCGGCTGGAAGCGCCGGCCTGGTAGAGCACCGGCGTGCGCTGCGGCGAGGGTTCGCTCAAGTGAATGCCGGGCACGTTGAAATGCTTGCCGGAATGGCGGATCGGGTGGACTTTTTCTGGATGGGTGAAGATGCCGGTTTCCCGGTCGCGGACGACCGCGCCGTCCTCCCAGCTTCCCTCCCAGAGCTTGTAGCAGACCTCGAGATATTCCTCGGCGAGGTCGTATCGGTCATCATGCTTCGTCTGCGCCGGCTGGCCGATATTGAGCGCGCCGCTGTTCAGGTAGGAGGTGACGATATTCCAGCCGACACGCCCTTTGGTCAGATGGTCGAGTGTCGAGATGCGGCGGGCGAAGGTGTAGGGATGCTCGAAGGAAAGCGACGCCGTCAGGCCGAAGCCGAGGTGCTCGGTCTCGTAGGCCATGGTGGGGATCAGCTGCAGCGGATCATTGACCGGCACCTGCGCCGAATGGCGAAGTGCAGCATCGACATTGCCGTTCAGCACATCGTAGACGCCGAGCACGTCGGCGATGAACAGCCCGTCGAACCTGCCTCGTTCCAGCGTCTTTGCCAGATGCACCCAGTAGTCGAGATCCTTGTAGGTTGAGGACTTGTCGCGCGGATGGCGCCAGAGCCCCGGCGACTGGTGTCCGACGCAATTCATGTCGAAGGCGTTCAGCCTGATTTCCCGGGTCATGTTTTCTTCCTTGGAATTAGGGATTGCTGCGGCCGAGGCCGTAGGTCAGCGCCAACGCGCCGACGAGCACGGCGCCCTTGACGAAATCCTGTGTGTAATAAGGGGCGTTCAGCATGGTGAGGCCATTGAGCAGCACACCGACGAAGACGGCGCCGGCAATGGTGCCGAGCACGTTTGGGCGGCGCAGGTTGAAGACGGCAAAGCCGATCAACGCGGCAGCGACCGAATCCATCAGCAGCGAACCGCCGGAGGAAATGTCGCCGCGCCCGACGCGGGCGGCGATGACAATGCCGCCGAGCGATGCCAGCGTGCCCGATAGGACATAGGCGAGCGTCTTCAGCCGCACCGTCGAGGCGCCGGCAAGCCGGGTGGCGACCTCGTTGCCGCCGGTCGCAAACAGCAGCCGACCGATGCGGGTGCGCTCGGTGAGGATGAAGAGCCCGATGGCGACCGCCGCCATCAGCACGACGGAAACGGGCAGAGTGCCGAGGATGCTGTAGCGGCCGATCAGCAAAAAGGCCGGATCGTAGGCGCCAGCCGCCTTCGATCCGTCGGGCAGGGTGAGGCCGGCCGAAATCGACCGGCCGGCGGTCGGGATCAGTTGCAGGCCGGAAAGCAAAAACATCATCGCCAGCGTCGCCAGGAGATCCGGCACCTTCAAGCGGACGATGAGGAAGGCGTTGACGAGACCGACCAGAGCGCCGAAGGCGAGCACCAGCGGCACCGTCGCATAGGCATCAAGGCCCCAGACGATCATCGCATAACTCGCCGCCATCACGCTCGATGCGGCGACCGCGCCGATCGACAGGTCGAAACCGCCGACAGCCAGCGTGACGGTGACGCCTGCGCCGAGAATGGCGACGACGGACACCGCCTGCAGGATGCTCATCAGATTGGCGATATTGATGAAAGCGGGCTCGGCGATGGTGAAACCGACGACGAGCAGTGCCAACAGGATGAACACCGCGCCTGCCCGGAGGAACGTCCCGAGTGCTGCAAGAAGACCGCTATCGGCTTGCGGCGATGCCTTTGGCCGGGCGCTTGTCTGTGGAAGAGTGTCGTCATCGATCGTCGTCATGCGGATATTCCCTGAATAGCGGAAGGAGTGGCAATTCCGTCTGCCGCGGGCCTCAACTCGTGGCGGTCGATGACGAGGATGCGGTCGGCCACCTCATAGGCCTCCTCCGGGTCGGAGGTCGCAATCAGCGTCGCCCGGTCTCTGCGCGCGCGGATTGCCCGGATGATGTCATGCCGGGCGCCGACGTCGACACCCTGGAAGGGTTCGTCGAGCAGCAGCAAACGGCTCGGTTCCGCCTCCCAGCGGGCGATCACCGCCTTCTGCTGGTTGCCGCCGGACAGCGACCAGACCGAGGCGAGCGGGCCTGTGGCCTTGATGCCGAGACGGGAGATCGCCTGCTCGGCTTCGCGTCGCTCGCGGCCGCCGACAAGGAAACCGCGCGGATACCATTTGCCAAGATGCGGCAGGCTGATCGTCGCCGACAGCGAATGGCCGGGCCATGCCGGTGGCATCAGCGAGGAACGATGACGGTCTTCGGCCGCCATCGCCACGCCTGATGCAATCGCTTCGGCCGGACCTTTCGGCCGGTAGGGCCGACCGCCGAGGAACATCGCACCGCCTGCAAGCGCAGTTACCCCGAAGATTGCCGATAGCAGCCGGCTCTTGCCGGCGCCAAGCACACCGGTCACCGCCACCACCTCGCCCTCATGCAATGACAGATCGAAGGAGGCAGCCCCAGTGAGCAGTCTGATATCGCGCATCTCGAAAATCACTGGTCCGGTCGCAGGCCGCGCATCCGGCCGAGCCGCATCCAGTCTGCGGCCGATCATCGTCTCGACGGCGCTCGAAAAATCGATCGGCCGCGCGAAGGTGCCGACGACGCGGCCGCCGCGCATGACGAGCGCGCGGTCGGCGATGGCTTCGAGGTCGGCGGTACGATGCGAGATATAGAGGATCGCCAGGCCCCGCTTACGAAGCTTCAGCAGAATATCGAAGAGGCGGCGACTTTCCTCTCCGGAAAGGCTCGCCGTCGGCTCGTCGAGGATGAGGAGGTCGGCGCGGTTGGCAAGCGCGCGAGCGATCGCCACAAGTTGCCGATCGGCGCTGGCGAGGTCACCGAAATCGCGGTCCAGCGGCAGGGTGAAGCCGGCGGCATCGAGCATGGACTGGGCGGCACGGCGGATGCCGGCGCGCGAGACGAAGAAGGGTGTGCTGCTATCGGCAAACCGGTTGAGCAGCAGGGCATCGGCAACGGTCACACCGGCCGCGCCGACGAGATCCGTCGATTGATGCACCGTGACGACACCAGCCCTTGCCGCTTCGGCCGGGCTGCGCGGCGCAAAGGCGCGGCCATCGAGGCTGACCATGCCGCCATCGGCCGGAAGCACGCCGGAAAGGATCTTGACCAGCGTCGATTTGCCCGCGCCGTTTGCGCCCATCAGAGCCACGATCTCGCCGCGCTCCATAGAAAAATCAGCGCCGGCAAGCGCCCGCGTCGACCCGAAGCTGCGGGTGATATTTTCAATGTGAAGAAGCGGCATCGACAAAGGTCCGGGACTGTAATCGAAGCCGGAGTGTGCCCTGTCCGGGCGGTCGAACTCCAGGCACGGCTTTCCCCGGCGAACTGCCCTCGGGAAACAAAGAATCTCCCACAGCCCATAAAATCGGATCATTTACTCTACTAAAAACATAGAGATTATATCTAATAATCCGACGCGTCGCAGGGGCTGCCAGACCTGTCAGACGACGCCCCGCGATTTGCTAGAAGGAACGCGACGATGAAATCCCTCGCACGGCTCGCACTGTCTGCCGCCGTCATTCCGTTCATTTTCATTCAAGGCGCAAAAGCCGACGGTCTGTCCGGTGCTCCTGCCCCTTTCGACAAGGGCGGCGTCAAAGTAGCGCTGATCAGCTACATCTCGGCCGGCGATTTCTTCCAGGCCTACCAGGCAGGGGCTGAAGCCCAGGCCAAGGCGCTGGATATCGACCTGCGCATCTTCCCCGGCCGGCAGGATGCCGCCGAGCAGCGCGAACAGATCCTCCAGGCGATCAATCTCGGCGTCTCCGGCATCGTCATCGATCACGGCCTACCGGAATCGCTCGGCGACGTCGTGCAGCAGGCGCTCGACAAGGGCATCAAGGTCGTGGCCTTCGACGTCAACCTCAACAACCCCAAGATTCCGCAGGTGGAGCAGAGCGATCACGAACTCGCGTCACTGGCGCTCGAACAGGTGGTGAAGGACAACGGCAACAGCTTCAACGCCGGCTATGTCTATGTCGCGGGCTTTGCGCCGCTCGACCGCCGCAACGAGGTCTGGGACAAGTTCAAGTCGGACAATAAAGGCGTGATCGAAAAGGCTCGCTTCGGCAATGTCAGCGACACGACGGCGACTTCGACTGCCGATCAAGCGAAGGCCGTGCTCACTGCCAATCCCGATATATCGGTCATCTTCGCCCCCTATGACGAATTCGCCCGCGGCGTGAAGCT
Source organism: Rhizobium sp. WYCCWR 11128 (assembly GCF_013416305.1). NCBI lineage: Bacteria > Pseudomonadati > Pseudomonadota > Alphaproteobacteria > Hyphomicrobiales > Rhizobiaceae > Rhizobium > Rhizobium sp. WYCCWR 11128. The sequence continues at coordinate 85,214 of NZ_JACCEZ010000011.1, forward strand.
CGCCGCCAATGATCTCGGCATAGCAAGCAAGCTCAAGATCTATTCGGCCGATGTTTCGACGGCCGATATCCAGGAAATCACCGAGGAAGGCAGCCCTTGGGTCGCAACCGTCGCGACCAATCCTGCCGTCGTCGGCGCCGTCTCCATTCGCGCCGCCGCACTCAAAATCGCCGGGCAGACGGTTCCCCACCAAATTACCGTGAAGCCGACGCTTCTGACGCAGGAGAGCCTGCGTGCGGCCGGCGTCAAGACGATCGAGGAACTGGCCGAAAAGATCCCGGCCTTCAGCACGAGCGATGCGGCGACCGCCAGCTGGATCCCGGACAAGCTGTTCTGAGAGCTCGCACTTCGATCCTTCCGGCGGAAGCGTGCGGCTCCCGCCGGATCATCTTTTTGGAGAATTGGAGTTCCGCCCATGAGCCAATCCAATGTCATCTTCGCCGCCAGCCGCAACCCGACGCGCGAAGACCTCTTTGCCCGTGCCGAGGAGATCTCTGCCGACCTGTCGCGGCGTGCCGCAGACCTCGACCGCGAAGGCCGTCCGCCGCTCGCCGAGATCGTCAAATTGAAGAATGCCGGGCTGCTCAATGCGCTGCATCCCACGCAAATCGGCGGCGGCGGCCTCGATTGGGTCGACGGGCTGAAACTGGTGCGTATCCTCGCCCGCGGCGAAAGCTCGATCGGCCAGCTGCTCGGCTACCACTATGTTAACAGCCAGTACATCTATTGGGCGCTCGACCCCGCACGCGCCCATGCGCTGGGCAACGAGACGGTAGCGAAGAACCTCTATTGGGGCGCGGCGGTCAATCCGCGCGATCCCGGGCTGGTGCTTACCCGTCGCGGCAACGGTTATGTGTTGAACGGACGCAAGTCCTTCTCCACGGCGGCGCGGGTCTCCGACTATATCAATGCCAATGCGGCGCTCGACGACAAGATCGCCGGCTTCGCCGTGCCGACCAATCGTCAAGGTTACGTCGCCAATGACGACTGGGACAATATAGGCCAGCGCCTGTCCGACAGCGGCAGCGTCGAATTTCATGATTTCCCCGTTTACGAGGAAGATTTCGTCGGCGCGCCGGCTGCACCCGATGTGGCGCCACCGGTGCTTTCGACCTTCAATACGCCGTTCATCCAGCTGGTCTTCGTCAACTTTTATCTCGGCACCGCGGAAGGCGCGCTGCAGGCGGCCGTCGATTACGTCCGCAACACGACCCGGCCGTGGATAACCTCCGGTGTCGAGCGGGCGGCAGATGATCCTTATATCCTCGAACGCGTCGGCGAATTCACTGCCGCGCTGAAAGCATCGGCGGCCCTTGCCGACAATGCCGCAGCCGCCGTGCAGGCGGGTCTTGCCCGCGGCCGCGACGTCACCGAGCGCGAGCGCGGCGCAGCAGCGGCGGAAGCCTATGCCGCCAAGGTCCACGCCACCCATGTCTCGCTCGACATCACCTCGCGCGTCTTCGAGCTGACGGGCGCGCGCTCGACGGCCGACAAATACCGTTTCGACCGGTTCTGGCGCAATGTCCGCACTCACACGCTGCACGATCCTGTCTTCTACAAGGCGAAGGAAGTCGGTGAATTCGTGCTGAACGACAAGATACCGGAGGTCAGCCTCTATAGCTGAGGCGGCTATCTTTCACCGAAAGCAAAAACCCCACTGCCGGCACCGGCGGTGGGGTTTTCGGTTGGAAGACGGGGAGATTTCAGAGCGCGCCGTTCTTCGGCGGCGCTACGCCGTTCAAATGGTAGTTGCCGACGACGTGATATTTCCAACGCACGGGATCGTGCAGCGTATGGGTGCGGGCATTGCGCCAGTGGCGGTCGAGGTTGAGGCCAGCCTGCACCGACGAAGTTCCGGCAAGCTCGAAAAGCGTGTTCGAGGCCTCGATCGCCACTTCGGTCGTCAGCACCTTGGCGGCGGCAACCGCCAGCGTCGCCGCGATCACCTTTTCCTCCGTCGTCTCGACCTGCGCAGCATCGACCTTATGGCCGGCGCGCTCCACCAGAGCCGTTGCAGCTTCCAGGCGAATGGCGATCTGGCCGACCTTGGCGATCGTCAGCGGATCGTCTGAGGCACGCTCAAGGCCGCTGTCCATCCAGGGGCGCGATTTCGTCCTGACGAACTCAAGCGTTTCGGCAAAGGCCGCCCGTGCGATACCGAGATCAACGCCGGCATGGATGATCTGGCCGACCGAGCCGATCGTCGTCGGCCGCTCGAAACCCTTGTGATGGAAGACCACGGAATCGGCGCTGACATAGACATTGTCGAGGATGGTCGTACCGCTGCCGGTGGTGCGCTGGCCGAAGCCGTCCCAGTCGTCGACGATCTCGACGCCTTCGGTGCCCTTCGGCACGAAGGCCATGGTCAGCCGATCCTCCGGATCGAGCGCGAAGATGGTAATCCAGTCGGCGAAGAGGACGCCGGTCGAATAGAATTTACGGCCGTTGATCCGGTAACCCGGACCGTCGCGGGTGATGCGCGTGTTGTAGTGGCCGACCGTCTTCGTACCGCGCTCGGAAAGCGCATTGCCGAAACGATCGCCGGCCAGCACCCGGCCGAAGAAATAACGCTGCTGCTCCTCGCCGCCGTCGGTTCTGAGCGCCTCGAGAATATAGAAATGGTTCTGCGGAATCTGGCCGATCGAACCGTCCGCCTCAGACAGGATCGCGGTGATCTCGGCAAGCACGGCGTTGGAGACATCGAGCCCGCCATATTGCGCTGGCACGGTGATCGCCAGAAGGCCGGACTGGGCGAGAAGATCCAGTTCGGTAAACGGCAGGATCCGGTCAGCGTCGCGCTCGGCTGCGCGTGCGGCAAATTGCGCCGCCAGTCTGCGGGCGGTGGCGATCGCCTCATCATCGCTGCCGATACGGTCGGCTACGGGCCGGATCTGATCTGCTTGCCTCAGCACGGTGTTCATCGATGTCTCCAATTCTGACGAGCCTATCGGTGAAAGAAATTAAGCGCCGACATAAGAGCACAAATTCTATAGATGCGATGGAAAATGAAAAGTGTTTGCTTATCGGCTTCTGGCTGCCGCGATTAGTGTCTCAGTCGGGCGGTTCTGCGAAAACGTGGCTGAAAAAGCGCCGAAATCGCTACCAGAAATTAGCGGAGCCGGCCTCGATTTGAATTCGTCGAGTTCCTACGTAACCGATATCCGATGCGTCGCTGCAGCGGCTTCAGACAGAACGCCCAATGCGGGGCAGGCGGCCGCCTTGCCCGATCCATGAGGAAAGTCATGACCCCACGGCAGTTGCGCCTCGGCGCCTTCATGCGTCCCGTCAGCCTGCATACCGGCGCCTGGCGCTATCCCGGTTCTTATCCCGACGCCAACTTCAATTTCGCCCATCTGAAGTCCTTCGCGCAGGCGTTGGAGCGGGCGAAATTCGACGCCTTCTTCATGGCCGATCATCTTGCCGTGCTCAACATGCCGGTCGAGGCGCTGAGGCGCAGCCACACTGTGACCTCCTTCGAGCCCTTCACGCTGCTCTCGGCGCTGGCAGCGGTGACGGAGCGTATCGGCCTTGTCGCCACCGCTTCCACCACTTTCGACGAGCCCTATCACATCGCCCGGCGTTTCGCCTCGCTCGATCATATCAGCGGCGGCCGCGCTGGCTGGAACATCGTCACGACATCGAACCCCGATGCCGCGCTCAATTTCGGCCTAGACGAACATATGGAGCATGGCGAACGCTATCATCGCGCCCGGGAATTCTATGATGTGGTAACCGGGCTCTGGGATAGTTTCGCCGACGATGCCTTCATCCGCGACCGTGAAAGCGGCCTGTTCTTCGATCCGGAGAAGATGCATGTGCTCGGCCACAAGGGCGAGGAACTGAGCGTCCGCGGACCCCTCAATATCGCCCGGCCGCCGCAGGGTTGGCCTGTCATCGTCCAAGCCGGCCAGTCGGACCCCGGCCGCCAGCTTGCCGCCGAGACCGCCGAGATGGTCTTCTGTTCGCCGCGCGATCTGGCCGCCGGCAAGGCGCTCTATGCCGATATCAAAGCCCGCATGGAAGCTATCGGCCGCAACCGCGACCATCTGAAGATCCTGCCCGCCGCCTTTATCATCGTCGGCGACAGCATCGACGAGGCACGAGCCAAACGCGCCACGCTCGACAGTCTGGTGCATTACGACAGCGCCATCGCTTCGCTTTCGATCGCACTCGGCCATGACGCTTCGGGCTTCGATCCCGACGCCCCGCTGCCGGCCGATATTCCCGACACCAATGCCAGCAAGACCGGCCGCGCCCAGGTGCTGAAGCTTGCCGCCGAAGAAAATCTGACGGTGCGGCAGCTGGCACAGCGCTACGGCGGTTATGCTGGCCTCGCCTTCGTCGGCACGCCGGCAAGTATCGCCGACGACATGGAACGCTGGCTGGACGAGGAAGGCTCGGACGGTTTCAACGTCGTCTTCCCCTATCTGCCGCAGGGTCTCACCGACGTCACCGAACGGCTGGTTCCCGAATTGCAGCGCCGGGGCCTGTTCCGCAGCGAATACGAGGGCACGACGCTGCGCGAGCATCTCGGATTGCCGCGGCCGGAGAACCGGTTTTTTCCGGCCGGTGCGTAGGACGCTGCGGGCAGTCCCCGCGCGGCAAGACGATACAAGTAGCCTTCAGAATTCGACGGTCCTGTTGTCGAAGCCCAGCTGCGCGTGTTCCAATTCCCTCTCATCAACGGAGGGATCGCGCAATGCCTCAAACAGCGTCTTCGGCGTCCAGTTCATCTGAAATTCGGCATAGCTGACAAGGACATAGGCTGCTTCGCCGCGATCAGTGATCACCACCGGCCGCTCGCTCGCTTCCTTCTTCGCCTTGCTCGGATTCCGGTTGAAGGCTGCGCCGGTCATAAAGGACATTTTCATCGAAACCATCCACTCTCCATCAAGCCGGGACTATATCCAACCTGCCACCTTCAGACCATGGCCCCAACATCGAACGCATCGCTTTCGCCGGGCATCAGTTCGAGGGGCCAGACGATGTTGCGGCCCTCGTTCGGATAGAAATCTCGATAAGCCGGCATGTTGGCGAGAAGCATCCGGCCCAGATCGACGCCGAGATCGAAGAGCGAGATGCGGAAGCAGCTCAGCGACGGCTGCAGAAACCGTGCGCGCGGAGCGTCGCGGAAGCCGATCACCGCAAGGTCGCGGCCGGGCATGACGCCCGATTCCATCAGACGGCGATAAAGGCCGATCGCCATCAGCTCGTAGATCAGGATCACCGCCGTCGGCCGCTCTTCGAGCAACAGCAGCTCATGAGCCGCCTGATAGCCGCCCTGTTCGCTCGACTTGACGCGGATGACGAGCGAGGGGTCGAAGGGAATATCGTGCCGCTCGAGCGCGCGGCAATAGCTTTCGATAAAGAGATAGCCGAGATTGGCCTCACTCGACGGCGCAGTGATCGCAATCCGGCGATGTCCCAGCGCGATCAACCGCTCGACGGCATGCTCGGCCACGCCCTCGAAATCGAGATCGATCCATGGAAAATTGCTGGCCGAAAGGCTGCGGCCTAGCGCGACGAAGGGAATCTTCGCCCGCGACAGAAAGTCGATGCGCCGGTCGACGCGCTGCGTGTCCGAGATGATCATCGCATCGACGATGCGCCGCGCCACCATCCGCTTCAGATATTCGTGCGGGTCCTCGTCGCTCGGGCAGGGCAACATGATGAGGTCGAGCTTGTGGCGGGCAAAGACGCTCTGCAGGCCGCTGGTGACGCCGAGGAAGAAGTTGTCGGCATTCTCGACCGTCTCCTTGCTGGATTCGATCATCAACCCGATGACCTTCGTCTCTCCCTGCCTCAGGCTCCGCCCAGACTGGTTGGCGACGTAGCCGAGTTCCTCGGCCGCCGCCAGCACTCGCCGGCGGGTTTCCTCATTGACATCGGGCTTGCCGTTCAGCGCGCGGGAGACCGTGCCGATCGAGATATTCAAGTGTTCGGCAAGCTGGCGAATCCCCTTCATCGCTGACGATTTTCCCGGGAGCATGATGCCGAAAAGTGTGCGCGGTTTTCGGACGACATCATGCTCCATTTCTATAATTCAGATCCGTCCGGATCTGGGCCTGTAATTTCCCATTTGGCGTCTATTGACACCGCAAAATGTTTCCGCATACAGTCGTAAACGTTTACGGAGTGCGTGTCACGAGGAGAGTGGGCACCGTTCCCCTGGAGGAAATCGTGAAATTCAGTGCCATTCTGTGCGGGTGCGGAGCTATGTCCAAAGGTTGGTTGCGAGCCATCGCTTCCAACCCTCTGCTGGCCGACTCCATCACCATTGTCGGCCTTGTCGACCTGAGCCGCGAGACGGCCGAAAAGCTTGCTGCGGAGTTCGGCCTTGATGGCGCCGTCATCGGTTCGGACCTGTCCGACGTCATCGCGGCCACAAAGGCCGACCTGGTCTTCGACATCGTCATTCCGGCCGCGCGCTACGACGTCGTTTCCACCGCACTCAAGGCCGGCTGCCATGTGCTCAGCGAAAAGCCGATGGCGGCCTCGCTTGCCGAGGGCGCCGCGCTGATCGACCTTGCCGCCGAGACTGGCCGCATCCACGCCGTCATCCAGAACCGCCGCTTCATATCAGGCGTCAGGCGCTTGCGTCGCTTCGTCGACAGCGGCGCGATCGGCGAACTCACCGGCATCCATTGCGACTTCTTCCTGGCGCCGCATTTCGGCGGCTTTCGCGAAGAAATGGACAACGTCCTGCTTCTCGACATGGCGATCCACACTTTCGACGCGGCACGCTACGTCGCCGACAGAAAGCCGCTTGCCGTCTATTGCGTCGAGCGCAATCCGAAGGGTTCGTGGTACCGGCACGGCGCTGCAGCCAACGCCATCTTCGAATTTTCCGACGACATCGTCTTCACCTACCGCGGCTCCTGGTGCGCTGAGGGCGAGCGGACTAGCTGGGAAAGCCAGTGGCGTCTCGTCGGCTCGAAGGGGATGCTCACCTGGGATGGCGAGGAGAGTTTCAAGGCGACTGTTGCCGGCGAAGAGCCCGGCCTTTTGCATGGTACCGCTGCCGTAAACGTTCCCGGTCCGGAACATGACGAGGAAACCCATGGCCACGCCAGCGTCATCGCCGACTTCATCGCGGCGATCGGCACCGGCAAACGGCCCGAGACGGTCAATTCCGACAATATCAGAAGCCTTGCCATGGTCTTCGGCGCGATCGAAAGCGCCAAGACGGGCAGGCGCGTCGAAATTTCAGCATAGGAAGACGTGACGTGAGCAACCCTGCAAAATCCATTCGAATCGGCACCATGGTCAGCGGCAACAAGGGCGATGCCGCTACCCGCATCGGCGAGATCGCCGGCATGGGCTTCGAAAGCTTCGAACCCTTCTTCTGGCAGACGACCAAGGGGCAGGATCTCGCCGAACTCGGCAAGCGCTGCCTCGATGCGATCGGCGACCGCGACATCACCATCTCGACGCTTGGCATGTTCGGCAATCCGCTGGAAGAGACCGCAATCGACCTCGAGACGCTGGAGGGCTGGAAGCATTGTATCGACAATGCCCATCATTTCGGCGCCACCTGCGTTGCCGGCTTCACCGGCCGCATCCGCGGCAAGCCGCTGACCGACAGCCTGCCTCGCTACAAGCAGATCTGGAGCGAGCTTGCCAAGCGGGCGGCCGACAAGGGCGTCAAGATTGCTTTCGAGAATTGCGCCATGGACGGCAACTGGGCAAGCGGCGACTGGAATATCGCGCATAATCCCGACGCCTGGGAACTGATGTTCAACGAGACGCCGGACGATAATATCGGGCTGGAGTGGGAGCCGTGCCATCAGATGGTCTATCTGATCGACCCTTTGCCGCAGATCCGCAAATGGGCGCATAAGTTCTTCCACGTCCACGGCAAGGACGCGACCATCCGCTGGGAGGTCATCAAGGAACACGGTATCTTCGGCAAGGAGAAATTCGTCTTCATGCGCACGCCGGGCTTCGGCGACAGCAACTGGACCGACATCATTTCCGAGCTGCGCCTTGCCGGCTGGTCGGGCTCGATCGACATCGAAGGCTGGCACGACCCGGTCTATCGCGACGCGCTTGAAATGACAGGCCAGGTCTATGCGCTGAACCACCTCAAGCATGCCCGGGGCGGCGAATTCGTCGTCGATCCCATCTGATGATATCGTTTCCGGCAAGGAGGAATTGCCGGAAACGGGGATAACCACAAAGGAGGAGAACCATGGCTATCCGCAAATATGCAATTCTGGGCGCTCTCGCGCTTGCAGGCGTCTCGCTGTTCGGTCTTTCGGCCAAGGCCGAGGACGTCACGCTGACGCTCTGGTCGCTGGACAAAGACACCCAGCCGGCGCCGAACCTCGTCAAGGAGTTCAACGCCCAGAACAATGGCATTAAGATCGAATACCGGCTGATCCAGTTCGACGACGTCGTCACCGAGGCCATGCGCGCCTATGCGACCGGCCAGGCGCCCGATATCATCGCCGTCGACAATCCGGAGCATGCGCTGTTTTCGTCGCGCGGCGCCTTCCTCGATCTCACTGACATGATCGCCAAGTCGACCGTCATCAAGCCGGAGAACTACTTTCCGGGGCCGCTGAAATCGGTCGAGTGGGATGGCAAGTATTTTGGGGTGCCGAAGGCGACCAACACGATCGCGCTCTACTATAACAAGGACATGTTCAAGGCCAAGGGCCTCGATCCGGCGAAGCCGCCGCAGACTTGGGACGAGCTCGTCGAGGACGCGCGCAAGCTGACCGACCCCGCCAAGAATGTCTATGGTCTCGCCTTCTCGGCCAAGGCCAACGAGGAGGGCACCTTCCAGTTCCTTCCTTGGGCTCAGATGGGGGGCGGCAGTTATGAGCACATCAACGCCGAAGGCGCGGTGAAGGCGCTCGAGGTCTGGAAGACGATCATGGACGAGAAGCTCGCTTCTCCCGATACGCTGACGCGCGGCCAGTGGGATTCGACCGGCACCTTCAATTCCGGCAATGCGGCAATGGCGATCTCGGGTCCATGGGAGCTCGACCGCATGACGCAGGAAGCGAAGTTCGACTGGGGCGTCACTCTGCTCCCGGTTCCCAAGGAAGGGGCTGAACGCTCCTCTGCCATGGGTGACTTCAACTGGGCGATCTTCGCCACCAGCAAACATCCGGCCGAAGCCTTCAAGGCGCTCGAATATTTCGCTTCGCAGGACGACAAGATGTTCAAGAACTTCGGCCAGCTCCCGGCCCGTTCCGACATCTCGATCCCCGAGACCGGCCAACCGCTGAAGGACGCCGCCCTCAAGGTCTTCCTCGAACAGCTGAAATACGCCAAGCCGCGCGGCCCGCATCCGCAATGGCCGAAGATCTCCAAGGCGATCCAGGACGCTATCCAGGCAGCACTCACCGGCCAGATGAGCCCGAAGGACGCGCTCGACCAGGCCGCGGACAAGATCAAGGCTGTGCTTGGGTGAAGAACGTTTCGGCGCAGCCGAAGCAATCGATCCAGTGAATCGATTGCAGCGACGAACGCCCTGTGCCCAAAGCGAAGGGCCGGGGGCCGCCGTTTGCTCCCTCTTCTCCCCAGCGGGGAGAAGAGGAACCGGAAGCAAAGCGTCTTTTAACCGGATGAGCCTCGGTTCATCCCATCATTTCCTCCCGGCAGGGGCCGTCTTCCGCATCATGCGCCAGGCGGCCCCGTTCGGAGTATCGGAGGACCCATGAAGAGGATCCTGATGAGCGTCAGGGACGGCCGCGGTTTCGATATCGTGCTGGTCGCTTTCCCGCTCGGCTTTCTGTTCCTGATGGCGGGGCTGCCGCTGATCTACAATGTCGTGATGAGTTTCCAGGAGGTCGACATGTTCAGCCTCGGGACCTTCTCGCGTCCCTTCGTCGGCTTCAAGAATTATACCGACCTCTTCGCGCAGCCGGAGACGCTGCCGATCCTCTACAACACCGTCATCTTCGTCGTCGGCTCCATCGCCGGCCAGTTCCTGATCGGCTTCGGCCTGGCGCTGTTCTTCTGGGTCAATTTTCCCGGCGCCTCATGGATGCGCGGCCTGTTCCTCGTCTCCTGGGTGATGCCCGGCCTCGTCGTCGGCGCCATCTGGAACTGGATTCTGTCGGGCGATTTCGGCGTGCTGAATTTCATCCTGAAGGAAAGCGGCATCATCTCGGGCAACATTTTCTGGCGCTCGGACCCGCATTATTCGCTCTATGCCGTCATCATCGCCAATGTCTGGCTCGGCACCTCCTTCAACATGATCCTGCTCTCCGTCGGCCTTGCCGGCATTCCCGCCGATCTCTACGAGGCCGCCGAACTCGACGGCGCCAATGTCTGGCAGCGCTTCTGGACGATCACGCTGCCGATGATGCGCTCGACCATCGGCGCCATCATCGCACTTGGCCTGATCTTCACCTTGCAGCAATTCGATCTTTTCGCCGCGATCACGTCGGGCGGGCCGAACAATTCATCGAACGTCACGCAATACTGGGCCTGGGATCTCTCCTTCCGCCAATACGACTTCGCCAAGGGCGCAACGATCTCCGTCATCATGATCGTCTTCGTCATGTTCGCGTCCGTCGTCTATGTCCGGTCCACACGCCACGAGGTGCGCGGATGATTACGACGAACCGCGACCGCCTGATGCTCGCCATATCGGTCGTCATGGCGGCGATCTATCTGTTCCCGCTCTACTGGATGTACATCACCGCGCTGAAAAGCGGCTCGGAGATGTTCGCGACGCCGCCGAGCTTCTGGCCGACTGCACCGCAATGGGGCACCTATGCCTATGTCTGGGAAAGCCGCGACATGGGCCGCTATCTCTGGAACTCGCTGGTCATCGCTCTCGGCTCCATGGCGCTCATCACCCTGCTTGGCGTCGGCTGCGCCTATGTGCTCGCCAGATACCGCAATGTCTGGGTGGATATCGGTCTCTTTCTCATCCTCATGCTGCAGGTCCTGCCGGCCTCGCTGATGATCACGCCGATCTTCGTCGGCTTTTCGCAGATTGGCATGCTGAATTATCCACGCCTTGCCGTCATCATCGCGGTCGCGGCAAAGAGCATGCCCTTCTTCGTCATTCTGGTGCGCGCCACCTTCATGAGCGTTCCCCAGGAACTGGAGGAGGCGGCCCTGGTAGATGGCAATTCGCGCGTCGGCGCCTTCTTCAACATCGTGCTGCCGCTCGCCCGCAACGGCATCCTGGTCAGCGCCATCCTGATCTTCATGCAGGCCTTCGGCGAATTCGTCTATTCGAAGTCGATGATCCAGGCGGTTGACCTTCAGCCGGCAAGCGTCGGCCTCAATTCCTTCATGGGGCCGAACACCAACGAGTGGAACAACATCATGGCCTACGCCACGATGTATGTGACGCCGATCCTTGCCATCTTCGTTCTCTTGCAGCGCCGCATCGTATCCGGCCTCACCTCTGGAGCCCTCAAATGACCACACAGATCGAGCTCAGAGGCGTCAACAAATATTACGGCGCCTTCCACGCCCTGAAGAATATCGACCTTTCGATCGCCAAGGGCACTTTCGTCGCGCTCGTCGGCCCGTCGGGCTGCGGCAAGTCCACGCTGCTGCGCTCGCTTGCCGGCCTCGAAAGCATTTCGTCGGGCGATCTCAGGATTGCCGGCGAGCTGATGAACGGCGTGCCGCCGCGCAAGCGCGATGTCGCCATGGTGTTCCAGTCCTATGCCCTTTATCCGCACATGACGGTCGAGGAAAACCTGACTTACAGCCTTCGCATCCGCGGCATCGCCAAGGCGGAGGCCAAGAAGGCCGCCGAGGACGTGGCGGCGACGACAGGTCTTTCCCATCTCCTGAAGCGCTATCCGCGCGAGCTTTCCGGCGGTCAGCGCCAGCGCGTCGCCATGAGCCGCGCCATCATCCGCCACCCCAAGGCCTTCCTGTTCGACGAGCCGCTGTCCAATCTCGATGCTGCGCTGCGCGTCCACATGCGCAAGGAAATCCGGTCGCTGCACGACCGACTGCACGCCACCTTCGTCTACGTCACGCACGACCAGGTCGAAGCAATGACGATGGCCGACCATGTGGTGGTGATGCGCGACGGCGTCATCGAACAGCAGGGCGCGCCGCTGGACCTCTACGACCGGCCGGCGAACCGGTTCGTTGCCGGCTTCATCGGTTCGCCGGCCATGAATTTCATCCCCGCGATCGCCGCGGAAGACGGAAAGAGCCTGATCCTGGATTTCGGCGCGGTGAAACAGACGCTTGCGATATCACGCGCCATCGAACCCGGGCGTAAGCTCATCGCCGGCATCCGGCCCGAACATATCGGCGTCGTCGAGCCCGGGCATGGCAGTTTCGATGTGCCGATCGCCTTCGTCGAATCGACCGGTTCCTCGACCTTCATCGTCGCGGAGACCCAGCCGGAACTGACGATCGTCGAGACGCGGCGCGACAGGGTCAAGGCAGGAGACATGATCGGACTTTCGATCGATCCGACCCAGATCCATCTCTTCGACGCGTCGACGGATCACTTGGTATAGACTCAGTCGAGCACCGATCCGGCAGAGCAGCCGTCGTCTGATCGTAGGAGACGTCTCTCGCGTCCATGATCTTGCCGAGGGAAGCACGCCTCAGGTTCTCAAAGAACGGCAAAACGGACAGTGCGTGCCGCGGTCAGGTCACGCGCGCGCGATGAGTGTGTCGTGAATATTACAATTGCATGACGCTTCTGGAATAAAAGCGAAGAAACCCACGATCCGTTCAATGTCATGGAACTTTGAAAAAGTGGTCATCGCGCTGCAATAATCGCGGTTCAAACAGCCCCGCACAAGTGGGGGCTCCATGCGAAAGAAAAACGTTCTACTCATCGTCGTTGACCAATGGCGAGCCGATTTCGTTCCGCACGTTCTGCGTGCCGACGGGAAAAACGATTTCCTGAAGACACCCAATCTCGACCGGCTCTGTCGCGAGGGCGTGACCTTCAGGAACCATGTGACGACCTGCGTTCCCTGCGGCCCGGCCCGTGCGAGCCTGCTCACCGGCCTCTACCTGATGAACCATCGCGCCGTGCAGAACACGGTGCCGCTCGACCAGCGCCACCTCAACCTCGGCAAGGCGTTGCGCGGCGTCGGCTACGATCCGGCGCTGATCGGCTATACGACGACGGTGCCGGATCCGCGCACCACTTCGCCGAACGATCCGCGCTTCAGGGTGCTCGGCGACATGATGGACGGCTTCCATCCGGTCGGCGCCTTCGAGCCCAATATGGAGGGCTATTTTGGCTGGGTGGCACAGAACGGCTTCGAGCTGCCGGAGCATCGTCCTGATATCTGGCTGCCCGAGGGCGAGGGCGCCGTTGCCGGCGCCACCGACCGTCCGTCACGCATTCCGAAGGAATTTTCGGACTCGACCTTCTTCACCGAGCGGGCGCTGACCTATCTCAAGGGCCGCGACGGCAAGCCCTTCTTCCTGCATCTCGGTTATTACCGGCCGCATCCGCCCTTTGTCGCCTCTGCTCCCTATCATGCCATGTACCGGCCGGAAGACATGCCGGCGCCGATCCGCGCAGCCAACCCGGACACCGAGGCTGCACAACATCCGTTGATGAAATTCTATGTCGACAGCATCCGCCGCGGCTCCTTCTTCCAGGGCGCAGAAGGGTCCGGTGCGACGCTCGACGAAGCGGAACTGCGCCAGATGCGCGCGACCTATTGCGGCCTGATTACTGAGGTCGACGATTGCCTTGGCCGGGTCTTTAACTATCTCGATGAGACCGGACAGTGGGACGATACGCTGATCATCTTCACCAGCGACCACGGCGAGCAGCTCGGCGATCATCACCTGCTCGGCAAGATCGGCTACAACGATCCGAGCTTCCGCATTCCGCTCGTCATCAAGGACGCCGGCGAAAATGCACGCGCCGGTGCGATCGAAAGCGGCTTCACCGAGAGCATCGACGTCATGCCGACCATTCTCGACTGGCTCGGCGGAAAGATCCCGCACGCCTGTGACGGCCTGTCGCTGCTGCCCTTCCTGAGCGAGGGCCGGCCGCAGGATTGGCGTACCGAATTGCACTACGAATACGACTTCCGCGACGTCTATTATTCCGAGCCGCAGAGTTTCCTCGGCCTCGGCATGAATGATTGCAGCCTCTGCGTCATCCAGGACGAGCGATACAAATACGTTCATTTCGCAGCGCTGCCGCCGCTGTTCTTCGATCTGCAGCACGATCCGAACGAATTCACCAATCTCGCCGACGATCCGGCCTATGCCGCGCTCGTGCGGGACTATGCGCAGAAGGCGCTCTCCTGGCGCCTGAAACATGCCGACAGAACCCTGACCCACTATCGCTCCGGCCCCGAAGGCCTGAGCGAACGCAGCCATTGATCCGAACCACCAGAGAACCCAAGGAGATATTCCCATGGTCACCTTCACCCGTCGCGGTGCTCTCGGCCTTGCCACCGGCGTCGCCAGCTCGCTGATCCTGCCGCGTTTTTCCATCGCCCGGGCCGACAACCGTCCTTCGATCACCATCGCCGTCCAGAAGATCTCGAACTCGAACACGCTGGATACGTTGCGCGAACAGTCGAATGTCGGCCAACGCATCTTCAATTCGTCGCTCTGGGAAAGCTTGATCGGCCTCGACTGGCTCGGCAACCTCTCGGCCGTTCCGTCGCTCGCCACCGAATGGCGCCGCATCGACGACAAGACCGTCGAGCTGAAACTTCGCCAGGGCGTCAAATTCCACAATGGCGACGAGATGACGGCCGAAGACGTCGCCTTCTCCTTCAGCAAGGAACGCATGTTCGGCGATACGCAGCCGAGCACCGGCAAGACGATCTTCGTCACCGAAAAGAACCCGCTCGGCCGCGAAAGCAAGGAACTGCCGGTCGAAATTCCGGCCGTCGCCCGCCGTATCTGGCCGGCCCTGCTCGGCATCGAAATCATCGACAAATACACCGTCCGCTTCGTCAACGGTTCGCCTGACGTGACGATGGAAGGCCGCATCTCCGTTGCCGCCAGCGCCATCGCCAACCGCCGCAGCTGGGATGAGGCCAAGAGCTATCTCGACTGGGCCCGCGCACCGATCACCACCGGTCCCTACCGCGTCGCCGAATTCAAGCCGGATACCTACCTGATCTACGAAGCGCATGACGAGTATTGGGGCGGCCGTCCTCCGGTGAAGCAGATCCGCTTCGTCGAAGTTCCGGAAGTCGCCTCGCGCGTCAACGGCCTGCTGTCCGGCGAATATCACCTCGCCAGCGACATCCCGCCGGACCAGATCGAAGGCATTGAAAAGAACGCGGCCTTCGAAGTCCAGGGCGGCATCATCACCAACCACCGCCTGACTGTGTTCGATAAGACCCATGCCCAGCTCGGAAACCCGCTGGTGCGCCGTGCCTTCACGCATGCCATCGACCGCCAGGCGATCGTCGACTCGCTCTGGGCAGGCCGCACGCGCGTTCCGGCCGGCCTGCAGTGGGACTTCTATGGCGACATGCTGGTCAAGGATTGGACCGTGCCGGAATATAATCCGGATCTCGCCCGCCAACTTCTCAAGGAAGCCAACTACAAGGGCGATCCGATCCCGTATCGCCTGCTGAACAACTACTATACCAACCAGACCCCGACGGCGCAGATCCTCGTCGAAATGTGGGCGCAGGTCGGCCTCAATGTGCAGATCGAGATGAAGGAAAACTGGCAGCAGATCCTCGAAAAGACGCCGACGCGCGCCGTCCGCGACTGGTCGAACTCCGCGAGCTTCCCCGATCCGGTTTCCTCGATCGTCGCCCAGCACGGTCCGAACGGCCAGCAGCAGCAGGTCGGCGAGTGGACCAACGCCGAAATGAACACGCTGTCGACCTTCCTCGAGACCAGCACCGATCGCGCCAAGCGTCATGACGCTTTCGCCCGCATGCTGCAGATCTGCGAGCGCGAAGACCCCGCCTATACCGTTCTCCACCAGAACGCCGTCTTCACCGCCAAGTCGAAGTCGATCAATTGGAAGGCCGCATCGGCCTTCGCCATGGACTTCCGCCAGGGCAACTGGTCCTGATCAAGACCTGACGACATCAGCGAGCCGGGGGAAACTCCGGCTCGCTGCCATTTGGTGCACCGGCTATCCGGAAACCAGGCAAGCCCGACAGGCACGAGCATGATGCCGAATAGTGTGAGCGGTTTTCGGACGACATCATGCTCTCATTCGGATCTGGCGGCCGGCGGGAATGCAAGAGGGAGAGGCGAATGCCATTGGTCGAAATTTCCAATTTGAAGGTCGCTTTCAGCGGTATCGAAGTCCTGCACGGCGTCGATCTGGCGATCGAGAAGGGCGAGGCGGTGGGTCTCGTCGGCGAATCCGGCTGCGGCAAGTCGGTCACCTGGCTGGCGGCACTCGGGCTCCTGCCTGGAAAGGCTTCCGTCTCAGGCAGCGTGCGTCTCGGCAGCGATCAGCTGATCGACGCGTCGCGCACGAAGCTCGAAAGCATTCGCGGCAGCCGCATCGCCATGATCTTCCAGGATCCGTCGAGCTCGCTCAACCCGGTTATCCGCGCCGGGCGCCAGATCGCCGAAGCCGTCGAACTGCACCGCGGCCTGACCGGCAGGGCCGCCCGCAACGAGGCCGTCCGCCTGATGGAAATGGTCGGCATTCCTGACGCGGTGCGCCGTTTCGACAATTTTCCGCATGAATTTTCCGGTGGCCAGAACCAGCGGCTGATGATCGCCATGGCGCTCGCCGGCAATCCTGATCTGCTGATCGCCGATGAGCCGACGACGGCGCTGGACGCAACCATCCAGGCGCAGATCCTCGATCTGCTGATTTCGATCCGCGAGGAAACCGGCATGGCGATCGTCTTCATCAGTCATGATCTCGGGGCGGTGTCGCAGATCTGCGAACGCGTCTGCGTCATGTATGCCGGCAACATCGTCGAGAAATGCCCGACGGAATCGTTGTTCCGGTCGCCGCGCCATCCCTATACGCGCGGACTATTCGATGCCATTCCGCGTATCGATGCCGGCCGCGACCGGCTGGTACCGATACCCGGCACCGTGCCGCAGCCCGGCCGGATGCCCGGCGGCTGCGCCTTTGCGCCGCGTTGCGGCCATGCCTCGGAACTCTGTCATAACAAGGTGCCGCCGCTCGTCGCACTTGACGACGACCGTGCAACCGCCTGCTTCCATCCGCTCGGCGACGGCGCCACCGCATCAAAGCCGAACCTCACGCAGGCACAGCAGGGAGTGGCATGGGCATGAGCGAACATCAGCTGATCGAAGCGAACGACCTCGTCAAGACCTATACGATGCGCCGCGGCGTCTTCGGAAAGCCGAGCCATGTCCGGGCGGTCGACGGCGTTTCGCTGTCGGTCGCGCCGAAGACGACGCTCGGCATCGTCGGTGAATCCGGCTCAGGAAAATCGACGATGGGCCGGCTGCTGCTCGGGCTCGAAGCTCCGACCGAAGGCAGCGTCCGATTCGACGGGGAGGCGATGCCGGCACTCAGAACGCCGCGCTGGCGTAGCCTGAGGGCGCGCATGCAGCTCGTCTTCCAGGATCCGTTGGCAGCCCTTGACCGGCGTATCTCGATCGGCGCTCAGATCGGCGAACCGCTTGCCATCCATGCCGTCGGAAGCGGGGAGGGGCGGCGCGAACGTGTCGACGAACTGCTCGTCGCCGTCGGTCTTCGCCGCGATCAGGCGGAGCGTTATCCGCACGAGCTTTCGGGCGGCCAGCGCCAGCGCGTCGTCATAGCGCGCGCCATCGCCACCAATCCGGAGCTTCTGGTCTGCGACGAACCGGTCTCGGCTCTCGACGTCTCCATCCAGGCGCAGGTGATCAACCTGTTGCGCGACCTGCAGGAAAAGCGCGGCATCGCCATGGCCTTCATCAGCCATGACCTGAAGGTCGTACGCAACATCGCCGATCGAGTCGCGGTGATGTATCTCGGCCGGATCGTCGAGGAAGCAGCTTCGGAGGATATTTTCCGCAGCCCGTTGCATCCCTATACGCAGGCACTGGTCTCCAGCGTTCCGGTTCCCGGCACGGCGCTGCGCGACCGTATCATCCTGCAGGGAGAACCGCCGAACCCCGCTGCCCGGCCTGCCGGCTGCGCCTTTCATCCCCGCTGCGGCCATGCGGTCGAGCGCTGTCGCATCGAGACGCCTGAACTCGTCACCGTCGAGGCGGGCCGGAGAGCTGCCTGCCACCTTGTTGCGCCCGCACCCGCATCAACGCTCATGGAGAGCTGAGCCATGATCCGTTTCTTCCTGATAAGAGCGTTCCGCGCACTGATGACCATCGTGCTGGTGGTCACCTTCGCCTTCGTCGTCCTGCGTCTTTCCGGCGACCCGGCCTTGACGATCATGGGTCCGGAAGCGCCGCCGGAGGCAATCCGCGCCTTCCGCACCGCCTGGGGTCTCGATCAGCCGATCTGGGTGCAGTATCTGCGTTATTTCGGGGCGATCGCCCGCGGGGATCTCGGTATCTCGATGCGCGACGGCCAATCGGCGATCCAGCTCGTGCTCGACCGCATTCCGGCAACGCTGGAGCTGACGATCCCGGCCCTCATCCTTAAGCTGGTGATCGGCATTCCGGCCGGCGTCTACGCCGCCCTCCACCGCGACAGCTCGACCGACCGCGCCGTCATGGCGAGCGCGGTGGTCGGCTTCACCATGCCGAGCTTCGTGCTCGGCCTCGTGCTGGTGCTGATCTTCTCCGTCACGCTCGGCCTGCTGCCATCGGGCGGCCAGGACAGCTGGATGCATGCCATTTTGCCGATCATCACCATGAGCATCGGCGGTGCCGGCATTCTTGCCCGCTTTGCCCGAAGCGCGATGATCGAGGTGCTTGGCCAGCCCTATATCCGCACCGCCAGCGCCAAGGGCACTGCCTGGCGAAACGTCGTCTGGCGCCATGCGCTGCCG
Organism: Rhizobium sp. WYCCWR 11128; assembly: GCF_013416305.1. NCBI lineage: Bacteria > Pseudomonadati > Pseudomonadota > Alphaproteobacteria > Hyphomicrobiales > Rhizobiaceae > Rhizobium > Rhizobium sp. WYCCWR 11128. The sequence goes on from NZ_JACCEZ010000011.1 coordinate 104,056, forward strand.
AATGCGGCGATCCCGATCGTGACGATCGCCGGCTTCATGGTCGGCACACTGATCGCCGGCGCCGTCGTGGTGGAATCGCTGTTCTCCTGGCCAGGCGTCGGCCGGCTTCTCGTCGTCGCCGTCTCAAACCGCGATCTCGCCGTCGTCCAGTGCATCCTGTTGCTGGTGGCAGCGACCATGGTGTTTTCGAATTTCGTCGTCGATATCCTTTACGGCTATCTCGACCCGCGTCTGCGCAGCAACCAGGCAAGGCATTAAGGAGCGGAACCATGACAAATATCTCTGCTCAACCGGCGACCGTCATCCACGAAGTGCGCGCAACGAAGAAGCGCGGCGTGCCCGTTTTCGTGATCATCGGCTTCGCCTGGATCGCCGTCGTGATCCTGATCGCGCTGACGGCCGACTGGATCCGGCCCTACAATATCACCGCCTTCGACCTGAAGAACCGGCTGTCACTGCCAGGCAATGCCGCGCATTGGCTCGGAACCGACGAACTCGGCCGCGATGTTCTCTCCCGCCTCATCGTGTCGATCCGCATCTCGCTGCTGATCGCCTTCGGCGCAACGCTGATCTCGGCCTTCGTCGGCACGACGCTCGGCTTTCTCGCGGCCTATTTTCGCGGCGTTGTCGAACAGATCGTCGTCATGCTTGCCGATTTTCAGGCCGCCATGCCGTTCCTGATCATGGCGCTCGCCGTACTTGCCTTCTTCGGCAGTTCGCTGCCGCTGCTTATCTGCCTGATGGGCTTCTACGGCTGGGAACGCTATGCGCGCATCGCCCGCGGCCTTGCCATCGCCGCCAGTGGCCAGGGTTATGCCGCCGCCGTCACGCAGCTCGGCGCCAAGCCGGCCCATGTCTATCTCAAGCATATCCTGCCGAACATCGCCTCGACGCTGATCGTCTCGATGACGCTGACTTTCCCAGAGATCATCCTGATGGAAAGCAGCCTTTCCTTCCTCGGCCTCGGCGTGCAGCCGCCGATGAGCAGCCTCGGTAACATGGTCGGCTACGGACGCGAATATCTGACCCGCGCGCCCTGGATCATGCTGGCGCCGTCCTTCGTCATCATGCTGACGACGCTGTCGATCAGCATCACCGGAGACTGGCTGCGCGACAAGCTCGACCCGACGATCGGCTGACATCCTGCCGGTCGAGCTTCGATCGTCTCGCAAAAAAACAGATCCTGCACATTCATCGCTGTTGACAACGGCGAGCAATCGATATTGTCTTGTAAAGCGCTTTACTAAACCGCTTTACAATAGGTCCATCAATGGCCAGGGGAACGACGCCAAGTCTGAAGGATGTTGCCGCCGCTGCCAGCGTCTCGGTCACCACCGTGTCGCGTTTCGTCAACGGAAGTCTCGATCTTCCCTTTCAGACCAAGAAGCGCATCGAGGATGCGATCAAGACGCTGAACTACCGGCCGAACCCGCATGCGCGCCGGTTGAGCAGGGGCCGCTCGGACACGATCGGCCTCGTCGTGCCCGATATCGCCAATCCCTTCTTCGCAACGCTCGTCGCCGCCGTCGAGCAGGCGGCCGATGAAAAGAAGCTCGCGGTCTCATTGCACGCCACGCTCAACCGGCCGGGACGCGAGATCGAATATCTGCAGCTGATCGAGCGCAATCACGTCGACGGCCTGATTTTCGTCACCAACCATCCCGACGACGGCGCGCTTGCCGCGCTGATCAACGGCAGCGGCAAGGTCATCATCGTCGACGAGGACATTCCCAATTCGAAGGCGCCGAAGCTGTTCTGCGACAATGAGCAGGGCGGTTATCTCGCCGGCCAGCATCTGGCCGAACAAGGCCATCGCCATGTCCTGTTCATCGGCGGCGACGAGCGCATGATCAGTGCCCGCAGGCGTTATGACGGCCTGCTGAAGGCGCTCAGGGAACAGCATGGCGACGAGGCCCGGGCCGATCGTTATGCCGGCGAATATACGATAGAATACGGCCGTGCGGCTGCGCTCGACTATCTCTCCGGAAACCGGAAGGCGACGGCGATCTTCGCCAGCTCCGACGAGATCGCCATCGGGCTGGTCGAGGTCTTCAGAAGCCAAGGCGTCTCGATCCCTGCTGACATCTCGGTCATCGGCTTCGACGATGTCGGTCCGCTTCATCTCTTTGCGCCGCCGCTGACGGCCATCCGTCAGCCGGTGCGCCAGATCGGCCGGCGGTCGCTGGAGCTGCTACTGGAAACCAATTGGCACGAGTGGAAACCATCCGCCTCGGAAGAACTCCTGCCTGTCGAAATCGTGGTGCGGAACTCCGTTGCGCCGCCTGCGAAATAATAATCAGCAACGTCAAAAAACCAAAAGAGGATGAGAACATGACACTGAATTTGACAAGACGAACGATGATCGCCGCCGCCGGCTTCACGGCATTGACCTTCATCGGCCTGTCCAGCGCCGCGGCGCAGGAAAAGAAGACCGTCGCGCTGGTGCAGATCAACCAGCAGGCACTTTTCTTCAACCAGATGAATGAGGGCGCCCAGAAGGCGGCCGATGCCGCCGGCGTCAAGCTGGTGATCTTCAACGCCAACAACGAGACGACGGCGCAGAACAGCGCCATCGAAACCTATGTTCAGGAAAAGGTCTCCGGCCTTGCGGTCGTGGCGATCGACGTCAATGGTATCATGCCGGCGGTCAAGCAGGCGGCCGATGCCGGCATTCCCGTCGTCGCCATCGATGCCATCCTGCCTGATGGCCCGCAGAAGGCACAGATCGGCGTCGACAATGCCGCGGCCGGCGCCGATATGGGCAAATACTTCCTCGACTACGTCAAGGCGAACATGGGCGGCAAAGCCAAGCTCGGCGTTGTCGGCGCGCTGAACTCGTTCATCCAGAACATCCGCCAAGAGGGCTTTGAAAAGACCATGAAAGGCGTCGACGGCATTGAAATGGCCGGCGTCGTCGATGGGCAGAACATCCAGGACAACGCCCTTGCGGCGGCTGAAAACCTGATCACCGCCAATCCTGACCTGACCGCGATCTACGCCACCGGCGAGCCGGCCTTGATGGGGGCGATCGCCGCCGTCCAGAGCCAGGGCAAGCAGGATAAGATCAAGGTGTTCGGCTGGGATCTGACTGCCGAAGCCATTGCCGGCATCGATGCCGGCTTCGTCGTCGCCGTCGTCCAGCAGGATCCGGCCGCAATGGGCGGTGCCGCCGTCGACGCACTCGTCAAGGCCTCGGCCGGCGAAGCCGTCACCAAGACGATCTCGGTGCCGATCACCATCGTCACCAAGGAGAATGTCGAGCCGTACCGGGCCGTCTTCAAATGATCGAAAGCGGACAGCGTGACATCGCTGCCGCCGCTTCCGGAGGGCTCGCACCCTCCGGAACCGGAACTTCCGGCGGCACCCGATCCGACCCGCGCATCTCGCTACGCGGCATCCGCAAGTCGTTCGGCTCGCACCAGGCCCTGCGCGGCGTCGATCTCGACATCTTCCCCGGCGAATGCCTGGGCCTCGTCGGCGATAACGCCGCCGGCAAATCGACGCTGACGAAAATTATCTCGGGAACCTACATTCCCGATGCCGGCACAATCACCATGGAAGGCGAAGAGATTCGTTTCTCCGGCCCCGCGGATGCGCGTGGGCGTAACATCGAAATGGTGTTCCAGGATCTCAGTCTCTGCGATCATATCGATGTCGTCGGCAATCTCTTTCTCGGCCGTGAACTCAGCCGCGGGCCGTTTCTCGACACCAGGACGATGTTGGCCGAAGCGCGCAAGATGCTGGATTCGCTTGAGATCCGCATCCCGAGGCTGACCGGCAAGGTCGCTCAGCTCTCCGGCGGGCAGCGCCAGGCGATCGCCATTGCGCGCGCCGCCTCGTTCAAGCCGAAGGTGCTGATCATGGACGAGCCGACGTCAGCACTTGCAGTCGCGGAGGTCGAAGCGGTGCTGGCCCTGATCAACCGCGTCAAGGCGAACGGCGTTTCGGTGATCCTCATCACCCACCGGCTGCAGGACCTCTTCCGGGTCTGCGACCGCATCGCGGTGATGTACGAGGGCACGATGGTGGCCGAGCGGCAGATCGGCAGCACCAACCTCGAGGATCTCGTCAGGCTGATCGTCGGTGAAGGAGCCAGACAATGACGGCTTATACGGAACGCGGCCACGGCTCGCGCGTCGCCGATTTCTTCGGTGAACACGCACAGGTCCTGTCGATCGCCATTTTCTTCCTGGCCTGCATGATCTTCTTCTCGATCGGCAGCGAAACCTTCTTCACGCTTGGCAATATCCTGAACATCGTGCGCCAGGCTGCTCCCATCCTGATTGTCGCCATCGCCATGACCTTCGTCATCATCACCGGCGGCATCGATCTGTCGGTCGGCTCGCAGGTCGCCCTCGTCAATGCGGTCGCGGCGATCGTCATGGCGATGGGTGTTCCCTGGCCGTCGGTCGTCATCGGCATGCTCGTGCTCGGCGGCTTCATGGGGCTGGTTCAGGGCTGGTTTACCGCCTATCAGGGCATTCCGGCCTTTATCGTCACGCTCGCCGGCCTCTCGATCCTGCGCGGCCTGGCGCTCTATCTGACCCAGGGCTATTCCATCCCGATCAAGGATGCACCGGGCTTCTTCGCGCTCGGTCGGGGCGAAATCCTCAGCTTCCCGATCCCGGCGGTCATTGCCGTCGTCATCGCCATTCTCGGTTACGTCGTCATCACCGCGACCAAATATGGCCGTCAGGTCGTGGCGGTCGGCTCCAATGCGGAGGCGGCGCGGCGTGTCGGCATGCCCGCCAAATGGATCATCGCCTCGGTCTATATCATCTCCGGGATCGCCTGCGCCGTCGCCGGCCTGCTGATCGCCGCTCGCCTCGGCTCCGGCTCATCCAATGCCGCCGTCGGCTTCGAGCTGCAGGTGATCGCCGCCGTCGTGCTCGGCGGAACGTCGCTGATGGGCGGACGCGGCACCATCCTCGGCACCGTGCTCGGCACGCTGACCATCGCCGTCATCGGCAATGGCCTGATCCTGATGCACATATCGCCGTTCTTCACCCAGATCGTCACCGGCGCCATCATCCTCGTCGCCATCTGGCTGAACACGCGCATCTTCACGGCCAATTTCCATTTCCGGCTGGGCAGGAAAGGATGAAGCGATGAGCGAACAGACAGCAGATAGCCTGTCCGAAGCGCATGTCCACTCCGGCAAGGTGATGACCGTTACCGGCCCCGTTTCGGCGGATGCACTCGGCGTGACGCTGATGCACGAGCATATCCTCAACGACTGCCGCTGCTGGTGGCATGCGCCGAAGACGCCGGAACGGCAATATCTCGCCGAAAGCTTCGTCTGCATGGAGATCCTCGGCGAACTCAGGCAGGATCCCTTCGTCAACAAGCACAATATCACGCTCGACGACGAACATTTGGCGGTGGCCGAACTCAAGGACTTCGCCGCGGCGGGCGGGCGCACCGTGGTGGAACCGACCTGCAAGGGCATCGGCCGTGATCCGCTGGCGCTCCGGCGCATCTCCGAAGCGTCCGGCCTCAACATCGTGATGGGGGCCGGTTATTACCTCGGATCCTCACATCCGGAAGGCGTCGCGGCAATGAGCGTCGATGACATCGCATTAGAGATCGTCCGCGAGGCGAGGGAAGGCGTCGACGGCACCGGCGTCAGGATCGGCCTGATCGGCGAGATCGGCGTCTCCTCGGATTTCACCGCCGAGGAAGAAAAATCGCTGCGCGGCGCTGCCCGGGCGCAAGTGCTGACCGGGCTTCCCCTGATGGTGCATCTGCCGGGTTGGTTCCGCCTCGGCCACCGCGTGCTCGACGTGGTGGCGCAAGAGGGGGCGGATCTCCGCCACACCGTGCTTTGCCACATGAATCCATCGCATGACGACATTGCCTATCAGAGCGAGCTGGCGGAGCGTGGCGCCTTCATCGAATACGACATGATCGGCATGGACTTCTTCTATGCCGACCAGCAGGTGCAGTGCCCGAGCGACGAGGAGGCGGCGCGCGCGATCGTGCGTCTTGTCGAGACCGGATATCTCGACCGGATTCTTCTGTCGCACGACGTCTTTCTGAAGATGATGCTGACGCATTACGGCGGCAATGGCTACGCCTATATCCTTCGCCATTTTCTTCCCCGTCTTCAGCGGCACGGCCTCGACAGGACGGTTCTCGACGAGATGATGCGCAGCAATCCGCGCCGCGTCTTTCATGCCGGGGGCTAAAGCGCGTCGCGCTTTAGGTCTTTGTTTTTACGCATGTCGTTATCGCAAAACCGCTTCACACTTTTGCGCGACGTGCTTTAGCTCCATCAATTCAATCGATCACAGGTAACCGCAGACCATGACCAAGAAAATCCTCCTTGTCGGCGAGAGCTGGGTCAGCTCCGCCACGCACTACAAAGGCTTCGACCAGTTCGGCAGCGTCACCTTCCATCTCGGCGCCGAACCGCTGGTGAAGGCGCTCGCCGGCAGCGCCTTCGAGCTCACCTACATGCCGGCGCACGAGGCAGTGGAGAAATTCCCCTTCGATATGGCGGGGCTCGACGTCTATGACGCCATCATCCTCTCCGATATCGGTGCCAATTCGCTGCTGCTGCCGCCGGATGTGTGGCTGCATTCGCGCACCGTGCCGAACCGGCTGAAGCTTCTGAAGGCATGGGTGGAAAAGGGTGGCGGCCTGTTGATGGTCGGCGGCTATTTCTCCTTCCAGGGCATCGACGGCAAGGCGCGCTGGCGTCGCACCCCCGTCGAAGACACGCTGCCCGTCACGTGCCTGCCTTATGACGACCGCGTCGAGATCCCCGAGGGAACTGTTGCCGAGGTGGTGAAGCCGGAGCATCCGACGATGCGGGGTCTCGAAGGTGCATGGCCGGTGCTTCTCGGCGTCAACGAGGTTGAAGTGCGCGACCGGGCCGACGTCGAGATCGTCGCACGTCTGCCCGAGGATCAGGGCGGCCATCCGTTGCTCGTCGTCGGTACGCATGGCACTGGGCGGACGGCGGCCTGGACGTCGGATATCGGCCCGCACTGGCTCTCGCCCGCTTTCTGCGAATGGGAAGGTTATGGCCGGCTCTGGAAGAACATCCTCGGCTGGCTCACCGAAAAGCAGGCATGATTTCAGCACGCGGCGGGAATTGGAAAGGGAATGACATGCAGGAAATTTCGGACAGGCCGTCCAACGCCATCAGGGATATCTTCGGCAGGGACAAGGTTTTGATCGGCATGATCCATTGCCCCGCCTTTCCGGGTGCGCCGCGCTACCGGGGGGCTGCGATGGATACGATTTACGACGCGTGCATGCGCGACGCCGAAGCCTGCGTGGAAGGCGGCCTGCACGGGCTGATCATCGAAAATCACGGCGATGTGCCGTTTTCGAAGCCCGAGGATATCGGCCCCGAGACGACGGGGTTCATGTCCGTCGTCACCGATCGGATCGCGCGCGCAGCCGGCATTCCGCTTGGCGTCAACGTGCTGGCCAATGCGCCGATCCCGGCCTTCGCCATCGCCATGGCAGGCGGGGCCAAATTCATCCGCGTCAATCAGTGGGCCAATGCCTATGTCGCCAATGAAGGTTTCATGGAGGGCAGGGCCGCCGAAGCCATGCGCTATCGCTCGCTGCTCAGGGCCGAGCATATCAAGGTCTTTGCCGACAGCCACGTCAAGCATGGCAGCCACGCTATCGTCGCCGACCGCTCGATCCAGGAGCTGACACGCGACCTCGCCTTCTTCGATGCCGACGGCGTCATCGCTACCGGCCAGCGGACCGGCAATTCGGCAACGATGGAGGAGATCGAGGAAATCGGCGCGGCGACGCACCTGCCGCTGCTCGTCGGCTCCGGCGTCAACAAGGACAATATCGTCGATATTCTGAGCCGCACCAATGGCGTCATCGTTGCGTCTTCGCTGAAGCACGGCGGCGTCTGGTGGAACCCGGTCGACGTCGAGCGCGTGCGCGCCTTCCGGGCGGCGGCCGAACCGGGACTGGAGGGCTGAGCATGGCGGCAGAGAGCCTTTCGGCCCGCATCCTGCGCGAGAACGACGCTGTCCTTGGCGCGATGCTGAACCACCGCTTCGTCGAGGACGTGAAAAATGACAGGCTGAGCAAGGAGGCGTTCGAGCGTTATCTCGTCTATGAAGGCGCCTTCGTCGACAGCGCCATTTCGATCTTTGCCTATGCGGCGGCGACCGCCAAGACGATGACGCAGAAGCGCTGGCTGATCGCGGTTCTCGACGCGCTTGCCAACGAGCAGATCACCTATTTCGAGCGCACCTTCGCCAGCTGCGGCATCGATCCCTCGTCCTTCGACACCGGCATCGCCGAGGTCGAGGCCTTTCGCGCCGGCATGTTGGAAATCGCCCGCCAGGGCGGCTTCCTCGATACGGTCGCGGCGATGTTTGCGGCCGAGTGGATGTACTGGACTTGGTCGAAGGAAGCAGCTAACCGCCCGATCAGCAATCCGCTCTTGAAGGAATGGGTCGACCTGCATGTCGATCCGAATTTTGCCGCCCAGGCGCAATGGTTGAAGAATGAACTCGACATGGCAGGAGAAACGCTGGAAGAGGATGAAAAAGCGCGGCTCAGCGCGATCTTCGGCCGGGCGATGCAGCTCGAGATCGATTTTCACGATGCGTCTTATCTTTAGCTTCACCTTGCGAAAGCGGATGCATGCGCGCCTACATAGTCGGTAACGTCGCCATCGACGAAACCATTGCCGTCTCCGAACTTCCCGTCATCGGCGCTTCCATCCTCGGCAATGCCGGCGGAAGCGATCTCGGCGGCAAGGGCACGAACCAGGCGGTCGTCATGGCCCGCTGCGGCGTGCCGACAACGCTGGTGGCGCCCGTCGGCAGGGATGCGAGGGCCGATATGATACGCCATTACCTCGCGGACGAGCCGCTTCGGAGCGAACTGATCGAAATGGAAGGGGCGTCGAGCGATGTCTCGATCATCTTCCGGCTGCCAGGCGGTGAGAATGCCATCGTCACGACGACGGAATCGGCGCAGAGCCTGTCCCTGTCTCATGTCAGGCGGATCCTGTCGACGGCCGGTCGCGGCGATTTCATGATGCTGCAGGGCAATCTGTCCGACCAGACGACCCGCGATATCCTGGAGCATGCAAGAGAGATCGGCATGATCACCGCGTTCAATCCCTCGCCGGTGCGCTCCTATTTCTCCGATCTTTGGGGGTTGATCGACATCGCCTTCCTCAACAAGGGTGAGGCGCAGGCCCTGACGGGAGCGACGGGCAGGGATGCAGCCGAATATCTGTTGAGCCGCGGGCTGCGCGAAATCGTCCTGACGCTGGGCGGCGACGGCGCGACGCTCGTGAACCGGCACGATAGCATCGAAGTGCCCGCCCAGATCTGCGATGTTGTGGATACAACGGGCGCAGGCGATACGTTCATGGCCGCAGCACTTGCATCCTGCGCGCTGCGCGGACAGCGGCTGGACAGGTTAGCCATCGAACACGCAGTTGCAGCCGCGGCCGTCACCGTCTCAAGACATGGAACAAGAAAGGCGTTTCCGACCATTTCCGAGCTTGAAGCGATCCTGAGATAATCCGCTCGGTATGAGCGCGCTTCATAAAATCATCATCGGCCTCTGCGAAGGGATGGGCTCCTCGCGATTCACTCCGTCCATATCAGCAGCATCCGGACTTTTCTCATGACATCTTCCCAGATTTCCGCGCGTCTTTCCCCGACCGCCTCGTCCCGTCTCGTCGTGCTTGCCGAAACAGTATTGAAGGCGGGCGAAACTGCCCGCGGCTCGCTGCGGCGGCGAACGTCGGCAGAAATGCTCGCCAAGGCGCCGCGCGATTATCAGACCGAAATCGATGTCGCCGTCGAGCGGATCATCGTCGACGAGATGGCGAAGGCCTTCCCGGACTATGCCATCCAGGGCGAGGAAGCCGTCGGCAACCGCACGGCGGGTCCGGACACTCCGATCATCTACATCGACCCGATCGACGGCACGACCAATTACGCCTGGGGCATTCCGCATTTCGGCATGACGATCTCGATCGTCGAAAGCGGCAGGCTCGTCATGGGCGTCGTCTATGACGCCATGCAGGACGAGCTGTTCAGTGTCGAGATCGGTGGCGGCGCCTATCTGAACGGCGAACGTATCCGCTGCGCCGATGTCGGTGACATCGAGAATGTGCTTGTCGGTGCCGGGCTGCCGATCCCCGGCCAGGTCACGGCGGTTGCGGAAGAGACCTATTTCGAGGCCATCAAACGCCTGATGGCGAACACGGCAGGTGTGCGCCGCCTCGGCTCGGCGGCACTGTCGATTGCCTATGTCGCCTGCGGCCGGCTGGACGGATTCTTCGAAGACGGGCTCGCGATCCATGATTTCGGCGCCTCGGCGCTGATGGTCGAAGAGGCGGGCGGCATCGTCACCCGTTTTTCCGGCGCTAAGGTTGTCGGAAAGAGCGATATCCTGGCCGCCAGCAAGGCGCTGCATCCCTGGCTGCTGGAAGGCTTCCAGAGCAAGGCGTGAACCGGCGCATTCCTACCGTCTAAACCCGCAGGAGCTCTTCGATCTCCACATCGCCCTTTGCCGGCATCGACTGATGGACGAGCTCGTTGTCGCGGAAGACGAACAAGCCGGCGAAACTCGGCTCGACCCTCATCCCGGCCCGAATCCGATCGTCCGGTGCGACCATCGCCTTCAGGCGGGTGCCGTCGGCAAGATCGACATCGACCATCTTGTGGGTGCCGAAATCGACGGTGCGATGGACTGTCGCGGCATCGACCCGCTCCGAGGGACGGATCGTCAGCGCTTCCGGGCGGGCGGCAAGCGTCACCGGCCCATCCTCGACGGGAACCGGAAGCGGGAACAGCGGATGCTCACAGACGCCGTTTCTAACGCGGCTCTGGACAAAATTCATCGAGCCGATGAACCCGGCGACGAAAGCCGTCTGCGGCTGCCGGTAGATGGTGCTCGGCGGCGCGATCTGTTCGGTGCCTCCGTCGCGCATGACGACGATGCGGTCGGCGAGCGCTAAGGCCTCGTCCTGGCCGTGGGTGACGAAGAGCGTGGTGATGCCAAGGCGCCGCTGGATATCGCGCACTTCCTCCCGCAGCCTTTCGCGCAGATGCTGGTCGAGGCTGGCGAAGGGCTCGTCGAGCAGAAGGATCTTCGGCTCAAGCACGAGCGAGCGGGCAAGCGCGACGCGCTGCTGCTGACCGCCGGAGAGTTGCGTCGTCATCCGCCGCCCGCAATCGGCGAGGCCGACCAGGGCCAAAGCATCCTCGACGCGTTGCCGGATTTCCGCTTTCGGCAGCCGGCGGAGCTTCAGGCCGAAGGCGATATTGTTGAAGACGTCCATGTGCGTCCAGAGCGCATGGCTCTGGAACACCATGCCGGTCGGGCGCCGCTCGGGCGGCAGCACCGTCACATCCTTCGCGTCGATGCGGATCGTTCCGCCGCTTGGGCGCTCGAAGCCGCCGATCATCCTGAGAAGCGTCGACTTGCCGGAACCGGATGGGCCGAGCAGGCAGACGAGCTCGCCGTCTCCGACTTCGAGCGAGAAGTCGCGAACGGCAAAGGCGGTCCCGAACAGCTTCGAAACGCCCTCGATCGAAAGATGTGCCATCTCAAACCCTTCCCTGAATTAACCTCACGCGCCAAAACCTCTTGCAAAGGCGCCGGTGCCGATCACGCGGCGGGCAAACATCAGCGCGATGAAGGACGGCACCCACAACATGACTGACAGTACGGCGCCGTATTGCACGACGATCTGATTGTTGATGAAGCTGATCATCAGCACCGGCATGGTGCGGACCTGAGGCGCGCCGATCAGCCAGGCACCTTCCGTCTCGTAGAAGGTGCCGACGAAGGTCAAAAGCAGTGCGGCAGCGATCGTGGGTCCGGCCTGCGGCAGGGTGATCGACCAGAAGACGCGCAGCGGCGTGGCACCCGCATCGCGCGCCGCCTCTTCCATGCGCCGGTCGACATTCTGGAAGGCTGCGACCGGGATCCAGATCATCAGCATCAGCGTGCCGACAAGCTGGATCAGCACGACGCCCCAGAAAGTGCTGATCAGGCCGAGCTGTAGGAAGATGCCGGCAATGGCGACGAGCAGGCCGAATTTCGGGAAGGCATGCGATGCGAGGAACGACAGGAACAGGATGTTCCTGCCGGGAAAGCGCATGCGGGCGAAGGCGTAAGCCGCGGGAAGGCAGATGACGGCGGAAAGAATGGTCACCGTCGTCGTCAGCCGCAGGCTGAGGAAGAGCGCTTCCCAGACATCCGGACGCGCCAGCGTCTGGCCCCAGAAACGCAGGCCGAACTGCTGCGGGATCACCGATGGATAACGCCAGACCTCGGTGAAAGCCCACGTTCCGACGACGATCAGCGGCAGCGCGATGAACAGCGTCAGCAGGCACGCGAAGAGCATGCCGATCCAGTCGAAGCGAAGATCCGTACCCGATCTACCGGCACTCATGGCTGGGCCTCGCGGTTGCGGGCGATCGACCTGATATAGAAGATACCGAAGACCAGGCAGAAGCCGAATGTGATGACGGCCTGGGTCATGGCGTTCAGTGGGTCGTTCATGTCGGCGAAGGTGCGCTGCATGAACGGCCCCATCATCTCCGGCGATGCGGAGCCGAGCACATAGGGCAGGGTGAAGGCGGAGAAGATGCCAAGCACCGCAAAGGAAGCAGTCACCAGCAGCGAGTTCCCCATGCGCGGCAGGATGATCGAGACGAAGACCCGAAGCGGCCTTGCGCCGACATCGCGGGCGGCTTCGATCGCGCTGTTCGAAACGGAGGAAAGCCCCGCCGTCAGCATCAGCACCGTCAGGGGAAGATTGTCCCAGACGAGGCCGATGACCGGTCCCCACGGCGTCAGATAGGGCGTGCGCAGCTTGGGCAGGCTGACGGCGTTCAGCAGCAGGTCGACGGTGCCGTTCGGCCCGATCGTCCTGATCAGCGCATAGGCGAGAATGATCGACGGCACGAACATCGGGAAGATCGCAAGAGCCTGCACATAGGCGGCAAGTCGCCCTTGCGAGAAGCGGAGGTATAGCGCGATCGGAAGGCCAATCGCCAGAAGCAGAATACCGCAGACGGCGGTGGTCCAGAGCGTCAGCCACAGATTGCCGAGGCTGTAGCCATCGGTGAAGAAGAAGCGATAGGAGGCAAGCGAGAATTCCGTCGCGCCGTCGGGGCCCCGAACGAAGATCGTGCCGACGACAGCCGAAAAGATCGGAAAGACGATCAGCCATGCGAGCAGGAGGACCGGTAGGGCAACGAGGAGGAGCCCGATGGAACTCCCCCTGTTGATGGACCGGTGACGGCGCAGAACCGCCGGCGCAGTGTCAGTGGACATCAGGTGCGGCTGATGCCCGGAGCAACGTTGCGGTACCAGCCGTCGGCGATCGCCTTTTCCCAATCGCCACCCGGGAAAGTCGGGATGGTCGAGGGAATGACGTCGGCATATTTCTTGCGAAGATCGTCGGAAATGTGGTCCCAGGAAATAGCCGGGAAGCCGCCGATCTCGGTGATGATCGCTTCCTGCATTTCCTTCGTCAGCATGAATGCGGCAAGCTTGAGGGCCGCATCCTTGTTGGCGCCGTTCGAGAACACGGTGATGCTGGAGAAGCCGCCGCAAAGGGCAAGATCGGTAAGCTGCACGAGGCCGGTCGTATCAGGCAGCACACCCTGGGAGATCGCCTGCAGCACCTGGTCCGACCAGACCGGCACCATGGTGACGACGCCCTGGGCGAGCAACTGGATCGACTGGGTGTTGCCGGCCGTATAGGCGCCCTTGTCATAGAGCGCAGGCGCGAGGTCGTTGAGGATCTTCCAGGCCGGCGTCAGCGTCTCAGTGGCAAAGTCGGTGGTGAAATTGTCGATCTTGAACTTCTTCGGATCGCGGCCATTGGCCTCATGGATCGCGCGGCGGACGAAATTGCCACCCGAACCGCCCTTGTCAGGACGGTTGTAGATGAACTGGCCCGGATTGGCCTTGATCCAGGCGGTGAGCTGATCCCAGCTCTTCGGCGCATCCTTCGGATCGAGCTTGGTCGTGTCGTAGGCGAGAAGCACCTGCGAACCGCGATAGGGCAGCGAGTAGGGGGTATCGAAGGCAAGCGGGTTGATATGGTCGTAGCCTTCGATGTTCTCGGCGGAGAACTTGACCCAGAGCCCGGCATCGATGCCGCCGGACGGCAGGCGCGGATCGAACTGCTCGAAAAGGTCGGCCTGCGGATCGGTCTTTGTCTTCAGCGCCGCGAGCGCACGGTCGGCGATGGCGCGCAGACCATTATTATCGCCGGCATCGATCACCTTCAGGGCAACACCCGGATGCGCCTTTTCGAAGGCCGGGCGGATGACGTTGTTCCAGAGGTCGACGATGTTGGCATCCGAACCGCTGTAGAGATCGATCGTGCCGGCCGCAGCCGATGCGAAACGCGGAAGAGCCAGCAGACCGGCTGCAGCCGACGATGTGATCAGAAATTCGCGTCTATTCATAACCGTCTCCATCAGGTGTCGAGGCTCAGCCTCCGCAGGATTGTCCAAGGCCTTGCTAGCGCCGGCGCGTAACATCGACATGACAGGATCGGGGGTCTCGGCAGGGAAATTGCACAGCTGTGCTCTTTGCACCGTGTGGAAATCGGCGGCAGGAGACACTATCTCTTGCGGAAAAGGAGATATCCAATGACCGAAGAACGTGCAGTCCTCGCCGGTGGTTGCTTCTGGGGCATGCAGGATCTGATCCGCCGATATAACGGCGTGATTTCGACCCGCGTCGGCTATAGCGGCGGCGATGTGCCGAATGCCACCTACCGCAACCACGGAACCCATGCCGAGGCGATCGAGATCATCTTCGACCCCGCAAGGATCAGCTATCGGGAAATCCTCGAATTCTTCTTCCAGATCCACGACCCGAGCACGCGCAACCGCCAGGGTAATGACGTCGGCTTGAGCTACCGCTCGGCGATCTTCTACGTCACCCCTGAGCAGGAGCGCGTCGCCAGGGATACGATCGCCGATGTCGATGCATCCGGCCTGTGGCCCGGCAAGGTCGTCACCGAAGTCGTGCCGGTCAGCGATTTCTGGGAGGCCGAGCCCGAGCACCAGGATTATCTGGAGCGGATTCCGAACGGCTATACCTGCCATTTCGTCCGACCCGGCTGGAAACTGCCGGTCCGCCAGAAGATCGCCTGAAATTGATCAAGCTCCCATCGCCGCGCGGCTGGTTTCCAGAAGCGCGGCGACGAGGTTTGTCCTCGGCGAAGATCGTGTCACCACGATGCCGACGGTGCGCATAGCGGACGAGCGGGGCAGGGGCAGCTTGACGATATCTAATCCCGCCGGCCAGGGCGGCGCCCAATCCGGCACGATCGAGATTCCGAGACCGCGGTCTACCATCACCGCGATCGCCTCCAGCGCGTCAAGCTCATAACGCTCGACCGGATGGATGCCGATCTCGAGCAGATATTCATCGGCGATGTGACCACCCCACTGGTTGCGGTCGTAGCGAATGAAGGGCAGGGCCGTCAACAGTTCGAGCGGATCCGCTCCCTCACAGTCCCGCGGAGCGATCAGCACCAGGGGTTCCTGGCGCAGCTTGTTGAAAGTCAGCGTCTTCTGCATCGGAAATCGCGGCTCGATGATGAAGGCGGCGTCCAGCGTGCCGTTCAGAACCTCGGCATAGAGGTCCATCGACGCGCCAGGCTTGAGGAAGATTTCGATCAGCGGATAGTCCTGCGCAAGGCGGTGGAGAATGCCGGGAACGAGACCGGTCAGCGCCGTATTGATCGCCCCGATCCGCATCTCACCCGAAATCGTCGCGGTGCCGGCCATCGCCTTCAGGTCGCGTGTATCGCGCACCAGATCCCGGCAACGTTCGAGAATGGCAAAACCGGCTTCCGTCGGCCGCATCACGCGGCCGGAGCGCACCAGCAGCCGCACCCCGAGCTCGGCCTCCAATGCGCGGATACGCTGGGCAACAGCTGCGGGCGTGAGGTTCAGCCGCTGGGCGGCCTCCGCCAGAGAGTGCCGCTCGGCAACGACAATGAAGGTTTCGAGAAAACGTGTGTCCATCGATAGTTTTTCTATCTCTTGAACGAAGCAGAAGCCATATTTTATTTACGATCCATTGCTCCGAAAGATGGCCAGACCCTATGAGGAGATGGATGAAATGGATTTCGGCCTGAAGGACAAGACGGCCCTGGTGCTTGGCGCCGGCGGCGGACTGGGCAGCGCGATTGCCGCCAAGCTTGCGCGCGAAGGCGCCAGAATTGCCGCGGCGGATATCGATCTCGCCGCCGCTGAGAAGACCGCGGCTGCGGTTGAATCCGAAGGCGGCAAGGCGCTGGCGCTGCAATGGGACCTTTCCGATCTCGGTTCGATCGATGCGCATGTCGCTGCAATCGAGCGCCAGTTCGGACCGGTCGATATCCTCGTCAACAATACCGGTGGCCCACCGCCGACCACTGTCTCCGGCCAGGATCCGGCGGTTTGGAACCAGTATTTCCAAAGCATGGTGCTCTCCGTCATCGCCGTTACCGATCGTGTGCTGCCTCAGATGCGCGCGCGCAAATGGGGACGCATCGTCACCTCGACCTCATCGGGCGTAGTTGCGCCGATCCCCAATCTCGGTATCTCCAACGCGCTGCGTCTGTCGCTGGTCGGCTGGTCGAAAACACTGGCGCGCGAGGTCGGACGCGACGGCATCACCGTCAACATCGTCCTGCCGGGCCGGATCGCCACCGGCCGCATCACCTTCCTCGACGAGCAGAAGGCCAAACGCGAAAACCGCTCCATCGATGACGTCGTCATTGAGAGCACCGGCAGCATTCCGCTCGGTCGCTATGGCCGGCCGGAAGAATATGGCAATGTCGTCACCTTCCTGGCTAGCGAGCCGGCCTCCTATCTCACCGGATCGGTGATCCGCGTCGATGGCGGCATGATCCAGAGCATCTGACAGAAACCGAATTGGAACCGAACACCGATGGCCCTCAGCGCTGAAGCGATAGCAACCCTCAAGACCGTCTCGACGGCGACCCTGACGACCGTTCTTCTGAAGAAGGGCCTGCGGAACGTCTGGATCCGCGGCGCCGTTCCGCTGAAGCCCGGCCAGCCGCGCATCGTCGGCCCGGCTTTCACCCTGCGCTTCGTTCCGGCCCGCGAAGATCTGGCGACGCCGACATCCTGGGCCTCGCCGATCTCGACGCGCGCCGCGATCGAGGCGATGCCGGTGGGCTGTGTTGCCGTCGTCGATGCGATGGGCGTTACCGATGCCGGCATCTTCGGCGATATCCTCTGCGCCCGCATGCAGAAGAGAGGCGTTGCAGCCCTCGTCACCGACGGCGTCGTACGCGACCTTGCCGGCGTGCTCGACACCAACCTGCCGGTCTGGTGCCGCGGCGTCGCAGCACCCCCATCGGTCGCCGGCCTCACCTTCGTCGCCTGGCAGCAGCCGATCGGCTGCGGCGGCGTTGCGGTCTTCCCTGACGACATCATCGTCGTCGACCAGGACGGCGCAGTGCTGATCCCCGCCGATCTGCTCGACACCGTGCTCGCAGAAGCGCCGGAACAGGAGCGCATGGAAGCCTGGATCATGACCAGGATCGATGAAGGCGTATCGCTGCCCGGCCTGTACCCGATGAACGCGGAAACAAAGGCGCTCTACGAGGCCTCGAAGAAATAGGTTCCAGGCCAGGCGGATTGAGGAGGTCGCGGCTTCCAGCCCTCTTCTTTCCGCCGCCTTTCAATACCAAGGCACGTAATCCAGGCCGCCGTCGATCCGTGCCGGGCGCCCGTTGAGGAAAAGTTCGCCGATGCGCGGGGCCGAGCGGGCGATGATCTTGCCGCGGCGGATGACCGTCAGGCGGTTCGGCTTCAGCCGCAGTGCTTCTAGCGTATCGCTCGCCTGGAGGATGACGAGGTCGGCGTTGCATCCCTTTTCCAGGCCGTAATCTGCAAGTCCCATCGTCTTCGCCGAATTGACGGTCAACGCGTCGAAGATCCTCTTCTTGTCGTCGATGCCGGCCATCTGCGCGACATGGATTGCCATATGGCCGACCTCCAGCATGTCGCCCGATCCCATCGAATACCAGGGGTCCATGACGCAGTCATGCCCGAAGGAAACATTGAGCCCGGCATCCATCAATTCGCGCACGCGGGTCATGCCGCGGCGTTTCGGATAGGTGTCGTGCCGGCCCTGCAGCATGATGTTGATCAGCGGATTGGGGATGACGTTGATCTCGGCCTCCGCCATCAGCGGAATGAGTTTGGAGACATAATAGTTGTCCATCGAATGCATCGAGGTCAGATGCGAGCCGGCGACGCGCCCCTGCAAGCCGAAGCGGATGGTTTCCGCAGCCAGCGTTTCGATATGGCGCGAGAGTGGATCGTCGGTTTCGTCGCAATGGATATCGACCGGCAGGCCGCGATCGGCGGCGATGCGGCAGAGCGCTTCGACCGACGCCGTACCTTCACCCATCGTCCGTTCGAAATGCGGAATGCCGCCGACGATGTCGACACCCATATCGAGGGCGCGGTTGAGCGCATCGATTGCGCCCGGCGAGCGGTAATAACCATCCTGGGGGAAGGCGACCAGCTGCAGATCGATATAGGGCGCGACCTTTTCGCGAACCTCGATCATCGCCTCGACGGTCACCAGTCTGGGATCGCTGGTATCGACATGGCTGCGAATGAAAAGCAGTCCCTGCGTGACCGCCAGATCGCAATAGCGCAGCGCGCGATCGACCAGTTCCTCTTTCGTCACGATCGGGCGCAACTCTCCCCAGAGCGCGATGCCTTCGAGCAGCGTGCCGGATACGTTCATGCGCGGCAGGCCGAGCGACAGGGTGGCGTCCATATGGAAATGCGGATCGACGAAGGGCGGGCTGACCAGCCGGCCGGCCGCGTCGATCTCTTCTCCGGCCTGCGCCTGAAGATTGCGCTCGACAGCGGTGATCTTGCCGCCCTGGATGCCGATATCGATCCCCTTTCGGCCATCGGGGAGATTTGCATTTCTGACGATCAGATCGAACATCGGAGCCTCATTGGATGTGGGCGGTTTCAGCGTTCGCCGCGGCGATAGGGCTGCATCAGCGCCTGCGGAACACGGGCACGGCGGGCCATGACGGCCAGGGCGGCAATGGAAAGGATATAGGGCGTCATCAAAAAGAGCTGATAGGGCACGAGCCCGCTCAGTGCGGTTTGCAGCCGAAGCTGAAAGGCGTCGAAGAAGGCAAAGAGCAGCGCGCCGAACAGCGCGCGGCCGGGCCGCCAGGAGGCGAAGACAACAAGCGCGATGCAGATCCAGCCCCGTCCCTGCACCATGGTCGGGAAGAAGCTGTTGAACGCCGACAATGTCAGGAAGGCGCCGCCCATTCCCATCAGCGCGCTTCCGGCAATCACCGCGCCATAGCGCACCTTCATCGGATTGACGCCCTGGGCCTCGGCCGCATGCGGATTTTCGCCGGTCATGCGGATCGCAAGCCCGACGGGTGTGCGGAAAATGATGTAGGCCATCAGCAGGGCGATAAGGATTCCGAGATAGGTCGGCGCCGTCTGGGTGAAGAAGGCTGGCCCGATGAAGGGCAATGTCGAGAGACCCGGGATGGCGATCGGCTGGAACGGCACGATGGTGGGCGGAGTATTGGCGAGCGGCACGATCAGCCGGAAGACATAATAGCTGAAGCTGGAGGCAAACAGCGTGACGCCGAGACCGGAAACATGCTGGGAGAGGCCGAGCGTCACCGTCAGGCCCGCATGCAGCAGGCCGAAGACGCCGCCGGCGATGGCGGCGATCAGCAGGCCGGTCCAGAGATCGGCGCCGTGATAGACGGAAAGCCAGCCGATCATCGCGCCGAAGGTCATGATACCCTCGATGCCGAGATTGAGCACGCCGGCCCGTTCGCAGAGCAATGCGCCGAGCGTGCCGAAAATCAGCGGCGTGGCGATCCGCAGGATTGCCGCCCAGAGCCCGGCGGAAGTGATGATGTCGAACAGTTGCATCATCGCCGTATCCTGTATTGGGTGAAGAATAACGCGATCAGCATCGTCAACAGCGACAGCGCCACCGTGACGTCGGCGATATAGGTCGGGATGCCGAGGCCCCGGCTCATACCATCCGCGCCCACGAACATGGTGGCGGTGAAAATGGCGGCGAAGACGACGCCGAGCGGATTGAGGTTGGCGAGCATGGCAACGACGATGCCGGCATAGCCGAAACCGGGCGACAGGTCGGTCGTCACATAACCCTTGACACCCATGACCTCGATCGCTCCGGCGAGCCCCGCAAGCCCGCCCGAGAGGCAGGCGACCTTCACCAGCGTTCTGCCGAGCGGGACGCCGGCGAAGACCGCACCAGTGGGATTGAGGCCGGCGGCGCGGGACTGCATGCCGAACACGGTGCGCGACTGGACGAAATGGACGATGACGGCCAGGGCGATCGCGATCGCAAAGCCGATATGCAGGCGTGAGCGGGCGATCAGCTTCGGCAGCATGGCGTGATCGCTGACGGATTGCGACTGCGGCCAGCCGAAGGCGAGCGGATCCTTGAGGATGCCGTCGATCAGCATCGAGACGAAGAGCACGGCGATGAAGTTCAAGAGCAGGCTGGTCACGACCTCATCGACGGAGAAGCGCAGCCTGAGCCAGAGCGGGATCAGGATCAGCACCATGCCGGCAATAGCGCCGACCAGCAGCAGGAGCGGGATGAGAATGGGCGCGGGAAGATTACCCAGCAGTTTCGAACTCGCCGCCGCAACGGCGATGGCGCCGAGATAGAACTGGCCTTCGGCGCCGATATTCCAGAGCCGCGCCCGGAAGGCGACGGCGGCGGCAAGTCCCGTCAGCATCAGCGGCGTTGCCCGCGTCAGCGTTTCGGTGGCCGACAGCCGCGAGCCAAAGGCACCAGTCAGGATGCGCCAATAGGCATCGAGCACCGGCGCGCCGGCAATTGATATCAGGATGCCGGCCAGCGCGAGCGCTGCTATCACTGCGATCACAGGGGTAACGATCAGCAGGTAAAGCGGACGATGTTCGCGGCGCTCAAATCGCATGGCCGGCCTCTGGGGTTTCCTGCCATTCGCCGGCCATCATCAGCCCCAGCCTGCGGGCATCGGCGCTTTCGGCCGCGACGGGCGGAGACAGGCGGCCGCCGACGATCGCCTGTATGCGATCGGCAAGTGCGATCACCTCGTCGAGGTCTTCCGAGATCAACAGCACGGCAGTACCCTGCCGACGAGCTTCGAGCAGGCGCGCGTGCACGGCCGCCACGGCCCCTTCGTCGAGTCCGCGCGCGGGCTGCGCGGCGATCAGGATGCGCGGTCGCCGATGCAGGTTGCGGCCGAGAATGAGCTTCTGCATATTGCCGCCGGAGAGCAGCCGGGTACGAATGGCAGGGCCGCCACCGCGAACATCGAACCCGTCGATGATTTCCCTGGCAAAGGCCATGCCCGCCTTGCGGTTGACGAGACCGCGGCGCGAAAAGGCTGGTGAAGCGATGCGCTCCAGCACGACGTTTTCCCAGATCGCCATTTCGCCGATCACGCCTTCTTCGTTGCGATCCTCGGGAATGCGGCCGATGCCGGCTTCGACGACATCGGCGACGCCGAGATTGCCGACGGCTTCTCCGAACAGCAGCAGGTCGCCGGCGCTGCGCGCCAGCATACCGGAGAGAAGATGCGCCAATGTCGCCTGGCCATTGCCGGAAACGCCGATGATGCCGAGGATCTCTCCTTGATGCAGCCGGAAGCTGATCGACTTCAGCCGATCGATGCCGCCGGTGCGCACCGTCACATCGGCCGCTTCAAGGGCAACGGCGCCGGGTGTCGACGGCTCGCGCACGGGCCGCGTCACACGGCGTCCGACCATCAGTTCGGCGAGTTCCGCCTTGCTGGTTTCCGACGCCCTGCGTTCGGCGACCATCTTGCCACCGCGTAAGACCACGATGCGGTCGGCCGCGGCCATGACCTCGTCGAGCTTGTGGGAGATGAAGATCAGCGACAGGCCCTGGCGGGCCATTTCCCTCAGCGTCGTGAACAGCCGTTCGGCCTCGATATTGGTCAGCACCGCCGTCGGCTCGTCGAGGATCAGGATGCGGGCATCGTTATAGAGCGCCTTGAGGATCTCGACCCGCTGCTGCTCGCCGACCGACAGGTCGCCAAGACGGGCATCGGGATCGACCTTGAGGCCGAAACGTTCGGAAATTGTGAGCAGCTTCTTGCGTGCCGCTGACGTTCCCGAGCGCCAGGACCACAGTTTTTCGGTGCCGGTCATGACATTTTCGAGAACGGTCAGATTGGGCGCGAGGGAGAAATGCTGATGCACCATGCCAACGCCGGCGCGGATCGCTGCACGTGGCTTGCCCTGCGGCACCTCCGCACCCTCGATCAGAATGCGACCGGCATCCGGCATGTAATGGCCGAAAAGGATGCTCATCAGCGTGGTCTTGCCGGCGCCGTTCTCGCCAAGCAGGGCCACGACCTCACCCTTGGCGAGCGTCATGGAGATATCGTCATTGGCGAGATTGTCGCCGAAGCGCTTGCTGACGCCTGCTATCTCCAGCACAGGCGCGGTCATGACGGCAGTCCTACGACGGGAAAACGGTGCTGCCACCGCCCCTCGGCCTCCAGGCGTGCGGCAAGCGACAGCAGACGCGGCTCGTGACCCATCGGCGCCATGATCTGCACCGGCAGCGGCATGGCATGCTCATCCTGTCCGAAAGGCAGTGTCAAAGCAGGAAAACCCGAAATATTGGCGAGGCAGGCAAGCGGCGCAAATGCCGTCATCCGCTCGAGATGCAGATCCGTGTCGGCATGATCGGACGGAAAGGAGCCGATCACAAGAGGCGCGGAAGACAGCAGCGGCATCAGGATGCAATCGACCCTGTCGAACAGCGCCCAAAGGTTACCGCTCACCAGGACGGCCTCGCTCAGCGTGTTCCAAAGCATGGTGGCCGACAGCGCTCGTCCGCGCGCCGCGAAAGCCTGCGTCAGAGGCTCGGCCCTGCTTTCATCAAGCGCCGCCGTCTTCATGAGTGCTGCGAGATTGACAGAGACGATATCGGCGAAGGCGCGGCCGCTCGCGGTGACGTTCCATTCGACGTCAGCCCAGGTGAGCGGAACCATGAGATGTCCGTCGCTTTCGAGCGCGCGGGCCGCATGCTCTACGGCTGCGAGCCGATTGTCTTCCGTCGGATAGGCCGGCCCGGTATCGGCAAGCAGGCCGATCCGCAAACGGCCATTGCCGCTATCGACAGGGAAGGGGTCCGGAAACGGTCCTCGTGATTTGCCGCTTAGCCTGTCGAAAGTCAGTGCCGTATCCCGCACCGAGCGGCAGACCGCGAGTTCGCTGGCGATGCCGGCGAGGTGGTTGCCGAAGGACGGCCCGCCCGGGATGGCGCCGCGCGTCGGCTTCAGTCCGACAAGGCCACAGCAAGCGGCAGGCACACGGATCGAGCCGCCGGCATCGGTGGCATGCGCAATCGCCACGATCCCGGCAGCAACCGCTGCTGCCGCCCCGCCGGAGGAGCCGCCCGCGGTTCGTGCCGGATCGAGTGGGTTGCGACAGACGGGCCCGATCGCCGGTTCGCTGGCGAGCGACAGGCCGAATTCCGGGCTGGTCGTCAAGCCGAAGAAACAGAAGCCGGCGTCGCGGAAACGAGCGGCCAGATCGGAATCCGCTTCGCCGCCTTTTCTTTCGAAGAGACGGGAGCCGGCCGTGACCGGCAACCCGGCAAAAGGGCCGCCAAGATCCTTCGCCAAGGTCGGCACACCGGCAAAGGGCCTGGCGACAAAACGATCGGGCGCGCTCTGCCGTTCCCGATCGCGGGCATTGGCCGAGGCGAGACCCATCGCTGCATCGAGATAGGCGATGGCGCCAAGCGGTTCCTGCCGCGCAGCCGCCTCGAGGGAAGCCTGCATCGCCTCCGCAGCGCTCAAGCTGCCATGCCTGATCGCTGCCGCCAGATCCGTCGCATCACCTTGCATGAGCCGGATTACTTCGGCTCGTCCATCATCTTCGGAACTTCGAAGCTGCCGGCCTTGATCTCCGCCCGCTTGGCTTCCATCGCAGCCTCCGCCTCGGCGGGCGCCACACCCTTCACGAAGACGATATCGCTGCCGCCTTCCTTCATCAGGCCGTAGGACGTGTAGTTCCTGCCGACCGGCTTTCCGGCAGCGACATCGGCGATCGCAGCGTCGAGGATTGGACGGAAATACCACATGGCGTTGGCAAACACCGTATCGGGATAACGCGGCGTGTAGTCGATCAGCGAGCCGACCGACTTGATACCGCGCTCCTTGGCGGCATCGGCCGTGCCGATACGCTCGCCGAACAGGATGTCGGCGCCGGCGTCGATCTGGGCAAGGCCGGCTTCACGGGCCTTCGGCGGATCGAAGAAGGTGCCGATGAACGAGACGAGGTGTTTTGCGTCCGGGTTGACCGCCTTGACGCCCGCCGCGAACGCATTGATCAGCATGTTGACCTCAGGGATCGGAATGGCGCCGACCGAACCGACGACATTCGACTTGGTCATCTTGCCCGCCAGCATGCCGGCGAGATAGGCGCCGTCATGGTTCCAGGTGCCGAAGACGCCGAAATTGTCGCCGGCCTGCTCGCCGCTCGAACCCAGAACGAAAGCGGTGTCGGGATAGTCGGCCGCGACCTGCCGGGCCTCTTTCTCCACCGCATAGGCCTCGCCGATGATCAGCTTGTTGCCCTGTTCGGCATATTCGCGCATGGCGCGCGGATAATCGGTGCCGGAGACTCCTTCGGAGAAGACATATTCGATGACGCCTTCCTTGGCCGCGTCCTGCAGGGCCTTGTGCAGACAGGAGTTCCAGGCATTTTCGACCGGCGAGGCATGAATGCCGGCAACCTTCAGCGGCGCAGCCGCCCTTGCCAGCGGGGCAAAGCCACTGACCCCAAGCGCAATGCCGGACGCGATCACTGCCCGGCGTGAAATCAGGATATCTTTGGTCATTGATTGTTCCCCTTTTTTACCATTTGGTTCAAAAATCATAGTAGCGCCCAAAAATGTGTCAAGCAGCAAACAGGCTTAAAAATCAGGCTGTTCGACCCATGCTCGCTGCTGGCTCGCCGAGGCGCGGAGGCGATGGGCTGGATTTACAAGGTGTTACATCTTGGCGTGACGACGTCGGCAGGATATGCAAGGATCATCGGGGTTGGGGGACATGAAATGGGGGAAGAAGAGGGCGCCTCGCGGCGACCGATCGCGAGCCGGTCGTCGTCCTGGGCCATCGGCCTCAGCGCGTGGCTGGCGCGGAGCGGCGCGACACCGAACGGCATTTCGCTTTTATCGGTCGTATTCGCGGGTATAGGCGCAGCCCTCGTCGTTTTCACAACACATCCGATTGCCATGGTTTGCGCCGCGATCTCGGTGCAACTGCGGCTCGTCTGCAATCTGCTGGACGGAATGGTCGCGATCGAAGGCGGCAAGAAAACCAAGAGCGGGCCGCTCTACAATGAATTTCCCGACCGGGTCGCCGACAGCCTGTTTCTCGTCGCGGCTGGCTATGCCTGCGGCCTTGGCTGGCTCGGCTGGCTCGCTGCGCTGCTCGCCGCACTCACCGCCTATATCAGGGTCTTCGGAGGATCGGTCGGTCTTCCCCAGGACTTCAGCGGTATCATGGCCAAGCAGCGCCGCATGGCGGTGCTGACGGCGGGCCTCCTCGCCCAGAGTGTCGAGACGCTGATATCAGGCAGCCACTGGTCGCTGATCCTGGCATGCGCGGTCATCGCCGCCGGCAGCCTTGTCACCTGCATCACACGCACGATAACGCTTGCCCGTTCCCTGGAGAGACTATGATCGCGCTCATCCGTCGCCTTCTCGTGCTGTTCGTCCGTATCCTGGTCGGCGCCCGAAGCGAGTGGCGGGGCTGCGCGCCCGATCCCCGCCGCCGCATCTATTTCGCCAATCACAACAGCCATGTCGATACCGTCGCCGTCATGGCCGCCCTGCCGTGGCCGGTGCGCCGGCTGACCCACCCGATTGCGGCGCGCGACTATTGGGGAACGAGCGCTTTTCGCCGCTTCATCGCGGAAAAATGCCTGCGCGCCGTCCTGATAGACCGCAAGCCTCCGCCGGACAGCAACCCGCTGGAGCCTCTCGAGCGCCTGCTCGAGGAAGGCCGCTCGATCCTGATTTTTCCTGAGGGGACGAGAAGCGCCACCGATGAAATCGCCCCGTTCCGCAGCGGCATCTATCGCCTCGCCTGCCGTTTTCCGGATGTCGATCTGGTGCCGATCCATCTCGACAACCTGCAGCGCATCCTGCCGAAGGGAAGCATGCTGATCGTCCCGATCACCTGCACGGCGCGCTTCGGCAAGCCGCTCCGCGTCGAACCAGGCGAAGAAAAGACCGAATTCCTGGCGCGCGCCCGTGCCGCTGTCATCGAGCTCGCGGATGGGGGGCACACGGCATGACCAGTATGTTCTCTCTCGTGCTGGCCGCTATCCTCGGCCTGCTTGCCGTCGCCTCCGCCATCGGTTTCATCCTGCAGCGGCGCGCGACCGAGCCCGGCTCCGTCGCCACCGTCCAAAATCTCAACGCCCGGATCCGCTCCTGGTGGATCATGGTCGCGGTGTTCGGCGGTGCGATCCTGCTCGGCGATACGGCGACCGTCATCCTGTTCGGATTCCTATCCTTTATGGCGCTTCGCGAATTCTGGACGCTGACACCATCGCGGCGCGGCGATCATCTGGCGCTTTTCCTGTCCTTCTTCGTTGTGCTGCCGCTGCATTACGTGCTGCTCGGAACGGAGTGGTACGGCCTGTTTGCGATCTTCATCCCGGTCTATGCCTTCCTGATCCTGCCGGCGGTGGCGACCTTGACGGGTGACGTCAACGAATTCCTCGCCCGCAGCGCCAGGGTGCAATGGGGATTGATGCTGACGGTCTATTCGATCAGCCACGCTCCCGCACTCCTTATGCTGGAGACCGGCACGCCGTCGGCACTTCTTCTCGTCTATCTGGTCGTGGTCGTGCAGCTTAGCGACGTCTTCCAGTATGTCTGGGGCAAACTCCTCGGAAAGCACCGCTTCTCGCCGAATATCAGCCCGTCGAAGACGATCGAAGGGCTGGTCGGAGGCGGCGCATCGGCCATCCTCGTGGGAACGCTGCTTTATCGCCTGACGCCGTTCTCGCCGCTGCAGGCCGCTGCTATCAGCACGGTCATCGTCGTCGCCGGCTTCTTCGGCGGCTTCGTGCTCTCGGCCATCAAACGCGATCTCAATGCCAAGGACTGGGGCTATGTGATCGAGGGCCATGGTGGCGTGCTTGACCGCCTGGACTCCATCACCTTCGCCGCACCGCTGTTCTTCCACATCGTCCGCTATTGGTTCACCACGTAGAAGCTGGTTCTGGCTAAAACCGGTCGATCTCCTCGAGGCTCTCGAACAGCCGGCGCTGAACGTCTCGCTCCTGCTTGCCGATGGCGGTCATCAGCTTGCCCATGGTTCCCCGCAGGCCGTGCAACTCGTCGACCAGCTCCATGACGATATCGACGCCGGCTTCGTTGACGCCCATGTTTGCCATGAGGTCCAGGATCAGCCGGGCGCGTGCGACGTCGGCGTCACGAAATTGCCTTTGGCCGCCTGAGATCTCCGGGATCAGCCAACCCTGTTCGATCCAGAGATCGAGCTGGACGATGTCGATTTTCAAGTAAAGACGGAATTCGAGATCATTCATGATCAAGCCTCCATGTTCTCTCTCGGATCGTAGGAGTTTGCTGTCGCCCATTCCTTCATCAAGGCCGTCAGCCGCTCATCCGGGGCGTCGGGCAGCACAATCTTCAGCGAGATGTAGACGTCGCCGTGTCCGCCGCCGCGTTTTACGACACCTTTGCTCTTGAGACGCAGGACCTTGCCCGTGTTCGAATGAGGCGGCAGCGTCAGATTGACCGGTCCCGACGGCGTCGGCACGCGAACCTTGCCACCAAGCACGGCCTCACTGAGCGAGATCGGCAGTTCCAGGCGGATATCGTCGCCGTCTCGCGTAAAGAAGCGGTGCGGGCGAACACGGATTTCGATCAGGGCATCGCCCACCGGCCCACCGCCGATGCCCGGCTCGCCCTTGCCGCGCAGCCGCAAGGTCTGGCCGTCGCGCGTCCCCGGCGGGATCTGTACGTCGAGCGCCGGACCATTCGGCATCTTGACCTCCGTCCTGGTGCCGTTGACGGCCTCGAGAAAGTCGACCTCCATGGAAAATTGGCGGTCACGGCCACGACCACGGGTCTGGCCGCCGCCGGCACGACGTGAAAAGAAGCTGGCGAAGATATCGTCGGCATCGCTGAAATCGGCAAAGCCGGCGCTGTTGTGGTAGGGATCGCCAGGCCCGCTCTTCGACGCGTAGTCGCGGTAATAATTGCGCTGCGCCCGCTCGGCGCCGGTTATATCGATCTCGCCGCGGTCGAAGCGTCCGCGTTTTTGCTCGTCACTCAATATCTCGTAGGCCGTTGAAATTTGCTTGAACCGTTCCTCAGCCTTTTTGTCGCCGGGGTTAAGGTCGGGGTGAAGTTTCTTGGCGAGCTTGCGGAACGCGCTTTGAATATCCTTTTGCGTCGCATCGCGTTTCACGCCCAGAAGCTCGTAGGGATCCTGGCTCATACATATCTCCGGTCGGGCAGCGAATACTGCTGGTTGGCTTGGCAATGATATAGGTTGTCGGGCCGCCGCCGGGGAGGGGAGGCCGTCCGCTCTGATCGACGTCAATCCGACAAAGCGCCCGCTGTCACGCAGGCTCTGTGGAGCTTAGAACAACGCCGCGTCTTCCGCCGGGGACGCCGAGCCTTCCTGCGCGTGATCGGGGCGTCGATCGATAAGAACCGAGCACCCGGCATGGCGCACGACCTTGTCGACGATCGAGGAGAAGACGTAGTCGGTGATATCGGTCACATGGGATGAAACCAGGATAAGATCGGCCGATTTCTCCCTTGCGCTGGAGACGAGCAGGGAGGCGGCAACACCGATGCGAACCTCGATCATCGCCGGAATTCCCAGCTCCTTGCAGAGCGATGCTAGTTTCTTTTCGGCGTCGACGATGGCGGTCGTTTCGAATTCCTCGGGAAGCTCCGTCAGGTGATGGCGGGGGATATTCTCGATGACGTGCATGACGACGATGCTTCCGCCTTCATCCACCAGCGCAGCAGCCCGGCGCAGAAGGCGGCTGGCCGTTTTGCGGGAACCCATACCGATGCCGCAGATGATCGTCCGATACATTGAAATCCATATCCTCGAATGTGAATGATAGCACCGATCATACCGGTGTCGACCATCCCGGCATTGACGAATATCAAGAAAAAGTGCGGCAACGACAGCGTGCATGAAACAGCCAGCTGCTCGGAACGAACCTCCGGCTGAAATCGTCGCATAAGCGACTGAAACTCAAGGCTTCAGCGCAGTCAACACCCCGACCCAAGAGGGCACGCCATGCTCAGGAAACCCCGGTCCCGCCTGGCACGCTAAGCGAGCCGCCGCCACCTCCAGATGGTACTCCTTCCAGAGTTGCCCACGGTGACGCTGCCTGATTAACCTGTTAGTGTATTTCGGCTTTTTGGATGGTGATGAGGAGGAGTTCAGTATGGTTCCTGCTCCTAAAGTTCGGTCCGGCCAGACCGTTGGAATTCCATCCGGATTTCCTTGCCTTCTGTTGCTCGCGATGGTTTTGGCCGCGAATGTCGCCTCGGCGGCGATTGTGGAGCGGGTTCCGCGCGTGCTCATCCTTTACCCGCTGGATGAAAGAACCCCCGCACCAGTGATTGTCGGTGAATCGGCGAGAAATCGACTGCTGGAGGTAACCACTGGCAAGATTGACCTATTCTCCGAGTTTCTCGACCTTACCAGATTCAGCGACAAAATTCACATAGATCGCATGGCGCGCTATCTCGCCGCGAAATACGTCGATTATCGCCCGGATGTTGTCATCGCCATCGCAGAGCCGGCGGCCAACTTCATCGTCGCGCACCGCAGTACAATCGCCCCAAATGCTAGGATAGTGTTCTCCGGCTTTGGTAGCGACACTGCCGCCAGAATGAAGCTGCCGAGCGATGTGGTAGGTGCGTTTACCGAGTTCGACATCGCGAAAACTCTCCAAATGGCTCGCAGCCTCCAGCCGAGCGCACGCCATCTTTTCATTGTCGGCGGTTCGTCGGAGTTCGACCGTTCGTGGCTTGCACTAGCGCGCAAGGAGCTGGCGCTTCTCGTCAAGAGCTATGAAACAACTTACTTGACGGATTTGACGATTGATGAGTTTGTCGAGCGCGTCGCCCGCCTCCCGTCCGAAAGCATCGTTTTGTTCCTGACCGTTTCGAAGGATAGCACCGGGCGTGACCTTATCCCGAGGGACGCGCTCGAACGGATAGCGGCCACAGCCAGCGCACCGATTTATGGTCCCTTCTCCACCTATGTCGGTCATGGCATTGTCGGTGGCAACACCGTCACCTTTGAATCGGCGGGACTGGCTGTAGCCGACCTCACTGCGGATGCGATTGGCGGAAAGGTGATCGCCAATGTCGACGTGCCGCAGACCTACGTCGCCGATGCGAGACAACTGAAGCACTGGGACTTGTCGGAGAGCAGGCTCCCTCCGGGAACAGTTCAAAGCTTCAAGGAAAAGACCCTATGGGAGGAGCACCAGAGGCTGATCATTGCCATCCTTGTCGTTCTCGCGCTTCAAGGCTTGGTCATTGGGGGATTGCTGGTCGAGCGCCGGCGCCGCCACGGCGCGGAGCAGGAGGCGCGCCGTCGTCTTCTTGAGGTGGTGCACCTTAACCAGTCGGCCACCGCAGGGGCGCTGTCGGCCTCGATCGCCCATGAGCTCAACCAACCGCTTGGCGCGATCCGAGCCAACGCCGAAGCTGCCGAAGTCATGATCCGCGGCAAAACGCCCGACCTCAAACTGATCCAACAAATACTCTGTGACATCCGCGACGATGATCAGCGTGCCGAGGATATCATCGTGCGGCTAAGAGGACTGCTCAAGAAGCGGAGCGAAATCGACTGGCAAGAATTCGACCTGAAGGACGTGATCAAGAGCTCGATCCAAATTCTCCACGCTGAGGCGGGTCGAAGGAACATAACAATCAGTTTCAGCCAACCGGTAGCGCAACTTCCGGTGCGGGCAGACCAGGTTCATGTTCAGCAAGTTATATTGAACCTCGCGACCAATGCGATGGATGCGATGCTCGACGCGGTGTCGACCGAGAGACGGCTGGTGTTTCAGACAACTCTCACAGAGGGATCCGAAGTCGAGTTATCAATTTCGGATACTGGACGCGGCATCCCAAGCGGACAGCTCGCCAGGGTTTTCGACGCGTTCTACACCACCAAGGCGACTGGCACTGGACTTGGCCTCTCCATCGCGCGCACAATAATCGAAACCTACGGCGGCAAGATATGGGCCGACAATCGCGCTGATGGTGGCGCTGTGTTTCGCTTCGTTCTGCCGCTCGCGCAGCGAGGATGAGGCAGTGGGACCAATCGTTCATATTGTCGATGACGACAAGTCGTTTCGCATCGCGGTCGGACGATTGCTGGAGGCCTCGGGCTTTCGAGTAATTTCTTATGAGTCGGGCGACGATATTTTAACGCGTCTGACAGGCTCGGAACCTGGATGCATTCTGCTCGATCTGCAAATGCCTGGCCTGAGCGGGTCAGAACTGCAGGGCCGTCTCGCACAGAAGGCACCGCTGCTGCCTATCGTGTTTCTCACCGGTCAAGCCGAAATCGAGGACAGCGTTCGAGCGATGAAGGCAGGCGCCGAAGATTTCCTAGAGAAGCATGCATCCAACAAGGCATTGCTAGGGGCTATCGAACGGGCGCTGCTGCAGTATGAAAAGCGGCGTACCCAGCAGGACCATGTTCATTCTCTCCACGCCCTCGTCGCCGCCCTAACGCCGCGTGAATACCAAGTTTTCGACCGGATTGTCCGCGGCAAGCGCAATAAACAGATCGCCTACGATCTCAGCACGTCGGAGAGAACTGTCAAGGCACACCGGCACAGTGTCATGGAAAAACTTGGAGTGGGTTCACTTGCCGAGGCAGTGTCGATTGCCGAGCGATTGGGACTTGTCGATCCGGCGGCATGACCGCCCGGCAATAAAAATCCGGCACTTCCCCATAGGACAATATCCGCGGTCCGTTGTTGAGCCTACGATCGGTAAGATTGGAAGTGGCCATATCGCCGGCTGGTTAGGGAAAGGCACACGGTGGAAAGTTCGCCGCCCACAGTGGCTGTCGTGGAAGACGACCAGAGCATGCGGACAAGCGTCGAGCGCTTGCTCAACGCTCATGGGTTCCCGACCAAAGGATTTAGGTCGGCGGAAAGTTTTCTCAACCGCGACGCCACGATCAAGATAGGCTGTATCGTGCTCGATATCCATCTTGATGGCATGTCAGGCATCGAGCTTCGGCACCGGCTTAAACAATCTGACTCCACGCTCTCAGTCGTTTTCATTACCGCCGTCGATGATGACGCGCTCGAACTCGAGGCGGTTCAAGCAGGTTGCATCGCCTATCTTCACAAGCCGTTTCCAGCGGCCTCGTTGATTGGCGCTGTCACCAAAGCACTGGCTGATTCCTCAACTGGCTGAAAGCGGTCCATGTGCGCTCCCCAGCCAACAAGGCATGCCTCGCCACTTCCGAAAACCATCTTCCCCTAAGGACAATAGCGCAGCCACCTTTTCTCGGTAAGACTTATCACCGGAAGGAGTTTAGCGGTGACTTGTCGCCATCGCTCGAACCGAACCTTTCTTGGCCTCACGGTCGAAGGCTTGCGATCAACGACGAAACGACGAAAGCCATGACAAAACTTGCCCCTGCCGAACTGACAGCTGGACCTGTGGCAGCGAACACGTCCGACACAAACATGGTCTTGATCCCCGGGGGCACTTTCCGCATGGGGTCGGACACGCATTACCCAGAGGAGGCTCCGTCCCATCGCGTGACTGTCGACGACTTCTGGATGGACAGGGTGCCGGTCACCAACGGAGAGTTCAAACAGTTCGTCAAGGCTACCGGCTATGTAACGATCGCCGAGCAGGTTCCCGATGCGAGAGATTATCCAGGAGCGCTTCCGCACATGCTCTACGCCGGATCGCTGGTGTTCCAGAGGGCCTCAGGGCCAGTCGATTTGAGAAATCCGAACAACTGGTGGGCCTTCGTCAAAGGGGCAAGCTGGCGGCATCCGCTCGGCCTCAGCAGCGGCCTGTTCAAGAAGGAAACCCATCCGGTCGTTCAAATCGCCCATACGGACGCACTTGCCTATGCAGAATGGGCCGGCATGGAACTGCCGACTGAAGCCGAATGGGAATATGCAGCCTGCGGCGGTCTTGAGAACGCCGAATTCGCTTGGGGCGACGAGTTCACACCTGCCGGTCGCCACATGGCCAACACCTGGCAGGGCGAGTTCCCGCACCAGAACCTGGCCGCTGATGGCTACGAGCGGACCTGCCCTGTCAACGCATTCCCGCCAAACGGCTACGGGCTCCTGAGCATGATCGGCAACACCTGGGAATGGACTTCTGACTGGTACACTTCGGAGCATCCAGCCGATGCGCCCAAAGCCTGCTGCATTCCGGAAAACCCGCGCGGCGGTCGCGAGTTGGACAGCTACGATCCGCGCCAGCCGGAGATCAGGATTCCGCGCAAGGTTCTGAAAGGCGGCTCGCATCTCTGCGCTCCAAACTACTGCCGTCGCTATCGCCCGGCGGCGCGCTACCCCCAGCCAATCGATACTTCAACTAGCCATGTCGGCTTCCGATGCATAGTGAGAGGAGACGTCAGATGACCAGTAGCTCGCAGACCCCCACAGGGACGCAGCCGAAGACAGGGTTGCAGCGCCGTGAACTCTTGTTGAGCGCCAGCGCACTCGTCGCGGCAGGCGCCGTCGCCACGGGCGGATTCGGCCTGCCGGTTCTTCGCGGCGCATTCGGTTCGGGGATGGCCGCAATGGCCGCAGAACCACAGCCGAATATCATCCACATTGTTTCGGACGATCAAGGTTGGAAGGATGTCGGATTTCATGGCTCCGACATCAAAACGCCGAACATCGACCGTTTGGCGGAAACAGGCGCGGAGCTGACGCAGTTCTACGCGCAGCCGATGTGCTCACAGACGCGCGCCGCGATGCTAACGGGGCGTTATCCACTCCGTACCGGGTTTCAAACGGCGGTCATTCCCTCCGGGGGCCTCTATGGGGTACCGGTGGACGAATGGCTTCTGCCTCAGGCACTGAAAGACGCCGGATACGAAACCGCGCTCGTCGGGAAATGGCACATCGGCCACGCCAAGCCGGAATATTGGCCACGTCAGCGCGGCTTCGACTATTTCTATGGCGCGATGGTGGGCGAGATCGACCATTTCAAGCACGAAGCGCATGGCGAGGGTGATTGGTATCGCAACAACGATCGCATTGAAGAAGAAGGCTACGACACGACGCTTTTCGGCAACGAAGCGGTCAAGCGGATTGAAGAACACGATCTCAGCAAACCACTATACCTCTACCTCGCCTTTACCGCGCCGCACACGCCATACCAGGTGCCTGACGAGTATCTCGACAATTATCCGGAGATCGCCGATACGTCGCGGCGCACTTACGCAGCAATGATCACCGCCATGGACGATCAGATCGGCCACGTGCTCGAAGCGCTCGACAAGCGAGGAATGCGTGAAAACACACTGATTGTATTCCACAGCGACAATGGTGGAACGCGTTCAGCGAAGTTCACCGGCGAATCGAAGGTAACCGGCGAACTCCCGCCCAACAACGGCTCCTATCGCGACGGCAAGGGAACGATCTACGAAGGCGGCACCCGCGTTGTCGCGCTCGCGAATTGGGCCGGAAAAATCAAGCCCGGGAAGGTCGATGGGATGATGCATGTCGTCGATATCTATCCGACGCTTGTCGGCCTCGCTGGCGGCACGCTCGACAAGACCAAGCCGCTGGACGGCCTCGATGTGTGGGGGGCGATCAGCGAAGGGAAGGTCTCGCCGCGCACCGAAGTCGTCTACAACGTGCAGCCGTGGGCTGCTGGGGTGCGCCAGGGAGACTGGAAGCTGGTATGGCAGGCGCTCATACCCGGAACCTTGGAATTGTTCGATCTGGCGGCTGACCCGTCGGAAGCCAAAAACCTCGCGGAAGCGAATCCCGCAAAAGTGAAGGAACTTCAGGCCAGGATCGCGGAGCTGGCAGCGCAAGCGGCGCCGCCGCTATTCATGACCGATGCATTCCGCCTCATACTTTCCGAACCGCCGTCGACACCCGAGGGCTTTTTCGAAGTGTCGGACTAGTCCCGCATTCATGGTGACTCGAAACGACGGAACTGCCTATCGCGGATACCGCAAACTGGCTCAGCGACTTTGGCGACACGTCGCCTAGGTGTGCCTCCGCCGTCGCCTCTGGACGAAGACACCGCTCGGACCTCCGACGTCCTTCGCATGTCGACGGAACATATTCGGGAGTGTAGATTGCAGCAGGGAATCGAGGATAGGCGATGGACTGTTCGGCGTCGCGGGTGGCCAGGAAACCGGGCTCATAATGTGGGAGGTAGGGGCACTCATGCAACCAGGAACGGAAAGCAAGGGACGGCAAGTCAGCCACGACAGCGGGCAATGCAGAGAGACGCGGTGAAGAAATGTGTTTCAAATAGGTTGGAGAGGCGATCCGATATATCGCGCATCGCACAACCACCGGAGGGGGAAGGTCAATGAGGAATTACTTGAAAACAGCGATTTCAGGGGTGATGGCAGTGCTGATCGGTACCGCGGCGCAGGCCGCCGACGTCTCTCCGCTCCTCACCCAGCAGCCCCAACCTGCCGAGGCGCAGGACGGCTGGACCTTTACCGTCGCACCTTATTTCTGGATGTCGGGCCTGTCGGGGGACACGGCGCAGTTCGGCCTTCCCACTGTCCACATCGACGCCGACTTCGGCGACATCCTCGGCAATCTCGACTTTGCATTCATGGCGGCAGGCGAAGCCCGATACGACCGCTTCAGCGTCATCGCCGATGTGATCTACGTAAAACTGGGCGCTGATGCCAGCACGCCGGCAGGCATCCTCGCCACAGAAGTCAACGTCACTTCGGAAACCTTTTCTGGCCTGCTCGGGGTTGGCTACGCGGTGCTGGATGGCCCTGACGGCAATCTGGATGTCGTGGGCGGTATTAAGGTCTGGTCGGTCGACACGACGATCAGCTTTACGGGTGGATTGTTCGGAGGAGTAGAACAAAGCGACAGCGCCACATGGGTAGATGGCATGGTCGGTCTGCGGGGGAAGTACTCTTTGACCCCAGAGGTCTACCTCACGGGTTGGGGCCTAGTTGGCGGAGGCGGCGCGGACATCGACTGGGATGTGGCGATGGGCATCGGCTACGACTTCAACGACAAGATATCGGCGATTGCGGGATACCGTGCCGTGGGCGTCGATTACAGCGACGACGGCTTCATCTTCGACACTGTCCAGCAGGGGCCAATCCTTAGCCTCGCCATAAAGTTCTGATAGATGGCCGCCTGCCCGAGAGAGCCAAAATGACAAGTGCGATGGACCAACTGAGCAACTCGGAGAGTGACATACATGGCGCTTGCATCCCCCGAGATCATTAATCGGAATGCCATAATCTAATAAAGTAACTTACAATATATCAAACCCGCAACCAGCCGTCCGCCCCTTCGTTGTTTGACAATTCGGGGTCGGTTCCGGCTAGGGGCGGAATGACACTCCAAGGTTATTTCCAGACGCTCAGTTTGGGCGCCGCGCGCCTTGGCGGCGGCGAGGTTGGATTGACCCCG
This sequence comes from Rhizobium sp. WYCCWR 11128, assembly GCF_013416305.1. Taxonomy (NCBI): domain Bacteria; kingdom Pseudomonadati; phylum Pseudomonadota; class Alphaproteobacteria; order Hyphomicrobiales; family Rhizobiaceae; genus Rhizobium; species Rhizobium sp. WYCCWR 11128. The sequence continues at coordinate 140,802 of NZ_JACCEZ010000011.1, forward strand.
CTCGCTGATTAAGTCCCGTTCGATCAAAGGCCATCCCGTTCATGGCGAGCACGGTTACTTTCCAGCCGTCCAATTCGCGTGACTCGGAGAAAATCGGAAATACTCTCACGTGATGTCGTCACTGATTGAGGTTCACATGCCGAATTTTGCGATTATTGGATCGGGCGCGATGGGAAGTGCTGTCGCCAAACGGCTGATCGACCACGGCGCTACGGTGCTGACCTATCTCGAGGGTAGGAGCGAGCAGACGATCGCGCGGGCAAAGGCAGCCGGCATGGTGCCGGTCGGCCGCCAGGAACTGACGAAGGCCGAGCTGATCCTGTCGATCGTTCCACCGGCGGAGGCGATCAAGGTCGCCGAACTCGTCGCGGACATATCGTCGGCGATGCAGGCGCCGCCGCCCTTCATCGACCTCAACGCGATTGCGCCGAAAACCATGCAGGCTTTGGCGGCACGGTTCGAAGGCAGCAGCGTCGAGGTGCTTGACGGTGCGATCATCGGCGGGCCGCCGGTCACCGGCAAATCAGGTCCGACCATCTATATCAGCGGCGATATTGCCGAGCGAAGCCGGCCGCTCGAGGATTGCGGCCTGCGGATCCGCAGGCTCGACGGACCGCTCGGCGCCGCCTCGGCACTGAAGATGTGTTATGCCGGCATCAACAAGGGATTTGTCGGCCTTGGCACCGCCATGCTGCTTGCCGCATCGCGTTCCGGTGCGGCCGAAAGCCTGAAAGCCGAGCTCTCCGAAAGCCTTCCCGACATCGATCGCAGGCTGTCGGGATCCATACCCGACATGTATCCGAAAGCCTATCGGTGGGTTGCCGAAATGCAGGAGATTGCCGATTTCCTCGGCGAGAATGATCCGGCAGCGACCATCTTCCGCGGCATGGCGGACGTCTTCTCCAGGATGGCGAACGACGTGGAGGGCAGCCGCGTGCTCGTCGAGCAGCTGGACGAGATCATCGGCCGCCCCGGTAGCTGACCGCAATAGTCAAGGAATCCCCGCAACAGCCTTACAGATGCTTGGCTACATCCATTCTTTGATGAAGGACGCGCACGATGATGATCTGGCCCGCATCATTGCTTTTGAAATACAGAAAATGAGCGCCAGCGGAGACCTTTCTGTACCCTTTCCGAATATCTGAGGGGCGGCTCACCCGTGTTCCCTCCGCCAGTTCCTGACAGGCGTCTCTTATGTCCTGAATATAACGCTCTGCCTGATCGACATTCCAACTCGTCGCTGTGTAATCCCAAATCTTGTCAATATCGGTTTGCGCGGCGGGAGAAAATATGATGCCGGTCATTTCGCATTGAACGCCGCCCGTTTGCGAGCGTTGAACGCATCGAAATCGAAGGGCGTGGCAGGGCCGGATTCCTCGCCTTCAATCAAGGCGTCCTGTAATGCCTTCACTTTGGCTTCGTGTTCTTCAAGTAGGCGGAGGCCTGCCCGGACGACGTCGCTGGCTGAACCATAGCGGCCAGCCTGAACTTGCGTATCGATGAAGCTGGTGAAATGGTCGCCGAGCGATATGGACGTATTTCTAGCCATCCTGAAATCTCCTTTGAGCCCAATATACCAATTTTTGGTACTTACAAAACCCTAGTGTTCACAGCGTAAATTGATATATGGCCGGCGCTCTGACGATTGTGTGAAGCGCTTCGACACCTCTGACAAAACCTCGTCGCCTCTGCTATGTCAGGAAAAATGCGGCAGCCCAACTGGCGTCGCGCTCTGTCCTATCAATGCCAGGAGTTTGAAAGATGAGCGGTTCTCCCGATTATACACCCCCGAAGGTCTGGACCTGGAACAAGGCGAATGGTGGCCAGTTCGCCAGCATCAATCGCCCGATCGCGGGACCGACGCATGACAAGGAGCTTCCGATCGGCCGCCATCCGCTGCAGCTCTATTCGCTCGGAACGCCGAACGGCCAGAAGGTCACCATCATGCTCGAGGAACTGCTGGCCCTTGGCCATAGCGGTGCCGAATACGATGCATGGCTGATCAAGATCGGCGATGGCGACCAGTTCGGCAGCGGCTTCGTCGCGGTCAATCCCAATTCCAAGATACCGGCGCTGATGGACCGCAGCGGGCCAAAGCCGATCCGTGTCTTCGAATCCGGTGCGATCCTCACCTATCTCGCTGAAAAATTCGGCGCCTTCCTGCCGACTGAGCCGAGCGCGCGGGCCGAATGCCTGTCCTGGCTGTTCTGGCAGATGGGAAGCGCGCCCTATCTCGGCGGCGGCTTCGGCCATTTCTACGCCTATGCGCCGACGAAGATCGAATATGCGATCGACCGCTTCGCCATGGAAGTGAAGCGTCAGCTCGACGTGCTCGATCGTCGCCTTGCCGAAAGCGAGTATCTGGCAGGCAGCGAATATACGATCGCCGATATTGCCGTCTGGCCCTGGTATGGCGGGTTGGTGAAGGGCTGGACCTACGGCGCGGCCGAGTTTCTGCAGGTCGAGGACTATAAGAACGTGCTGCGCTGGGCCGACACCATCCACAGCAGGCCAGCCGTGCAACGCGGCCGGATGGTCAACCGCCTCTCCGGCGAGCCATCGAGCCAGTTGCACGAGCGCCACGACGCCAGCGACTTCGACACCAGGACGCAGGACAAGCTCGCGGCCGCCGAGTAAGCAAGCGGCCCCCCAGCCACGTGTCGCAGCAACAAATGATGCTCCGCCGCCTTTACGGCGACGGAGCATCTGCATGCTGCCCGAACTCAGTTCTTGACCGTGTCTTCCAGGAAGAAACGGCCGAGCGGGTTCTGGTAGAAGTTCTCGATATTCTTGCGCGAGACGTTGATATAGGGGCTGTAATAGAGGTCGATCCAGTTGACGTCGTCCTTGGCCATCTTCTGCAGATCGACATACATCTGCTCGCGCTTCTTCGGGTCGAGCTCGAGACGCGCCTTGGCCACCAGTTCCTTCACCGCCTCGTTCTTGTAATTGGTCGAGTAGTTGTTGTTGGAATCGTGGCCGAGGACGAAGGTGGTCTTCTGGTCCGGATCGAGAATGTCGTTGGTCCAGTAATTGACCGAGACGTCGTAGTCGCCGGCAACGATCATGTCCCATTCCTGGCTCGGGTCGACCTTCTGCAGATTGGCGGTGATGCCGGCCTTCTGCAGCTGCTGCTGGACGAGCACGGCCGTCTGTTCGTCGACTTCGTCGCCGGCACGCACCAGGTAATTCAGCGTCAGGTCCGAGGCGCCGGCGGCGGCCAGCAGCTCCTTTGCCTTTTCGGGATCATAAGGCCGCTGCAGATTGTCAGCATAATAATAGAGCGCGCCCTTCGGAATATAGGAATTGGCGACCGTGCCCTGGCCGAAGGTGACGGTATCGACGATCGCCTTCTTGTCGATCGCGAGATCAAGCGCCTGGCGGACTTCCTTCTTGCCGAGCGCGCCATGCGCATGGTTGATCAGAAGATGGTCTTCACGGGTCGAAGCGTCGATATCGACATTGAGGTTCGGGTCCTTCTTCAACTCCTCGACGCGAGAAAAGGGAACGAAGATCGCCGTGTCCAGCTCGCCCGCCTGGACGTTCAGCATGCGGGTATTGTCGTCAGGCACCGAGATCCACTCGACACCGTCGAGCTTGACGCGGTCGGCCTGCCAGAAATTCGGGTTCTTCTTCAGGATGACGCGGTCGCCGCGCCGCCATTCCTCGACCACGAAGGCGCCGGATGCGATCGGCTTTTCGCCATAGGCATCGGCGCCCAGTGATTCCATGCCCTTCTTGGAGATGACCGAGGCATTCGGCAGCGCCAGCGTCGAAAGGAACGGCGCGGACTGGTTCTTGAGCTTGATCGTCAGCGTGTGCGCGTCGGTCGCCACGGCCGTGTCGATCACCTTGTAGGAATCGCTCCAGAGCGAGGCAGCGTCATCGCGGATGCGCAGCAGGCTGTAGGCCGCATCTTCCGCCGTCAGCGGCGAACCGTCGGAAAATTTTGCGTCGCGGATCTTGAACGTGTAGGTCAGCCCGTCATCCGAGGTGGTCCAGCTTTCGGCAAGGCCCGGCTCCAGTTTCGTGCCTGTCTTGTCGACGCGGATCAGCACGTCGTAGACGTTGGAGAACACCCAGTTGTCGATGTTCTGCGCGGTCTTGATCGGATCGAATGTCGTCGAATCCTCGCGGCGGCCGATGGTGAGCACGCCGGCGGCCTCGGCATAACTTGCGCTGAGCGTCAGACCGGCGAGCAGGGCTGCAAGCCCGATTGATTTCCACCTATTTGTCATGAGTTCGTTCCCTTCGTTGTTATGGCATGCGTTTGATTGATTGAATCGGCATCGAATGCGGATCGTCCTTGCCGTCGGCGCCTTGCAGCAGCCGCTTGTCAGGATCGATGTCGGGAATGGCGGCGATCAGCGCCGCCGTATAAGGATGCTTCGGCCGCGCGAAGACTTCTTCGGAGCGACCTTCCTCGACGATCTCGCCGCGATACATCACGACGACGCGTTCGCAGAGATTGCGGACGATTGCGAGGTCATGGGCGATGAAGATCAGCGTGAGGTTCATCTTCGCCGTGAGATCGCGGAAGAGCTCGATGATCTGCGCCTGGATGGTGACGTCGAGGGCCGCCACGCATTCGTCGGCGATGATCAGCTTGGGATCGACGGCGAGGGCTCGGGCGATGCCGGCGCGCTGGCACTGGCCGCCGCTCATGCTGCGCGGTTTGCGGCCGGCGAATTCGCGTTCGAGGCCGACGAGATCGAGCAGTTCGCCGATTCGAACAGGGATATCGGCCTTGGCGACCTTGCCCTGCACCTTCAGCACCTCGGCCAGCATGTGCCCGATCGTCAGTCTGGGATTGAGCGCATTATAGGGGTCCTGGAACACCATCGCCGTCTCGCGCCTGAGCTTTGCCAGGCCAGCGCTTTTCTGCAGCGCCAGATCGACGCCGTCGAAGGTGACGTGACCCGAGGAAAGCGGGGTGAGGCCGAGCACGGCGCGGGCAAGCGTGCTCTTGCCGCTGCCGGATTCGCCGACGATGCCGACCGTCTCGCCCGGCATAATCTGCAGGCTGACGCCGGCAACGGCGCTGACCGTCTTGGCACCGCCCCTGAGCAGGGCGCCACCCGCTCTGAAGCGCACATGGAGATCGTCGATTTCGAGCAATGGCCTCGCCGGTTGGCTGGCAGCTGCAAGCTCGAGCAGCGGCGCGGCCGTGTCGCCCGGGATGGAAGGGTGGCTGTTGATCAGATTGATCGTATAGGGATGCTGAGGTCGCGCCAGAATCGTCCGCTTCGGCCCCTCTTCGAGCAGTTTGCCGCCGCGCAGCACGGCGATGCGGTCGCAAGTCTGGGCGACGATACCGAGATCGTGGGTGATCAGAATGATCGACAGGCCGCGCCGGTCGCGAATGTCAATCAACAGCCGCAGGATCTGCGCCTGAATAGTCACGTCGAGCGCCGTCGTCGGCTCGTCGGCGATCAGGATCTTCGGATTGCAGGACAGCGCCACGCCGATCATCGCCCGCTGCCGCATGCCGCCGGAAAATTCGTGCGGGTAGCTGTCGTATTGGCGCACGGGATCGGGAAAACCGACCTGCGCCAGGATTTCCGTTGCCGCGGCGCGAGCCTCGCGGGCGCCGAGGCCCTGGTGATAGCGGATGCCCTCGGCGATCTGGTCGCCGATCCGCATGACCGGGTCGAGATGGCTGGTCGGGTTCTGGAAGATCATGCCGATCTCGCCGCCGCGCACTTTCAGCATCTCGCCATCGTCGATCCGCATGAGGTCGCGCCCTTCGAGCAGCACGCTACCGCTTTCGATCTTCAGCAGCGAGGAGGGCAGCAGGCGCACCAGGGAACGGCAGAACAGGCTCTTGCCCGAGCCGCTCTCGCCGACGAGACCGAGAATCTCGCCCTTGCCGAGATCGAGCGACACCGCATCGAGCAGCGTGCGCGGACCGGAATCGACATGTGCCCTGACGGTGAGATCACGGACGGACAGCACGGAGCCGCTCATTCATGCACCCCCAGCAGTTCGCCGAGCGCATCGCCCAGCATGCTGAAGCCGAAGGCGAGGCAGACGATGGAGAGGCCGGGAAACAAAGTGATCCACCATGCGGTGGTGATAAAGCTTTGTCCTTCCGCGACCATGACGCCCCATTCGGCGATCGGCGGCTGGACGCCGAGGCCGAGATAGCTGACGGCAGCGCCGCTAAGCAGCACCAGCGTCGCATCGGACATCGAAAAGACGATCGAACCCGCGATCGCGTTCGGCAGAAGGTGGCGGAACATGATGCGCGGGCGGCTGAAGCCGAGGCTGACGGCGGCAACGGCATAGTCGCTGCCTTTCAGAACCAGCATCTGCGCCCGGATCAGCCGCGCATAGGAGACCCAGCCGACCAGCGCCATGGCGATATAGAAACTGCCAAGGCCCGGGCCGAGGATCGCGATGATCGACAGCATCAGCACGAGGAAGGGAAAGGCGAGGATGATATCGACAAGACGCATGAACAGTGCATCGACGATCCCGCCGAAGAAGCCGGCAATCGTGCCGACCGTCGTGCCGATCAGGAAGGGGAAGATGACGCCGATCAGCGCCATCTGCAGGTCGAGGCGTGCGCCCCAGATGACGCGGGAGAGGATATCGCGGCCGAAATTGTCGGTGCCGAAGGGATGCAACAATGAAGGCGCCTGCAGGCGTACCTCGGCATTCTGCATGATCGGATCGTAGGGCGCGACGAGGGGCGCGCCGATCGCCAGCAGCACGAAGAACAGCAGCAGGCCGGCACTGAGCGCAAGCATCGGCCGCCGGCCGAAGAACCGGCGCCAGCCGGGGGAGGCGGGGGCGATCACCTCGATGCTCATAGCTTCACCCTTGGATCGATGGCGACAGTGACGATGTCGGCGATGAAGTTGATGAGCACGGTGGCGCAGGCAAAGACCATGGCGACGCCTTGGACCACCATGTAGTCGCGTGAGAAGATCGCCCTGACGAGCAGCTGTCCCATGCCGGGCAGCGCAAAGACGCTCTCGACCACCACCGTGCCGCCGATCAGCCAGCCGATATTGACGGCAAGCAGATTGATGGTCGGCACCAGAGAATTCGGCAGCACATGTCGCCAGAAGACGATGCCTTCGGGCATGCCGCGGGCGCGCGCCGCCGTCGCGACATCCGATTTCAGCTGCTCGATCATCGCCGCCCGCAGGCTGCGCGTCAGCACGGTCGAAAGCGATAGTGCGACCGTCAGGCTCGGCAGCACCAGATGCGACAGCTTTTCGCCGATCGTCGCACCATAGCCCGAAACCGGCAGCACACCGAGTTCGACGCTGAAGAGGATGATCAGCATCAGCCCCAGCCAGAAGGGTGGAAAGCCGATGCCGAAGGTCGAGACGATGCGCACCGCATGATCCGGCGCCCGGCCGGCATTGCGCGCGGCGATCGCCGACATCGGCACCGCGATCAGGACCGACAGCACGACGCTGGAGACGACGAGGGCGAGCGTCGGCTCGATGCGGGTGACGATCAGCTTCAGCACGTCGATCTTGTAGAGGATCGACTTGCCCATCTCGCCATTGGCGAGGTTCTTGAGGAAATAGACATATTGCAGCCATATCGGCTGGTCGAGGCCGTACTGGGCGCGAATGCTGGCGAGAGCCGCCGGCGTCGCGCGCGTGCCGAGGATGTTGCGTGCGGGATCACCGGGGATCAGCCGGACCAGAATGAACGTGATGACGCTGATACCGAAGATGACGGGCAGGAACTGCAGCGGTCGCGTCAGAACGAATTTATAGCGATGCATGTCGGCGATCGCCCCTTTGTCTTCGTCTGGTTCGGTCGGCTTCCTGTTGCATCAGCCTGCCTCGTGCCGGGCGAGAAAATCGAGAAGCGCCGGATAATAATCCTGCGGGTTCTCATAGAACGGCATGTGGCTGGCATTGGCAAATACCTTCAGCTCGGCATCCGGCAGTGCAAGCTTCATCCTGAGCGCACAGGCCGGCGTCAACTCGTCATGCTCTCCCGTCGTGATGAGCACCGGCAGCGTCAGCCGCGGCAGATCGGGGATGCGGTTCCAGTCCTTGAGGTTGCCGATATAGAGAAACTCGTTCGGCCCCTGCATCGTCTCATAGGGCGCCATGTTCCAATCGTCGAGCGAGCGGCGCACCGGCGCCGGCCATTCCGGCAGACGGCAGACATGGCGGTAGTTGAGGATGGTGACGGCGGCGAGATATTCCGGATGATTGTAGGTGCCCTGCGCCTCGTGCTTCTGCATCATCGCCACGGTTTCGGGACCGAGCGCTGCGCGCAGCCGTTCCAGTTCCGAGATCAGATGCGGCATGTCGGCGACGGTATCTTCGAGGATCAGCGTCCTGAGGTTTTCGGGATAGGTCAGCGCATATTCGATCGCCAGCCAGCCGCCCCAGGAATGACCGAGCATGTGGACCTTGCCGAGCCCCAGCGCTTTACGCACCGTCTCCGTCTCCTCGACATAACGGCCGATCGTCCAGAGCGTGAGATCGTCCGGCCGGTCGGAAGCGCCGGTGCCGAGTTGATCGAAGGCGATGACACGATAGCCCTTGTCGGTGAGACAGGAATGCGCTTCGCGCAGGTAATCGCAGGGCAGACCCGGCCCGCCGTTCAGGCAGAAAACCGTCTCGCTGCCGGTCCCGAAGCTATAGGCAACGACGCGATAGCCATCGACATCAATCTCGAATCGCTCGTCCGGCCGTATTTCACGCCACATTGATCGCTCCGGCAGAAGATTTCGCTTGCTCAATATTTGGGCACGGCTAAATTTTTACCTTAAACCGCATTCAGTGCCAGCTATAAGAAGTGATAGGGTGGGCCGTAATGCCGAACCCGGGAGCAGCTCATGCTTGACGACCCCATTCTTGACGACCCCATTCTCGACGACATTGGAACGATCAGACGGCAGTTTACAGCGCACGAAACGCTGGACGGCCGGATCGACCAGGCCTTCGAGGCGATGAAGCAGATCGGCTTCGAGGCGCTGATCTACGATTATACACCGGTGCCTTACGATCTCGACGGCGCGATCATGATACCATCGCTGCTGAAGCTGCGGAATATTTCAGACGACATGCACGACTACTGGTTCAATCGCGGCTATTTCCGTATCGATCCGGTGCAGCAGGTGGCGCTGCGCACCTCCGCACCTTTCTTCTGGAACTATGACCCGGACGCCGACACGCTGATCAACCGTTTCATGACCGACGACACCGCGCCGGTGACGCGCTATTTGAGCGAACGCGATATGTCGACCGGCGTCACCGTTCCGGTTCATATGCCACGCGGCGACTATGCCACCGTCACCGGCATCCGCTTCGGCCGGAACAAAGATTTCGAACGGCACGCACTGCGCTATATCGCCGACTTCAACCTGCTTGCCCATGTTTTCCATGAGACCGCCTATTCGCTTTTCGATACGCGGGCGAAGAGCGTCGGCACGATCCGCCTGACCGAGCGGGAACGGGAATGCCTGCGCCATTCGGCGGAAGGCTACTCCGCCAAGGAAATTTCCCGCATCATCGACCGTTCCGTACCGACTGTCGTGATGCATCTGAACGCCGCGACAAAGAAACTCGGCGCCCGCAACCGCACCCAGGCCGTGGTGCGCGCCACCCATTACCGCTTGCTCGAAGACCGGCCGACCCATAATTGGCCACCCTATAACTTGTGATAGCTGCCTTCGCCGTTGCCGGCGCGTTATGATTTTTTTCATGACGCCAAGAGATGGAGATGCCCGTGGGCGAAGTCACGACCAACGAAGCCTATCTGCCCTTTCGCGACTATCGCACCTGGTATCGCGTCACCGGTTCGCTGGAGAGCAGCAAGCTGCCTCTCGTCGTCGCCCATGGCGGGCCCGGCTGCACCCATGATTATGTCGATTCCTTCAAGGATATCGCCGCCCTCGACGGCCGTCCGGTCATCCATTACGACCAGCTCGGCAATGGCAATTCCACCCGACTTCCGGAAAAGGGCCCGGATTTCTGGACGGTCGGCCTGTTCCTCGAGGAGCTGGACGCGCTGCTTTCCCATCTCGGCATTCAGCATCGTTACGCCTTCCTCGGCCAGTCCTGGGGCGGCATGCTTGGTGCCGAACATGCGGTGCGCCGGCCGCAAGGCCTGAAGGCACTTGTTATCGCCAACTCGCCGGCCAACATGCACACCTGGGTTTCGGAGGCGAACCGGCTGAGGCAGGAACTGCCGAAAGAGGTGCAGGACACGCTGCTGAAGCATGAACTGGCGGGAAGCCTCACCGATCCGGAATATATCGCCGCCTCGCGTGTCTTCTATGACCGCCATGTCTGCCGGGTGGTGCCGTGGCCGCCTGAAGTGGCGCGGACCTTCGCGATCATGGACGAGGACAACACGGTCTACCGTAACATGAACGGCCCGACCGAATTTCACGTCATCGGCACCATGAAGGACTGGACGATCGAGAACAGGCTCGACCGCATCGAAGCCCCGACGCTGCTGATCTCGGGAAAATACGACGAGGCGACACCCTTGGTGGTAAGGCCTTATCTCGAACGCGTTCCGGGCTGCGAATGGGTGCTCTTCGAAAATTCCAGCCACATGCCGCATGTCGAGGAAAAGCAGCTTTGCCTGGCGACCGTTTCTGGTTTCCTGTCGCGGCGCGATTGAGAAAACTCGCCCGCGCCGGCTACACCGTTTCTTGCCGCGGCAGTGGCGCTTGCGATAGTCTCCGTCCCATTCAAGAGCGAACGGAACGGACCGATGAACGATCATCCGCAAACAGAAAGCGCGACAATCCTCGCAACGAGCAAGGGCCGTGCCTGGCGCGGTCTGGAGGCCGAGCTTTTGCGCATTCCGCCCGGCCGCACGCATATTTCAGGCACGCCCTATCATCGCCTCGGAATCCATGTCGGCCGACCGGTGCGGGCGCAATGCCGCTGTGACGGGCGGGAGCATCGCCGACTGCAGAAGCATGGCGATATCGACGTGGTGCCAGCCGGCCTCGATGGCGTCTGGGAGGACGACCGCGAATGCATGATCCTGCGGCTGAAGATCAGCAAGGATCTTTTCCATCGGGCTGCCATCGACCTCGGCCGCGATCCCGCGACGGCAATCGTGCCGCAATTTCAACTCCGCGATCCGCGGCTCGAGGCAATCGTCTGGGCCTTGAAGGCGGAACTCGAGGCGGATGTGCCGTCCGACAATCTCTATGCTGATACGCTGGCGACAGCCTTGGCGCTCCGTCTGGTCGAGGCGGGCAGCGATACCTCCCGTCCGGTGGATAACGGCAGAGCGCTCTCGCCCCGTCAGAAGCGGATGCTCACCGACTACATCGAGGATAATCTCGACACGTCGCTTTCCCTTGCAGAACTGGCAGGTCTTGCCGGACTGAGCCTCTCGCACCTGAAGACGCAGTTTCGAAACAGTTTCGGCATGCCGCCGCATCAGTATGTGATGCATCGCCGGATCTCGCGTGCCGAGGCACTGATCCGGAGCTCCAGCCTGCCGCTGAGCCAAATCGCGCTGGAAGCAGGCTTCGCGCATCAAAGCCATATGGCAAACAGCATGAAGCGGCTGCTTGGCGTCAGCCCCGGCACCATCGCCCGCCTGCGTAATTGACGAAAAGTGGCCGATCCTGCAACGGATCGGCTGAATGCGCAGGCAATGCCCCTGGCGGCAGTACATCTTCCTTCGACAGCGAACAGAGGAAGGAATGATCATGTTTGTCATCTTCGGCGCCACCGGCAAGGTCGGCAAGGCAACGATAACAAGGCTTCGGGCCGAGGGCGCCCCCGTCAGGGCGGTGCTCCGTGATCCCGCCAAGGCTGCGCTCCTTGCGGCACTCGGATGCGAGATCGCCATGGCCGAGGTCGGCGATGTCGAAGCCATGGCCGCCGCGATGAAAGATGCGACGGCTGTACAGCTCATCTGCCCGATCGATCCGCGCGCCGCCGATGCCAGCCGCCAGATGCTGCAGTCGATCGAGCGGATGGCGGAGGCGATCGATGCCGCCCGGCCGCCGCGCATCTTGGCGATCTCGGATTACGGCGCGCATCTGACGATCGATACCGGCATTACCAGCTTGTTCCGCGCGATGGAGGAGCGGTTCCGGCGCTGCAGCACCAGGGTGAGCTTCCTGCGTTCGGCCGAACATATGGAAAACTGGGCACGCTACCTGAAGATCGCCGGCGAGACCGGCGTGATGCCGAGCATGCACCAGCCGCTGGCGCGACCCTTCCCGACCGTCTCCGCCGCCGATATCGGTGATATGGCCGCCGACCTTCTGCTGGCTGACCAGGATCATGGCCCTTCGCCGCGGATCGTCCATGGCGAGGGGCCGCGCGAATACACGGCGCTTGAGATCGCTGCGGCCGTGGGGCGGTTATCGACTCGGCGCGTCGTCGCACACGAACTGCCGCGTGCCGATTGGCCGGCAACGTTGATCCGCGCAGGACTTTCGGAAAGTTACGCCGATCTGATCGTCAGGCTCGGCGATGCGCACAACAAAGGTCTGATCGGAGCGGAAGCCGGCGTCGGTGAAATCCGCCGTGGCCGCACGGGGCTTTCCGCTGCCCTTGAACCATTTCGTCCCGACATCCGGCAGGCTGTGTCACGATAGCCTCAATCACGCATGGGGAGGAGTCCTGCCGGGGACCCTCTATCGGCGAACCAGCCATTTCTTGGCAACACGGCAAGCCATCGTATAGGCCGGATCGAAGACATTGCCGACATCATAGCGCACCACCTGGCCGAGCAGATGGCTGGCCGCCGTTCTGTCCAGGCCGTAATCCGCTGCCAGCCAATTCAACATTTCGCTGGTGGCGTGCTGGAGCGCCTGATCGAGGGGCCGGGCGTTGCCGATGGTGAAGATGTCTTCGGCCGTTTCTCCGCGCGGCCAGACCAGTCCGGCCTTCTTTTCCACCGTCAGCCGTACCGTGACCTCGAATGTCGTCTCGACGCCGGTTCCGACGATTTCGCCATCCCCTTGCACGGCATGGCAGTCGCCGAGAAAGAACAAGGCGCCGGGGGCCGCTACGGGCAAGCGGACCGTGGTGCCGGGGCCGAACAACCGATAATCCATGTTGCCGCCATATTCGCCGCTGGTTGCGGTCGATATCGCCTGGCCGAGGCTGGGCGCCACGCCGAAGCAGCCGATCATCGGGGCGAGAGGCAGAACGAAATTTTCGAGGCCGCCGACCGGCTCGGAAAGCCGGACGGTCAAGGCCTCACGGTCGATCGCCCAGATGGCGATATCGCGCGGCGGCAGGTCACGAACCGCCTCTGGATCGACCACATTGGCCGCGACGACGCTACGGGTGAAACCCGTGTCCTTGGTCGGGATCATGCTGATGATCTCGACCTTCAGCGCATCCCCGGGCTCAGCACCTTCCACGAAGATCGGGCCGTTCATCGGATTGGGGCCGGATGCCTGCTTGATGCCGTCCTTGTCATGCCCAGCGGCGTCGAGCGTCTCGGTGACGACGGTATCGCCGTCGGCGATGTGCAGGGCCGGCGAAAGAGAGCCGATGACATTGTGAAAGCTCGTCGGAATGAAGCGGTGAGTGGTCATGAAAGTACAGCTCTCGCTCGTTTCGAATGTCATGAGCCTGCGGCTGAACTGCCCGGCGGAGAGAGTGCGAGACTACTGCATAATTCCGTAAATCGGAATCGATTTACGGATAAAATTATGCAGCAATTCAAAGTGCTACAGCGTCCTTTGCGCGTCTTTTCAGACGCGCGGCGCGGTAGATCAGAGATTGCCGGCAATGCCTATATCCGCGGCACCACGCAATCCCGATCTCGAAGACCGATGGGTTCATTTACGAACCGTAGATCGGAAAAGCCTCGCACAAAGCGCGGACTTGTGTGCGCACCTCCGCCTCGGACTCGGCGATGCCCTCCGGGTTCTGCGACAGCGCATCGATAACAGTCAGGATCAGCACGCCGATCTTTTCGAACTCGGCTTCACCGAAGCCGCGCGTGGTTCCAGCCGAACTCCCCAAACGAATTCCTGAGGTAACGAAGGGCTTTTCCGGATCGTTCGGGATTGCGTTCTTGTTGCAGGTCAGGCCCGCGCGTTCCAGCGCAATTTCAGCCACCTTGCCGGTTACGCCTTTCGGGCGCAGATCAACCAGGACCATGTGACTGTCCGTACCACCCGAAACGATCCCGAGGCCACCGTCCTTCAGAACTCTTGCCAGGGCTTGGGCATTGGAGATGACCTGGCCGGCGTAATCAGCAAACTCAGGCCGCAGCGCTTCACCAAACGCCACGGCCTTGGCAGCAATGACATGCATCAGGGGGCCACCCTGATTGCCGGGGAAAACGGCGGAGTTCAGTTTCTTCGCCAGGTCGGCATCATTGGTCAGGATGACACCCCCGCGCGGCCCGCGCAGGGTCTTATGGGTGGTCGAGGTGACGACATGGGCGTGGGGCACCGGGTTCGGATATTTGCCGCCTGCGATCAGACCGGCGTAGTGGGCCATGTCGACCATCAAATAGGCCCCGACCTCGTCGGCGATCTTGCGAAATCCGGCAAAGTCGATCTGGCGCGGATAGGCCGAGGCACCTGCGACGATCAACTTTGGCTTCGTCTCCAGAGCCTTCTCGCGGACCTTTTCCATATCGATGAGATGTGTGTCGGCATCGACTTCATAGGAGACCACATCAAACCATTTACCCGACATGGTCACCGGCGATCCGTGGGTGAGGTGCCCGCCATGGGCGAGCGACAGACCCATGATCCGATCTCCGGGCTGCAGAAGCGCAAGGAAGACCGCTTGATTGGCCTGCGCGCCGGAATGCGGCTGCACATTCGCGAATTCTGCTCCGAAGAGCTGCTTCAGCCGGTCGATGGCCACCTGCTCGACCTTGTCGACGAATTCGCAGCCGCCGTAGTAGCGTTTCCCTGGGTAGCCCTCGGCATATTTGTTTGTCAGAACCGATCCTTGCGCCGCCAGAACGTCCCGAGAAACGATGTTCTCCGAAGCGATCAGCTCGATCTGGGTCTTCTGCCGCTCAAGTTCTTCGGCGATGGCGCTGGCAACCGCCACGTCGGAAACGGTGGTTTGTGACAAACGGTCAAACATTGGATTTTCCTTTCAGGATAAGGCGATTTCTGCAGCAAGTTCCTTGCTGCCGATTTCAAACAGATGGCCGAGGTGCGGTGCGAAACTATTCCAGATGTCCATACGGAAGCGGTCCCCGGAATCGCGCCACAAGATCACCGTCGTTCCGTCGCAAACCGTCCTGCGACCCTCACCGACCGGGATGATCTCGACGTCGCGGGCGCAGCCGAGCGCCAGCAGCTCCACCGCTTTCGGGCCCTCGATCTCAAGCGTGATCTCACGCCCTGAAATATCGACAAGGCTGTGGGGATGCTCGACATAGATTGCGTCACAGGCGGCAATAAGCCCAGTCACCTCACCGACGGGGACGAGGATCGTCCATTCGTCGGGACCTAGCCGGATGACTTCGGTTTCGCCGGCGATGACGCGCCGGCCGATCCGATCAGGAAGCGTCAGACCGAGAGCCTTGTTCAGCGCCGCAGGGTCGCCGCGGGAGCGCAGCGACAACTGTCCCCGCTCCGGCAAGACTGCGACCCGTACGGCTCCGGTTTCGACCAGGACGCCGGGTGTCAGAGAAGAAATCTGCGTGCTCATCTTCATCTCCGGGTCAGATTTTCAGGCGGGTGTTTTCGGGATCGACAAACACGGTCCCGGCAATTTTCGCGGCAATGGTGCGGTCGGGCATCGGGATGTAGACCGTCTCTCCAATCCGGTCGTGGCCTCCCTCGACAAGCGCCAGCGCGATCGGCTGGCCGGCTGCGTCCGAATGATAGGAAGAGGTCACATGCCCCACCATCGTCATCGGAATTGCCTGCTTCGGGTCGAAGACGATCTGCGCTCCTTCTTCCAGCTTCGAGCGATCCTCGGTGAGAAGGCCGACAAGCTGCCTGCGGCCTTTGGCCACCAAATCCGGGCGCGCTAAGCCACGCTTGCCGACAAAATCCGGCTTGTTCTTGCCCACGGCCCAGCCCATACCCGCATCATAGGGCGTGACGGTGCCGTCAGTATCCTGACCAACGATGATGTAGCCCTTTTCGGCTCGCAGAACGTGCATCGTTTCGGTGCCATAGGCGGTGATGCCATATGACTGGCCTGCTTCCCAGAGCGTCTCCCATAGCCTGCGCCCGAGAGGCGCGGGCACGTTGACCTCGAAGCCGATCTCGCCGGTAAAGCTGACACGGAACAGTCGTGCAGGCATCCCGGCGACGGTGCATTCGACGCAGGACATATGCGGGAAGGCTTCCTCCGTCAGTTCGATCCCCTCGACCAGCGGCGCCAGCAGTTTCGCCGCATTCGGGCCATTCAGCGCAACGGTGGACCATTGCTCGGTGGTCGAGGTCAGCCAGACGTTGAGGCCGGGCCATTCGGTTTGGAGGTAGTCT
Source organism: Rhizobium sp. WYCCWR 11128 (assembly GCF_013416305.1). Classification (NCBI taxonomy): domain Bacteria; kingdom Pseudomonadati; phylum Pseudomonadota; class Alphaproteobacteria; order Hyphomicrobiales; family Rhizobiaceae; genus Rhizobium; species Rhizobium sp. WYCCWR 11128. Next base: position 157,201 of record NZ_JACCEZ010000011.1, read on the forward strand.
TCCATCATATTCATCACACGCGCCGCGCCGCCGGTGGTGGTTGTGACGTGGAAGCGATCCTCGGTCATGCGGCCGATGACACCATCGTCACGGATAAAACCGTCATCGCCCAAAAGCAGACCGTAGCGGCATCGCCCCGGCGCAAGCTTCGACCAGGGGTTGGTGTACATACGGTTCATGAATTCGACCGCATCGGGACCTGCGACCTCGATCTTGCCGAGAGTCGACGCATCGAAGATGCCAAGGCTTTTGCGCACGGCCCGGCATTCGCGGCTCACGGCAGCGTCCATATCCTCGCCCGGCTTCGGAAAATACCAGGCGCGCCGCCACTGTCCGACCGGCTCGTAAACCGCGCCTTTCGCTTCGGCCCACGAGTCGATCTGCGTTTTGCGGGTGACCTCGAAATGAACGCCGCGATGATAACCTGCAAAAGCTCCGAAAGTCGTCGGCGTATAGGGCGGACGGAAGGTGGTCAGACCAACCTCGGGCTGACGTCTGCCGAGCGCATCGGCAGCGATGTTCAGACCGTTGATATTCGACATTTTTCCCTGATCGGTCGCCATGCCGTTGGTCGTGTAGCGCTTGACATGCTCGATCGAGCGCATGCCCTCGCGGACGGCCAGACGCAGGTCCTTGGCGGTCACGTCGTTCTGGTAGTCGACGAAAGCCTTGGCCTTGCCCGGATTGCGGTCGGTCGGCAGCTCCGTGTGTGACACGCCAGTGCCGGTCCGGTCATGATCTACGGCATAGCCGATCGACGCACCGGTTTTGCCGAGGGCGGCAGCGATCTCGCGACCGCGCTCGGCGCCATCTTTCAATGCCGCTTCGATGCCCCAGAGCCCTCGTCCGGCTCCAGCGATCACGCAATCCTCTCGGGTGAGCGCCGGCAGGAAAGTCGTGCGTTCGTCGTCCCATGCGATCTTGCCCTGGGTGTGCGAAAAAAGATGCAAGGAGGGTGTCCAGCCGCCCGACATCAGCACGGCATCGCATTTGATCCTATGCCCCGAGTGGACCGTCTGGCCGTCGACCCGGCTGACGCCGACCGAGTTGACGCGCAGACGCCCCGAGGTCGACGTTACCGTATGAGACAGCTTGACCGGAATTCCCAAGGCGCGGGCCTCGTTCACCAGTTCCTCCCGTACGTTGTTACGGGTGTCTACGATCGCCTGGACGCGGGCGCCCGCGCCGTGAAGATCGAAGGCTGCGTACCACGCGCTGTCATGGCTGGTGACGACGACAGGCATATTGCCGACCCTGACGCCATAGCGGTTCAGATAGGTTTGGGCCGCACCGGCCAGCATCACACCCGGACGGTCGTTGCCATGGAAGACCAGCGGCTTTTCAAGCGCACCCTGCGCCAGCACGACCTGGCGCGCCCGCACCCGCCACAGGCGTTCGCGTGGCGTATCTTTGGGCAGGGCCTCGAGGTGATCGGTCAAGCGTTGGCACAAGCCGATCATGTTCTGGTGGTAATAGGCGATTGCTGTGGTCCGGGTCATGATTTTGACGCCCAGATCATCGAGAGCTTTCAACTCGGCAGCCAGCCAGTCCCATGCCGGGCGTCCGCCGATATGGGCCTGCGGCTCGGACAGAAGCGTGCCGCCAGCTTCACCGTTTTCGTCCACGACGACGACCTTCAGGCCATCGACCGCTGCCGCGCGCGCTGCCGCCAGCCCCGCCGGTCCGGCGCCGACGATCAAGACGTCGCAATGCATGTTGCGCGACGCATAGGTGTCTGGATCCGTCTCCTTGGGAGACACGCCCAAACCGGCAGCCGCGCGGATGAAGGGCTCATAGACCTTGTTCCAGAAACTCTTGGGCCACATGAACGTCTTGTAATAGAAGCCCGCCGAAAACAGCATGTAGGCGGCGTCGTTGACCGCCCCCACGTCGAATTTCAAGCTGGGATACTTGTTCTGCGAGTTGGTTTCGAGCCCGTTCCAGATTTCCTGAACGGTAGCGCGGGTATTCGGCTCGAAGCGGCCAGGGCCGCGCCGCGTGCCGATCAGCGCATTGGGCTCCTCCGAACCCGCGGCAATAGGGCCGCGTGGACGGTGATATTTGAACGACCGCCCCATCAGATGAACGCCGTTCGCCAGCAGCGCCGAGGCTACCGTGTCGCCCTTTGCGCCGTGATAAGTCTTGCCGTCGAAGCTGAAGACAACAGGACGTCCGGTGTCTACCCGGCCGCGATCCGAAACGCGATACTGGTTCATTTCAGCACCTCCGAACCGGCTGGCAGGCCGGGCAATGTAGCAAGATCGGGGCGCAGCTCGCCCGCTGCATAGGTTGTCAGGAACCGATCGCTGACCGTGTCGCGCACCGCGTTGAAAAACCGGCCGCAACCATGCAGGTGCCGCCAGCGTTCGTAGTGCGGGCCTTTGACGTTGGCGCGGATAAACAGAAACTCCTCCCACTGCTCGTCGGTCTGTGACGAAGGATCGGACGCGCGAACGATGTGGGCCTGGCCGGCGTAGGTGAACTCCGCCTCGGGCAGGGTTTCATTGCAGTAAGGGCAACGGATCAGCAGCATCAGTTATGTCCTCAATGTGCTACGGCGGCGGCGGCGGCTTCGTCGATCAGGCGGCCGGAACGGAAGCGTTCAAGCGTGAAGGGCGCATTGATCGGATGAGGTTCGTTTTTCGCGATGGTCCAGGCGAAGGTGTGCGCCGCTCCCGGCGTGGCCTTGAAACCGCCGGTGCCCCAGCCGCAATTGACGTACAGCCCGGGAACCGGTGTCTTACCGAGAATAGCCGAGCGATCGGGTGTGACATCGACGATGCCGCCCCATTTTCGCAGCATCCGCATGCGGTTGAAGATGGGAAAGATCTCGACGATGGCGGCGATCGTATGCTCGATCAGCGGCAGTCCTCCACGTTGCGAGTAGGACGTGTACTGATCGGTCCCCGATCCAATGACCAGTTCGCCTTTGTCTGACTGGCTGATATAGGCGTGGACCGCATTCGACATCACCACGCACGGGAAAATTGGCTTGATCGGCTCGGAAACTAATGCCTGCAGTGGGTAGCTCTCCAGCGGCAACCGCACCCCAGCGGTTTCCATGACGACCGAGGTATGGCCGGCCGCCGAGACCGCAACCTTTTTTGCCTTGATGAATCCCTTGGCCGTTTCGACGCCGGCGACCGAACCGTCGGCGTTGCGGCGGATCCCGGTGACCGGGCAGTTCTCGATGATATCAACGCCTCTCGCCGCTGCACCGCGCGCATATCCCCAGGCGACGGCGTCGTGACGGGCTGTGCCAGCCCTCTCTTGAAGGGCGGCGCCCATCACCGGGTAACGGGCGTTGGGTGACAGATCCAGGGGAGGGCAATATTCCTTGGCCTCTTCCTTGGTCAGCCATCGGTTGTCGACACCGTTCAGCCGATTTGCATGAATATGCCGCTTGAAGCTCTGAACGTCATGCACGGTATGAGCCAGCATGAGGCAGCCTCGACGCGAATACATGACGTTGTAGTTAAGCTCCTGGCTCAGCCCTTCCCAAAGATCAACCGCGTGATCGTAAAGGCGCGCACTCTCGTCATAAAGATAGTTGGAACGGATGATCGTCGTATTGCGACCGGTGTTGCCACCGCCAAGCCAGCCCTTATCGATGACGGCGACGTTGGTAATGCCGTGCTGGCTGGCAAGGTAATAAGCGGCCCCCAGGCCGTGGCCGCCGGCGCCGACGATGACAACGTCATATTCGGCTTTTGGCTCTTTCTGCGGCCATTGCTCATCCCAGTGCTTATGCCCGGTCAGTGCATGCCGCAGGAGATTGAGTGCGTTGAAGCGCGTCATGGCGTGCCTGCTTGTTGGAGATATGGTGGCCTGGAACGTAGAGAGATTTCACAACGCACGTGTGGACAATTGCGTCGCTTTGATTGAATATTTGCGCATGATCGCGCCTCGCACCAAAAAGCGCCTAAGTGTCGCTTTTCTTCTTGCCGACCGGTTCACGCTCTCGGCATTCGCGAATTTTGTCGATGTGCTTCGCCTCGCCGCCGACGAGGCTGACCGCTCCCGGCCTATTCTATGCGAATGGACCGTTCTGTCGGACGACATGAACAGCGTGCAGTCGAGTTGCGGCGTCAAGGTGCAACCGGATACGCGTCTTAAACATGCGGAACGATATGATTACATAGTGGTCGTTGGTGGCCTGATCGGCGACAAGAGCGCGCTCACAGCCGAGGCAATCCGCTTTCTGAAGAGTTCCGCCGAAATCGGCGTCCCGATCATTGGGTTGTGCACAGGCGTCTTCATCCTGCATGAGGCAGGATTGCTCGACGGTTATCGATGCTGCGTCAGCTGGTTTCATCATCAGGATTTTCTTGACCGATTCAGCGCAGAGCAATTGGTCGCCGACCAGATTTTCGTCATCGACCGCGATCGGCTCACATGTTCTGGAGGTCACGGGGCAGCCCATCTGGCGGCTTTCCTGGTTGAGCGGCACGTGGGCCAGTCTGCCGCCATTAAAAGCCTGAACATCATGATGATCGACAATGCGTTGAGTGGAGAAAAGCCGCAGCCGGGTCAACAAACAAGGCGCATAGCGAGCGATCCGCTGGTGAAGAAAACAATCCTGCGCATGCAGCAAAATATCGAAGTACCGAAGACGGTCACCGACCTGGCGGACGAGCTTGGCGTCGGACGACGGGGGCTCGAGCGGCGGTTCCTGACGGATCTGAAGATCAGTCCGGCCAAGCTCTATCTCGAACTCCGGCTGGATCGAGTGCTTTCGCTTTTGCGCACCACGGACTGGACGATCACGCAGATTGCGATGGCCACAGGGTTCTGTGACGCGCCACACCTGTCCCGGGCCCTGAGTGCTGAGCATGGGTTCACGCCGGGGGAATATCGCAAGGCGCAAGGCGGGCGCTCGACCAGCGCCGAGGAATTCGCCGTCGGCGTTCTTCTCCCGAAATCCTGATCCAGAGACTTCGCTCCCGACCATGGGAAAGCCAAAGCCAGCTACGCTGTTCCAATCGGTCGCTGGCGAAAACGGCATGAACGCGTCGAGGCACATCACCACATTCGTGCGCAAAAACCGACGTCCGTAGGGCATTTCGGTCGCTCTAACGCGGCGAGAAAGGAGTGTATTTTCTCATAACAATCACTGTATACTCAGTTTATACATTTTTATTGACTCATGTCTCGGCCCATGCAAACCTGACTTTATTGACGCAGATCATGTGATCTGCCCGACACGGCGATGTGCAGGAGGTTTACGTGAGAAGCGGCAAAAACGATCTATACGACGATCTCAAGCGGCAGATACTGACGATGGAGCTCGACCCCGATCAGGATCTGGACGAGGTAGGCTTGAGCGAGCAGTACGGGCTTTCGCGCACGCCGGTTCGGGAAATCTTCCGACGTCTCGAAGGCGAGGGCTACGTCGACATCCGGGCGAACCGCGGCGCGCGCGTCATCCCGATGAACCACCAGACGCTCAGGCACTTCTTTCTGGTCGCGCCGATGATCTACGCAGCGATCGGTCGCCTCGCCGTCCAGAACTTCAAGCCGAAGCAGCTCGGAAACCTTAAGGACACGCAGGAACGCTTCCGCACGGCAAGTGTGTCCGGCGACGCTCTCGCGATGGTGCTGGAGAACAACCGGTTCCACGAGATCATCGGCGAGATGTCGGCCAACGCCTATCTGCAGCCGAGCCTCGGCCGCCTGCTCATCGACCACGCACGGATCGGCCACACTTTCTTCCGGCCGCGCAACGACGACATGCGCCAGCGGCTGCAATTGGCGGTCGAACATCACGACGGTTTCATCTCCGCCATCGGTGCCCACGATGAGGACGCGGTCGTCGACCTAGTGTTCGAACATTGGGAATTGTCGCGGGAGAACATGGAGATGTTCATTGCACCACAGGGAATGAAGGCTGACGCACTCGTCGAAGTGCCCGCCGCAGCGATGGAGAAATCGTCTTGAAATTCGAAGGTATCTACACTCCGGCGGTGACCCCGCTAAACCCTGATGGGCAAATAGACAGGCCAGGCTTCGCCGCCGTACTAGAATCGCTGATCGAAGCGAAGGTCCATGGCATCATCGTTGGCGGTTCGACCGGCGAGTATTATGCGCAGAGCGCCCAGGAACGTTTTGAGCTGGCCGCCTATGCCAAGGATGTCATCGGCACACGCCTGCCGCTCATCATCGGAACAGGTGCGACGCGGACGGAAGACTCCGTCGAATACGCCACGGCCGCGAAGGAAATCGGCGCCGATGCTATCCTGGTCTCGTCCCCTCCGTATGCGCTGCCCACAGAGCGCGAGAATGCCGTTCACGCGCTCACCATCGACCGCGCAGCCAACATGCCGATCATGCTCTACAACTATCCGGCCCGCATGGGCGTCGTGATGGGCGAAGAATATTTCGCCCGCGTGGGCAAATCGAAGAACGTCGTCGCCATTAAGGAAAGCTCCGGCGACATGGCCAATCTCCATTTGCTGGCCCGCAAATTCCCGCACATCTCGCTGTCCTGCGGCTGGGACGACCAGGCGCTGGAATTCTTCGCCTGGGGTGCAAAGAGCTGGGTCTGCGCCGGCTCGAACTTCCTTCCGCGTGAACACGTGGCTCTCTACGAGGCCTGCGTGAACGAGAAGAATTTCGACAAGGGCCGCGCCATCATGACCGCGATGCTGCCGCTGATGGATTTCCTCGAATGCGGGAAGTTCGTCCAGTCGATCAAGCACGGTTGCGAACTGATCGGTCTCAGCACGGGGCCGGTTCGCGCGCCGCTTCGCCCGCTCAATTCGGAAGAAAAAAGAACCCTCCAGACTGTCGTTACCACCTTGAAGCGCACGGTCGCCCAGATCACGTCGGGAGCAAATCATGCATGAACCTTTGACAGCCGCCGAATACAGGGCAATTGCCGCAAGCCTCCAGCTGGCCACCAACGCCTTCATCGATGGCGCCTTCCGTCCGGCGAATTCGGGAAAGACGTTCAAAACAACCAATCCTGCGACCGGCGAACTCCTGGCCGAGATCGCGGCCTGTGACGCAAGCGATGTGGACTATGCTGTCGCCAAAGCCAGGCAGTCCTTCGACGATGGCCGCTGGCACCTTCAGTCTCCCGGCGAGAGGAAAGCCGTTCTCCTCAGATTTGCCAAGCTCCTTGAAGAAAATCGCCATGAGCTCGCCGTCATGGAGAGCATCGACAGCGGTAAGCCGGTTCGCGAATGCCAGACCGTCGACATTCCGGATACCATCCACACCATTCGTTGGCACGCCGAACTGATCGACAAGCTCTACGACAACACCAATCCTGTGGGACCGAATGCGTTGACCATGGTGGTGCGCGAGCCCATCGGCGTCGTCGGCTGCGTTCTACCCTGGAACTTTCCCCTGCTGATGCTGGCCTGGAAGATCGGTCCGGCGCTTGCAGCGGGCTGCTCGGTGATCATCAAGCCTGCGCAGGAAACCACGCTGACGACGCTTCGTGTCGCCGAACTTGCCCATGAGGCGGGTATTCCGGCCGGCGTTCTCAACGTCGTCACGGGAAGCGGCAAGGATGTCGGCGAACCGCTCGGCATGCACATGGACGTCGATATGGTGGCCTTCACCGGATCGACGCCGACCGGCCGGCGTTTCCTGCGATATGCAGCAGACAGCAATCTTAAGAAAGTCGTCCTCGAATGCGGCGGTAAAAACCCGGCGGTCGTGCTGGAAGACGCCGAAGACCTGGATCTCGTTGCCGAACAGGTGGTCAACGGTGCCTTCTGGAACATGGGCGAGAATTGCTCGGCGACCTCGCGGCTTATCGTCCACTCCAAGATCAAGGACGAACTGCTCGAGCGCATCGGTGCCTATATGCGCGAATGGAGGACGGGCGACCCGCTCGACCCTGACAACCGCATCGGCGCGCTGGTCAGCAAAAATCACTTCGAGAAGGTGAAGTCGTTCCTCGACGACGCAAAGACGGAAAAGCTGGAGATCGCTCACGGGGGAGAGACCCAGAACGGTATCTTCATCGAGCCGACGGTGGTTGATGGCGTCACGCCGCAGAGCCGGCTTTTCAGGGAAGAGATTTTCGGACCCATCCTGTCGGTCACCACCTTCAATTCCCTCGACGAGGCCGTGGCGCTCGCCAACGACACGAATTATGGCCTGACAGCATCGGTCTACACCGGCAGCCTGCGCAAGGCGATCAGGCTCTCGCGCGAAATCCGCGCTGGACTGGTCACCGTCAATTGCTTCGGCGAGGGTGACGCGACCACCCCGTTCGGCGGTTACAAGGAGTCGGGTTTCGGCGGACGCGACAAGTCGATCTTTGCTCACGACAACTATTGCGAACTGAAGACGATCTGGATCGACATCTCGGAACGCTCGGTGGACGAGACGATCCGATGATCACCAAGTCCGTCAAACGCTTGCCGGTCGAAAACGGCATCTCGGGTTGGGAGGCGATCAGTCGACGTTCGTTTCCGATCCGAAGCCTCGATGGCAACGTAACCGCGGACTGGCTGATCGTCGGCGCGGGCTTTGCGGGCCTTTCCGCCGCCCGCCGTCTGCTCGAACTGCGTCCGGACGACAAGATTGTCATTTTGGACGCAGGCGAATTGGGGAAGGGGACGTCGGGTCGCAATTCCGGCTTCATGATCGACGTCCCGCACACGCTTTCATCCAGTGAATATTCGAGCGGCGGCTTGGACGCCACTCGTTTGGAGATGGAGCAGAACCGTTCCGCGATAGCCTTCGCCAAACAGGCGGCGGAAGAATACGGAATGTCTCGCGAGACGTTTGATCCGGCCGGAAAGATCAACGCTGCGGCCACGGCGAGGGGCCTGAAGCTGAACCAGAGCTTCGGAGAATCGCTGACCGGTGCAAGCGAAAAGCACAGCTATCTCGACGCCGCGGATATGCGCGAGATCACCGGAACGGAATTCTATCGTGGTGGAATCTATACGCCGGGGGCGGTGCTGATCCAACCCGCCGATTACATCCGGAGCTTCGCCCAAGGGCTCTCCGGCAGGGTGGATATTTTCGAGCGCTCTCCCGTCACGTCGTTGAAGCGGGAAAACGGCACCTGGATTGCGACGGCCCCTCGCGGCAAGATCGTCGCCCCAAAGGTTATCCTGGGCGTCAACGGGCATATCGACGACTTCGGCCATTATCGCGGTCGTCTGATGCATATCTTCGCCTATGCCTCGATGACTGCCCCTTTCTCCGACGACGACATCGGCCGCAAAGCGTCGGGACGGGAGAGATGGGCATTGCTTCCGGCGGATGCGATGGGAGCTACGGTCCGTAAGATCACCTCTGCAGGCCAGTCCCGGATCGTGATACGGACCAAATATACTTACGAAACGACGGTGGCCGTGACCGAACGGCGGATGGCGAAGATGGCCAAGGCCCATCGGGCTTCGCTCGATGCGCGCTTTCCCGCCCTCGAGGGCATACCGTTCGAACATAGCTGGGCCGGGCGCCTTTGCCTGAGCCTGAACCACGTGCCCGCCTTCGGCGAGATCGAAGAAGGGCTTTACTCCGCCTGCTGCGAAAACGGGCTGGGTACCGTGAAGAGCACGCTCGCCGGCATGATGGCGGCGGAACTGGCGACCGAGACCACGTCCCGGCATCTCGAACAATACATGGATCACCCCGAGCCGTCCCGGCTTCCACCGGAGCCGATCGCATGGCTGGGCATCAATTCGGTGATCCGTTTGCAGGAATTGCGTGCAGGCCGCGAGGGATGATCCCTTGCCGCGCAATCTGAAGACTGAGGCGACCCGCCGGTTTTCAACGAGAATGGGAACATAAGAGGAAAATAACAATGAAGGCTTTGTGGAAAGCACTCTGCGCTGCGGCAATGGTCGGGATGACCATGACGTCCGCTCAGGCGGAGGAAAAAAGCATCACGATCGGAACCATGTCGTGGGAGGATCTCACGCCGATCACCGGCATTACCAAGAAGGTTCTGGAAGACAAGGGCTACACCGTCAAGGTCGTGCCGTTCTCCGAGTGGGGCATCGCCTATGCTGCTCTGACCAAGGGCGACATCCAGATGCTCGCCTCGCAGACGGACTACGTCGCCCAGGATTACTGGGACAAGAACAAGAACCGCCTCGAGAAAATCTCCCCGGTTTCGCATGGCTTGTTCCAGGGCGTCGCCGTGCCGAAATACGTGCCGATCGACTCCATGGAGCAACTCAACGAAAACGCCGACAAATTTGGCGGCAAGATCGTCGGCATCGAGCCCGGTTCCGGTCTAATGCGCGACACCAGCAACTCGGTCAAGGAATATGACCTCAAGCTCCAGCTGGTCGAAGGCAGCACAGCTGCCATGACTGCCGCCCTCAAGTCGGCGGTCGACCGCAAGGAATGGATCGCCGTCACCATCTGGGAACCGTCCTGGATGATGCAGAAATACGACGTCAAGTTCCTCCAGGACCCCAAAGGTGTCTTCCCGCCGCCGCAGAGCTACTACTGGATCGGCAAGAAAGGCTTCTCTGCCGACTATCCGCACGCGCGTGAAGTCATCGCCAGCATTTACGTGCCGCTTGCCGATATCACTGCCATGAACAGCGCAGTCAACGACGGCAAGACGATGGATGAGGCCATTGCAGCGTGGACCGAAAGCCACGCCGATCTCATCAAGCGCTGGGAAAACATCAAGAGCGAGTGACGCCAACCGCGGGTCGCCACGGTCGGCGGCCCGCATCCTCTACCATGGACGAGCAACAGGCCAGCATCAGACCGGCCCGCGGGGAACGAAATGAACACTGCGATGAATGACTCCAACGAAGTATTGGTCGACTGCCAGAATGTCTGGAAAATCTTCGGCGGCCGGGCGTCGGCAGCCGTCAAGGCCGTCTCCGATCGAGGATTATCCAAGACTCAAGTCCTGCAAGAGTTCGACTGTGTGGTCGGGGTGTCCGGTGCCAGTTTGCAGGTCCGACGTGGCGAAATCTTCTGCATCATGGGGCTTTCGGGCAGCGGCAAGTCGACGCTTATTCGCCTTCTCAACCGCCTTATCGAGCCGAGTCTCGGCAAGATCACGGTGAAAGGCAAGGAGATCGCCAAGCTCAATCCCGCCGAACTCCGTGACATGCGAGCACGTAACATCGGCATGGTCTTCCAGAGCGTAGCGCTCCTTCCCAACAGAACGGTCGTCGAGAATGCAGCATTCGGTCTTGAGGTTCGCGGAGTTCCCAAAGTTGAACGTGAGAAGACGGCACGGGCCGCACTCGACAAGGTAGGTCTCTCTGACTGGACTTCTCGGTATCCATCCGAGCTGTCAGGCGGCATGCAGCAACGTGTCGGTCTTGCGCGCGCGCTTGCTGCCGATCCTGAAATCATCTTGATGGACGAACCCTTCAGCGCTCTCGACCCGCTCATCCGCCGGCAGCTCCAGGATGAATTCAGACAGCTGACGAAGTCGCTCGGCAAGTCGGCAGTCTTCATCACCCACGACCTCGAAGAAGCCATTCGCATCGGTGACCGGATTGCAATCATGAAGGACGGCGTGATCGTGCAGGTCGGCACGGCCGAGGAAATCGTCACGAAACCGGCGGACGATTACGTTTCCGATTTCGTCGCGGGCATTTCCCGGATCCACCTGGTAAAGGCGCATTCGGTGATGTTTCCCGTCGCCGAGTTCAAAGCCGCGCAGCCGCACTGCGACGTCGAAACGCTTCTCAGGACTTTACCCGAGGCCGATATCGGCGAACTCATCGATCTCACCATGCAGTCCGACCGTGACGCCGTGGCAGTCGTCGAGAACGGAACCGTTATCGGTGTCGTCACCACCCGCGGCTTGCTCCGCGGCGTAGCCGGAGCGCCTCTCGGAGAGATGCCAGCTTAAGGGAGAAGGCGAATGGACACCTCGGTCATAACGGATACTTTCGATACCTGGACGGATGATGCTCTCAGCTGGATCAGCGACAACGGCGAGTGGCTGTTCGAGTTCCTGCGGTCGGTCCTCGAAGGCACCTATGCAGGCATTCTCTGGCTGCTTCAACTGCCGCCTTTCTACGTTGTCGCGATCATCGTGGCGCTACTGAGCTGGCGGCTGATAAATTTGACATCCGGCATTCTCGCTGGCATCGCGATCATGGTCTGCGCGATCATGGGGCTGTGGACCGAAACCATGAGCACCCTGGCGCTCGTGGCAACAGCGACCATCCTCGCCCTTGCCGTGGGCATCCCCATCGGCATCGTCGCGGGCTTCGTCAAATCCTTCGACAGGTTCCTCGAGCCGATGCTCGACCTGATCCAGACCCTGCCGCCCTATATCTATCTGCTTCCCGCAATCGCGCTGCTGGGTTATGGCCCTGCGACGGCGCTTGTAGCCACCGTCATCGTTGCGATGCCGCCGGCGATCCGCCTTACGTCGCTTGGTATCCGCATGACGCCGCGCGAGTTCATCGAGCTTGGACAGGCGAGTGGCCTGACACCGTGGCAGATGTTTACCAAGATCAGACTGCCGTTCGCCATTCCGAGTGTGATGGCCGGCATAAACCAGAGCCTGATGATGGCCTTCGGCATGGTCGTGATCGCCGGCATCGTCGGCTCCGGCGGCTTGGGCGAGACGATCTACGGGGCGGTTCGCACGCTTGATATCGCTACCTCTATAAACGCTGCGATTGCCATCGTCATCCTGACCATGGTTCTCGACAGACTCACGCAAAGCGCTGCGCATCATGCGAAGGCAGGTGTAAGATGAACGCTGATCTTTTCCGGTTCTCGCCGGGCGCCTACCTCGCTCCGGTGGTCGATTGGCTCAACACCAATTTCCACCCCTTCTTTGATGCCGTGACGAAGTTCATCGAGGCTGTGCTCGGCGGAATTGAAGCTGTCCTGCTCTATCCGCCGGCTTACGCGGTGATCGTCGTGGTCGTGCTTCTTGCAGCATTCCTCATCAACCTCAGGGTTTCGATCGTGGCGGCTGTCGCACTCATGTTCTGCTTCTTGACGGGGCTTTGGATTGCGTCGATACAGACGCTGGCTCTGGTTACCGTCGCGGTCATCATTTCAGTGGCAATCGCCTTTCCGCTCGGCGTGATCGCGTCGCGTTACAGAAAATTCGAAGCCGCCATCCGGCCGGTGCTCGATATCATGCAAACCGTGCCGCCATGGGTCTATCTCATCCCCGCCGTCATGATCTTCAGTCTGGGCCGTGTCCCGGCGATCATCGCCACCATCGTCTATGGTGTTCCGCCAATGCTGCGTCTGACGACGCTGGCGTTCAAACAGGTTCCCAAGGATCTTCTCGAACTCGGCCAGGCCACTGGTGCTCCGCCCCGGGCGATCCTGTTCAAGATCGAAATCCCTTCCGCCACACCGACGCTTCTGGTCGGCCTCAACCAGTGCATCCTCCTCTCCCTTGCAATGGTCGTGCTGGCCGGACTTGTCGGAGCAGGGGGCCTCGGTGCCGAAGTCACCCGCGGGCTGACGCGCATGGAAATGGGGTTGGGTCTGAGGGCAGGACTGGCCATCGTCGCGGTCGCTATCCTTCTCGACCGGCTGTCGAAGGGCGCGTTGCAAGGCCGCCGCAATCTTGGCGTGTAAGGCCTGATCGAAAGGAAAACTCATGCGTCGCAGCTTCTTCTGTATCGACTCCCATACTTGCGGCAATCCCGTGCGATTGGTCGCAGGCGGCGGCCCGATGCTGCCGCATCTCCCGATCGCCGAGCGCCGCGAGCTTTTCGTCCGCGACCATGATTGGGTTCGCCAAGCCTTGATGTTCGAGCCCCGCGGCCATGACATCATGTCGGGCGCGATCATCTATCCCGCCTACCGCGAGGATTGTGATTTCGCGGTGATCTTCATCGAGGTCAGCGGTTGCTTACCAATGTGCGGGGCGGGCACTATCGGACTTGTCACCGCCGCAATCGAGGAGGGGCTGGTGACGCCTCGCATCCCAGGTCGGCTGTCCATCGAGACGCCGGCCGGAAGGGTCGATATTTCCTACGACAAGCCTGGCGAATTTGTCGAATCCGTCCGTATGTTCAACGTCGCGAGCTATCTCCATGCGGCGGATGTCGAAGTCGATGTCGCGGGTCTGGGAAAGCTGGTGGTCGACATTGCCTATGGCGGCAATTTTTATGCGGTCGTCGAGCCGCAGGACGCCTGGCCGGGCCTTGATGGCATGACGGCTGCAGATATCGTCGATCTCAGCCGCAAGCTGCGCGACGCGCTGGCCACGATCTGCGATCCGGTGCACCCCGAAGACGAGAGAATACGCGGGCTCCATCATGCTCTTTGGTGCGACAATGTGAGTGGGCCGGATGCCGACGGACGCGGCGCGGTCTTCTACGGCGACAAGGCGATCGACCGCTCGCCGGGCGGCACCGGAACATCGGCGCGCATGGCGCAGCTACACGGCAAAGGGCGGCTGCGTCCCGGAGACACGTTCCGCCAGCAGAGCCTGATCGGCACCGTGTTTGAAGGCCGCGTCGAGGCAGAGACCATGGTCGGCCCGTTCAAGGGCATCAAGCCAAGCGTCGGCGGCTGGGCTAGAATCATCGGGCACAACACAATATTCGTCGATGACCGCGATCCGCTGGCGCACGGTTTCCAGATAGTTTGATTGGACGCAAGTATCGGGTGGCATAATCGGTGATGCAGGCTGGCCCGGATCTGCCGTACCCAAAGCGCTGATCGGTCGCGCTATCCAAACGTCGCGAATGGCGCCGGACGGGGCGCTTTGAGTTCTTCTTCCGGGCAAGGCCGCTCCTACAATGCCTTGCCCACCTTCCTTTCAATCCGATAGGCAGATCATGACAAATATCGAGCAGATGCAGGAACAGCGACTTGAAGCGCTCCGACTGACGAAGTCGGGATCACCGAAGCTGCCGTCCAATCCGTTTTTCGGCGTCGGTCCGATCACGGATGCGACCACCGACGAAGTGGATAGCCGCCTGCGGCGCATCGCTTTCGATACATGGATCGAGAAGACCTATCGCAAGTTCGACGACAAGGGCAACGATATCGGCGGCTTCACCACCGCCGAAATTACCCGCAGCATGCACCGCGGCTACCCGGCGGATAAAATTCTGACCGACATGATGCGGGCGATCCACCGCTATTTCCACTTCCCGAAGGCGAACCGGATGGCTGTGGGACTCGGCGGCGGCCACAGCGGCTATACCGTCTGCGTCCAGCACCTGATGAACGCCAACGACGCCTCGCAGCGCGTCTACGTCGATACGCCGCGCCCGGAAAGCGATCCGGCCCGCGCGGCAGGCTTCTTCCGTCAGTCCTGGGCCACACAGCTGATCGAGATGCAGCGCTTCGCCGAAAAGGGCTGCGAAAGCCGCATTCATTTTGCCGCCTCCGAGGGTGTGATTCCGACGGCCGCCGAGCTTTCCGCTCTCGGCGTGTCGATCTTCGTCGGCGTCGGCCACGAGACGACCGGCGCCAATGCCTATACCAGCCGTGAGATCCACGAGCTGCTGAACTGGATCGATGGCGATCCGGCAAATCGTCATGCAGTGTTCGACGCGACGTCGATGCTGGGCGCCATGCCTTGGGAGCCCGAGCTGGTCGATGCCGTGATGGCGAAATGCTGCTTGTTCATGCCGTTCCAGAAGGCGATCGGCGGGGTGTCGGGGTATTTCGTCGCCTCCTTCACACCGCATGCTTTGGCGCTCGTTGAGAAAAACCAGCAGGATCCGTCCTGGGCGATCCCGCGCCAGCTCAAGATCGCGCCGCCGATCGATGCCCGGCAGCCGCTTTCAGCCAAGCGATCCGTGGATGCCGGGCCGTTTTACGATGCAGCGGAAGACCGCATGCTCGGCGGCGTCATCAATACCTACAGCGCGCTTGCCTTTGCCGAAACCACCTTCGGCCTCCTGCAGTCCGAGGCGCGGGTCGGCTCGGTGGTCGAGCTCAACAAGCGGTCTGCGGCCAATCGGGCGGTGATCGACGGCTGGGTCGAGTCGCACCCGCTGTTTTCGCTCACCGTCACCGATGCCGAGCGGCGCGGTGCGGCAGTGACGCTGCTAAAGGTTGAGGACGCCGGCATTACCGATCCTGCGATCCATGCCCGCATTATCGCACGTTCGAAGCAACTGCTCGGCTATGAGGGCTTTACCCATCCGAACGGCGCGTTCGAGCCCGGCCTCGACGCCGCGCGTTACGTCAACGCATTCCCGGGAACGCCCGGCGACTACCGCGCCTGGGTCGGCGGCATCCGCGAGCCGGCCGATATCGTCGCGCTGCTGGAGAACCTGCAATATGCCTATCTGCGCGCCAAGATCGTCGTGATCGAGGAGGAACTGGCAAAGCAGGGCGTCACGTTCGCGGCGCCTGTGAAGGCCGGCGCGATGGTCCGCAAGGACGATCCCGAACACGCCTATACGGTGCTGATCGCCGATCTGGTCGGCCTGCGCCTCGGCGCCGATGGGGAGCCCGACGACAGCGAGATCAGGACCTATGTCGAGGAAAAGGGCGGCGTCTTCCATACCGGCCCGATCGACGACAGGGCGGCGCTGGAAAAGGGCCGCATCCATTTCTTCTACCAGCCAAATCTCAGCACCGAGGCCGAAATCCTGCCGCAGACGGACAAGGGCCAGTATGACGCGCTGATCGCGGCGGCGACCTTCATCCCGAAGGCTTCCGTCTTCCCGTTCGGCGGCGTGCGCATCGGCGCGGGTACCGGCAATATGGGCTCGGCCTCCTGGGGTGGCGGCAACGGCGAGGGCGGCGAGGCGCCTTTGATGAACACGCCCGGCATCAACAGCCGGGCGACCGCCCAGATGGCGATGAAGGCGATCCTCAAGGTTGTTCCCGACCTGCCCGTCGACAGGCTGCACCGGATGGTCGCCAACGGCGACTTTGATACCGGGCGCCAGCTCAAGGACTTCCCGACCGCCAAGCTGGAGGGCCGGAAAATCGCCATTCTCGGCTACGGCAATATCGGTCGCGAAGTCGCCAAGCTCGCCAAGGCTTTCGGCATGGAGGTGGTGATCTACGCGCGCCAGCATCACCAGCGCTGGATCGAGTCGGAAGGCTTCGATTACGCCGCAAGTCCGGTTGAAGCGGCGACCGGCGCCGACGTGCTCTCCGTCCATATCGGTCTCGGCCGGCTGGATGCTGCGACAGGCGTCTACTCCAACGCAGGGGTGGTCGACACGCAGGTTCTCGGCGCGATGAACGATGGTGCGGTGCTGGTCAACTACGACCGGGGCGAGGTCGTCGATGCGGCGGCGCTCGACCAGGCGCTGTCATCCGGAAAGATTGCCCATGCGGCAATCGACGCCGATCTCTTCAAGGATGCAGTAACCGGCAAGCTCAGCGGACCGATGGTTCCCTATCTGCCGCTCGAAGAGCGCCATAAGGGCAAGCTGGAACTGCTGCCGCACGCCGCCGCCGATACCGACCATCCTTCTCGGGTGACCGGCGCCAAGCAGGCGGTCGATCAGATCTTCGATGTCATCCGCTTCAAGTCGGTCACCAATCTGAAGGGTGATCTGCCGGACGGGTACGTCTCGGCAGGCGGCCGCACACCGGCCGGAATCGGCAGGGTGACGAAGCGGGTGGTCAGCGAGATCAGCGGCAATTCGGAACTGCTGGACGAATTGCGGCGGACCTCGGAAAAGGTCGCGGCGATCGTCGGCGCGCTCTCCGTTGTCTCCGACCCGAGCCACCGCGACCGGATCATCGATCGCTATACCGGTCTGCTGGCCGAAAATGCCGGCCGGCAGCGGGCGCTTCTCGAACAGCTTGGTCTCTACGGGCCGGCGGCGGAGTAAGCCGCGGTCATGCCCGGTGTGCGCCGCTCTTTTTCTGACCGAGCCGGCCGGCTATCTCATCCGGATCCCCCATGACGGCTAGTCTGAAGACGATGGTCGCACCTTAGAGCATTCCGTGACTCGGAGAAAAACGGAACCGATCTAGTTGCGGCCCCGGCTCCCGGCGCGACATGGACCGAAGCCGAAGGTCTTCCCATATGCAGGCAACGCGGCATCGACGGCACATTCAACAGCGTTGAGCCTTGACGGACCCACATGCGATGCCTCAGCGAGACCGCTACTGCATGTACCAGCCATGGCTAACGACCAGTGACTGGCCGGTGAGAGCATTGGTCTCGAAATCGGCAAACAGCAGCGCCACTTCGGCGACATCGTCGACCGTGGTAAACTGTGCATCCACCGTGCCGCCGAGCATTACCTTCTTGATGACCTCGTCTTCGGAAATTCCGAGTTCCTTTGCCTGTTCCGGAATTTGCTTGTCGACGAGCGGCGTCCGGACGAAGCCGGGACAGATGACGTTGGCGCGCACGCCATCCGGTCCGCCTTCCTTGGCGACCACGCGAGCAAGGCCGAGCAAGCCGTGCTTGGCGGTGACGTAGGCCGATTTCAGCGGCGAAGCCTCATGCGAATGCACCGAGCCCATATAGATGATCGCGCCGCCCTTCTGCGCCTTCATATGTGGAACGCAAGCCTTGGTGGTGAGGAACGCGCCATCGAGATGGATGGCGAGCATCTTCTTCCAGTCGGAAAAGGCGTAGTCCTCGATCTTGTTGACGATCTGGATGCCGGCATTGGAGACGAGCACGTCCACCCGGCCCCACTTGGTTACGACGGCGGCGACGCCGGCATTCACGGCTTCCTCGCTGGTCACGTCCATCGCAAGACCGATCGCCTCGCCCGGGCCCGCAGCCGTCAAGTCCTTGGCCGCCGCTTCCGCCGCCTCGAGCTTCAGGTCGGCGATGACGACCTTGGCACCTTCTGAAACGTATTTTTTGGCGATCGCCAGTCCGATACCGCTGGCCGAGCCGGTGACGATGCAGACCTTGTCCCTGAGCTTCATGGTTCGACTCCTTATTTTGCAAGATAATCATGGACCACTTCGCCGAGGCCCAGCGTCAGGTCCGAGAGAATATGGACGGCGGATTTGACCTCAAGCACCGGCAGATCGGCGACCGGCGCCAGCGCGTGCGGAAACAGCGCCAGGGCGCCCGGTCCTTCCCACGCGCCCTTCACCGTCAGATCCTCCAGATAGTAGCGCACCAGTTCGCAGATGCGCGGTGTGCAATCGACATGTGGAATAATCTTCAGCATGAAATTCGGCTGCTTCAGGCTTTCGAGGATTTTCGCCTCGTCGAGTGACCGATGCTTGAAGCCCATCGTTGCGGTGGCGACGCGCTGACCGCCATAGTCGAGCGTGCCGACCAGCGCATCCTTGACGGATGTCAGCGATGGCTCGGCCAGTTTCTTCGGAAAGCCCCAGATTTCGCGTCCGCCGGCGATCGGCGCGTCGTCGTTGAGATACATGGAATGCACGTAACCGCCATGGACCCCTTGATAGGTCACCGGGATGACCTGGCCGGATTCGGTATAGTCGCCAAAGCCGGTCGAGTCCGGCATGCGGATGAATTCGTATTTCACCAGCGGCTCATCGAACTGCAGCGGTTCGGGCACGACCCGGCGCAGGGCCTCCGGATCGGTGCGATAGGTGATGATCATATATTCGCGATTGACGAACCGGTACGGCCCGGGCGGGTAGGATGGACTGGTCAGCGGCATGGCAAAGGCATTGCGAACGACATCTTCAATTTTCATGGTTTTTTCCCACGCAGGCGTTGCTCGGCAAGGTCGAAAATCCGTATCCCATTGGTCGGACGCGTTCGGTCGAGCCAATCTGGATGGTTCAGCGTCTCGACCACATCGTCATGGCCGGCCTTCCAGTGTTCCTCCACGGAGAGCCGCGAAAACTCATAGTCCTTAGATCCGGTTTCATACGCGGCATGCCGATAGATCAGGTGCACCATGGTGACGGCGCAATCATTGCCGATCTTTTCAAGGAGCCTCGCATCAGGATCGTCCTTCAGCTCAGGCGGCAGCTTTTCAGTCAGCCTCTTGGCCGCCATGCGCACCGACTGAAGCTTGCGGAACTGGTCGGTGTTGAGCCGCGTGCGGCTGGAAAAACGGATTTCCTTCTCGCGGGCATCCACGTCAAAGACATCCTTCGGCAGCACGCCCTTGGCGCTGAACAAATCGACCTGGAAGATGCAAAGATCTGTCTCCAACTCGCTACCACCGAGAATGCGCTGCAGCGGCGTGTTGGAAACGATACCTCCATCCCAATAATAGCGGCCGTCGATCTCGACGGGCGCAAAACCCGGCGGCAACGCCCCGGAGGCGGCCACGTGTTTGGGCGAAAACGCGCAATCGCGGTTGTCGAAATAATTGAAGTTACCGCTAACAACATCGACTGCGCCGAGGCTCAGACGGATGGCACCTGAATTGATCAGGTCGAAATCGACCAGACCGGCGAGGGTCTCCTGCAGCGGCGCGGTGTCGTAAAGGCTGATCGCGGCCATCGGATCGCCCGGGATGTTCCATGGCGCAAAGACGCGCGGCGTGAAAAAGCCGGGAACGCCGGTCAAAGACCCCAGAAAAGCGGAGGATTCGTTGAACCATTTGCGCATCGCATTGCCATTGCCGAGAAAATGGCCGGGCAGTCCGGACGAGACCCGATGCCAGAAGGTCCTTAGGTTATCGACACGCTGATCGACGGGGCTTCCGGCAATGATGGCTGAGTTGATCGAACCGATAGATATCCCGGCCAGCCAGTCGGGGCGGATGCCAGCCTCATGCAAAGCTTCGTAAGCGCCGGCCTGGTAGGCACCCAAAGCACCACCGCCCTGAAACACCAGCACGGTTTTCTCTGTCGGAATAGTACTCACGGGGCGCTTTTCCTTAAATGCTGCAGCCGCTAACAAATAGCACAGGAAAGGCCATCGAGCTGCACAGGGCAAATTAAGTTTTAGTAATGCAGGAAGGCTTCTTCGCTAATCTTATTCATGCCATTTCAATGACTTGATAGTCAAATCGGCGAATTCTTCGCAATCATTGAGGCCTTTTTGGTAGTCCCGCCGAGCGCATCTTGCAATGCAACAAAATGTGACAACACCGGCTGTGTGGAGATGTAGACCGCGAATTCACCCACGCCAGGCCAATCCTTCATTTCAGGTTTGCTACGCCGTTCGACCAGCGTCGTCAGCTGGTTCAATCAACGAAGTCTCGCTTCGAGACAGGAGCACTCGCAAGTTCCATAATATCTATTACGCCGCAAATTTATGTGTAGCCGCAAAGTTGAAGTGTCCTGTTTCTGCAAAGTTGGAATGTCACACTCCCCGGGTTTGATGACGGTGGAGATTGCGGATGGGATTGATAGCGATGAGCGAGCGCGACCTGCAACGGATCGAGATTCTATCGAAAGTGATCGCCGGCCGGATGACGATGGTGTCGGCAGGAAGAGCGAAACGTCGCTTCCGGAACAATGCGTCTTCATCCGAGTTTGCCTAGCTGGAGTAGCCGCTCGCGAAATCCCTCGTGAGTAGCGCCATCTTCACAGGAATCCCTAATGATATTACCGCAAGGCACAGTCGTCGCCGTCACTGACGGCGAGAAGCTAGACCTCTATCGCAATAACGGGTCGGGTACGGAGCTAAGTCTGTCCCTCATACATGGCGTATCGATTGTGGATGAAGCCAAAGGCTCCGGTGGACGTCACGGAAGCACGTCGGCAAATCCGGATGAAAGCCAGCTCGCCGAAGACGGGTTCTCCGCAGGCATCGCGCAGTACCTCAACAAGCAAGTGCTCGTGGGCGAGATCGAACATCTGGCTATCATTTCCGCGCCGCGTTCGCTGGGCGAACTGCGTAAGCACTACCACAAGTTTCTTGCTGCAAAACTCCTGCTTGAAATCCCCAAGGAGCTCACCGGCCACTCCGTCGAAGACATCGAGAAGGCCGTCCTGGGGGCTTGAGTTTCTGTCGAGACAGGCATCGAAACGCCCTATCATTTGGCGATTCTCAGTAGATTTATATTCGTTTTATCTTCACTGATTTCGCCTGTGGAGGAGCGATGTTGGTCTTCGAGCGATAGGCGCTGTGGGCCCACACCGTCGATGCCGTATTGTCCTTGGCGACGACATTCCTGAGTTGGGCGCCGTCATGGGCGCTCGCACTCGTCACCGTCCACCCCCGGATGAAGCCGTGCGCTCGGTCGATGCCGGCATGGTTTTTGTAACCGAACATCGGAATAGCAATGTCATGTGCCTGGTCGCGGCTGGTGTCGGAGTTTCCATGGGCTGCTTCGCCTTGGAATACTTCCCGTCCAACGCGCGTACACGCGGCTTCGGCGGTGTGTCTCTTGGGCCGCTACGTGCCGACTCAGGGTAGCTGGATTACGCGGGCGTTCGAAATTCTCCGCGGCGAACGAACTGGAGCAAATCCAACGCTTCGCGTTCGGGGCCTGCAGGCTTGCCGCTTGCCAGCCAAAGTACGAAGCTTGCCCCGAAATAGCCGATCCCGCCGATCGGTATCATGATCGCCAGTTGCAGGGACTCTGACCTGTCGGTGATCATGAGGCCGACGCCCCAGACACAGCCAGCCATAACCAGCGCGGCGACGATCGAACGCCAGCAGGCGAGAAGCTGAGCCCTCACTGACACGCCGGTGAGACGCCTCGCCAGGAAGACATACATCAGGATGCCGATCGCGGCGCTGATGCATCGCGCGAACAGAAGACCAACCAGCCCACCCCAGACCAGGCCGGCGAAAATCAGGGGAAAGCGGACGAAGATGAAAGCGAGGTCAAGCTGAAACAGCGACCGCGTGCAGCCGAGGCCCATTGCCAAGGGAGTCACCGGCATTTTAAAGGCGATGATGGCGAAGACCGCGCCTAACACCTGAGCCACCAGCGCGGCCGAGGACCACGCCGGGCCAAGGACCATGCTGACGAAGGGCTCGGCAACCAGCGCGAACCCAATGCCAACCGGCAGCGCCGCCGCAACAAGCAGGCCTTGG
Organism: Rhizobium sp. WYCCWR 11128; assembly: GCF_013416305.1. Lineage (NCBI taxonomy): Bacteria > Pseudomonadati > Pseudomonadota > Alphaproteobacteria > Hyphomicrobiales > Rhizobiaceae > Rhizobium > Rhizobium sp. WYCCWR 11128. The sequence goes on from NZ_JACCEZ010000011.1 coordinate 179,966, forward strand.
GATCGAAGGAATGCATGCCGCAGGCGTTCAGGATCGTCCTGAAGCCGTGCAAAGACTGGGAAGAGCAAGCTTGCAATCGGCGCCGTCGTTTCACGCACTGGCAGCGAGGCAAGCTTGTCGCCTACGGTGTACTGGCCGAGAGGGGCGGCGCCCAGCATGGCGCCAAGCGCAAGCTGGTCGGCGCGCCAGTTGAGCTCATTGAGGCCGGAGCTGAGCGCCACCCACCCGGAGAACGAGAACAGATTTCTCCAGTGAGCAAACGAAATGCGCGGCAAATAAGGAAGCAGGACGTACGACATGATCACACCGGCCACCTGCGAGGCGAGCGTGCCGATCACGAGCGCCCAGTAGCTGCGAAAAATCAGGGCGATGACGACGGCGACGACCACGCCAACCACCCTGTTGATCAGCTCGATGAATATCTCTTGGTGAAAGGAAAGGCGCCGCCGGAAGTCCACAAGCCGGGGGTTCACGAGGCCGCTGATCAGCGCGCCGCCTCCAAGCGCGAAGAATATGCCGATCAGACGGTCGTCCTGATAGGCCCATGCGACGGGATAACCTGCGCTAACCAGCAGGACGGCGATCGCCGCCGCGCGCAGCATGTTTAGTGTCCAGGCCGTATTGTAATGTTCTCGCTGCGGGCTCTTGTGCTGGATGAGGGCCGAACTGAGCGAAAGTTCGGTTATGGCCGCGATGATCGAAAGGACGATAGTCGCGAGGGTCACTAGGCCGAAATCGGCAGGTGATAGCAGTCGAGCCAGTGCCAGCATGCTAACCACGCCCAGAAGATTTGAGACGACGCGTCCGCCGGCGGTCCACATTGCCCCGACACTCAGCTGTTTGCGTACACCTTCCAACGTTGTTTCCTCGCTTACGCTTACAGTGCTAATGCGGTGCAGTTCTCGTGAGAAATATTCATCGGGCCGTGGTGTCCAGCTATGTCTTGCTGGAGGTACAAGACGATCGAAAGGTCAGGTACATCGCAACCCTGACGGCTGAGGCAGAAGAAACAGCGAAGCCAAAATCCCAGGGCCAGGCAAGTACTCACTGGATCGGTCGCAGCCTCACTGAAGAGCTGAAAAATGTTGATCTGATTCATCGCAAGAGCATTTCAGTCGCTTTCTTCAACAGCCGCTAGACCGGGGTGCTCCGGGCGACGGTACGCGCAATCTCAAGGGCTTCCTCATATGTGTCGGCCCAGTGGACGGTGCTGTAGTTCCGACCTGTGTACTCGTACACAGCGCGGTTCTTGCCGAAGCGGTCGGGCAGCAGCACGCTGTGCTGCGAACGCAGGGCGCAGAGAATGTGTGGGTGCATGCGGTCAGTAACCAGCACCTTACCGGTATCCAGCCTGCGGTTGCCGCTCGCGAGCACGTAGCGCGCAAAGCGATCGTAGCTGCCGGCAATCTGCCTATTGACGATCGAACGGAGCGTTGGCGCCAGTTGGCGGACGCGGGAGAAAAAGCGCCCTGGAAACAGGATCCGCATGCCCGCGGAATCATAGTGCGTCCAGTCGAACACTTCGACGTCACTTGGCGCGAGGGATCCGACGCCCTCGATATCGTCGCGGGCGAGCCAGATGACATCGTGATCAGGCGCGGCGTGCCTTGGCTGCGGCGGGAGCAGCAGCGCGGAATCGTGGACCGTCTCCACATGGACGTTGCCGGGGAATACGTTGCGCGCTGACTCAGCGCTGACCGGGTCCCTGGCCAAAAGTACAGCATTGCGATGATTTCCGAAGAGCGTGCTCGCCTCGCGGCGGTCCTCGTCGTCGACGAACAGCATGGTCGACGGTAGCGACACGAGGCGATTACGGGGGCACGCCTCGGCGACGATGCGCTTGACCTCTGCGTGGCGCGGCCATAGGCGCGAGACCGTGACCCCGCCCGAGAAGAGTATCGTGCCGTCCCCGACAGCGCGAATCATTTGCTGAAGATCGAGGTTATGCCCATGCGCCGTATAGGCGATGGGCGCATTACGTTGCTTCAAATAGTCCATGGCGGCCACCCACATCATGTGGTTGCCGACATTGAAGTCGAACGGGAACTGCAGAAGCGCTACAGGCTGGCCTTCGGGGATGTATCGGTCGAGACACTCGCGAATCGCTCGCGCCTGCTGCGCCTTTTGCGCCGCGTCTTTAGGCGAAAGTGCTGTACCGGTCATGTGCGCCTACCCTCGATCATGCACTGCCGCGATTGGCGAATGCTGGAGCCTGTCTTTGCTAGCGGCCTACCAGGCGACAAACCGGCGCACGCCCTTGGACACTGTCATCCGCACCGCGCTGGAGGAGCCCTTACAGGCCCCCGAGCGAAGTGAAGCCAATGATTGCTGGTCTTGCGTCTTGGATCTTTGGCGCCGCGGTAGGCATCGATTCTCGAAGTCCTTGCTGTGTCTAGTGCAGGAGGTGCCGTCCCAAAAATGTCTTCTTGGACGGAGAAGGTTCAGTGCGTTCGGGTCACAAGCATGTGTCCAGCCGAGAGGTCAAAGTCCAGTCCCTCCCGTCCTGCGCGAGAGAAGTAATCGTCTGCCGCCTTTCGGCACCCAGACCAATCCGAATAGGCGTGAAGTGCGACAGCGCCGCCGACGATGAGATGAGGCATAACCCGCTCTAGACAGGCGCTGACAGGCTCGTACCAATCAACATCGATATGGGCCAAAGCGACCGGCTCGGCGACTGTAAGCGTGTCTTGCACCTTACCCTTTATCAGTTGGACGTTGTTGGACTCGACGGGATAACCAAACCTAGCGAAGTTGTTCGTCACCGTCGCCATCAGGTCATCATCATAGAGATAGTATTGCTGGCCTCCAAGGCCGACGGCTTCGCCGGCAGTGATTTCAGCGTACCGAGCTTTCATGTCGTCGCCATCGTGCTCCGAAGGCGGAGGGAGCATCTCGAACAGGTCGTACACGCGTATAGCGCGCTGAGGCGACTTGGCGGAACACATGAGAATTGCTGAACCGCCGCGCGCGCAACCTGCCTCAATGATCAGCGCTCCGCTCGGGGCGGTACGACGCACTACCTCAAGCAATTGATTAAGTTGACGATCAGTCGTGTAAGAAAGGTGTTCGGCGCGCACCCTTGACCAAGCCTGCCGAACGGTCCCTGGGTAGGCGGTCCGACGGGCGCGTTCCAAAAGCGCGTTGAGGCGCCAACGCGCCCCACGCGCAACTCTATCTACTGCTTTCATAACGCCTCCATCTCCCCGCAACAGCGTCCGCCTCGGCGAAGCCTTACTGAACTCCCTACGACTCCCTTGGCGGGGGAAACCCGCTAGCGTCGTGTCTTGCCCTTCTCATCGACGTACTCGTCGTTGGCAAAGCTGATCTGTTTTCATGATACGATCATCTCTGGTCCTCACTCGCATACCTTCAAAGCGTTGGCAGATAACTCGGCGGTTCATCACGACAAAGTAAGCCAAGAGGAGGGGGTCTGCGGTCTTACATCCATTTCGGAAAAAAGATTGACCGTCATCTGCTGCGCGCGGCTATCTACGCATGGCATATTCCTTATCGGAACAGTAACGACTAGAGACACCAAACCCTTTATCCAGTTCTTTATTCTTCTCCGCCAACTTCTCGTGAGCTGAGGCGGTTGGAAAGCCCAGCTGTTGTCTAAGCCCCATACCCATTGAATTGATCCAGTCGAAAACACTCGCGCTCCACTCACTGCTCTGTAACAGATAGCATGAGAGATATTTGGACGTGTGCCACCCGGCAGTGGTGGGAGAATTTCGTTGGCACGTGTAGAGGATTTCGAAATAATGACGAGCCCGTCGGGAGATTCTTCGTTGTCTAGAACCGCATCCCATTCGTACCCGACCAGTCCCTTCAGCCTATCGCCGTTTCTTAAACCTGTGTGCGCGTAGATAGGGTTAGCAGCATTAGAAACGATGAAATCAAACCCCTCATAGATGTTACCTTGATCGGATACATAGCCCACCCCCATCAGTGCATTCTCCGGTCTATTGACCTCCTTAGAGCGAAACACTGAAGTTGACGCAGGAGGATCTAGCTGAGCCACCGGATCGAGAGATAGGCCGGCGCCAATACCCGATGAATCCTTGTATATGGTAACAACGCGGTTCGACTGCCCCCGGCTTGAGCAGTCGAACCGAACCTGCCAATAAGCAGTATTAGCAGAGTAAAAGGCGAGATGAATACCATTATCGCGTGCCGACTCAACTCTATTACGCTGTTCCATCGACCAATACTCATCATGACCTACCGAAAGAAATATTCTGTGCGAAAGAATTTGTAAAGGGTTGCTGTGAACATCCACATTGGTGTAATAGGATATGTCGTAACCCTGCGACTCCAACCAGCGGACCATGTTGTACTCCCAAGTGAGCATATTATTACAATTGAAACCATCAGTATTGCTGAATCCGAGATGGGTGGCATCATAGGGGCGATCAAAGCTTACCTGATATGCTCTTGTGTTACTGGTGCTATTAGCATCATATACACTGAAGCCTCCGAATATATTATACGCTTGAGCAGTCGTTACTGCATCCTGAAAGCCTATGTCGCTGGGGTGATTGTCTTTGCGCAGAACAAACGGGACAAGCGACTGCTTGCCGCTTCTGCAATCAGTTAACTTGATAACATAAAGCCCGCTTGTCCAAGCTGCAGATGTTTTCAGTTCATACGATACGTCCCATACACATTCGATCAAACGCGTGCCAGGATTGGTCATGGTGGGGCTTGATTGAGTTAACCCGTCTAGACCGAGCGCGCTGGCTATAAGTCGACCGCCTGCACCGCCGTAGTAGCCAAGGCGATAGACCTCAAGATTATATTGTCCAGCGGAAGACAAAGAAACCTTTAGGTTCAAGGGGTCTCCTGCATTTATACTTGTTGCATCCGCATAAGCCTCGATCTCGTGGTTCGTCGCCAAATTTGTAATCTTCCAATCAGTTGTTCCGGCATTTAGATTTTCGATTACAATTGAGTTTTGAGCGTCCACTCTGATGCCCTGACTGGTGAAGTTGTTAAGGCCCTCGGTCGTGGATACGACTGCTAGAGCTCGGATTTGTCTGCCAAGAAGACCCGACGGTATTCTGATGCGAGCACTCGTCTCTCCGGCAATATTCGTCCATGCCCCGTCAACTTCTTGCTGCCAACCGTAAGCCGCCTCCTTCTCAGGACTTTGGCCGCATTCATTGAAAACATTTGCGGTCAGCGTATTTCCAACAGTGGCGCTCCCTCTAAGGAGAACATAATAGGTGTGTTCCTCGTTCGACGAAGTGGGTATCTTTTGCGCGCCACTCTTGACACTGCCTTGCATGGGTCCCCCTGACCGTTATCCCACATTGGTACGTAGTGATTATTTATTCGCTGGGCGTGGCCGCGTTTCGGGAGCCTATAATTTCAGAGCCTTCCGATGACAGTACGAAACCAGCGTTCTGCAACGACCTATCGCGAAGCTTTATAGACCCTTAGTAGGTTTCCCTCAACGGCCCATTGGCCCGACTTAGACCGCTTTTCGGCTACGTAGCGGGGGGCTATCACTGCCCGTTTGATTGCATCGGCGCGGCCATTCATCCTCCAATTGGGGGTCTGCTAATTCGCTCTTCCTGTGAACTGCCCCCATTTCGACCAGACAGTCGGCATAAGCAGAAAGGCTCAAGCACAGGCTTGAGGACAGGCTTATGTCCAACGAACCTGTCGTCGGCAATTCCGAGGTCAAGACGCTCGAAGAGCGGGTGCGTGAGCTGGAACGCATGCTCGGCCGCAAGACGCTGGAGGCCGAGATCTCCCGCGAGGATTTCCAAAGCCCAGACAACAAAACAGATATCGCGGCCACTCTTGTTGCCCAAGGAGGTTCCCGATGAAGACACTTCACGCGACGAGCTGCGGCCGGAAGACCACATCGGCATAGCAGTTCGCTGGATCATAGGTGCTGGTCGGGAAGAGACCTGTGGTGGCGGACCCGCCATACGCATAGACACCATTGCCGCCAGCCGCCGCACTCGATTGCCTTCCCTTTCCGCCGACGGTCAACCATCGGGGAACCAAGGAATCCACCAGGAGTGAGCGCCAAGTCCACCGACGAGCGTTGCGATACATGGCAGGCACCTCTCTCGCGAGATTGTCAGGGTCGAATGTATGAGGATCATGCGATACGCAACTGTGAAGTATAGTCGAAAATGGGAGAGTATATCCTACGAATTTCGCTCTGCAGGGCGGCATCCTTTGGGCAAACGGGCGTGTTGCATGGCCCAGGTGATGGCGAGATGCGCGAGGTCGGCAAGATGCGCCGCATCCTGTACAAGGCCTGAAGCCGCAAGCGGTGTCTTTTTTCGACATCGCCGCATGGCTGGCCCCCCAAGCAGGAAGCCACGCACTGGACCGTTCGTGCAATGGCATAAGCCGCTGGGATCTCATGACCTGTTGATTTTCCCGGGCGATGCCTCGGTGTCGCGCCGAAGATATGTGTTTCTGTTGGATTTAGGCTGAAGTACCCGCCCCACCTCATCAATAGTGATGAGGCAAAATAAACGATCTCCACCTTCCTCAAGGCGTCGCCAGACTGCACACTAGGGACGCGGCTTCGGACTTGTCGTCCGGCGTGCGAACAGAATCAAGGCAGTTGGACCAGCATCCCTTTAAGGATGTTTTGCAGGCGAGATATATGTATATGAATTCATCGCACCGCGCCCCACACGTGTTCTTTCGCGCGACGTTTGTCATCGGTGCACTCGCCTTTCTTGCCGGAGCTGTGTCGCCAGCTCTCGCCGATAGCGCCCCCTTGACTCCGCAAACGAAAATCCGCCTGACGATCGTCCAATGGATGCAGTCCAAAGGCCAATATGAACGCTGGGATGCGCTTGGCGGCGAATACACCGTCTCGGATGAAGGCGCTGTCTTTTTGCCCTTTCTTGGATCCCTTTCCGTCGGCAATCGCGATAACACCAGCCTCACCAATGAGATTGCCAAGCGCCTGCAGGAAAAAATCGGATTGGTTCAGGCACCTGCGGTCACCATCGAAATTCTCGAATACCCACCAATCTACGTCGTCGGAGACGTAACCAAGCCCGGGGAATACAAATTCCGCCCTGGACTGACCGTCCTGCAATCACTGGCACTGAGCGGCGGCCCGTTGCGCGCGCCAAGTCTGCAGCAATCGCAGACGATCAAACTCGCAGGCGAATTGCGAGACGTCGACCACTCGCTGCTGCGCAGCACTGCCAAATTAGCACGGCTCCAAGCAGAGATGACCGGGGCGAAGGAGATAACGTTCGATCAGACGCTCGGCGTCGATCAGCAATACGCTGCGGGAATATACAACGAGGAACGGGTCATTTTTCAGGCTCGTGCAAATGCGCTGGACAGGCAGTCGAAGGCGCTCACGGAATTGCGTGATCTTTTGAACAGTGAAGTCGGCATGCTAGGCGAGAAGGTGCAAGGCTCGGAAGACAATATCAAATCGATCGAGGACCAGCTGACCAGCGTCAAAACGCTGGTCACGAAAGGCCTCACCGTTTCGTCGCGTCAATTGGATCTGGAACGGTTGCTCACCACCTACCGCTCCAATCGGCTCGACCTTGTCACCGCCATCATGCGGGGCCGTCAGGCGATCAGTGAGACAACGCGAAATCTCGAGGGGCTTTATGACACGCGGCGAAGCGAAGTCGCTTCCGAATTGCAGTCGGAACAGGCAAGTCTCGATCAGTTCAAATTGAAGCGCGAGATAACGCAAAAACTGCTTCTCGATGAGCTCGCGGCAGGGGGAAGCTCGAATACCAGCGGCGAGGAGCTCCCGCTGACCTTTACGGTGAGCCGGCGAAACGAAGGGCAAATCAAGCAGTTCCAGGCCTCCGAAACAACGGCGCTGATACCGGGTGATGTGGTGAGGATCGTCCGAACCCGCATTGCGGATGGCGTGTCTCGGGCCGCCCCTGCCGACCTGCCGCGTGAAACTGAGACACACGCCAGTCAGGCAAGCCAGTGACCCGCGAAAAGCACGTATTGCAAACGAACCCCCAGTGGGCGATCGAGCAGCGCCGAGGCGCTCAGACCACCAGCGCGAGAGAAATCGCTCTTGATACAAGCTGGCATAGACCCGACCAGGTCTTGAATTCGCTTCCTGCCCCAACAGCAATGCCTGTGCCGCGTATCTTCGAAGTGGCGTTGGGCAACATGTCGGCGACAGCGCGCCGGAGATCCCGTCCCACAGCATAGCGGCTAGGATAATTGATGACTTTGCGCATGATCCCAGCCAGTGGGCAGACTTATACCCAGAACCTCAAGTCGACGATGCTGATGGGCGGTTCCTCGCTCGTGAACGTCGCTTTGAGCATCATTCGCAACAAGGCCCTGGCCGTTCTGCTTGGGCCAGAAGGCGTGGGGCTCTCTGATCCTGGCGGAAAGATGCCCGGCCCTTCGGGTTGGCTGAAACGGGCCGCCTGATCGACCGGCCGGCTTGGCCCTAGAACTGGGCTACGACGCGCGCCGGCCGGTCGACCATCCGACTCCGTTTGAGCCAACAGAATGCTGCAATCTGATCAGGAAAGGCTCTAACAAAAAATGCGCATCAAGGCGATGCGCATCAGGCCCTTCGGCACAACGAAGATTGCATCACGCAATCAGGAAATCATACAAGCGCGATGTCCCGATCGTGCTGTACGGCGGCGGGTATGCTGGCCCCCTCAGCCAATGAGCTTCGAAGTGCTTCAACAACCCTGATGATGTCGAGATCCGTCATCTGAGCATAAAGCGGCAGAACTATCGTTTGCCGTTGCGCTGCCACGCCTCGCTTCAGACTTGTGGCGGCGCGATGAGAACTCTGGTCGGAATAGGCACCTTCCAGATGAATATTCATCACACCGCGCCGGGTCGAGATCCCTTGATCGAGCAATGCCTGCATGACCGTCCGCTGGTCGACGGCATCAGGCAGTCTCACGCAAAAGCTCTGCCAGTTGCTGCGAGCCCAATGCGGCTCGACCGGTGAGATCCCAGGGATCGTAGACAGGCGCTCACAATATTGCCCAGCAAGCCGCCTCCGTTGTGCAATCAGCCCCGGCAACCGCCGCAACTGTTCCCTTCCGACGGCAGCCTGAAGGTCCGTCATACGGTAGTTGTAGCCCAATTCGTCATAGTCTTCGAAAATCACCTGCTTCGAGCCATGGCGAACAGCATCGGTAACGCTCATGCCATGCTGACGCCACAGCCGGAATTTCCGGTCATATTCGGGATTGGCGGTGGTCAACATGCCACCATCACCTGTCGTGACGACCTTTCGGGGATGGAAGGAGAAACAGGCAATGTCGCCATGCGGCTTGCCGATCTTTTCCCAACGCCCGTCCCACAGGATTTCGCTTCCCGTCGCGCATGCCGCATCTTCGATGACCGGGAGCTGATGGCGCTTGCCGATCTCCACGATGGAGCGGAGATCGCAAGGCATGCCAAGCTGATGCACACATAGGATTGCCTTGGTGCGGGGCGTGATGGCTGCTTCGATCAGGCTGGGGTCGATATTGTAACCATCTGCTTCGATGTCGACGAAGACAGGCACCGCATTGCAGTATCGAACAGCATTCGCGGTGGCGATGAACGAATGGCTGACCGTGATGACTTCATCGCCGGCGCCGACATCGACCGCCATCAAGGCGAGATGCAGTGCGGTCGTGCAGTTTGAAACGGCGCAGGCATGTGCAGCGCCGACAAAGGCCGCGAATTCGCCCTCGAAGGCCGCGACTTCCGGCCCCTGCGTAACCCATCCTGACATAATTACACGGCGCGCGGCCTCAGCCTCCTCTTCTCCGAGGACGGGCTTGGCGACCGGAATCGTTGATAGAGACGAGCTCATGCAGCTTGCCCTCCTGCCGCAGCGGTCTTCATCTGCCACCATGCGACAAGGTCTCGAAGCCCTTGCTCCATCGATATTTCCGCCTTGAAGCCCAGAAGCTTCTCGGCCTTGCTGATATCGGCAAGACGACGGGTCACGCCGTTGACCGTGCGGGCTTCCTTATGCTGCGGTTCGAGTGAGACACCCATGATGCTGCTCAACATCTGCGCAAGTTGCAGGAGGCTTATTTCCTCGCCGCTCGCGACATTGAACACTTCATCCGTGACATCGCTCTTCGCAGCCAGCAGGTTTGCCCGGGCGATGTCACGTGCATCGACGAAGTCCATCGTCTGGCTGCCATCTCCATAGACAAGGGGTGGCATTCCGGTCGCCAGGCGCTCCATCCAGCGGATCAACACTTCGGTATAGGCGCCGTAAACGTCCATTCGCGGCCCGTATACGTTGAAATAGCGCAGCGCCACATAGCGCAGGCCGTACATCTCCGCAAAGCTGCGAAGCAGCCCCTCGTTAAACGTCTTGGCCGCCCCGTAGATCGTCCTGTTATTATAGGGATGATGCGCTTCGGTGGTCGGAAAGCTCTCGGCCAAACCCAGCACAGAGGCAGAAGAGGCAGCGACGACCTTCGACACACCTGCCTTTACGGCAGCTTCGAGAACATTGAACGTGCCTTCGGCCAGTACATCGAAGGCAAGCCGTGGGTCTTCGGCGCATTGCGTGATGCGGATGGCCGCCTGGTGAAAGACGATATCCACGCCCTCGAAGGTTTTCGCCAACAACGCTCTGTCACGAATATCTCCCTCGATGATGTTGACGGACCCGCCAGCTATTGCCGTACTGAGATTGTCCCGGCGTCCACGCACGAAGTTGTCGAGGATGATAATCTCGCGCGGCTTCTCCAATGCGACGAGATCGGCGATATGCGACCCGATCAGGCCGGCCCCGCCGGTAATGAGTACCCGTTGATCTCTCACGATCTTCCTCCATGCGATATATCCAGCACAGGATCGGCTTCCGTGCGCCAGCGTATGAACTTCGCCGGCACACCCGCCACGACTGAAAACGGTTCGACATCGGAAACAACGACTGCGCCTGCTCCGACGATCGCCCCTTTTCCGATGCTCACGCCGGGAAGAATAGTTGCATTCGTTCCAATATCGGCCCATGCGCCGATGCGAACCGGCTTGATTTCGAGATCCGTGCGAATGATCGGCACATCCACCGGCAGTGCGGTGTGGGTCGACCCAAGCACTTTGGCGCCAGGGCCCCAGCCGACACAATCCTCGATAACCAGGTCGCGTGCGTCGAAATAGGCCATCGGGCCGATCCAGACATTGTCGCCGATTACGCAAGTGCCGTCGAAGCGTCCCTGGATATAGGCCTGAGCGCCGATGAACACGCCATTGCCGATTTCAAACGTTTCAGGATGTTTGAAACCGGCGCCGCCCGCAACCTGCAGTCCCGCGCCGCAGCTCCGCGCGATCGCTTGCCAGATGGCTTTCCGCATCAGTGTGTCGACGACACCGTCGCCTGTGGCGAAACGACCGTAAAGGTCTATCAGACCAGCGCGCCCGTATGATTGCCTGAGCTCTTCGACCAACCCAGTTTGGTAGCCAGGATCTGCCGGCCTTTCATGGCGACCATGGACCGCCTGAACCAGTCGAGCCTCGCCGGCGCGGTTAACTGACATAAGCATACTCCAGTGCGGCGGCCACCTGGTCGACGTGTCGTAAAGGCATCTCTGGATAGATCGGCAGCGAGAGGACCTCCCGTGCCGCGGCTTCCGAGACCGGGAAATCCCCGGCCTGGTAACCAAGGTCGGCATGGGCTTTCTGCAGATGAACAGGGATGGGATAATGGAGCCCGGACGGAATGCCTTCCGCGCTGAGCAGGCGTTGAAGCCCATCGCGATCACGGCTTCTTATGGCATAGACATGATAGACGTGACGCCGGTCGGCTGCTTCGACAGGGATTGTCAAATCCGTCGATCCGGCAAGCAGCGAAGAATAGCGGCGCGCATGACTGCGACGCGCCTCGGTCCAGGCTTCAAGGTGCCGGAGCTTGACACGTAGGATCGCGCCTTGAATGGCGTCCATGCGATAGTTAAAGCCCTTCAGCAGATGGTGATAGCGCTGCTCCTGGCCCCAGTCTCGCAGCATGCGCATCGTCTTGGCCTGATCATCGTCATTGGTAACGACCATACCCCCCTCGCCGCAGGCGCCGAGGTTTTTGCCCGGATAGAAGCTGAAACAGCCGGATAGGCCGATACTGCCGGCGCGGTGGTCTTTGTATTGCGCGCCATGGGCCTGGCAGGCGTCTTCGATGACGGGTATCCCGTGGCGGTCGGCAATTGCCTTGATCGCGTCCATATCGGCCATTTGACCGTAGAGATGGACGGGAACAATGGCCTTGGTGCGGGGAGTAATCTTTGCCTCGACCTCCGCCGGATCCATCGTGAGTGTCACGGGCTCAACATCGACGAACACGGGTCGTGCGCCCGTGTAGCAGATCGCCGACACGGTTGCGACGAACGTGAATGGCACCGTAATGACCTCATCGCCGGGACCAACGCCCGCCGCAAGCAGGGCAAGATGCAAGGCACTCGTTCCGGTGTTGACGGCTATCGCATGCTTGACGTTGCAATAGTCGGCGAATTCCTGCTCGAAATGCGCGACCTCGTCGCCCAATACGTACTGCCCCGAGGCGAGGACGCCGAGCACGGCGGCGTCAATCTCACCCTTGATTGATTGATATTGTGCCTTAATGTCCAGGAACGGGATCATGCGATGCGCCTTGCCTCTTCGAGCTCGATGATGCGGCCGCGCTGGGCTAACGACCGGCTTGCTGCTTCCAGAATGCGAACGACGCGCAGGCCGGCATGGCCGTCCGTAATGGGCCGCGAATTCTGCTCGATGCACTCGACGAACTGATCCAGTTCGCGTTTCAGTGCTTCGGTCATATCGAGCTTGGGCGCCCACATGTCGCCGCTGCGGTAGCCGACCATCATCTGATGCACTTTCTCGCCATAAGCCTGAGAATTGGGGTTCAGCGTGATGCCCTTGTCGTAGACCTTGATTTTTTCGCTGGGCTCCAGATCGTCGTAGACGACCATCTTGTTGCTGCCACCGATCAGCGTGCGGCGCACCTTGACCGGCGCCAGCCAATTGACGTGGATGTGTGCGATGAGCTTGCTTTCGAAGAAGAGCGTCAGATAGGCGATGTTTTCCGGCTCGCCGAGTACATGGCTCATGCCTGTCGCTGAAACAGCCACCGGCCTTTCCTGCACAACATGGTCCAGGATGGAGAGATCATGCACCGCGAGGTCCCAGATGACGCTGACATCATGCTGAAAGAGCCCCAAATTGACCCGAACCGAGTCATAATAATACATGTCGCCTAAGCCGTTCTCGACCAGTTCGCGCATCTTGCGGACGGCGCCGGTGTGGACGAAGGTATGATCCACTGCCAGCACGAGGCGTCGGCGTGTGGCCTCTTCGACCATCCGCGAAGCTTCCTCCGTCGTCGATGCCATCGGCTTTTCGACGAAGACATGCTTTCCGGCCATCATAGCCTGCATTGCGAGCTTGAAATGGGTGAAGACTGGCGTCGCGATAGCGATGGCATCCACTCTTGGATCGCGCAGCACTTCCTCGAAATCATCGGTGATCGTCACCGCGGGATACCGGCTTTTGACAGCCGCCAACCGTTCGACATTGAGATCACAGACAGAAATGAGCTGCGCTCCGGCCGCCTCCGAGATGTTGCGAACCAGATTCGGGCCCCAATACCCATACCCAACAACAGCGATGCCGATCATTTCATTCCTCCCAACGCGTGCATGTCGACTGGCCCGTCATTAACGCGACCGATCATCCTGGCCGGAACGCCAGCGACAATGGCGCCATCGGGCACATCCTTTGTTACAACCGCTCCAGCGCCGACCTGCGCAGCCTCTCCGATCGTGACGCCAGGCAGAATGGTGGCGTTGCTGCCGATCGACGCATGGCGCTTGACCAGGGTCGGGACGACAATCCAGTCGGCCTCCGTCTGAAGGCTGCTATCCGGATTGACGGCGCGCGGGTATATGTCATTCGTAAACATGACCCCGTGGCCTATGAAAACGCCGTCTTCCAGCGTCACGCCCTCACAGAGGAAGGAATGGCTGGAGATCTTGCAGCTTTTTCCGACTAGGACGTTTTTCTGAATCTCAACGAAGGTGCCGATGCGCGTTCCGGCACCGATCGTACAACCGTAAAGATTCACGAGGTCCGGATGGTGGATAATGGTGCCGTCATCCAGCTTGACGTTTGATGCAATCATCCCTGCAAAACCCCTAACTCTTGAACAGGTCCAGACTTTCAGTTGAAACCAACAATCGCCTAATTGCACCCAAGGTTTCACACCGACAGGACTAATATTTTTCTACATCCCAAAGAGAATTGTTTTCTGCATCTGAGTAAAGAAACAAAACGTTTAAGGTTATTCACCTAAAGGCGTATCTACTTATGATGACTTACGCCCATGTTCATACATAGACCAACGTTGGTGGCGGGCTCACCTACCGCATCCGTTGCCGGTCCTACGCCGGAGACTGCGATTGTTTCCATGCATTTAGTGGCCCGTCGCAAAGCACGGTGTAACGATGAAGTTTATTCTGCAATCTATCTAGTAACACTCAAGACTACTTCAGATTTATCTTTCTATTTCCGGCTTACAATGGAAGTTGCGCGCTACTTAGCCTATATTAGCTACTGTAACGCTCCGCGAATTGTGGTATTCGATTCCTACTTTAGAGTTTCCTAAACCCCCGTATTGAGAGGGGTCGGTACTCGGGTCGTAGTTGAGCGTAACGTGTTAGGGGAGGGTGAAGCTGTGAATTCAGCACTTATATCGAATTTGGACCTCAGGCAGGAGAACGTAGCTCTTCCCCTCAGGATAGATAATCCGAACACATCTGCCGTGCCGGGAAGACACACGCATTCTCTTGTCATTCTCGATAATCGTGAGCTCGATCGTCAATGCCTGGCGCAATGCATGGCTGCCCAAAAAGCGGATTTGCAGATTCTGGCTTTTGGATCAATTGAGGAGTGGAAGCAGAAGCGCGACGAATATCCTCCGCTTTCGGCAATCCTCTTGAACGTCGGCGGCAAAAAGATCGATGAACCGACCGTTTCGGAGCAAATCCGGAAGCTTTCGTCGGAATTCGCATCGACGCCACTCATCGTATTGGCCGATAGCGACGATTTCGGTCAAATCGTTAGGGCACTTGAGTACGGAGCCAAAGGGTTCATACCCGCCTCAGTCAGCGTCAGCGTCTGTATGGAGCTGATCGCGCTGTCGGTGGCAGGAGGAATTTTTGTGCCTGCAAGCGCCCTGTTTGCCATGCGTCACTTGCTGGACTCGAGCAATTCGACCGCACGCCCGCTATCCGGCATATTCACGGATCGTCAGGTCGAAGTCGTGGAGGCGCTCCGACGCGGAAAGGCAAACAAAATTATCGCTTATGAGCTCAACCTGCGAGAAAGCACTGTAAAGGTGCATGTTCGCAATATTATGAAAAAGGTCAAAGCGACGAACAGAACGGAAGTCGTGTTCAAGCTCAACGATCTTTTTCTTTCGGGCGGCTCTGCGACAAACAGCCTGTGCTGATGCGGTCGGCCGATCAGATCTTGGATCGCATCAGGAGCGCATTCTCGCTCTAAACATCCTCGGTGGCTGCACGGCAAATACGCCACCGAGTCCGCGATTGCATCTTCAGCCTCACCTGGAAAGTTTGTCATGCACGCCTCTCCAGGTGAGACTGTCTGCATGTGCAATTTTCCCACAGCTAATTGCCGGTGCCCATAGGAAGCCTGGAAAGCGCTGTTCGGATCCTGCGCAACGGGCCTCTCTGCGAATGGGGGACCAGACCCCGCGCAAGATGCCAGAAATATCGGAACTCAGGCAGCGGCGGTACATTCGGCCGCAGGCCATTCAGGCGCAGTCTGACCATCAGGCCATCGACGCCTGAATATAGTCGCAGACGCCAACCAGCATCACGTTTGAAGTGTAGAAATGTTACTTTCTCGCCAGCGTTGCTTCCTCCGACGGGAGCGCGACGAAGAACATTTGCAAGATCTGGCTGCTGACAGCGCTCAAGAATATCGGAGAACCATGCAAGCCAATCGGAATCGCTCCGATCGGGAATCTGATGAATGCTTTTTCGATCCCTGCCATACCGTCCCGACACGACCCCATCGCCTGAGCCACCGAGTTGCGCGATGACGAGGCGCGCGCGCCTGAATTCGTCGTGGGATAGAGATGGATAGAAATCTTGCAGCCTCCGCGCCCGCTCAAACTGGCCTCTGCAGATCAAAGCGAGAAGGAAGTACGCCCACTCGGCCGGATCCGGGGTGAGTGCCCCATATTCGGTCATGGTCACCTTGACCAGATCCACCAGAAGGTCATAGGCGCGATCGGCGTCGCCCTCCTGCAATGCACAGATGGCAAGGCGGAATTTGGCTTCGGGCAGGTAGGATACATAGTCCAGGCAGCGCGCGTAGCACTGCTTGGCTTCCTCCACCCTGCCCTGCTCGAGAAGCAGGTCGCCCTGCTTCAGCAAAGCGCGATCGCTCGCTTCCCCCACGACATGGACGCTCTCTTGCTTGGAGATCCGCTGGACCTTTGTAAGATCGCCGAAGGGGCCGGACTGGATGATCTTTTCGCCGAACTGCAGGCCTTTGTTCAGCATGAACCACTGATATATTTGCGGCCTGTGGCTCAGTGTATGACACGCATGGATCAAACTGTAACCGGCTGTCGTGATACGCCGTATTTCGTCGGGATGGGCAAAAAGGTAATCTAGTCGCTCGACGACGTTGTGGCCGTCAACAAAGACACAGTTTTCCATGTCGACAAAGCCGGCTGCCTCCACTGCTGCCGTGCGTTCGGTCACGAGACAGGCATTTGCCCCGGGAATCTCGAAGTGCTTGCGTACGACCTCGCCGCCCATAGTGCCGCATGTGGGGACGATGAGGCTCGCGTTGAGCGCGCGCGCATAAGCCTCTCCAGACAGGAGCTGGGAAGCTAGCTTGCTCTCATAGGCGTGTTGCGGCGAGACCAGGCAGGGGTAACGGTCGCGGATCATCGGAAAGACCGTCTGTCGCCAGGGATAAAGGCCGTAGGCCTGACCTGTGAGCATGGCCGGGATGACCTTTTGCTGGCCATAGTCGTGGTAGACTTCGGGATCGATGAAATTTGGCCAGACGAACAGATTCTCCTTCACCGCCGGCATATATTCCGGAGTCATCGTTGCGATCGCGAAATACGTCTCGATGCCCCACTGCTGCATATCGGAAAGGAAGCCCGCGCGTCGATCGCACCATGCGTCGGCGTTATGAAGGCCAAGCTTCGGAACGGCGATATGGGTATTGGTGTTGGTGATTTTTATCCGACGCGACCCATGCGACCGATAACCGCTTTCAAACAGCGTCAGATCCGGCTCGTACCTGTCGCATATCTCTGCATAGTCGCAGTCGCGGTTAATGACGACGACATCGAAATGTGTTGCGAGGCATTTGACCTGCTGCTGCATGTGCAGCAGCAGGTAACCGGCCGCGGTCGCATTGGGCTGATGGTCCCATTGAAAAAAAACGAGCCGCGGTTTTCGATCATTAACGTTGCTATTCATGTCCCTATCGAATGGCTTCAGGAGCAGTGAGTTCGACGTTCGCGGACGCCAGATGCGGATAAGCCTCTTGCGAGGACTTGGCGCTGGGCCAGTTCCTTGCGCCGCCGGAAAGCTTCCACTCGAAATAAGCGATCGTTCTCTCAAGCCCCTCACGAAGGTTCACCTTCGGCTGCCAGCCCAGTTGTTGCGTTGCGCGGCTGATATCGGGCTTGCGCTGTGTCGGATCGTCAACTGGCAGATCCTTGAAGACGATGCCGGACTTCGATCCGGTCATTTCGACCACCATTTCCGCCAATTCACGGACCTGGAATTCTCCGGGGTTGCCGAGATTGATGGGCCCCGTGACCCCAGCGGGCGCGCCCATCAGACGGATAAAGCCGTCGATCAGGTCGTCCACATAGCAGAACGATCGTGTTTGCCTGCCGTTGCCAAAGATGGTGATCGGCTCGTTTCGAAGCGCCTGAACGATGAAATTGGAGACGACACGGCCGTCATTGGTCTGCATGCGCGGACCGTAGGTATTGAAGATCCGCGCGACCCGGATTTCCACGCCATATTGACGATGATAGTCGAAGAACAGCGTCTCGGCGCACCGCTTGCCTTCGTCATAGCATGCCCGCGGTCCTATGGGATTGACGCTGCCTCGATACTCCTCGGGTTGAGGGTGGACCGCCGGATCGCCATAAACTTCGCTTGTGGATGCCTGGAAGATCTTCGCCTTGGTGCGTTTTGCCAAGCCGAGCATATTGATGGCCCCGTGCACATTGGTCTTCACAGTCTGCACGGGGTCGTGCTGATAGTGGACCGGAGATGCTGGACAGGCGAGGTTGTAAATCTCGTCGACCTCCACATAGAGCGGGAAGGTAATGTCATGGCGGAGCACCTCGAAGCGAGGATCGTCAAGAAGATGCAGCACATTGTCGCGCGAACCGGTGTAGTAATTGTCCACGCAGAGGACGTCATTGCCCTCTCGCAAAAGCCTTTCGCACAGGAATGATCCCAAAAACCCGGTGCCGCCGGTTACCATAATTCGCTTTTGTCCGTGCATTGGTATGCTCCGTTGTTGATGGTTGCCTCGCGGAAGCGAGGATGGTCAGTAGGCTCCCCTGCGTTTGAAGACCGCAGGGATTGTGCTGAGAATAATTTGGCAGTCGAACCACAGAGACCGGTTGTCGATGTAGAACTCGTCGAGTTGCTGCTGCAGTTCGATATCCGCATTGCTTCGTTCGGATATCTGCCAGAGGCCCGTCAGCCCCGGTGTTACCGAACGCCGCTTGTCACGAAATTCGCTATCCATCGCTGAGAGGTGATATTCTGGAAACGGACGCGGTCCGACGAAGGCCATATCCCCTGCAATGATGTTCACCAGTTGCGGGAGCTCGTCGATGCTCGAAGCGCGCAGCATATGTCCTATAACCGGAAGGATACGCGGATCGTCCTTGAGCTTGAAGTGGCTCAACCACTCGGCGCGCATGTTAGGGTCGTCTCGGAATAGTGCTTCAAGGCGCTGTTCTGCATCTTGGTACATCGTCCTCAATTTCAGGACGTGCACCGGCTTACCGGACAGCCCTTCCCTGGTATGCCGGAAGAAGACGGGGCCTGGATCGATGGCATAGATTGCGGCCGCTGCAATCGCGATGAATGGCGCGACCACGATTGTTGCAGGGATGGCGATTGCGAGATCGAGGATCCGGCGAACCAGGTCCGAGTTCACTGAACTCCTACTGTTGGTGAGGCGAATACCGATTTCTCCGCCAACATCCGCAGGCTGCAATCCGCTCACCTTGAGGCTCGGCGTGTCGGACAGCAAAATGACTTCGGCGAACTTCCGACGCATAGCCGCCAAGTCGGGTGCAAGCGCGCCTGTGCCCGCAATCACGGCAATGGATGGCCCGCCGTCGGGCAATGCCTCCAAACTATCGGGGGAAATGGCCTCCGGCCTGATGCCATACTGCCAGTGGTTCTTGAAATGGGCCACGAGAGCGGGAGTAAGGTTGCCTCCCCCTATGACAACCGCGCGCTCCCCCCAGACTCCAAGTTTCCAGCACAGGCCCCGTGCAAGCCAATGCACAAATGGCTGAACAATCAGCCCGAGAGCGAGGAACCCAATGACGGCAAGCAGCAGTCGTTCCCCCTCCGGCAGGATAATTGCTCCAAACGCCGCCAGGACAGCCACCTTGACGGCGGCGACAGTGCGCCGCCGCAGATGTTCGTGGCCATGCAACCGATATCCAGGATAGAGGCCGGCCGATGCGTAAAGAATAATCGCGGCGAGTGCTGCGATCGTGAACGTACGCTCTGCTATCGTGCCCTGCGAACCACTGGCCAAACCACTGGGAAGAAAGGACAGGACAACAAAATAGGCAATCAAATAGCCCGCAATGTCGCCGGCGACCAGGAAGGACGAGGTTGCAAGCCGAGGAAGCCGACGCCGTAGTGCGACGGGCATATTCGACCCTGCCCGGTCAAAGGGATCGGCAGTCTTGGCTGCTATGGGTGGCACGGAACCTGCCGGAATCGCCCGCGCCGTCATATCATTTGATGTGGCTGCCTTCGACGGACGCGGTGTCATTTCTGTCGACGCAAATAAGGACATGATGGCTACACCTTTACAGCTGCTGCTTTTGGCGCGCTTGATCCAAAACCCGCATCTTCGATCGGAAACTTACGAAGCCCCAGTCTCTGGACTGCCGTCAGTGAGATGAAGGTCGGCACGACGAGCGCATAGCGCCGCCACAGCCGTCGTGGCTCGCATAAAAGACGAAACGCCCATTCGAAGCCGCTTCTTTGAATGATCCTTGGAGCCTGCCGCTTGAGACCGGCGTGGAAATCGAATGCGGCTCCGACACCGATGAGCATCGATGCTTCCAGACGATCGCGCATGTGCGCCATCCAGAGTTCCTGCTTGGGACTGCTCAGCCCGACCCAGATGATATCGGCGCCCGATCGATTGAGCTGTTCAGCAATCTCCGTTTCCTCCCGCGTCGACAGTTTGCGAAAAGGTGGCGCATAGGAGCCGACGATCCGTGCTTGCGGAAATTTTGCGAGAAGGCGCGCCTGCAGCTGTTCGAGCGTTTCGGCCGTTGCGCCATAAAGGAAGTGGCGCAAGCCCTTGGAGCTGCCGGCATCGAAA
Organism: Rhizobium sp. WYCCWR 11128; assembly: GCF_013416305.1. Classification (NCBI taxonomy): domain Bacteria; kingdom Pseudomonadati; phylum Pseudomonadota; class Alphaproteobacteria; order Hyphomicrobiales; family Rhizobiaceae; genus Rhizobium; species Rhizobium sp. WYCCWR 11128. The sequence goes on from NZ_JACCEZ010000011.1 coordinate 200,576, forward strand.
ACGGATAACATCAGGTCAGGTCCATAGACCCTATCGCTTTCAGCATGACCGGCACGCTTCAATGCCCATACCAATGGCATGCCATCGGGTGTTACGAGGAAAGCCCGGTTATGTATCGACCGGAGCTCGGGATCATCTTGACACCGGACCACACCGTGCGCGTCGCGAACGCACACATATTCCTTCCTGCCGTCTTCGATCGCTTTTTGAATAAAGCCAGTCGCGCTTTTGAGATTAACTGCCGAAATGCGAACACCAAGGACATTAATACATTCCAAAGAACTCGTTTGATTGAGAACTGAATCTTGGCTTCTGTCTGCTGATTGCTTTCTCATGACCTACGCTTTCGCGATCTAAACTGTCATCAGAATATGCTGCCAAGACGATTGCCTCCATACTTGCGTCTCTAACTATTGGACGTAGAAGAGACTTCATGTTTCTACGTCTTACGCCGAGATCGGTTACATATTCGAAGTAAGGCGACGTACCCCCACTGCTTGCCAGGCTGCTCTTTTTGATGAGCGCTGTCCCGAAAGAGCGGTTTGATCTCGGCAAAGCCGAACGCAGCACGTCATCGCGCCAAAGCGCAACCGAAAAATGCAGCGCGCCCACGACGCAGACCTCTACAAGGAGCGCAATCGCATCGAGCGCTTCTTCAGCAAGCTCAAACAGTTTCGACGCGCCGCAACCCGATACGACAAACTGCTCGTGAACGTCATGGGATTGGCCAAGCTCGCGGCAATCGCAATGTGGCTCAAATAGTTAAATCGTCGCCTCGCTCTAGGGAGGCAAAGCGTCCGCTACCATTGATCTTCTACCGGGACTGCCGGATGCAGAGCAAGATCGAAGCGGCGGCCATCACCGTTGCCATCCAAGTTAAACAGTTGTCCCCATCCGTTTACTGCGACCGGGGCAACTCATAGGTCTGCGGCAACCGTCGATATGCTTCTTTACAACGCGGCGAGAAAAACCAGGGACCCTGCGGGGCGGCCCGCTTATGGGATGAATATGGTGCATGCATCTTGCACACCGGATCGATCCAAGCCGGGTCAGCCGACGGAGCAAGCTGGATTCCATAGAGAGGGGCTTCCCAGGCCACCGATCTAAGCGCCACCGTTCCGAGGTCTCGCACCAGCGGCCGAACTTGATCGCCCACTCAGACACGGTCTGGAACGAGACATCGATTCCACGCTCGGCAAGCAGATTGTCGACATAAGGCAGGCCCCGCGGAAACGGAAAGTACCGCATGCCCGATGATCTCGGCGGGAAAGCGGTGGCGCTTGAAATGCTGGGCAATGGGTTGGTCGAATCGCTACGGTCGACCTCACATTGCCATCTCGATCAGCACCAATCGTAAGGCGATACTGCCCAAAATTGCCGAATTCTGAAAAAAATGTCGATTCCGCATTTGGCGGGGACAATCCAGCCACGCCCATCAGGATTTTCTAAAGTTTTCAATGGATGCATGTCGCCATGGTTGTAGAAAGAATAACTCGCGGCAAGCGAGATATTAAAGCTGCCACATTTTGGGCGACTCGAAATTCACCAAATATTTCAAAACGTAACTTTGGATCGATTAAGATATTGTGGCAGCAATAAGGCTATGCTTCTCAAGCACTTACTGTTGCGTTGCTGTTGCGCCCTCCAGAATGTCGCCCTATAACCTGCCGCCGTAACGCAGGATTAACCGCAAATATTAACGGGCGGGGGTTGAGGAACAAGACCATGACAACATACTACGTAGCAACGACTGGCAGCAACGGTGGTAACGGCAGTACCTCCTCTCCTTTCCGCACGATCGGCGACGCGATGGCGTCGAACCTTAAGCCCGGCGACGAGGTCGTGGTGAAGGCGGGGACCTACAACGAGGCTATTAACATCGACAAAGACGGCTCGGCGGCAGCCGACATCACACTGCGCTCGGAAGTGCCCGGCGGGGCGCTGATCCGGCCGCCCGCGGGCTCGTGGAACGCGATCAGTGTCAACGCCAACTACGTGACAATCGACGGCTTTGACATCGGCGGCGCCAAAGGCGACGGCATCGAAGCGAACAATGTCCACCACATCTCAGTTCTCAACAACAAGGTCCACGGCAGCGGGGAGTCGGGCATTCAGTTCAACTGGTCGGACTTCATTCGCATCGAAGGGAACGAGACCTACAATAACGCGTCGACGGGCTGGTTCTCGGGCATCTCGATCTACCAGAACCGGAACATCACCGGCGATACCTCGACCGACGGCTACCGGACGATCGTTCGGGACAACATCTCGCACGACAACGTCACGAAGTCGGGTGCGCACACCGACGGCAACGGCATCATCATCGACGATTTCCAGAGCACGCAGACGAGCGGTCATCCGAACTACACGTTCAAGACCCTGGTCGACAATAACCTCGTCTACGAGAACGGCGGCAAAGGCATCCAGGTTACCTGGAGCGACTCCGTCACGGTGAAAAACAACACCGCATACCACAACAATCAGGACCCGGCGAACAGCGGCACCTGGCGCGGCGAGCTCAGCAATTCGGCGTCGAGCAACAACACCTGGGTCAACAACATCGCCGTGGCGGACCCATCGCTGAACAAGAACAACACCGCGATCGATAACACGTCGACCGACAGCTACAAGAACACTAACGTCGTCTGGGCCAACAACATCACCTACAACGGCACGGCCGGTCAGGCATCGGTCAAGACCGACGGCGGCAACGCGATGCCGAGCGCGGCGAACGGCAACAAGCTCGGCATCGACCCGAAGTTCGCGGGGGCAGCGAGCGACAACTTCCACCTCGGCTCCGGCTCGTCGGCGATCGACAGCGGAACCAGCAAGTACGGCGTCGGCTCGGTCGATCTGGACGGCCACGCTCGCGTCGTTGGAACTGTCGACATGGGTGCCTACGAATCTGGCTCCAGCTCGACACCGGGAACGCCAACTACGCCGACGAACCCAGGAACGCCAACCACGCCGACGCAACCGGGAACGCCAACCACACCGACGAAGGTATTCACCGGCACCAACGGCAACGACATCCTGCCACACACCGGTCAGTCCAACGGCGGCAACGAAACCTTCAAGGGTCTCGGCGGCAGTGACGTGTTGAAGGGCGGCGCCGGCGCGGACGTGCTCGACGGCGGCAGCGGCAACGACACGGCCAGCTATGCGGGCTCCGGCGCGGTCAGCGTCAATTTGGCGACCAAGGCCGCATCGGGCGGGCAGGCCGCCGGTGACAAGATCGCCAGCGTCGAAAACTTGACTGGCTCCAGCTACAACGACGTGCTGACCGGCGGCAATGGCGGCAGCAACGTTCTCAATGGCGGGGCTGGCGCGGACAAGCTCAGCGGCGGCGCCGGCGGGGACGTCCTCAATGGTGGTGCCGACAACGACACGGCCGGCTATGCGGGCTCCGGCGGGGTCAACGTCAACTTGGCGACTGGGGCGGCAACGGGCGGCCATGCCGCCGGTGACAAGTTCGTCAGCATCGAAAACTTGACTGGCTCCAGCTACAACGACGTGCTGACCGGAAATAGCGGCAGCAACATTCTCGATGGCGGGGCCGGCGCGGACAAGCTGAACGGCGGACTCGGCAACGACAAGCTGTTCGGAAAAGCCGGCGCAGACATTCTGACCGGCGGCGGCGGCGGCGATACCTTCGTCTTCAATGTGAAGCCCGACAATATCAGCGTCGACCACATCCGGGATTTTTCCTCCGCGGCGGGCGACAAGCTGATGCTCGATCATTCGATTTTCGCCGCGCTCAGCCTATCCCAATTTTCGGACGAGAATTTCGTTCTGGGAACAAAAGCGCTGGAGGCTGATGACAAGCTGATCTACGATCAGAAGAGCGGCATTCTATCCTATGACGCGGATGGAAGCGCAGCGGGCGCGGCCGTCCATGTCGCGGATCTCGATAATTCCGCAGCACTTCACTTCAAAGATTTCCTGCTTGTCTAACCAGGTCGGCCCGTCGCCTTTCAGGCGGCGGGCCTACAGCGTCACGGGCAGTCGTGTCTCTCCGCTTGCCGGCACGAAAAAAACCCGGCCACATTCTCCGTTGACGCCACTCAGGCCGCAACGGAGAAACCTTTGCCCTGGATCGCCTAGATTGCCCATTTCATCGCCGCGGCATTTCTGACCAACGGCATCCCGCATTTCGTCAACGGGGTCAGCGGCAGGCCGTTCTGCATTCCCTTCGCGCAAGGGGCAAAGCTCGGCTCACCGACGGCGAATGTCGTCTGGGCCTGGGCGAATTTCCTCATCGCCTTCCCAAGCCGCTCGGGCAGATCTCGCCAGTGACTACCGGAACGCCCCGGGAACACCGCTCGTCGTATCGCCCTTTCGTTACTCGGGCCGCGCGACTACGCTTTCGGTGTCCGCCCCAGCCTTCTGAAGATCCTGTAAACTGCCAAATTCTCCCGAAGGCATGATCCCGGGATGTATTCGGAAGCTCTTGTCGTTCAAATTGCCGGCGTAGCGGTTATTCGCGAACTGCACGTATCCAGGCCCATGGTCAGGAGCGTAGACATAGGCTGCAAGCCCGTTGCTACCATCGATCGACACGATATTGCTCTCGATACGATTAGGACGTGCCCATGACGGACGCCAACCCCTGCCCGTACCGTCATCAACGCGAAAAGCCGCGCCCGATCCGTGCGTGATAACGTTTCCGGTCACCAAGTTGCTCCAGCCGCCGTTGATGCCGATCGCCGATATATTGTCCGACAGCGTATTTCCTTCGATGCGCACACCACTGGCCTTGCCATCGGTGTAGATCGCCCAACTAATGGGAGTCGGCCATTCATTGATATTTTCATATCCGGGAGGCCAAAACGTCCCATCGGCCCTGTTCATGAGTTGACCTGTCCCGGTGACCAGATTGTAGCGGATGCTGCTGTTCAGGAGGTCAGCCTGCTCGCCCATCAGCTTGATTGCACCGCCATCTGCCGTCTGCTGATTGGCATTGCGGATCTCGTTATGTTCGATGACTGCGTCGTGGACTGCGTCTTGTGCTCCCCACAGTGAGCCGCCGGCGATACCGAACTGCGCAGTATTTTCGACCAGGTTATGAGCGATCCTGATACTGTCGGTCGCCTGGAACCATATCCCCGCGGTTTCAAAGTAAACCCTTCCGATGTCATGAATATGGTTCGACAGGATTATGGCACCGTCGGATTTGCCGAAGCTGCCATAGGTCGTGCCAACGTAAATCCCGTTGCCAGCCACATCTCCAATCACGTTGCCGGCAATCAAGACATCTTTGCTCTCGGAAACATGGATGCCGACGCCGACATTTTCGATGGAGTTGCCGAGCAGCCGAACACCGTCCGAGTGATCGAGCCGTATGGCCCCAAAGCTTCTGGTATCGGTACCGAACTTGCCGCTGCCCCGCGGATCCCCATCCCGAAACTGGAGCCCCGATACAACCATCCCGTCGGCTCCATCCAGCCTGAAGAGGGTCGGCAGGATGCCGGCCACAGCCGTAGAACTTGTTGGGAGTCCATCGGCCGGGATATAATCGAGTTGACCTTTGGTTCGGTCGTACCACCACTCCCCGGGCGCATCGAGCAGCGCCGCCGCCCCGGTCAGGAAATAGCGGCTGCCTTCTGCGGTGAAGAAATAGCTGGTGCCTTGGGTATTTATCGCCCGGTTCGCGGTGTCGATTGAAACCACTGGGAGGGTGTCACTGCCCCACTGGCTGCCGGGGTGAAAACCACCGACGATGTGGGCGACAAGCCCTGCTGCATTTTTTGAGATCGGAAGATCGCCGGCATGGAAGCAAAAGCGCGTGTTACCATGCCATTCATCGTCGTCCTGCGTGCACTTGGCCGCGAAAAGCCACCCTTTGCGCGGGTCTCCATCGAGTGGAGCGTTGGGAAAGCGAGCCTGCATCTGGCGCGCGCCGCTGACGAAAAGATCACCCACATCCCGGCCCGCAGGCAGCTTCAGTGACGCCTTCCAGCGACCATCGGCCTGCGCCGTCCAATTGCGCACAATCGGGCCGCCGTGCAGAACCGGCGCCTCGTTGCATCTCGCCGCGATGATCAGGCCCGCATCGCGAGCATCGAAGACTATCGGTTCAGCAAGATAGTAATCCCCATTGCCCATTGCGATCGTATTCTGGCCGCCCTTCTGGCGCGCAGCATCCCGCGCTCTTTCAATACTGGCAAAAGGACCGTCTGTACGCCGAGAATTTGCTTTAGGAAGGTGCCCGCTCCAGGTGTCTTTGCCATCGGGAGAGACATAGAATACTGCCCGGGCCGCGGGTGCTCCGGTCAATATGTTGCTCAGTGAAGTCCCCTTCAGCTTGTCCGAAAAGGTCGCCGGCGAGGCTTCCGCGCAGGTTGCCTCCCTGACCGCCGTCCGCAGCCTGTCGGGCGCATCTGCGTCCGGGCTCACCGAGGCCAGCTTGCCCGGCTGCGGAAAGAGCATCGCAAGCAAAATGCTCAAGATCGGTGCGAAGCGCTGCCTCATGAGATTTGCAGCTCCGCCGTTCTGCTGCGGGCCCGTACCCGCAATTGCCGGCCGGGGGCCGTCGAAGTAACAACAGGCTCATATAGAGAGAACATGATGATGGCTGTTGTGAACAGAATGAAAATCGCGTCATTCTGGATCAGGAAGATTGTCTCGGTCAGGTTCATCACCAAAATCACAACCGTGAAGACGTTCAGCCAGAGCCAGCCATAATGCGGGTCCCCGCATTGGAGGGCCGCCCCTTGGCGGAGTGCCTGCAAAAGCATCAGAGCGAACAAAGTCATTCCGCTTATTCCGAAGCTCAGCAGCGTATCGCGGAATCCATTATGGGCGTGAGGAGCCATCCACTGGATCTTTGACCAGATAATCCAGGCTTCGGGATTCGCTTCTGTCCAAAACGCTTGGTAGCCGAAGCCGAGCAGCAGATGATCGGCGATCTGGCCATCGACCAGCTCCCACAAGGGCACTCGGCCCGTCAAAGTGGCATCCTTGCCAAGCGCCTCAAGGAATGGGACCAGGAATTCGTGAAGCAAAAGGAGGATCCCGACGAACATTTGAAAGAAAAAGAGGATGAAGACGATGCGACCGATGCCACGGATTCGCTGCAACATGGAGTAGAACCCGATCAGGCAATATGCCGATACCGTCGCAATTGTCGCGGTCATCGATCCGGAAAGGAAGAGACAAGCCCCGCCCGCCGCCAACAAGATCAAAGCGGTTCGCCGCAATCCTCGGTTGCTGTCCATTGCGACGGCGGTCGACACCAGTATCATCATGCCGGCGTACCAACCAAGGCTGTTCTTGTGGATGAATATGCCGCGCATCGCGCTGTCCGTGGGCATGCGAGCGAGCCCCGGTGATACTAGAAAAATCAACAGGCTGAGGACAATACATGTTCCGAAGGTCGCAAATGCAATGAGAAGCAACTGCCTCGGTGTAAAGCGTATCGCCAACACATAAGCCAGAAGTACGGTGAAGAGCAGGCCGATGGCACGCCTGAGAGTCGTCGACGGGCCAACCGACCAGAAGACAGACACGAAGGGCATGGCGACCATCAGCGGGACAAGCCAATTTCGCTTGAGCGCGGTGAGAAATTGCGGAAAATTTCGTGCCAGCATCAGCAATGTAAACCCGTATACGGGTAGGCAAAGCAGACGCAACATAGACTTGGCATGATCGCTAAGGCCTCCGTCGGCATCCGCCAGCATGAGCGGGAAAAGCGCGCCTGTCTGAAGAAAAAGGCATAGGCCGGCGCCCCAGCACTCTATCGCTCGCCAACTGACAGTCGGCCCATTCGCTATTCTAAGCGTATACGCTCTCATTACCGGTCCCGACCTGCTTGTACAGATGAGAGGCTGTTGATCGCGGCAATTTGGAAAGACATGGGTCCCCTTTCATAGCTGCGCTGCTTACCAACGAACAATCATCCCGCCACATCCCCGGTCAACCAACGCAAACGAAGGCGGGGCTAAGCCTAACGTCCATACCCACCATCCAAGGACGTTGTTTGGATTAAGCTTACGGTCTACCCCTCCCCCAAAAGTTGGTGCTGGGGCCTACGACATTGCCCATAAGAGGAGATGTCACCCGTGACCAATCACCGGTAGCTTGACGATGAAAGCATACCGCGAAGCACGTCGCGCTGAGCCGCAGTTTCCGGTGAAGTGAGGCAATAATTCTGGCGCAGCCGGCTGTTGGCAGGTGACGCTTAGAAGGGTTGGGATTGCAATGGTTCTGCGTCATGGTCCTGGTTTTGTACGTTATATAAAGGGAGCGTCACGCGTTGCGGCGTTGTCGGCGGTGACCCTACCGGCTCAAGGCGAAATCCTGATCGAGCAGAACTCCTTCCATCAATTCGCGCTGCCAAACGCGCGAGCGTTCGCAACTCCGGCGCACCGACGTGTCGCCCAGCGACGCGCTTGAGGGGTGTCATGGAGCGGCCTACAATCAGCGTCCTTATCAATAACTACAACTACGGTCGCTTCGTTGCCCGGGCAATTGACAGCGCCTTGAGCCAACAGGCGTCCAATGTCGAGATAATCGTCGTCGACGACGGCTCGAGCGACCAGTCGCGCTCTGTTCTCGACGGCTATGACAAGCGGGTGAAGGTGCTCTTCCAGGAGAACCAGGGACAGGCCGCCGCCATAAATGCTGCTGTGAAGTTAAGCAGTGGCGACATCCTCTGTTTTCTCGATGCCGATGACTGGTGGGCGCCAGGCAAGCTGTCGGCAACCGCCGCTGCTTTCCACTCCAATCCTCAGGCATCGCTTGTCTATCACCGACTTCAGCCAACGCAGAACGATGGCTCACCAGCCTTCAGGCCGATCCCTCGGACCCTGTGTTCAGGAAATTTGTCGCCACGGCTCGCCAGATCGGCTGGTTGGTGGCCCTTCCCGATGACATCAGCCATCGCTGTAAGACGTAGCGCGTGGGATGCTGCAGGGGATATTCCCGAGCAGTTCCGCATGTCTGCCGATGCCTGGCTCACAGGCATCTATCCATTTCTGGGGAGCGTTGTCGCCTTGTCGGATTCACTCGGTTTCTATCGGATTCACAACAATAATTGGTATCGGCCAGTCGATGACGCCGCCATGCTGCGAAAGCGGATGGCCCATTGGAAGGCTACCGTTGAAGCGACGAACCGGTTTCTTTCCGCGCACGATCTGGCGGGAAGGCTGCGTCTGACTGATCACTATCCGTACCGGGTCGCCTCAGCCAAGCTGCAGGGCGCCGATACACGCACCCGGTTCAGCCTTGCTGTGGAAGGGCTCTTTTTTGCCGGAGAACCAAACTTGCTGAGGCGGACGCGTGATGCATTGCGCACAGCCTACGACTTGCCTCGACTTGGTCAGGATGTCGGCGTGTCGGAGTCAGCGGGATGAAGGCACTGCTGCTGGTTTCCGAACTGGAAGACTACACCATCTCCTTCGCTAGCGGCGTTGCGCGACATGCGCACGTCGTCCTAGCGGTTCCGCGCAGGCGCTACGCACACCTTGCTTCATGGATCGATCCGGCTGTCGATCTGCACCTCATGGACTGGCCAAGGCACCGCTCGCTCTCCAATCCCTGGTTCCTGCACCAACTCACACGTCTTATCCGGCAGGAGCGGCCGAACGTCATTCACCTTCTGAGCAACTCGACGCTCTGGTTGAACTTCGCCGCGCCGTTCTGGCGTCCGATCCCGATCGTGACCACCGTCCATGACGTGGAAGTGCATCCCGGCGATTCCGACACCCGTACGCTGCCCGCCTGGGCTCCCCAATTGATGGTGCGGCAATCGGGTCATGTCGTCGTCCATGGCGAAGGGCTGAAACAAATGGTCCTCGAGCGATATTCAAAATCGCCTGATTGTGTCCATGTCCTGTCGCATCCCGCCATTCATCGCTACGCGGAGCTCGCTCGGCGGCACAAGATGGCGCGGCGCGGCGCAGATGGAACTTTGCGCGTTCTGCTTTTCGGACGGATTTTTGCTTACAAGGGATTGGAGCATCTGATCCGTGCCGAGGCGATGCTCAAGGACCTGCTCCCCAATCTACGCATCACGGTGGCAGGCCGCGGCGATGATCCGTGGATCTTCCAGCCCCTTATGGGGGACGCCGTCCGCTATGATATTCGCAACCGCTTTATCGAGGATATGGAGGTCGCCCAGCTCTTTCTGGATGCCGACATCGTTGTCCTTCCCTATACGGAAGCCTCTCAAAGCGGAGTCCTCAATCTTGCCGCGGCATTTGGCAAACCGGTTATCGTGACTGATGTCGGCGAATTGCGAGCCACCGTTCTGCCAAACGGACTGGGAATGGTGGTTCCACCCGGGGATGTGGAACAGCTCGCGATAGCCATACGGACACTGGCGGAAAACAGCGAGCTCAGAAGCAGCTTCGGGATCAACGCGCTCGCATGGGCTACAGGTCCGAATTCGCCTCAACAGGTCGGAGCACAGGCTGCGGCCGTTTATCGTAAGGTGATCGGGGCATGCTGATGAACGCGCTCACGGATGGGAATCGGGTAGCGACGCGCAACGCAGCAGCAACCGTCCGCCACTACGTCCCGGGTGGTTGCGAAAACGGTGGCGGAATTGGCAGGCTCGTCGGATATATATCGAACACGGCGAAGGAGGCCGGCGAAACACACCTCGTCACCGACACCAGAGGGCCTCGGTGGTCCTCAGTTGCGTCGCCTATGCGCCTGCTCGGCGCCGTCTTGATGATGGCAAAGGATCGGATAGTTGCTCCGGCACGCATTCACCATATTCATGTCGCGGGTCGCGGTAGCACCGCAAGAAAACTGATCCTGACCGAGGCTGCCCGTCTCCTCGGATGCTCTCACATATTGCACCTGCACGACTACGACTACGCGACCGACTTTGCCGCACGCTCGCCACGTCAACAAATGCTTGTACGCCGGATGTTCCAACATGCCGACCAGGTCGTGGCACTGGGCCAGCGCGACCGCATCACGCTAACGACGCTTCTCGGTGTAGAAGAGCGCCGCGTAGTCGTCATCGGCAATTGTGTTCCCGACCCCGGGCCGCGCAATGTTCATGTCGGCGAGATGCCGTTGATCATATTTCTCGGCCGGCTGAGCGAACGTAAAGGCGTTCAGGAGCTTCTGCTTGCCTTAAGTCATCCGATCATGAAAGAACTCCGGTGGCGAGCCGTGCTGGCAGGCGATGGACCTGTGGAAGACTACCGGCGCCAGGCTGCCGCCATGGGGCTTTCAGATCTGGTGAAAATGCCGGGCTGGCTTGGCGCCGACGAGGCCCAAGCGCTGTGTACACGGGCAGATATCCTGGTCTTACCTTCGCATGCCGAGGGCTTGGCAATGGCTGTGGTCGAAGGGCTTGCCCATGGGCTCGCCGTCGTCACCACGCGCGTCGGCGCGCATGGCGAAGTCATCTCCGATGGTGAAACCGGCGTCTTCGTACCTGTCGGAGACAAGGATGCCCTGGCTGCGGCGCTGGCTAAGCTCGTCACCGACCCGAAAGTCCGCAACTATCTGTCGGCCAAGGCCCGTGCTCATTATCTCAACAATTTCAGTATGAAGGCTTACATGCGATCGCTGGACAAACTCTACGACGCTATCTCCGCGCAACCTCAAACAACGGCTGGTGAACGATGACTATTTCGACTGTGCCGCCAGACCGCAACCCCTCGCTCTCGTCGATGCGCTACGATCCCCGGCTTCAGGTAGAGACTCGTTCGGACGAAATTGATCTGACTTCAGGCCTGCGCCTTATCCGGCGACGGATGGTCATGATAATGGCGATCATCATGGTATTTATGGCGGTTGCCGTAACCGTGATTTCTGGATTGAAGCCGACTTATCATGCCGAGTCCCGGCTGATCATCCACACCCCTCTGGCGACAAAGCTCGGCACCGACGAGTCCGGCCGCAACGATCCGCTGGACGCCACATCTGAGACCGAACGGCTTCTTTCCAGAAGCATCGCAGAGCGGGTAATCCGCGACCTGCGGCTCAATGAATGGCCGGAATTCAATCCGGCGCTGCAAGAAATCTCGCCTATCGACAAGATCCGATCAATGCTGCGCGGTTGGGTCGATAGTGAAAAACCGTCCTTGCCGATACGGGACAGCATCGAGCCGATAATCCCGAAGTACTACAAGGCCCTCCGCGTTTGGCGCGATGGCCAGGGTGACGTCATTCAGATCGGTTTCGATGCGAGCGACCCCGAACGGGCCGCTTCTGTCCCGAACCGGCTCATCAGCATCTACCTCGAAGAGCGCAAGGACAGCCTGCGTGGTCGAGTGGACGCAGCAGAAGAATGGCTTCTGCTGCGCATCGACGAACAGATGGGGCGCGCCAAGGCAGCACGCGATGCCGCCGACGTGTACCAGAAAACTACCGACGTTGCCTCAAATGACGACGATCAGGTTGAACAGATCAAGTCGATCATGGAGCTGGGCGAGCGGCGGACAAAAATCGAACAAGGCCGCGCTGAAGCGAGAGCAACGATATCCGCACTCGAAGCGGCCGACGACCCCTCGCTCGTCCTGCAGAATATGGTCATTCCCGACAGCATTGTTGCAATGCAACGCGAGCTTCGTGCGAAGGAGCAAGATCTCGAGCGCCTTCTTGAGACATATGGCAACACCGCCGAAGCCGTGGTCGACGCGCGCGCCAAGATCCTCAAAACTCGCACCGATCTCAGCCTTGCAACCGATCGATATCTCCAATCGATACACGCCAAGCTTGCGGCGCTCGATCATGAGGACGACGCAATCCGGTCGGCATTGGCGACTGCTCATGAGAAACGCACTCGCTCTGCCCTGGCGCAAACCGAGTTGGCCCGACTCCAGCGCATGGCTGACAAAGAGCAAACGGCGCTGGACAAGCTCGAGGAGCAGCGCCGTGGCCTGGCTGCGCAAGCCATGTTGCCGGGCGCGGAACTGGAAGTCTTGTCACCGGCCGCGGTGCCGCTGGCGCCGCAGGGACGCGGGCGGCTTTTCTATTTGATCGGCGCCCTTTTGGCTTCGATATCGATCGCGGTGACGGCCGCTTTCGTGGTCGAGATGTTGGACAATTCAGTCCGCAGCTTCGACCAGATGGCCGGAATGTCGCGCATCGTACCCGCCGGATTCATCCCACACCTGAAACGGAAAGACCGGAGAGATCCGTCGATGCTCTTCGGGAGCATCCAAGACGGGATGTTTGACGAAGCAATTCGCTCCGTCATGACTTCGCTCAAACAATCCAACGGCGGAAAGTTGCCCAACAGTATCGTTGTGACGTCGGCTCACAGCGGAGAGGGCAAGTCACTTGTCGCCAGATCCCTGGCAATCGATCTCGCCGCCAACGGAATTCCGGTGCTGCTTGTCGATGGCGACCTCAGACTCGGAAATCTCGACTCGTTTTTCAAATCAGAGCTAAAGCAGGGGTTGAACGAATTCCTGTGTGGACAGGCCGGAATGCGGGACATCATCCATCACCATCCAAGCGGCATCGACTTCATCCCGGCTGGCAATGCCGGTCTCCATCGGCGCGTTCGTTTGACTGATGCGGCTGACATCATCGCGAGGGCCGCCTCACTCGGCCAAATCGTCATCTTCGACAGCGCGCCGGTGCTCGCCTCGGCTGATACGATGCATCTGACAGCGTTAGCAGAACGAACGCTGGTGGTCGTAAAATGGGGAAAGACGAGCCGTCGCGCGGTAGAGTTTTGCCTACATCAGCTGAAGACCGCGCGCAACGCAGAGATTGCCGTTGCCATAAATAACGTCAATCCGAAACAACACGCCATGTACAACTTCAACGATTCAGAACTGTTTGTGAGCTCACTGAGGAAGTACCACGAGTACACATGAGTTCGAACAGCATGTCCGCCTGATTCTCCGAAATAAATTATGGAGACCGCATTGAAAAACGAAAATAAGGTTGCGCTGGTTACGGGTATAACTGGCCAGGACGGTGCGTATTTGGCCGAATTGCTCCTGGAGAAGGGCTATATTGTTCACGGCCTCAAGCGACGCTCATCGTCGTTCAACACCAGTCGCATCGAGCATCTATACGAGGATCCCCATGTCGAAAATCCTCGCTTTATTCTGCATTACGGGGACATGACCGATTCAACGAACCTCATCCGCGTCGTTCAGGAAACGCAGCCGGACGAAATCTATAATCTCGCCGCACAGAGCCACGTTCAAGTCTCTTTCGAGACGCCGGAATATACGGCTAACGCCGATGGAACCGGCACCCTTCGGCTCCTTGAAGCAATTCGCCTCCTGGGACTGACCAAGAAGACCCGCTTCTATCAAGCGTCCACCTCAGAGCTCTACGGCAAAGTTCAGGAAGTCCCGCAGAGCGAAACGACACCTTTCTACCCCCGATCCCCCTACGCGGCGGCCAAGCTCTACGCCTATTGGATTGTGGTCAATTATCGCGAGGCATATGGCATGCACGCCTCGAACGGCATTTTGTTCAATCACGAAAGCCCGATCCGCGGCGAAACATTCGTGACGCGCAAAATCACCCGGGCGGCGGCGGCGATCCATCTTGGACTGCAGGAAAGGCTCTATCTCGGCAACTTGGACGCCAAGCGCGACTGGGGACATGCACGAGAATATGTCCGTGGCATGTGGCTGATGCTGCAACAGGACGAACCGGAGGACTATGTCCTTGCGACCGGCGAAACGCACTCGGTTCGTTCCTTTGTCGACAAAGCCTTTGCCCAGGTGGGCATGCCGATTGATTGGCGTGGGAGCGGGGTTGAGGAAAAGGGATACGATAAGACATCCGGCAAGTGTTTGGTGGAGATCGATCCAGCTTACTTCCGTCCGACCGAAGTTGATCTTCTGATTGGCGATCCGACGAAGGCGCACACGAAGCTTGGCTGGAAACATGAGACCAATCTTGATCAGCTGGTTGCGGAGATGGTTCGCGAGGATCTGAAACTCATGGCACGAAATGTTCCGTCGGTCGGTGTAACTAAAGGTTTTGCCTATGCCTGAGGTGATTTACAGCCTTGCCGGAAAGAGGGTCTATGTCGCCGGCCACCGCGGAATGGTGGGCTCTGCGATCGTGCGGCGTCTCGCTTCCGAGGGCTGCGAGATTTTGACGGCCACCCGCGCCGAGGTCGATCTCAGACGGCAGGAGCAGGTGGAGGCCTGGATGAGTAAGCATCGTCCCGATGCTGTCTTCCTGGCTGCTGCGAGGGTCGGCGGTATTCTCGCGAATGCTACCTATCCGGCCGACTTCCTTTACGACAACTTGATTCTCCAGGCGAACGTCATCCACGCCGCCCATAGAACTCAAGTCGAAAAACTGATGTTTCTGGGCTCGTCCTGCATCTATCCGAAATTCGCCGATCAGCCGATCGTTGAGGACTCACTTCTGACCGGATCGCTTGAGCCCACGAATGAATGGTATGCGATCGCCAAAATTGCCGGATTAAAGCTCTGCCAAGCCTATCGCAAACAGCACGGTAGAGATTTCATCTCGGCCATGCCTACCAATCTTTACGGTCCAGGCGACAATTTTGACCTCGGGTCAAGCCATGTCATGCCGGCGCTCATACGCAAGACACATGAGGCCAAGGTCAACCAGCAACAAGAGATATGCGTCTGGGGTACCGGCACGCCGCGGCGCGAATTCCTGCATGTTGACGATTGCGCCGACGCCTGCGTCCATCTCATGAAGACCTATTCCGCCGAAAGTCATGTGAACGTAGGTTGTGGCGAAGACATTACCATCCTCGAATTGGCATACCTCGTCTCCGAGATCGTTGGTTTCGAAGGCAAGATCACGCGCGACCTCACCAAGCCAGATGGCACGCCACGTAAACTCCTGAGCGTCGACAAGCTTCGCACTCTCGGCTGGTCTCCTAAGATAGGTCTGAAGGAGGGTATCGCAGATGCCTATCGCTCCTTCCTTGATGGCCATCATCTCGAACGCAGCGACAGAGCTACGTCCGGCGACTTGATCGGTCAAAGCGACATCAGTTTCGAGAAAGCGAAGGGTTCGGCGCCGCATGCGCCCACGCTCTCGACCGTTGCGCATCATCCCTCGCCATAGGGAATTTGCACGAGGGATAACAGGGTTTTGTCTCGGGGGGACGCATATGCTGGGACGGCGCAAATAATGCAGCCTGTAGACATCAGGATTGCAGCGCTCATTTTCCTGATAGTCGCGTGGGTGATGATTATCGGTGCAGCAATGGATTTTTTCGCGGTCGAAATGCCGATATCGCTTGTCGCGCTATTAGGCAGATAGTCCACATCGGACGGCTCCACCGGGCCTTACCTTCAACCTCATCGCTTGCAGTCGCCACATCGACGGTTTCGCCGTTCTCATCGCCTCGGTAATTTCGCAGAAGATAGGCGAAGCGTAGAACCCGGCTGACATCGGCACTGTGAACGCCGAAATGCGGCACGGCGTTACTGACGCTGGAGCAGCTTTCATACAGAACTTGGAGGTAGAGATGCTCCTTCGCGATCAGGCTAACGAGCATCGGGTATCGGCGACCAGTCCGACTGAATCTTTCCATTGTGCTCACCCAGCTTGGGCGACTTGTTGTGAGATGTCATCGGGATTCCTGAAAAGATGATCGGTGTCCGGATGCCCGGTACTCCGTCATTCATGATCGCCATTCCGCGGTGCTCAACTTGCGGATCCGCGAAAACGTCTTTCACCGAGTTGATCGGCCCAGCGGGCACGCCCACACGTTCAAGTTCGGCGAGCAGATCGGCGCGATTAAAATGTTTCGTCCGCGCCTCTAGAATGGATGTCAAATCGGCTCGATGATGTACGCGGTCTGCGTTTGTCTTGAAATGGATGTCGTCAGCCAAGCTCGCTATCTGCAGAACATCGCAAACCCGAGAAAATTGAGCGTCATTGCCACACGCGATGATGACGCTACCGTCGGAGACCGGAAATACCTGGTAGGGCGCAATGTTAGGATGCGCATTGCCAAGCCGTGTCGGTGACTTCCCGGACGCGAGGAAGTTCATTGCCTGATTGGCAAGCACTCCAACGGCACTGTCCAGGAGAGCCATATCTATGTGCTGGCCCTCTCCCGTGGCGCTGCGAAGAAGCAAGGCTGATTGAATAGCAATGACCGAATAGAGGCCTGTGAATATATCGCCGAACGCCACGCCTATTTTTTGAGGCTCCCGACCGGGCTCGCCGGTCAGATCCATGATCCCCGCCATGCCCTGAACGATGAAATCGTATCCGGCACGTTCGGCATAAGGGCCTGACTGGCCAAAACCGGTGATCGAGCAATAAATTAGACGCGGGTTGATCCGTTTGAGGCTCTCGTAGTCGAGGCCGAACTTCTTAAGCCCACCAACCTTGAAGTTCTCGATGACGACATCGGCATTGGCAATCAGTTCGCGAACTTTTGCGGTGTCTTCTTTAGACTTGAAGTCGGCGGTGATGCTGAGCTTTCCGCGGTTGCAACTATGGAAGTAAGCCGCGGCGACATCATTTCCATCTTCGATAAAAGGAGGGCCCCAGCGACGTGTATCGTCGCCCTCTGGGCTTTCCACCTTGACGACCGTCGCTCCCAAATCCGCAAGGGTCTGACCTGCCCAAGGGCCAGCCAAAATTCGCGCGAGTTCCACAACCCGGATGCCTTGAAGCGGAAATTGCATCGATACTCCTCTTAAACTCTCACAGTCAAAGCAGCCCGCAATGGCTGCTACATATTCGGATAGACCGGCCCCTCGCCGCCCTGCGGCGGCACCCAGTTGATGTTCTGGTTGGGGTCCTTGATGTCGCAGGTCTTGCAGTGCACGCAGTTCTGGGCGTTGATGACAAAGACGTCCTTGCCGTCCTTCTCCACCCATTCATAGACGCCGGCCGGACAGTAGCGCGTCGACGGGCCGGCATAGATGTCATGCTCGGACGACTTCTGAAGGTTCATGTCCTTGACCTGGAGATGCACCGGCTGGTCTTCCTCGTGATTGGTGTTCGACAGGAACACCGAGGACAGGCGATCGAAGGTCAAGACGCCATCGGGCTTCGGATAGGCGATCGGCTTGTGCTGCGACGCCGGCTCCAGGCTCTCAGCATCGGACTTGCCATGTTTCAGCGTGCCGAAGACGGAAAAGCCGAACAGCGTGTTGGTCCACATGTCGAAACCGCCGAGCGCTACGCCGAGTGCTGTGCCGAACTTCGACCACAGCGGCTTGACGTTGCGCACACGCTTCAAATCCTTGCCGATGTCGCCCTTTCGCCATTCATTCTCGATCTCGGTCACTTCGTCATGGCTGCGGCCCGATACAATCGCCGCGGCGATCTTCTCGGCCGCCAGCATGCCCGACAGCACCGCATTGTGGCTGCCCTTGATGCGCGGCACGTTGACGAGACCGGCCGAACAGCCGATCAACGCCCCGCCGGGGAAGGAAAGCTTCGGCACCGACTGGTAACCGCCCTCGGTGATGGCGCGCGCCCCATAGGACAGCCGCTTGCCGCCCTCGAAGGTGGGGCGGATCGCCGGATGGGTCTTGAAGCGCTGGAATTCCTCGAAGGGATAGAGATAGGGGTTCTTGTAATTGAGGTGGACGACGAAGCCGACGGCGACCAGATTGTCTTCCAGGTGATAGAGGAAGGAGCCGCCGCCGGTCTTCATGCCGAGCGGCCAGCCGAAGGAATGCTGCACCAGGCCCGGCCGATGGTTTTCCGGCTTGACCTGCCAGAGCTCCTTGATGCCGATGCCGAACTTTTGCGGTTCACGGTCCTTCGAAAGATCGAACTTGGCAATCAGCTGCTTGGCGAGCGAGCCACGCACACCCTCGCCGATCAGCACGTACTTGCCGAGCAGTTCCATGCCGCGGGTATAGTTCGGCCCGGGCTCGCCATTCTTCTCGATGCCCATGTCGCCGGTCGCAACACCGATCACCGCGCCCTCATCATTGTAGAGCACTTCGGTTGCCGCAAAACCCGGATAGATCTCGACGCCGAGTTCTTCGGCTTTGGTCGCCAGCC
>NZ_JACCEZ010000012.1:0-203628 GCF_013416305.1 Rhizobium sp. WYCCWR 11128
TGCGGGTGGCGTCGGCGCCGGCGGCCTCGCCGGCGAGGATGCCGGCGACCGCATCTTCGAAGACCAGGCATTTTTTCGGATCGACGCCGAGGCGACTTGCGCCGAGCAGATAACCTTCGGGGCTGGGCTTGCCTGATTTGACCTCTTGGCCGCTGACGATGACCCTCGGCATCGGGATGCCGGCGGCTTCCATGCGGCGCCTGGCGAGCTCGATCGGCGCCGAAGTGACGATTGCCCATCGGCCCTCAGCGATGGCGGAGAGGAAGCGGACGGCGCCGGGGATCTCGACGATGCCGGAGAGATCCTCCATTTCCTCGGCGAGCAGCAGATCCGCCTCATGGGCAGGATCGACGCCGGGCAGGCCGAGCCCGCGGATCACATCGGAGGCGCGGATGCCGTGGATCGTCTTCAGGAAGACCTCCGGCTCGAAGCCGTGGCGCCTTGCCCATTCGCTCCAGACGCGTTCGACGACCGCAATGGAATTCAAGAGCGTACCATCCATGTCGAAAAGGAAGGCGTCATAGGATCTGTCGAGGATGTTATGGAGAGCGGGCACGGGCGTTTCCTTGCGTGTCCACAGCGCCGCGCGTCTTTAAAGACGCACAAAGGGACGCTGCGGTATTTTGAAGCTACGCAGGCGACTAGCGGAGAGCGGAAGCGGCGTCAACGTCAGTTGTTGGTGTCTGGATGCGTGACGTTGCGGACGTCGGCAAGACCGCGGGCCGCGTCGCGGCTGCCGGTCGCGGCAGCGGCTTCGAAGACACGGGTCGCATCGCCGTACATTTTGAGATTGAGGTAGCAGTAGCCGCGCAGAACCATCAGGTCGATGCGTTCCTGCTGCAGCCGGGCGCGCTGATCGAGATAGATGAGGGTTTCGCGGTAACGTCCGGCGTCGAAGGCTGAAAGCGCCCGGTCGGCGAGGATCGCCACCTGAAGCTCGGCGGCCCGCTGGCGGTTCTGCGGCGCCTTGGTGGCCGCGACGGCGGCATTGCCGGAGAGGCCGGCGCGGAGATAGGCAAGGCTCTGGCCGTAGGCTGCATCTTCACGGACCTTGCGGGCCGGGCTCTGCAATGCCGCCTCGAAGGCCGAGATCGCCTCCATCGGCCGGTTGATATCCATCAGGCACCAGCCGCGCGACAGCGCGTCGGCCGGCTTAAGCTGCCCCGCATCGATGGTCGTCGAGCAGCCGCGCGTCTGGCGTGGACCGCGCGGGACGGTCACCGTGTCCATCGCCGGTCTCGCCGCACGAACGACCACTTCCGCACCCGGCTGCAGGGTCACGCGGCGTTCTGCCGGAAGCGGCTCGGCCGGGGGACGCTGCGTCGGCTGAGCCGCCGGTTGCTGTGCGGCAAGCGCCCCCTTCTCCGGCGGCGGCGTAACGGCATTCGGTATCAGGGAGGACGTGTCTTCGAGATTGGTGATTCGGCTCGACCGGCCGGCCCAGGCGCGCTGGAGGTCGAGCACGCCCTTGCGGTCGCTCAGTTGCTCGCGGGTGATGACAAGGCCATAGGCGGACGGTTCGTCGTCGGGTTTCCAGGCAAGCGCCGTCTCGAACCAGCGCGCGGCGGTCTGGAACTGGTTGAGGGAGCGGGCATACCAGCCGAATTGCTGCGCCGTCGGCACATATTTCCGGGCGATGACCTCGCCAGCGATGCGGTGCAGTACGTCTTCGGCCAGATCGGCCGGCGGCTGCAGCGCCATCAGGTTGGCGGTGGCGGCGAGATAGGTTGATGTCGCATCCTCGGAATCTGTGCGCCAGCGAAACATCACCTCTTCGGCTTCCTCAGGCGCCTTGCGGGCGATCAGCGCCAGCGCCAGCCCCTGCGAGGCGGCCGCCGAATCTTGCTTGGCTCGGGCGGCGCGGAACCATTTCTCGGCATCGGCATCATTGTTGCGGCGAAGCTGGTACCAGCCGAGCAGCAGCGCATCGGAGGCAAGCCCTTCCGTCTCGGCGAGTTTTTCGAGGCGGGCGAGATAATCTGGCGCGATGGCGAGATTCGGATCGTCATCGCCCTCGGCCATGAAGCGTCGGGCGAGGTTGTCGCGGATCGCGTCGAATTCCTTGCTGCCGTCTGCGGCAGGCCTTTCCAGCGCGAGCAGCGCCTGCATCGGCTGGTAGGCAAGCAGCGTCGAAGCCTTCTCGACCGTCGCCTGCCGCTCGGCCGGATTGGTGCAGTTCTTCAGGATATAAGTGTAGGCGTCCTGGCCGCGCTGCGCCCTCTCCGTCTGGATGAAGGCTTCGGCGACGCGCCAGAGAACATCGACCTCGCTGCAGGTCAGCAGGCTCGGTGTTGCAGCAGCGATATCGACCACAGTCGCATATTGCTTGAGGTCCGAAGCATTGACGAGGCGGGCACGGCCCTCGGCGACGTCAAGCCGGTCGAGCAGATCGGCCGGCGGCTGCCATCCGGCATCGGCTGCCTGCCGGTCGGCGACAACCTTGCGCAGTTCCGCATAGCGGCCATCGGAATAGAGCTGCCACATGGCCTCGAGCTGCTTGTCGCCATTCTGCGGCACGGCGAGCGGATCGGCCGGGGGAACCCAGTTAGGATAGAGCGCCTGAAGGCGGGAGATCTCGGCCTGCAGGCGCACCTTGTCGCCGCGGCTGGCGAAATAACGAAGCGCACTTTCATCGACGGCAGGCTGCGGCGCCGCGGCCGCCTGTTGTGGTGCCGGCGGCTCGGAAACGATGGGGGGTGTGACTGGTGCCGGCTGAGCGACCGTCTGAGCCGGCGGAGCAGCCGTCTGAGGTGCCGCAAGCTGCGGTGCTGCAGGCTGCGATGCAGCGGCATCCGGCTCGGACGTGTCCGGTGTTGGCGGCGGCGGGGAAGTGATCGCCTCTATCTTGTCGGCGACGAGTTGCGCATTGAATTCGGGATTGCCGGTAGGAGCATCGGCCGGCTTGATGCGGCCCATCATCATCAGCTCCGGCGCCGGCTTGCCGGCGGCCCCAAGGCCGAACTTTTCCTGCAGAGCGGCGCGATCTTTCAGCCCGGTGACGAGGGTCGCCACCACGACTGCCGCTGAAACCGCCACGAGAGAAGACTTCACAGACACTCCGGATGCTTCTCCCCGATATAGGCCAGCCCCAGCAGCTGGAGCGTGGACGGATAATAGAGTGCGGGCGCAAATTGCAGGGCCGAGCCCGGCAGCTTGGTCCCATCGACAACACAGGCCACAACATCGTTAACAATTCGATAACCGGGATCCTGCAACACAGTCTTCGGCCGGCCGGTGGTCAGATCGATGGTGGCGGGAACACCGTCTTGCGACATCCCTTGTTGCAGGCGGGTCAACAGCGCCTTGTCGGTGACGCCGCCACGAGCGAGATAGAGCGGGATACGGATGGCGTTGTAGGCAAACTCGGCGTCGAAACCCTGCGCCGGCTGCGGCTGGCCGCTAAGACTCACCCATTCGGCGGGAAGCTTGCGCGGGCCGAACTGCATCGTCTTCAACAGCGTTAGGCCATCGTCCGACAGTTTTTGCCAGGCATCCGACGGAGCGAGCGCAGCCATCACCGGGATCGCCTCATAAATCCAGTAGGACGGGTTGACGACGGGACCGTCCTCACGGTCGCCAGCGGCAAAACCCTGGCTCCCTGGCAACAGGAGCGTGTGGCCGGCCGAGTGCACAACGGTTTCGGCAAGCAGCGCCTGCGCCATGCGGGAGGCGGCGAGGATATAGTCGTTGCGTTTCCACGCCGTGCCGGCAAGCGCCAGCGCATAGGCGATCAGCATGTCGCCATCCGAGGCGTTGTTGGTGTCCGTGACGTGCGGCTTGCCGTTCGGATCCCACTTCCAGACGGCCAGGCCATCGTCGCGCAGCAGCAGCTCGGTGCGGGTAAAATACCAGATCTGTTCGAAGTCGGCGGGGCTGGCTGCGAGATAGGCGAGCAGCATGCCATAGCCCTGCCCTTCGCTGTGGCTGATATTGCCGTTGCCGTTATCGATGATGCGGCCGGTCCCATCGAGAAACTTCGCCTTGTAGGCACTCCATGCGCCGGCATTGATCATCGGCTGCTGCGCAACGGCGGGCGCTCCCCCGGGAGCGAGCGCGACCGATGCCGCAAGCAGGAGTGCGCGCCACCGCCTCATTTCGACCGACCCAGTCTTCTGAGCATGCTTGACGTGGTGACCCCGATCAGCAGCACGAAGACGACCAGCAGGGAGGCATAGGAGAGGATATTCGTCGACAGCCAGTTGGCGGCGATCAGGCGGTAATTGGAGATCGACCAGGGTGTGGACGGCACAAAATCGAAACGGGTGACGGGCACGGTCTCGATCTTGCCTGTCTTGCTCGAATAGGTGGTGATGTGGCCTGATATCTGTGGCCAGTTCAGCTGCGCGGTCAGAACCTCCAGCCCTTCGCGCAAATCCTTTGCCGACGGCGCCGTCACCACCGTCCATGCACCGGCTCCCGCAGGGCTGGAGCCCTGGGCAACCAAGATCGTGTCGACATTGGACGGCGTGAAAACCTCCTCCGCGCCGGGCACGAATTGCAGCGAACTGCGGGAGATATCGAAATTGCGCGACACCCACTCGCGGAAGGCAGTGATCCGGTTGCGCAAGACACCGCCGCTGACCTTGGAATTCCACTCCTCGAAGGCCGTACCGGTATCGACGACGCCCGCCTGCGTATCCGCAACGGGACGCCACGAGGCCTGGCTCGCCGTGGCGATATTGGTCTGCGTCAACGCGGTTGCCGGCATCTGCGAGACGGAGCCGATGAAGATGGCATCGCGATCGCCGATCATATTCGGCGAGGCGACGGTTTCGACGTCGATCGGATGGCCGGCGGTGATCGCCATCTGGCCGAGCAGCGTGGCGGCGGCTGAAAGCGTATCGGCATCGACGCGGTCGATGAAGAGCGGCGTCGGCTCCGTGGCCCGGCCATAGGGATAGGCGGTGCCGGCCATTGCCGCCAGGTTCGGACGCTGACCGACGCGGGCGAAATCCGGAATCTGCAATTCGGACGTATCGAACAGGGCAAAGCGCGGGGTCGCGCCGGCGGTCGCGCCCGGCGCGCAAGCCGCATCATCCTTGGTCATCAGGATCGCCTCGATCGCCACCGAATTGAGACCGGGCTTGAAGTGCCGCATCGTCACGCGGATCGGCAGATGACGGAGAATGCCGCCTGATGTCGTGGTGATCGGCACGGTGGAGGCGATGTTGTCGTTGACGTAGATATCGATGTGGCTGCCGGGCATCACGTTATCGGTATAGGCGGCGTCGAGCAGCACCTTCGCCTCGCCATAGGCATTGGCATAAAAATCGGCCGGCACGGCGATATTGAAACTGGTCCGCAGCCGCCGGCCGGAGAATTCGGTGGTCTTCACGCCGAGTTGAGACAAGGCGATGTTGGTATCGGAAAAGACCAGCGGCGCGTTCGGCGCGCTCCAGCGCTCGGTGGTCAACACGTCGCGGCGGATATCTGAGGACCGGTCTGTCGGCGAGACGATGGTATCGATCGCCGAGGAGACCGCCTGCCAGGAGGGGCCGCTGATCAGAAGCACCGGCGAGCCGCTGCGCGGATCGGTGGCGAAAGCGGCGAATGCCGCGCTTTCGGCACCGGGCGGCAGGCCGGGAAAGAGCGGCCGCAATTCCGCTGCGGTACCGACGAGCACGCTGAGCTTGCCGGGCCTGACGGCCGGAAGCGAGGTGGTGCTGAAGGCAAAGATCTGGTTCGGCATACTGCTCAGCACCGACAGGCCCTGCGCCAGTCGTAACAGCGGCTTGGTGGTTCCCGGCTGCTCCAGCGCCGGGACGACGATGTCGAACTCGGTCTTGCCAGCGCCGTCAACGCCGATGGCGCGGATTGCATCGGCGCTCGACAGTTGGGCGGCATCGCTGCCGGCAAAGCTCAGATAGGTTCCGGCCGGATCAATGTTCGACCACAGCTCATAAGTGGACTGGATGCTGCAATCGGTGCGGTGGCGCTGGTTGGCTTCAAAGGTGACAAGATTGGCGCCGGGCTGCAGCAAACCGGACGGAACCTCGAAGGTGACGGTCGACGGGCCATCCGGCGAGCCGACACGCTGCTGGCCGATCGGGCGGTTGTTGAGATAGACGGTCAGCGCCGAGGCCTCAGGCGCGACGACGATCGCATTCTGGTAGGCGAAGGTAAAGCTTGCCTTGGCCGCCGCCTGTTCCGGCGTCAGATAGACCGACCATGACCGGCGATCGTATTCGCCGCCGAGACCAAGTTTCGAAAAGGGCACGACATAGCGACGGACATCGCCGGAGCGCGGCGGCGCAGCGGTATTTGCCGCCGCGGCTGGCTGGAGCGCGGGCGCCGCCGGTTGCGGCTGGACGGCGATCGTCGGAGGAACAGGAGCAGCCGGAGCTGCAGGTGCGGGTTTGACGGAAACCGGAGGCGTGATGGGAGCCGGCGCAGGGGCTGTCGGCGGCGTCGGTGGTGTCAACCTCGGGGTAACGGATGCCCCGGGCGGCCGCTCGCCGGACATGTCGAAGGGCGCCGTCTGCGCCTGGGCGAAGGCGGAGGCATTCAACAGGAGAAGCGAGGCAGCGACGATCCTTCTCATCCGGCGTTGACCTTTGCCGCCTTCTGCTGGGCTTCCCTCTCCGGCCGCATGCTGCGGAAGAAGTAAATGAGGCCGCGGCTCGTCTGGTAGAGCGACAGGCCGAGGAACCAGATGGTGCCGCGGATCAGGCCCGGATTGCGACGGCGCGAGGCCTGGAACTCTGTCCACTGATCGGAATTGGCAAACATCAGGTCGGCGATCAGGCGATGGTCGAGCGCGCTTTTCGGCACGTACTGGCAGCCGACATTGCTGATGTCGCCCGACGGCTCGATGTTGCGGACGATGAGCGGCAGGGTTTCCAGTTCCGCGCCGCTATAGGGCCGGAAGCGGATCTCTCCGAGTGCGCCAACCAGCATCTCGTCGAGCTGCTTGTTGAAGATGTGAAGCCTCGCACCGTGGACGGAAACGTCCTCGATCGAGGCCGCGTACCACTTGCCGCTGACGCCGAATTCGCAGCGCCGGTTGACGCGGACGCGGCGGGACAAGGCGCGCTCGCCGCGCTCCGACACGACGCCCAGCGCGCAACCGGCCATGATCAGGTTGATGACATTCCATCCGCCGACGACGAGCGTGACGTCGGCCTTATAGGGCTCTGCATAGATCTTGTAGATGGTGATGATGAGCGCGACGATCTGCACTGCAAAGATGACGAAGAACGGACGGCTGATTTCCGACAGACGGCTGACGGCGATCGATTCGTCCTTGGCGGTGACCTTGAAGGTCGGTTTCCTCGGATTGAGCATGACGGAGACGACGGCCGGCAGCAGATGCACGGTCTGGACATATTCGTAGAGCTCGGAAATCCAGGGCCAGCGGAACGACCCGTAGAGATAGTTCTGCATCATCAGATTCACCAGCATATAGGCCAGCGTATAAGCGAGGAACTCACCGCCCGAGGCGGTGAAGATTTCCAGATCGAAGAACAGGTAGAAGAGCGGCGCAAACAGGAAGATCGTGCGCGGGAATGGGAAGAGCCAGAAAAGCGTGGAGGACATGTAGCAAAAGCGCTGCGGGATCGTCAGGCCGCGCTTGAGAAGCGGAAAGCGGAAGCGCAGGATCTGCATCATGCCCTGCGCCCAGCGGCTGCGCTGGCCGATGAAGCTTGCGAAAGTGGCTGGCTGCAGGCCGGCGATCAGCGGCTTGTCGACATAGATGCTGTTCCAGCCGCTGCCGTGGAGCGCCAGCGCCGTCTCGCAATCCTCGGTGATGCTGATGCCGGAAAAGCCGTTCTGCGATTCGAGCGCCTTGCGGCTCAAAACTGCGGCCGAGCCGCAGAAGAAGGCGGCGTTCCATTTATCGAGGCCGCGCTGGATGATGCCGTAGAACATCTCGTTCTCGCTCGGCATCTTGTCGAAGGTGCGCAGGTTGCGCTCCAGCGGATCGGGATTGATGAAGAAATGCGGCGTCTGGACGAGGAAGAGCTTCGGATCGTCCTCGAAGTAACCGACGGTCTCCAGCAGGAAATCGCGGGCCGGCGCGTGGTCGGCATCGAAGACGGCGATGAGTTCGCCGGTCGAATGTTTCATGCCGTTGTTGAGATTGCCGGCCTTGGCGTGCTCGTTGCGGTCGCGCGTGAGGTAGTGGACATCGAGATCGTCGCAGAGCTGCTTCAGCTCGATATGGCGGGCAGCCGCCGCCTGGGCTTCGAGCAGCTTGCCGGAATTGCGCTTCTGCAAGGTGCCGCCGTCGTCGAGCAGCCAGACATGCAGCTTCTCGGCCGGATAATCCATGGCCTTGGCGGCGGCCAGCGTGTTTCCCAGCAGGCCGGCATCCTCGTTGTAGGATGGGACGAAGACATCGACATGAGGAAGGCGCCCGGGATTGGCGGCACGCGAGGGGCGCGACGGCAACGGTGTGGCGACGATGAACAGGCTGAGCGCCAGCATCGCGACGCTATACATTTCGGCAAGATAGAGCAGCAGGCCGGGAATGAAGTTTTCCAACTGATTCAGAGGCGGCAGCGTATTGGTGGTGCGCCAGTAAACATAGCGCAGCACGATCGACGTGCCGAAGGCGAGCGCCACCAGGCGCCAGGTCCCCTCGCCCTTCAGAATCTTGATCAGCGCCATGACAGTCACGACCGTGATGCTGGTGATGAGCTGGGTCTGCAGGTTAACCGGCAGCGTGATCAGCACGATCATGCAGAGCGAAACCACGGCCCATATGATGACACTGCGGGCTTTGCGCATCGACGTTCCTTCGAAATTGCTCAACCGGTGCCAATCAGGCCCCGGGCATGCTCACTAGAACAGGATGATTTTAGGCCGGGTCGGCCTAAAATCTGAATCCTGTTCTAAATTAAAGAGTTAAAGCATGATGTCGTCCGAAAACCGCTCACACTTTTCGGCATCATGCTCTATCTCCGGCAGGCGGCCGTCATGGCCGCGTCGCCTACGCAGTCGGGCGAAGGCACGGTGACGCCGATCGCCCTTACCGATTGTTCGATTGGCGCAGCGGCCGCAGCCGGCCTTGCGCTCGTCTGTGGCGCCTCACCCGGCAGCGGCACGCGCGGGCCGATGGGTGCCGGCACCGCTGCCACACCTTGAGCCGGTTGCGCGGCCGAGGCGCTGCGAACGGCAGCGGCCCGCGGCCGGCTGACAATGGCAGGCGCCGGCTCGTAGCCGATCGGCATCGGGTTGGCGCGGTAACCGCCCTCGTCGGGATAGATCGGCACGCCGGTGCGCCCGAGTGCAGCATCGGCGGGCGGCGGATTGCCGTAAGGGTTCCAGATCTCGCCGTCGAAGGTGCCGGTGACGGTGTAGCCATAGACGATGCCGAGCAGCTGGCGCTCGCTCGCTCTCGCATCGCAAAGGCGCAGGCGCAGCTGGATCATGCCGAAATTACGCGCCTGGGTATTGGCGTTGGTGCTCGAGCGGATCTGCTGCCAGGCATAGAGGCAGGTGTCGCCGGCACGGCTGCGGCCGGAGGCATAGCCGAAGGGGCCATAGGCGTTCTGCAGGAAGGTCGCCGAGGTCGCCATCGGCACGCCCGGGGCCGAACGGGCCACCTCGCGGGCAATACCGCTCTCGTTGATCATGCTGAAGCCGGCATTGCCGGCGCCGGGATTGGCTCCGGAACCGCCGAAGAACTGGACCTTCAGCGAATTCTGACCGGGCACGGAGGATGAGGTAAACAGCGAGATCGTCTGCTCGACGCCGTTGCCACGTTTGCGCTCGACGACGCTGACGATCGACGGGCCGCCCGGCGGCGGCAGGACCAGCGCCTTTTCAGGTGCCACGGTTTCCGGCGCGGAAGGCTGGCGCACACCGCCTGTCGATGTGCAGCCGGCCATCATGCCCGCCACGGCCACCAGCAATATCGTCTTTCGCAAGCGCATGTATCGAGCCGCCGCAATCGTCTTTCTAGAGATCCATTCGCAAGCCGAAACGCGACGGATCGTCGAATCAACGACCGGTTGGTCGTCCGTTCAGAATAAACGTCCAACATGGTTAGCGAAAAGTAAACAAGCGAGCTCTAACATCACCATCTGCACTCTTTTCGAACGCTGTTCAGACAGCTCAACCGTATGATGCAAAAATTAATTTAGTAACAACTTAAATGCTCTCATTGAGTCTGTTACTGCTGTCGCGAAAAGCCCGCGGGGAACTATGCCGCATGGCCAGCGTTGCCTTGATGTCTCAGGTAGGAAAAGGAGAAATCCCATGCGCAAAACCATGCTGGCTGCGGCCGCCATGCTGACCATCAGCTCAGCCGCCTTCGCGCAGAGCACTGTCATCATCACCGATCCCGCACCGACCGGCTCCGTCGTATTGCCGGGCGAGGTGCGCACCTATGTGATGGAGCAAACCACGCCTTCCATCGTCTATGACGGCGATATCGCAGTCGGCGCGACGCTGCCCGATACCGTCGAAGTGCATACCGTGCCTGATATCGACGGCTACGGCTATACGGTCGTCAATGAGCGGCGCGTGATCGTCGAACCGAAAACCCATCGCATAATCCAGGTCCTGGAATAACGCGGATAGAGAATTGCGGACGTGCGGCTGTATCCCGGCTTCACGTCCGCTCGTCTCCCACCCTCACCGCGACATTCAGAAGTTCGCGGATCTTGTGAGCAAGCTGCTCCAGGCTGAAGGGCTTGGCGAGCAGGGAAACGCCGTGATCGAGCACACCATTGTGGACGATGGCATTGCGGGTGTAGCCCGTCGTATAGAGGATTCGGATCGCCGGCCATTTTTCCTGGACGATATCGGCAAGCTGACGTCCGCTCATCTGCGGCATGACGATATCGGTGAAGATCAGGTCGACTGCCGCATTCTGCTCCAGAAGCATAAGCGCCTCCATGCCGCTAGCCGCCTGCAACACTGTGTAACCGAGTTCATGCAGGCTTTCGGCGGTCATGGTGCGGACGTTCTCATCGTCCTCCACTACCAGGATCGTATCTTTGACGCTGCCCTGAGGAAGCGGCTGGGCGCCGGCGACGTTCAACCGCGCGTCCGCCATGCCGACATGACGGGGGAGATAGATCTTCAACGTCGTGCCCCTGTCGATCTCTGAATAGATCTTGATGTGGCCGCCGCTCTGCTTGATGTAGCCGTAGACTTGGCTGAGGCCGAGACCTGTGCCTTTGCCGGGTCCCTTGGTCGTGTAGAACGGGTCGAAGGCGCGTTCGATCACCTCCGGCGACATGCCGGTGCCGGTGTCCGTCATGCTGATCATCACATATTGACCTGCCTCGACCTCCGAATGCATGCGCGAATATCGCTCGTCGAGTTCGGTATTGGCGGTCTCGATCGTCAGATTTCCGCCGCCCGGCATGGCATCGCGAGCGTTGACGGCAAGGTTCAGGATGGCATTCTCGAGCTGGCTCAAATCGGCAAAGCTCGGCCAGAGACCGCCGGCAAGCACGGTCTCGATCCGGATGTGCTCGCCGAGCGTGCGCCGCAGCAGCTCCGACATACCGCCGACCAGTTTGTTGAGGTCGACCACCTCCGGGGCGAGCGGCTGCTGGCGCGAGAAGGCGAGAAGACGCGCAGTCAGCACCGCCGCTCTCTGCGCACCATCTCTGGCGTTCTGGATGGAGTATAGCAGGCGAGGATCCTCGCTGCCGGTCAGGCGCCGCTGGGCGAGATCGAGATTGCCGATGATGATTGCCAGCATGTTGTTGAAATCATGGGCGACGCCGCCGGTCAGCTGGCCGATCGTCTCCATCTTTTGCAACTGGCGGACCTGCGCCTGAGCGGCGGCATTCTCTTCCATCTCGTGCCTGAGCTCGGCAGTGCGCTGGACCACTGTCTGTTCGAGGCGCGTGTTGAAGCTGTTCAGCTCGCTGCGAAGGCGGCTCTGTCTGCCATGGGCGATGATGATCATCTCCATCAGGCCGACGATGATCACGGCATTGATGAGATAGGTGGAAAGGCCGACCCATTGGCCGGCGCTGGCCGGCCAGAAAACATTGTGCGGCTCGACAAAAAACTGCTGGACAATGAAACCGGCAACCAAGGTCGCGACAAATCCCGGCCCGGCGCCGCCTATGAAACTCGCGAGCAATATCGCCGGAAGGAAGCTCAGGAAGGGAAACCCGGAGAGAGTGTCGCTGGCGGCAAGCCTCAGAAGAAACGTCAGGCCAACGAAGGCAATGGCCAGCGGATATGTATAACCCGGCCTGTGACGCAGCCAATCCGTGGCACTCAGCAAATCCATTCGACACCCCTTCTGACAGCGCCGCGCGTCTTTCGAGAGCCGCAAAAGACGCTGCAACACTTTGAATTGCTGCATAATTTTTTCCATAAATCGATTCCGATTTAAGGAATTATCCAGGAGCCGTTGCAAAGACGGCATTCCAGCTTTTGCACATCGAATTTCAACCGGCAATATGCTGTTTCTCGCACTGCCGACCACGACGTCTTGACGAGCCGTGCAAGCAGTCCACATAAACCTCCATGCCTAAAGCGTGTCGCAATCTTTCAGATTCGCTCCTTGCGCTTTAGGTCTTTGTTTTTACGCATGTCGTTATCGCAAAACCGCGGCACACTTTTGCGCGACGTGCTTTAGCAAGGGGGCAATGGGTGAACCGGATCATGAAAGACATATTCATCGTCGAAGACGACGCGCTGATTGCCATGCTGCTCGAGGACATGCTCGCCGATCTGGGCTACCGGGTCTGCGCCAGCGCGCCCGACCTGGAACGGGCGCTGAAAGCCGCCAGGGATACGGAGTTCGATGCTGCCATACTCGATGTCTCGCTTGCCGGGCAGAGTTCGCTGCCGGTCGCAAAGCTGCTCGACGAACGCGGAAAACCCTATCTCTATGCGACGGGATACGGTACCGCACCTGATGGCAGCAGCCCAAGCACGCTGCCCGTGCTGCAAAAACCCTTCCAGCTCAGCGAACTTGAACAGGCGATGAAGCGGCTTACCGAAGCCTGATTTTCCTATTCAGCGCACCTGATCGAGCAGACGCTTGCATTCCAGGAGGTCGTAGAGCGCCTCCTGCAGCAGCGCCCTGTCTTCCTTGCCAACGCTCGATTTGCCGATCGAGACTTCCTGCTCGTCGTCTCCGGCGACAAAATTGAAGAACCGGCGGGTGATCGGCGGCTTGGCGCGGCCGACGATCTGGTCTTCATCGGCCATGCCGACGCGCGGTTCCCCGGCACCCATGTCCTGCACGCCCGACGCAAGCGCCTCGACGCTGGCGAGATCGCCATGACCGACCGATATGACGAACTTGTTGCCGTTGGTCTTCAGAAGCTTCTGCACACCCTTGATCGTATAGCCATGATCATAGAGCAAATGCCGGATTCCCTTGAGGAGATCCACATCCTCCGGCCGATAGTAGCGACGGCCGCCGCCGCGCTTCATCGGCTTTATCTGGGGGAAACGCGTCTCCCAGAAGCGCAGCACATGCTGCGGCAGATCAAGATCGTCTGCGACTTCGCTGATGGTGCGAAAGGCATCGGGGCTCTTGTCCAACGTCATACTGCTACGCGACCTCGCGGCTCGATCCTACGGCGACTCATCATATTTCAACGGTTTGGCGCCGACAATTCAAGTCATGTCTTGACGTTGCGCACAAGGATGGAGAGCGCGAGGGAGAAAAAAGCCGTTTCCGAAACGGGAAGCCGATTATCAGGGAGCAGGATTCAGCGGCTTCAGCTTGATCTTGCGAGCGATATGCGACTTGAGGATGCGTGTCTTCAACACGTTCGACGCCTTGAAGGTCATGACCCGGCGGGGGGAAATCGGAACCTCCTCGCCGGTCTTCGGGTTGCGGCCGATCCGCTCGTTCTTGTCGCGCACCTGGAAGGTGGCGAAGGAGGAAAGCTTGACGGTTTCGCCACGCACGATGGCGTTGCAGATCTCGTCGATGACGGTTTCGACCAGTTCCGCAGATTCGGTCCGGGAAAGCCCAACCTTTCGGAAAACGGATTCCGCCAGGTCTGCTCGCGTCACTGTTTTTCCGGTCATGGTTTCCCCGCCCATACAAAATATTTTGTGAAATCGCACGAAGAGTATTTGTCTTGCGCCTTACGGTCAAGCTCTTGTTCGCCGCCAGTTTTTTAGGATTCGTGCCTACCAGCGCAGCAGAACCGCACCCCAGGTAAAGCCGCCACCCATCGCTTCGAGCATCACCAGGTCGCCCTTCTTGATGCGGCCGTCGCCGGCAGCGGTCGCAAGCGCCAACGGGATCGAGGCGGCCGACGTATTGCCGTGCAGGTCGACGGTGATGACGACCTTCGCGGCATCGATGTTCAGCTTCTTCGCCGAACCGTCGATGATGCGGCGATTGGCCTGGTGCGGTACCAGCCAGTCGAGGTCATCGGCTGTAGTGCCGGTCGAATCGAAAGCCGCCTGAATGACATCGGTGATCATGCCGACGGCATATTTGAAGACCTCGCGGCCTTCCATGCGCAGCTTGCCGACAGTGCCCGTCGTCGACGGCCCGCCATCGACATAAAGCTTTTCCTTGTGCGAGCCGTCGGAACGCAGATGTGCGGTCAGCACGCCGCGATCGGCAGTCGTGCCCTCGCCTTCGGTCGCTTCGAGTATGATCGCGCCGGCGCCGTCGCCGAAAAGCACGCAGGTGGTGCGGTCGTTCCAGTCGAGAATGCGCGAAAAAGTTTCGGCGCCGATGACGAGAACGCGCTTGGCAAGCCCGCCGCGGATATAGGCATCCGCGGTCGTCACCGCATAGACGAAACCGGTGCAGACAGCCTGGACGTCGAAGGCGAAGCCGTGGCTCATGCCGAGCCGGTTCTGGATGTTGACCGACGTCGCCGGAAACGTGTTGTCAGGCGTCGAGGTGGCACAGATGACAAGATCGATATCGGCAGGCGTCAGGCCGCCATTGGCAAGCGCTGCGCGCGCGGCCGCCTCGCCGAGCGACGCCGTCGTTTCATCATCACCGGCGACATAACGCTGGCGGATACCGGTGCGCTGGACGATCCATTCGTCTGATGTGTCGACGATGGCCTCCATGTCACGATTGGTCATCACGCGCTTCGGAAGTGCGGCTCCGAACCCGCGAACCACTGAACGGATCATCTTGATTGAACCCCATCGCTCATGCTGCTTCCGGGCCCATCGGGGGCAGCCGCTTGGCATGATATTTCTTAAGATCGTTTTCTATTTTCTGATTGAGGCCGTTCTTGGCCATGTCGTAGCCGACCTCGATGGCGGCTGCGATGCCTTCGGCATTCGCCCCGCCATGGCTCTTGATGACGATGCCGTTCAGGCCGAGAAACACGCCGCCATTGACCTTGCTCGGATCGAGTTTCTCGCGAAGCATGTCGAAGGCGCTTTTGGCGAAGAGGTAGCCGATACGGGCGAGCAGCGTGCGCGACATGGCGGCACGCAGATATTCGCCGATCTGCTTGGCGGTGCCTTCGGCGGTCTTGAGCGCGATATTGCCGGAAAATCCCTCGGTGACGACGACGTCGACCGTGCCCTTGCCAAGGTCGTTGCCCTCGACGAAGCCGGAATATTCGAGCGAATCGATGTTCGCCTCGCGCAACAGACGGCCCGCCTCCTTGACCTCCTCCTGGCCTTTCATCTCCTCGACGCCGACGTTGAGAAGGCCGACCGTCGGACGTTCGACCTCGAAAAGCGCGCGCGCCATGGCGCCGCCCATCAGGGCAAAATCCATCAGCTGCTGCGCATCGGCGCCGATCGTTGCCCCGACATCGAGCACGATGCTTTCACCCTTCAGCGTCGGCCAGATCGCGGCGATCGCCGGACGCTCGATATTGGCCATGGTCCGCAGACAGAATTTCGCCATCGCCATCAGCGCGCCGGTATTGCCGGCCGAGACCGCGACATCGGCGTCACCCGTCTTCACCGCCGCGATCGAGCGCCACATGGTGGAGATGTAGCGGCCACGGCGTAGCGCCTGGCTCGGCTTCTCATCCATGGCGACGGCAAGCTCGCAGTCGTGAAAGATCGATTTTTCCCTGAGCTTCGGAAACTTGGCGAGAACCGGATCGCACTGTTCCTTGAGACCGTAGAGAACGAAGGAAATATCCGGATGCCGATCCAACGCCTTGGCGGCGCCGGGGATGACAACCTGGGGACCAAAGTCGCCACCCATGAGGTCGAGAGATATTCTGATCACGCGTCCCTGATCCTTCTTTTCGCCGAGGGCGAAATTTCGGCCAAAATACCGGTTTTGGCGTCGCTTACAACTGAATTGTGTCAAATGCCAGAGGGGCTTCAGTCCTTTTTCCAGTCCTTGAGGGCTGCGAAAGCGGAGGGCTTTTTGTCGTCCTCGCCGCTGTCTTCGACATGGCCTGAGAATTCGATACCCTGCTTGCGCGGATAGGGATCGATCGCCAGAGCGGCGAATTCGGCAACCACCTCGCCGGCGTCGATCGTATCGCCGACAAAGTTCTCGGGCAGATCAGGACCGTCGGGATCGAGCAGCATCTCGCCGGCGTCGTTGCCGGCCTGGCGGGCAAGCTTGGAGCCTTCCGGCACGAAGATCTGCTCGAAGCTCTCGTCGATGGCGGATTCGACCGGTTCCAGCGTCACGACGCAGGACTGGACGATCTTCGCCTGCACGCGGCCCTTGATGCGCACGCCGTCGCGCTTCCAGCGGGCAATCTGCAGATCGGCGCTGAGATCATCGACGGAGACGACGTTCCAGGTCCGGGCCAACGCCTTCAGTTCGCTGGCGTCGGCCTCGACATGGACCTCGACGGGGTTGGCCGAGATGTGGCCGACCTTGACGTGATAGGAGAAGGGAACATCGTCCCGATTATTCTGCATCGTTTCCTCCTTCAGATGACCGGTGGGCAGGCGACCGGCGGGAGCGTTGCCGAACCGGTGGCGATTACCTCTTCGGCAACGGCAGACAGATGCGATTCTGCGGCCATCATCCATCCGGCGAGACCGGACATATCGGCCGGCGTCGCGGTTTCGGGGTAAATATTGCGCTGAAGGGCATGAGCCAGGGCTTCGGCATCGCCTGTGTCCATCGCCTTCGAATAGGCTTCGAGCCGGCCGTAAAACATACCGGCGAGCTTTTTCATGCGCTTTGGCACGCTGTTGTCGCCGATGCCGAGT
This sequence comes from Rhizobium sp. WYCCWR 11128, assembly GCF_013416305.1. Lineage (NCBI taxonomy): Bacteria > Pseudomonadati > Pseudomonadota > Alphaproteobacteria > Hyphomicrobiales > Rhizobiaceae > Rhizobium > Rhizobium sp. WYCCWR 11128. Next base: position 17,062 of record NZ_JACCEZ010000012.1, read on the forward strand.
TCACGGATCGAATAGTCGATATCCTGGAAGAAAGCGTCGACGATCTCCTGGGCGATTTCCTGGCCGCTGGTGGCGGAAGCACGGGTGCGGCGAAAAAACAGAATCATGGCGATCGAGAGCATCTCGAAACGGCCCATGACCGTATCCGGCACATTGAGCCGCTCGTAGAGTTCCGGCATGCGCGCAGCCGCCGCCAACGCCGCATATTGCCTGTCGACGATCGCCTGATTGTTGTTTTTCTTGCGGAAGAGCCCGAGGATCATTGTTTTTTCCGGAAATGCCTCATTCTTCATGCCGGCTGGCGTATGGCCTTGTTGCATGATTTCGAAAGCTGGTTTACCGAAGCAGGCGCGAATTGCAATGCCGATCATGGCCAGTTTCGGGACGACGCCTTCGATGCGTCAGCGAAGCGAATTCGGGAAATTCGACCCGGAATGGCCACAATGGTTTTGCAGGAGGAAAGCGTGCAAGGCCCAGAATGGCTGCTATCGACACTCACAGGGAGTAGATGTCGTTGAAGAAACGGTATTTCAAGTCTGACATGAAATTCTTCAGCAGTGCGGCCATTGCCCTCATAATTGCCTCCACTACCGCTCTCTCCGGTTGCCAGACCAGCACCGTTCTCAACGGCGGCTACGTCGCCGACCAGCAGTCGCTGAACCTCGTTCCGGAAGGCTCCAGCCGCGAGCAGGTGCTGCTTTCGCTCGGCACCCCGTCGACGACGGCGACCTTCGACGGCGAAGTCTTCTATTACATCTCGCAGCGGCGCACGCGTGCGGTCGCCTTCCAGAAACTGAAGGTCGTCGATCAGAGCGTTCTGGCGATCTATTTCGACAAGGACGGCGTCGTCAGCCGCCGCGCCAACTATGCGCTGCAGGACGGCAAGGTGTTCGACACGATCGGACGCGTCACGCCGACCGGCGGCAAGGAACTCACCTTCCTGCAACAGATGCTTTCCGGCGGCAGCGCCGCGAGTGCTGCCCGCAGCCTGTTCGGCGGCGGCGCCGGCGGCACGCCGCAGAACCCAAGCAGCCTGCGCTGATCGGACACGCCTTATACGAGGAACCCGCCGGATCGCTCCGGCGGGTTTTCTAATGGTCGCTGCGTCAGCTTGAAGTGTGCCAAGCCGGCGCCGTTGTTTATCCGGCGAGAACGGCCAGCAGCAGCAGCGCGACGATGTTGGTGATCTTGATCGCCGGGTTGACGGCGGGGCCGGCGGTATCCTTGTAGGGATCGCCGACGGTATCGCCGGTGACGGAGGCCTTGTGCGCATCCGAACCCTTCATGTGACGCACGCCGTCCTTGTCGACAAAACCGTCCTCGAAGCTCTTCTTGGCATTGTCCCATGCGCCACCGCCCGATGTCATCGAGATGGCGACGAAGAGGCCGTTGATGATGACGCCGAGCAGCGATGCGCCGAGGGCGGCAAAGGCGGAGGCCTTGGAGCCGGAGATGAGAAGCACGCCGAAATAGACGACGATCGGCGCCAGCACCGGCAGCAGCGACGGCACGATCATCTCGCGGATGGCGGCCTTGGTCAGAAGGTCGACCGCCCTGCCGTAATCCGGCTTTTCCGTGCCCTGCATGATGCCGGGCTTTTCCTTGAACTGACGGCGGACTTCCTCGACGATCGCGCCGGCCGCACGGCCGACGGCGGTCATCGCGATGCCGCCGAAGAGGTAGGGAATGAGACCTCCGAAGATCAATCCCGCCACTACATAAGGGTTGGAAAGATCGAAGGAAATTTCGCCGATACCGGCGAAATAAGGGAACTTGTCGCCATTCGCCGCAAAATATTTGAGGTCGTAGGAGTAGGCCGCGAAGAGAACGAGGGCGCCGAGACCGGCGGAGCCGATCGCATAGCCCTTGGTGACGGCCTTGGTCGTATTGCCGACGGCATCGAGCGCATCGGTGGATTTACGCACCTCCGGCGGCAGATGCGCCATTTCGGCGATACCGCCGGCATTGTCCGTCACCGGTCCGAACGCGTCGAGCGCGACGATCATTCCGGCGATGCCGAGCATGGCCGTGACGGCAATGCCGGTGCCGAACAGGCCGCCGAGCTGGTAGGTGGCGAGAATGCCGCCAACGATGACGATCGCCGGCAGTGCCGTCGATTCCAGTGAAACGGCCAGGCCCTGGATGACGTTGGTGCCGTGACCGGTGACAGAGGCCTGAGCGATCGAAACGACCGGGCGCTTGCCCGTGCCGGTATAATATTCAGTGATCACGACGATCAGTGCGGTGACGACGAGGCCAATGATGCCGCAGAAGAAGAGGTTCGCGCCTGATATGTCGGCGCCTCCGACGGAGCCGATCGACCCCCAGCCGATGGTGAGCGAGGTGGCAGCGCCGAGACCGACGATCGACAGCAGGCCGGTGACGATAAGGCCCTTGTAGAGAGCGCCCATGATCGAGCCGTTCGAGCCGAGCTTGACGAAGAAGGTGCCGATGATCGAGGTGATGATGCAGGCACCACAGATTGCCAGCGGATAGACCATCGCAGACTGGAGGATCGGCGCGCCGGCAAAGAAGATCGCGGCGAGAACCATGGTGGCGACGACCGAGACCGCATAGGTCTCGAAAAGGTCGGCCGCCATACCGGCGCAGTCGCCGACATTGTCGCCGACATTATCGGCGATCGTTGCCGGGTTGCGCGGATCGTCTTCGGGAATGCCGGCTTCCACCTTGCCGACCAGATCGCCGCCGACATCGGCGCCCTTGGTGAAGATGCCGCCGCCGAGACGGGCGAAGATCGAGATCAGTGACGCGCCGAAGCCGAGCGCCACCAGCGCATCGATGACTTCGCGCGAGCCGCTCTCATGGCCGAGCCCGACGGTCAAGATCGTATAATAGATGGAGACGCCGAGCAGCGCCAGGCCAGCCACCAGCATGCCGGTGATCGCACCCGACTTGAAGGCGATGTCGAGGCCGGCGGAAAGGCTCACGGAAGCCGCCTGAGCGGTGCGCACATTGGCGCGGACGGAGACGTGCATGCCGATGAAACCAGCAGCACCGGAAAGCACGGCGCCAATCAGGAAGCCGATCGCGGCCTCGCCGGAAAGAAGCAGCCAGGCTAAAATGAAAACAACAACGCCGACAATGGCAATGGTTCTGTACTGGCGCGTCAGATAGGCTTGCGCACCTTCGCGGATATAGCCCGCGATCTCCTGCATGCGGCTATTGCCCTGATCGGCGGCAAGCACCGACCGGGTTGCCCAGGCGGCATAAACCACCGAGAGCAGACCGCATGCGATTACGCATAAAAGAATCGTCATTTCGCTCTTTCCTCCCATAGGCCGGAGATCACTCCTTCTCCGGCAGATACGCCGCCGAATCGGCTTCCTCTCCACAGAAATGCCACAGCTAAGCGTTGCGGAGATTGCGTGGTCGATCACGTGGCGTCAAGACCGCAACGGGCGAAAACCATTGCGGTGCGAAGAAAGAAGCGGGGGGGATTGTTTGGCGGCTAAAGACTTACTTCTTCGCCTCGCCGCGAACCTGCTTTGCGATGCGGTCGAGCACGGCGTTGACGAGCTTCGGCTCGTCGTCATCGAAGAAGGCCTGGGCGATCTCGACATATTCGGTGACGATGACCGCCACCGGAACGTCCTTGCGGTCGGTGATCTCGAAGACGCCGGCGCGCAGGATGGCGCGCACGGTGCTGTCGAGGCGCGACAAGGCCCAATCATCCTGCAGGGCTGCGGCAATCAACGGATCGAGGCGGACCTGATCGCGCACGACACCGGAGACGATGGAACGGAACCAGGCGGCATCGGCTTTCAGATAAGTCTCGCCATCGATTTCCTGACCAAGACGGTGCGCCTCGTATTCAGCCACGATCTCCAGAACGCCCGTGCCGCCGACATCCATCTGATACAGTGCCTGAACGGCAGCAAGACGGGCAGCGCCCCGCTGGTTCGCAGTCTTGACCGGCCGTTCCGTCTTGTCGTCGTTCATTCGCTATGCACCCAGTTTCTGCTTCAGCTCGATCATGGTCAGAGCTGCACGAGCGGCAAATCCGCCCTTGTCCTTTTCCGAGCGGCGCACGCGCGTCCAGGCCTGCTCGTCGTTTTCGACGGTCAGGATGCCATTGCCGATGGCAAGGGACTCGCTGACCGCAAGATCCATCAAGGCACGCGAGGATTCGTTCGACACGATATCGAAGTGATAGGTCTCGCCGCGAATGACCATGCCAAGGGCGACATAGCCGTCATAATGCGTTCCGCCATTGTCGTCTCCATCGAGCGACATGGCAATCGCCGCCGGAATTTCCAGTGCGCCGGGAACGGTGACGACCTCGAAGGTGGCGCCGGCCTCCGTCAATGCGAAGGTCGCGCCTTCGAGCAGGGCGTCGGCCATGTCGTCGTAGAAGCGGGCCTCAACGATCAAAATATGGGGAGCGGTCTCTCTCGACATGGTTCACCTTCGGTTGGCGGGACATTTACCCGCTCGGCAGCCCGCGGTCAAAACATGCCTTCGTCCGAATGGCAAGCAATTTCGCCCGATGCCGCAATGGGAAAGAGGAAATATCTGCAAGGGGATAGCCGCGCCCTGTATGCACGGCTGGGAAGGCCTCTGAAATCAGCTTTCCCGGACGCCTGGAAAGCGGCAATTCGAAGGCAGTTTTCATGAACAATTCTTAATGGATTTTCAGTGGCTTAACCCATTGAATCGCGAATGGGAGAACGCCAATTCCATGTCGTGACGCAGACGATCCCCTGCAACGACAGCCGACCGTCTAAGCAGATGAAAGGATACAAATCATGCACCGCGTTCTCACCATCACTATCGCTGCAACCCTCTCCTCCCTCGCCTTTGCCGGCGTCAGCCGGGCCGAAAGCCTTGGGATGAACACCCCTCAAGGCATCGAGCAGACGCTCCGGAGCTACCAGGGCAATGACTTCAATGTCCAGGAGGTTTACAACTGGCGCAACTTCGACGACGAGACGAGCGGCCCACACTCCGCACCGCAACGCTCCGGCCAGGCTATCCGCGGCATCCAGGCCTCGATCGACGCCAACAAGTCGCTTGCCCACCGGCTCAACAATGAGGGTGTCAATATTCGCAATGTCGTCAATGCCGAGCAGGCGGCCGATGGGAGCTTCACCTTCTACGTTCGTTGACGGCTCCAGCGCATACCCCGAAAATCGGATCGATTTTTGGGCTATGCGTGAGATTGGAAGCGATAGAGCGTCTTAGCGTATTGCACGCTCGGCGCTCAAAGCATGGGCGGCGGGCTCCTCTCCGCCCATGCCGGGGATTTCCGAGATAAGCATTGAATTTTCCGGCGCGATGATAGTTTCTCCTCCTGCAACAGGAGGACCATCATGACGACGGAAGCAAAAGCGGTGATCAATACCGCCGATCTCAAGCTCGACCACTGGAAACAGGGCGAATTTTATGAAAGCGCCGACACCTCGTTCGGCAAGCTTCTAAGCCTTGCCGGCCTCGGCATCAGCTACAACGAAGTGCCATCAGGCAAATCGAACTGCCCCTTCCACAATCACCATGTCGAAGACGAGCTTTTCTATGTGATCGCAGGCGCCGGCGAATACCGCTCCGGCGATGCGCGCCATGCGATCAAGGCGGGCGACGTGCTCGGCGCGCCGGCGGGCGGACCGGAAACGGCGCACCAGATCATCAACACCGGCACGGCCACACTCGTCTATCTCGGCATCTCGACCATGGCGAAGACCGAGATCGTCGAATATCCCGATTCCGGAAAGTTCCTTGCCAAGACGAATAGAGACGGTACAGAAGCCAGGCGCTTCCGCCACATCGGGCGACCGGAAGGCGACCTCGACTATTGGGACGGCGAGCCCGGCGCCTGAGGACGTGTTTTTTCACAAGGACCCATCGTGATCGACATTCCGACCCTCGAAACGGCGCGTCTGACGCTTCGCCCTCACCGCCTCGACGATTTCGACGCGCATGCAGCGCTGTGGGCGGACGAGGATGTCGTGCGCTTCATCACCGGCGCCCCATCGACGCGCGAGCAGAGCTGGAGCCGCATGCTGCGCGTTGCCGGCATGTGGCACCATATGGGCTTCGGCTTTCTGGCGATTGTGGAAAAGGAGAGCGGCCGGTTCATCGGTGAAGCGGGCTTCCTCGAAGCCCGCCGCGAGATGGAACCCTCGATCGAGGGGACGATGGAGGTCGGCTGGGCGCTGATGCCTTCGGCACACGGCCGCGGTTATGCCACCGAGGCGCTGACCGTCCTGATCGGCTGGGCGGAAACGCATTTTCCCGGAAAACCGATGAGCTGCATCATCAGCCCCGAGAACCAGGCCTCGCTGCGGGTCGCAGCCAAGCTCGGCTTCCGCGAGACGGCGCGCACGCAGTACAACGGCGAGATCATTCAGTTTTCGCGGTAGGGAATTCCACCAAGCGGGCAACATAGCGCGCGCCATTGCGGGCTTGCTGACATTTGCCGATATCGCCAACTGCAAGCTTAAGCAAAAGGATATCGACGACCTCAGCTTGCAGCGCCCGACTTCATCCCCGGATGGGTCCGGACTTCGCACCTGCTACGCGCAAGGAACGCGCTTTAGAGTCGCTGACAAGAGGCAGAAACGCTTGGAATCCTGACGTCCGCCACCTTGACACAACTAAGCATTGACGGGCGAGCCGCGTGGCAATTGCAGCCGGCAGAAACTCCCCATCCATAAGAGGCTGATCACAAATATGACCGTTTTCATTGTTTGCCATAAGGATTTGCCGAGCTACCCTCCTCCCGAGGGCGCGAAAATCATATGGCTCAATTCTAAAACTCCTTTGGAAAACAAGGGAATGGATGTCATTGCCGGCTATGATTTTTTCAGCGAGCCGGAGGAGATTCACGCGAAATTGTCAGGATCGCTGGGAACGCTAGTCATCGCGAAAGTCGTTTCGGAAGAAACTGTAAAACCTCGCAACATTACCATCTGGCAGTATCGTAAATTTTTAACAAGACTAAAAATCGGAACGCCGAATCCCGAATATCCCGGCATGAATATAGCAACTTCAGAAGAAGTAGAAATCACAAGACCAGAGAATCCGGCGTTTTTTTCCGAGAGTTTCTTTCTGCCTCGTCCATTGAATCTCCATAACATATCGTATCACTATGCAGGCTGCCACAATATTGTTGACTTTTTCAGATATACGGCGTTTTCAGTCGAAGCAAATACTTTAACGCAAGCCGAAGCTTTGCATTTTTTTAATTCCGGCACTCTCGTTCCTGGAGGCATTGAGCTCGGCACATATCCGACGGACTGGTGGCTGGATACTTTTGTGCGCCTTGTGGCGCCGTCTCTTGAATTTGCGAAACGATATCAACCGTTTCAAGCCGAAGATCCCGTGCAGAAACGTGCGATCTCATTTTGCCAGGAGCGTCTGGGAAGCTATCTTCTAATCAAGCGGTTGGCCGAGCTCTATGGCAACAACCTGCCTGGGTTCTTGTTCGGAGATATGGCTACCGTATCGAACGATGGTGTCTATAGAACCGGCGTATAAACCGAGGCAATCCCAAACGTAGTATCGCAAGTCTTTGCGATACTGGCAGCAGAAGCGCCTGAGCGAGCAAAGCTGGCTAGAGAAAACCGACCCCGGATAGGTCGAGCTCCTGCAATCCCTCCAGGCTGACCAGCGAAAGTCCTGCGAACAGTGTGGCGCAAGCTTCACATCCAATAGTCGATACCCAAACCAGCCCGAATGCCGTTTCGTGAATCGCGGAGACGGCGGCAATGCACGAAGGACGATGCCTTGACCATCAATCAGCCCATTCCCGCTCTGCCGGCCGGTCTTCCTGATCTGGCGCTTCTCACGGAAAAAGCTGCCGGCACGGGGTCCGTCATTATCTACGAGCCTTATCTCGGCCCTTCGCAGCGCAGCCAGCTCGACGCGGCTGCCGTACCGCTCGACATCTCATTCAACCCGCAGGCTGCGACCCGCGAATACGAGCTCTTCCGCATCCTGCATGCGCATCACGAGGCGATCGGCCTCGGCGAGGACGTGTTCTGGGGACTGCTGTCCAGCAAATTCGAGGTGAAGTCGGTGACGAGCTTCCCATCCTTCGTTACCGAGGCGGAAAAGGCCAGGGCGGAAGGTGCGGACGCCTATCTCTACAATCCGCTGATCGGCCACGCCGCGATCTACAGCAACGTCTGGGAGCATTCGCTGCTTGGCGGCCGTCCAGGCATGGAGCCGATCTTCCTCCATATCCAGCAGCTCGGCTATCCGATCGCGCCGCCGCAAGACAAAACCGCCTTCATGTTCTGCAACTATTTCTGCGGCAACAGGAAGTTCTGGTCCGGATATTTCGCCTTTTGCGAACGCATTCTGGAATCGCTGGAAAATGAAGGGCGCCGCGGCACGCCAGCGGGCATTGCCTATGCCGGTTCGGCGCAGTATTCACGCGACGCCAACGCGACGATGCGCCCCTTCGTGATCGAGCGTCTGCTCGGGCTCTATGTCCAGCAGGCTGCCGCCTCCGGATTGAAGATCGCCGCCTTCGTGCCGGCGCCTGCCGATTTCGAGTGGAAGTTCGGTGTCCGCCTCGGCCGGATGCTGCATGGTCTCTTCACCGCCAAGGAAGCTTTTCTTCAGAGCCCCGACGAGGCCCACTTGGCCTCTTGGCAGGAGGGCCGCCAACCACTGATCAAGCAGCCGCACCTTATCTGGTTCGCCGATGATCCGCCGGCCTGGATGCCGCGCGGCCAGTTCACGGGTGGCCGCGAACTGATGCGTGCCTATGCTCCGCAGGCTTCCGGCGCCTCCCCGGCGCCGCAGCAGGCTGTGCGTACCGAGATCCCCGCCGCCCAGAAGATCGAGCAGCCGCCTCGCGACACATTGCAGCCCTTTGCCGGTGGATGGCAGGCCCACAAGGATCGCCATTGTATCTGGATCGTAACGCCTCCCAACTACAACCACAGCCACGCCTTCGACGAGGTTGCGCTCGGTCTGCAGGGCGCCTTCCATGAGCTGGGCGGTTCTGCGCCGATCGTCAGAGACATGAACGAGTTCGCGGACCGTGCGCCGATCATTTATGGCGGCAACCTGCTTCCGGCCGAAATCGTCGGCCATCTGCCGAAGGACAGCGTCATCATCAATCTCGAGCAGGTGTCCGAAGAAAGCATCTGGATCAATTCGCGCTATATGTCGATCCTGAGGGCGATGCCGGTGCTCGACTACAGCCCGCGCAACCGCGAAAACCTTGCCGCCAAGGGTATCGATCACGCCGGTGTGCTCGAAATCGGTTACAACAGTTGCCTGAGCCAGATCCAGCACGCCATCGTCAAGGATATAGACGTGCTCTTCTATGGCTCGATGAACGAGCGCCGCCACCACATCCTGAAGACGCTTGAACAGGGCGGGCTCAAGGTCGCGCATCTCTTCAACATCTATGGTGCGGAACGCGATGCGGCGATTGCCCGCGCCAAGATCGTCATAAACATCCATCATTATGCGAGCGGCGTCTTCGAGATCGTCCGCATTTCCTATCTGCTTGCCAATCGCGTTTGCGTGCTGACGGAAGGCTACATCCGCGATCCGGACCTCCAGCCCTTCATCGGCGGCTTGGCAATTGAGCCCTATGACGACATGATCGAGCGCTGCTACAAGCTGATCGCAGATGCCGACGAGCGCGATGCCATTGCCGCGAAGGGCCTTGCGGCCATGCAGAGCCGCTCGCAGGCGGACATGCTGATGAGCGTCATGAGGGCGGGCGCTTGATAAAGGCCGCGCAAAGGTAAGTCATGCGTATTGAGACCACGGCCATCGAGGGCATCGTTGCGATCACGCCGCCACGCTTCGGCGATCACCGCGGCTACTTCTCCGAGGTATTCAAGGATGCCTGGTTCCGGGAAAATGTGGCCGACGTCACGTTTATCCAGGACAATGAATCGCTTTCGGCGCAGACCGGCACCGTCCGGGGGCTACATTTCCAGATACCACCCTTTGCACAGGGCAAGCTGGTGCGCTGCCTTGCCGGCCGGATCATGGATGTCGTCGTCGATATCCGCGAGGGATCGCCGAGCTTCGGCAAATGGCTCTCTCAGGAGCTCTCGCCGGAAAATGGCATGCAGCTCTGGGTACCGGCCGGTTTCGCACACGGATTCGCAACGCTCGAGCCGAACAGCGTCATCAGCTACAAGGTAACCGCACCCTACAGCCCGCAGCATGATCGGGGCATCGCGTGGAACGATCCGGCGATCGGTATCCGCTGGCCCTTCTATGAGAGAGACATGGTATTGTCCGACAAGGACAAGACGCTGCCGCGGCTCGCCGATCTGCCAGGCCATTTTTCCTGTTCAGCACAGCAACCCAGGGATTGATCGACGATGCGCATACTGGTCACGGGCGGAGCGGGCTTCATCGGATCGGCATTGGTGCGCCATCTCGTCAGCGAGATCGGCGCCGAGGTGCTGAATGTCGACACGCTGACCTATGCCGGCAATCTGGCATCGCTGAAATCCGTCGAAGCGGCGCCGAACTATCAATTCCTGCAGGCCGACATCTGCGACCGCGCCGGGATGCAGGAAGCATTCGCGTCCTTCCGCCCTGATATCGTCATGCATCTCGCGGCCGAGAGCCATGTCGACCGCTCGATCTCGGGCGCAGCCGATTTCATTCAGACCAACATCGTCGGCACATTCAGCCTGCTGGATACCGCACGGCACTATTGGGATGAGCTTGACGCTCGCCGCAAGAGTGCCTTCCGCTTTCTGCATGTCTCGACAGACGAGGTCTACGGCTCGCTCGGCGACGAGGGCCTCTTCGAGGAGACGACGCCTTACGATCCGTCCTCGCCCTACTCTGCCTCCAAGGCCGCCAGCGACCATCTGGCGATCGCCTGGCACCGAACCTACGGCCTGCCCGTCGTCGTCTCCAATTGCTCCAACAACTACGGCCCGTTCCATTTCCCCGAAAAGCTCATTCCGCTAATGATCCTGAACGCACTGGAGGGCAAGCCTCTTCCGGTTTACGGCAATGGCGCGAATATCCGCGACTGGCTCTATGTCGAAGACCACGCCCGCGCGCTCTTCACGATCGCTTCCCGGGGCCGGCTCGGCGAGAAATACAACGTCGGCGGCCGCAACGAGCGCAGGAACATCGATGTCGTTCATCGCATCTGCGCCATTCTCGACGGCGTCTACCAAGACAACGGACCGCATGCGCGTCTGATCACCAACGTCACGGATCGCCCCGGACACGACGCACGCTATGCGATCGACGCCTCGAAACTCGAAAGCGAGCTCGGCTGGAAGGCACAGGAAACCTTCGAGACTGGCATCGAAAAGACCGTGCACTGGTACTTGGAAAACGAATGGTGGTGGAGGCCGCTGCGCGAAAACGTCTACTCCGGCGAACGCCTCGGCGTTTTCAAGGGACGATAATCGATGCGCATTGCCGTCACCGGCAAACAGGGCCAGGTCGTTCAGTCGCTGCTTAGACGTGGCGCCGAAACGGGCGTCGAAATCAGCGCGGTCGGGCGCCCGGAAATGGACCTTGCGGATCCCGCGAGTATCGCAGCCGCCTTCTCGGCTCTGCGCCCGGATGTGATCGTCTCGGCGGCCGCCTATACGGCGGTCGACAAGGCCGAGAGCGAACCTGAGCTTGCTTTTTCCGTCAACGCAGCAGGCGCCGGGGCGGTTGCCGAGGCTGCCGCGCGGATCGGGGTCCCGGTCATCCACATTTCGACCGACTACGTCTTCAGCGGCGACAAGGCCTCCGCCTATTCCGAAGAGGATGCGACGGCGCCGATCTCCGTCTACGGGCGTTCGAAGCTCGCGGGCGAGAAGGCCGTCGCGGCGGCGAACCCGAACCACGTCATCTTGCGCACCGCCTGGGTCTATTCGCCCTTTGGCGCCAATTTCCTGAAAACGATGCTGCGGCTCTCCGAGACGCGCGATCATCTCAGCGTTGTCGCCGATCAGACAGGATGCCCGACCTCTGCACTCGACATCGCCGACGCGATTCTTGCGATCGCAACCCGTGTTGTAACGGACCCTGCGCCATCGCTCCGCGGCACCTTTCACCTGACCGGCAGCGGCGAAGCAAGTTGGGCTGATTTTGCCGAAGAGATATTCGCGGAGCTTGCTAAATCCGGCGGCGGAAACGTCGGCGTCGAGCGCATCCCGACGGCGGACTATCCGACACCGGCGAAGCGTCCCGCCAATTCACGTCTCAACGGCGACAAGCTCGCCAGAACATATGGAATCCGGCTGCCGGAGTGGAAGCAGTCTATGAAGATTGTCATGCGAGACCTTTTGAATAAAGGTCTTTAGGGAGATAGGCATGAAGGGGATTATTCTCGCCGGCGGCACGGGTACGCGTCTGCATCCGATCACGCAGGCCGTTTCGAAACAGTTGATGCCGGTCTACGACAAGCCGATGATCTACTATCCGCTGACGACGCTCATGCTCGCCGGCATCAGGGAGTTGTTGATCATCACCACGCCTCACGACGTCGAAGCCTTCAAGCGCCTTCTCGGCGACGGCTCGCAATGGGGAATTTCGCTGACCTATGCCGCACAGCCGAGCCCGGACGGCCTCGCCCAAGCGTTCATCATCGGCGCCGACTTCCTGCATGGCGACAGCTCGGCACTCGTTCTCGGCGACAACATCTTCTACGGGCACGGGCTGCCGGAAATCATGAAATCCGGCACGAGCCGGCGGGAAGGCGCGACAGTATTCGCCTATCACGTCACCGATCCGGAACGCTATGGCGTTGTCGGCTTTGACAAAAAGATGAATGCGCTGTCGATCGAGGAGAAGCCGAAGAAGCCAAAATCGAACTGGGCGGTGACCGGCCTCTATTTCTACGACCAGCAGGTGGTCGATATCGCCGCCAACCTGAAGCCGTCACCGCGCGGCGAATTGGAAATCACCGATGTCAACCGCACCTATCTCGAGCGCGGCCAGCTTTTCGTGGAGCTGATGGGCCGGGGCTATGCCTGGCTCGACACCGGCACGCCGGACAGCCTGCTCGATGCCGCAGGTTTCGTCAGCACGCTGGAGAAACGCCAGGGCTTCAAGATCGCCTGCCCCGAAGAGGTCGCCTGGCGCATGGGTTACATCTCGCAGGACGACCTCGCCAAGCTCGCGGAGAAGCTCGGCAAGAGCGCCTACGGCCAGTATCTGACGAAGCTGTCCCCGGATTGGTGAGCTATTGGGCCGGCGCCGCGTCGCAGACGTGCAGTTGGATGCGTCGACGAGCGCCTGATGTTGGTTCCGCGCCCAGCACGTCAGTCGTGTGACCCTGGAAACCGTTACAGGTTTTTGATTCAGGTGCTTGGGAATTCCGCCAGCCGGGCAGCGTAACGCGCCATGGTGTCGACTTCGAAATTGACGAAATCGCCGGCCTTGCGATCGCCCCAGGTAGTGACCTCGAGCGTGTGGCGGATGAGCAGCACGTCGAAATCCGTGCCATCGACGGCATTGACCGTCAGCGAAGTGCCGTCGAGTGCGATCGAACCCTTGGGGGCGACGAATTTCGCCAGATGTTCGGGCGCGCGCAGGCGATAGCGCGTGGCGTCGCCCTCTGCTGTCACGGAGAGGATTTCCGCCTTGCCGTCGACATGGCCGGAAACGATGTGGCCGCCGAGTTCATCGCCGATCTTCAGCGACCGTTCGAGATTGATGCGGCTGCCCTCCTGCCAGGCACCGATCGTCGTCAGCCGCAACGCCTCTTCCCAGGCCTCGACCTCGAACCAGCGACCATTGCTGCCTTCCTGCGGCAGGCCGGTGACGGTGAGGCAGATGCCGGAGTGAGAGATGGATGCGCCCATATCGATGGTCGCCGGGTCGTAACTCGTCGCAACGCGGAGCTTGATGCCCTCCTTCAGCGGCGAAACGGATTCGATCGTACCGATATCGGTGACTATTCCGGTGAACATCAAAGCCCTCTTTCGTATTCGTCCAGGCGATCTTCGCCGAACATCAGCGTGCCCGTATGGGCAAAACCCGATGGTATGTCGGTTGCATCAAGCGGCGATTCAATACCGCCCTCGCCGATGACAACAGGCGCTTGATAAAGCTGGATGCGGTCGACGAGGCCAGCCTCGAGGAAAAGCCGCGCCGTCTTTGCACCGCCCTCGACCAGGAGCGAGGAAATACCGCGCGTCGCGAGTGACGGCAACAGGACTTCCGGATGATAGGGATTGCAATGGACGACCTCGACGCCGGCGGCTTCGAGGGCTGCGCGGCGGGAGTCCATGTCGGTGGCGTCGGCGGGTAGGGTACCCCCCTCTGCCCTGCCGGGCATCTCCCCCACAAGGGGGGAGATCGGATCGGGGTTAGCCCCTTGCCCTACGTCTTGCCTCGAGGCGAAACCATCTTGATCGGAAGCTGGGGAATTCGGATCGCGCCTCTTGCCGATCTCCCCCCTTGTGGGGGAGATGCCCGGCAGGGCAGAGGGGGGTAAACCCTCCGCCTCCAACAACGATGCTTCCTCACCCGCCACCACGATGACCGGCACCTCCCGCGCCGTCTCGACGAGCTTGCTGGTCAGCGGCAATGCCAGAAAGGGATCAAGCACGATGCGGATCGGCGACTGGGCTTCGAGACCAGATGTCCGTACCGTCAGCAGCGGATCATCCGCAATCGCGGTACCGATGCCGACAAGGATCGCATCGGTTTCGGCACGCAGCGCCTGCACCTGGGCGCGGGCGAGCGGGCCGGTGATTGCCACCTGCCCCTCCCCTTGACGGCCGATCATGCCGTCGGCGGAAACGGCAAGCTTGAGAGTCACATAGGGCCGGTTCTTCGTCTGGCGGGTGAGATAGGCGGCAAGCGAGTGCCTGCCTTCAGCCTCCAGCACACCGGCATCCACTTCTATGCCGGCTTCGCGCAGCATCGCGATGCCGCGGCCGGAGACACGCGGATCGGGATCGGTGACGCTGATGACGACGCGGGCAACGCCATAGGCGATCAGCGCCTCGGAACAGGGCGGCGTCCTGCCGTGATGCGAGCAGGGTTCGAGTGTCACATAGGCGGTGGCGCCGCGGGCGAGCGCGCCGGCTTCAGCGAGTGCCTGCGTCTCGGCATGCGGGCGGCCACTGAGCGCCGTCACCGCACGGCCGACGATGACGCCGTCCCTGACGATCAGGCAGCCGACGGAGGGGTTGGTGGCGGTGCGGCCGAGATGCCAGCGCGACAGGCGGATCGCCGCCGCCATGAAACGTTCGTCATGCGGCGTGATGCTCATGGCTCACCTGTCCAGCGGGTCGCGGGCGATCTTGGCGTTGATTTCGGAAATGACCTTCTCGAAATCCTCGGCAAGCGAGAAATCCCGATAGACCGAGGCGTAGCGCACGAAGCCGACATCATCGAGGCTCTTCATGGCTTCCAGCACCTGCAGGCCGATCTGCTCGGAGGAGATCTCGGTTTCGCCGGAGCTTTCAAGCCGCCGGACGATGCCCGAGACGGCGCGCTCGATGCGATCCCGCTCGACCGGGCGTTTGCGCAGCGCCACTTCGAAGGAGCGCACCAGCTTGTCGCGGTCGAAGGGCACCTTGCGGCCGGTCTTCTTGATGACCATCAGCTCGCGCAGCTGCACACGCTCGAACGTGGTGAAGCGGCCGCCGCAATCCGGGCAGATGCGCCGCCGGCGGATGGACGTGTTGTCCTCCGCCGGGCGCGAATCCTTGACCTGAGTATCTTCCGAACCGCAATAGGGGCAGCGCATCCCTACTCCTTATCCCATGTAGCCGTACATGGGGAAGCGGTCGGTGAGGCTGACCACCTTGCCGCGCACAGCGGCTTCGACGGCGGCGTTGCCTTCATCGGAATTGGCGACCTTCAGACCGTCGAGGACCTCGACGATCAGATTGCCGATCTCGCGGAATTCCGCTTCCTTGAAGCCGCGGGTCGTGCCGGCCGGCGCGCCGAGGCGCACACCCGACGTGACGAAGGGCTTTTCCGGATCGAAGGGAATGCCGTTCTTGTTGCAGGTGACGTAGGCGCGGCCAAGCGCTGCCTCGGCGCGCTTGCCGGTGGCATTCTTCTTGCGCAGGTCGACCAGCATCAGGTGGTTGTCGGTGCCGCCGGAGACGACATCGAGGCCGCCGGCGACAAGCGTTTCAGCCAGTGCCTTGGCATTCTTGACGACCTGTGCGGCGTATTCCTTGAATTCCGGCTGCAGCGCCTCGCCGAAGGCAACGGCCTTGGCGGCGATGATGTGCATCAGCGGGCCGCCCTGCAGGCCGGGGAAGACAGCCGAATTGAACTTCTTCGCCAGATCCTCGTCATTCGTCAGAATGACGCCGCCGCGCGGGCCGCGCAACGACTTGTGGGTCGTCGTCGTGGCAACATGGCAATGCGGGAACGGCGACGGATGCACGCCACCGGCGACAAGGCCGGCGATGTGGGCCATGTCGACCATCAGGTAGGCGCCGACGCTGTCGGCGATCTCGCGGAAGCGCTTCCAGTCCCAGATGCGGGAATAAGCAGTGCCCCCGGCGATGATGAGCTTCGGCTTGGTTTCCTCGGCCTTGCGGGCGACTTCATCCATGTCGAGCAGGTTGTCGCCTTCGCGCACGCCGTAGGAGACGACGTTGAACCATTTGCCGGACATGTTGACCGGCGAACCATGCGTGAGGTGGCCGCCCGAATTCAGGTCGAGCCCCATGAAGGTATCACCCGGCTGCAGCAGCGCCAGGAACACGGCCTGGTTCATCTGCGAGCCGGAATTCGGCTGAACGTTGGCGAAATTGACGCCGAACAGCTTCTTGGCGCGCTCGATCGCCAGTTCCTCGGCGATATCGACGAACTGGCAACCGCCGTAATAACGCTTGCCGGGATAACCCTCGGCATATTTGTTGGTCATGATGGAGCCCTGGGCTTCCAGCACGGCGCGGGAGACGATGTTCTCAGAAGCGATCAGTTCGATCTCGTGCCGTTGGCGACCGAGTTCCTTTCCGATCGCGCCGAAAATGTCCGGATCGACGTCCGCAAGCGAGCGATTGAAGAAGGATTCGGTGGAAGCATTGGTCATGGGCGGGCTCCTCAACTGGAATGCGCTGAGGTATTAGCCTTCCGCCGTGGCGAGGGCAATACGGAGAACGACATTTGCTGAGCAAAGCGCGCGCTCACGCTCTTTTGCGGTCGCTCCGAGCCGCATCTCCGATATAAAAAACCGCGCCGGAAAGCGCGGTTTTCAATCACGATGCAAAAGTCGCCGCTTATTACTGAACCGGCTGTTCCATGCCGGCCGTGGTGTCGAGCGCCAGCTCGGCATTGCCGTCCATCTGATAGATGTCGTCGCGGAACTGGACAATGCCGTCGGGCATGCCCCAGGCGGAGATGTAGACGAAATAGACCGGAACTTCCGTGGCGAGTTTGACCGGCGTGTTGACGCCGGTTGCGATCACCTGCTCCATCTGCTGGCGGTTCCAGCCGGGAGTCTCGCGCAGCAGCCAGTTCGACAAGTCGCGCACGTTCTGAACGCGGACGCAGCCCGAAGATTCAAAGCGCATGAGCTTGTTGAACAGGCCCTGCTGCGGCGTGTCGTGCATATACTCGCCGTTCTTGTTATAGAAGTTGATCTTCGTCGACGCCATGGCGTTGGTCTTGCCGGGGTCCTGACGGAACATCAGGTTCGGCGCCTCGCCGTTCCAGTCGATGGTCTCGGGAGCGACTTCGTTGCCCTTGCCGTCGAGCAGACGAATGGCATTCTTTTCGAGATAAGTCGGATCCTTGCGCATCAGCGGCATGATGTCTTTCTCGACGATCGAGCGCGGCGCAGTCCAATAAGGATTGAGGATGACCTCGTAAATCTTCGAATTGACGAGATGCGTCGGGCGGCTGAGACGGCCGACAACCGCGGTGTGGCGCGTGGCGACACTGCCGTCTTCAACAGCCTCCACATAGGCGGCCGGGATGTTGACCATCAGGTGACGGCGGCCCAAGTCTTCAGGGAAGGTCTGCAGACGGACGACATTGGTGTTCAGCTGCTGCAAGCGGACATCGGCGGGGATGTTCATTGCCTTCAGCGTGAATTCGCCGAGAACGCCATCGGCCGGCAGGCCGTGACGCGCCTGGAAGCGCTTGACGGCGCCGTCGACATAGGAATCGAAGGCGTTGGACAGGCCGGCCTCGCGCGGCAGATCGCCGGTGATCGCAAGGCGCTGGCGCAGCGCCTGGACGGCGGGAGAGCTGACGCCGAGCTGCAGACGCTGGTCACCGGGATTAACCTCAGGCCAGCCGCCGGCAGCAGCGATCTGCTGATACTGCATGATTGCCTGCTGGGCGCTCGCGACCGATTGGGGGCCAAGGATCGGCGTGTTGGAAACCATGGCGGTCGCCGTGCGCGACGCCGCCTTGGCGTCGAACTGGTCGTCCCAGTTGCCGCGGCGCGGCGCATTGATCAGCGTATCGAGCGCCGATTGCGCAAATGCCGGCGCGGCAAGCGCGCTGGCGCCAACCGTTGCCGCGGACGCAAGGAAGGCGCGGCGCGAGAGAGCTTCAATTCCGTTTTTCTTCGACATAGTCCCAACCACTGAATGCCGCTATAAAGAGAACCTGCGGCCTTTTGCGATATCACTGCGCTTTAACGCAGATCCCAGTCCATTCGTTGTCCGGCGCATCAAAAAATTCCGCTTGCCCCATCACAAGATTGCGATGCGGCAGCCTGAACATTCCTGATCGGTCTATTGAAAGCGCCGGTTGTTAAGCCTTCCGCTGCCACACCAATATGGCCAATTCGTGTTGCCGGGCCGGAAGACGGACTTGCCGACTGCGGGAAACAGGACACAACGAACCATATGACGGGGTAAAGCGTGCCGGTTAATAACGGCTAAAAAACGGCTTGAATACCGGGCTTTGCGCTTGCCTGCCATGCGTTGCAAAGATGCCACGCGAGAGCAAACGGCAAAAACCGGACGCGCAGGGACGCATCCGGTTTTGATCAACCCTGAAATGAGGTCAGGGGTCTCAGAGGCGATACAGGATCTGGTCGTTCCAGAAACGGTCCAGGCGCTGGAGCAGTTTGTTCATCTGCGTGAACTCGTCGGTGCCGATGCCGCCGACCTTGTCGATCGAGGCGATGTGGCGTTCGTAGAGCTTGGCCACCGTTTCGGCGATGTCCTGGCCGGTTTCGGTCAGGCTGATGCGGACCGAGCGGCGGTCGATGCGCGAGCGCTGGTGGTTGATGAAGCCGAGATCGACCAACTTCTTGACGTTGTAGGAGACGTTGGAGCCGAGATAGTAGCCACGCGAGCGCAGCTCGCCGGCGGTCAGCTCGGAATTGCCGATGTTGAAAAGGAGCAGCGCCTGGATGGCGTTGACATCGCTGCGACCCTGGCGGTCGAATTCGTCCTTGATGACGTCGAGAAGACGACGGTGCAGACGTTCAACGAGATGAAGGGATTCCATGTAAAGATCACGGATGTCGTGGTCCTGCTGGTCACGGAAGGTCGATACCGCCTGCGGCTTGATTTTCGTGTTCATGTTAACTGCCTCACTGTTTGTTTGGCGGTGTGTTTTCTTCCCGCCTTGAGTGAGACCCTATCGAATACATATAAAATTCGACTTAAACCGCAGGCTTAACGGAGCCTTACCGGTAACTCCACGTTGTCTCAGGGTAAATCAACACTTACCTGGCGGCGATGCCGGCGCTTTTCCAGCCAGAGCAGCAGCCGGAAAATCAAGTAGACCACGGCGACAATGACATGCAGCAGGATGATCAACTGGTTGGGGCCGAAAATATTCGGCAGCAGGCCATACATGAGGATTTGTCCGCCGGCGGCCAGCACCCAGATGACCGGTCCCCAGGAGACGGTGAGCCAGAGGCCGAGGGAGGCGACGGGGAAGAGCACGGCGAGGCTGGTGCTCGCCACTTTCCATGGCAGGCTCAAAAGATCGAAGCGGCCGGCGCCGACCAGCGAATAGCCGACGAGCATGGCCCAATATTGCAGGCCGAACCAGAAGCAGGATAAGGCAACCAGTCTCAAGAAGAGAATGAAGAGGATATCCGCCAGTGTGCGTTTCGGTATCGTCGGGGATTCGGTTTCCATAGCGCAGACATCGGTTTGGGGTTGCATCTTCGCAAAAGCGCTGCGCGTCGGACAAGACGCGCCAAGGACGCTCTATAACATTGCGTTTGCGCATTACCTCGAAAATCGATTCCAGATTCGGGATTATGCGCCACCGGTTTTCCGCCGCGGCCAATCGTCCGGTTTGGATTTTCCAGGCGCCATGATAATGAGCGCTCCGATAAATGGAATGGGCCAGGGACAGATATCATGCAGGACAGGACTCATCTCGTCGACGAGATCACCGGCCATCGCCGCATGCGGCGCAACCGCAAGGCGGATTGGACACGCCGGCTGGTGCAGGAGAACCGGCTGACGGTCGACGACCTGATCTGGCCGATCTTCATCGTGCCAGGTTCCGGCATCATCGATCCGATCCCGGCCATGCCGGGCGTCAACCGGATGAGCATAGACAAGGCCGTCGAAGCCGCGCGGGAAGCGGCCGGCCTCGGCATTCCGGCCCTTGCCACCTTTCCGAATATCGAGATGGAGCTGCGCGACGAGACCGGCTCCAACAGCCTCGAAGCCAACAACCTGATCAATCAGGCGACGGCGGCGATCAAGAAGGCGGTGCCTAATATCGGTATCATTACCGATGTCGCGCTCGATCCCTTCACCAGCCACGGCCATGACGGCATTCTCAGAGGCGGCGAGATCGTCAATGACGAGACGGTCGACCAGGTGGCGCGCGCCGCCGTGATGCAGGCAGATGCCGGCGCCGATATCATCGCGCCGTCTGAGATGATGGATGGACGCATCGGCGCGATCCGCATGGCGCTCGATGCGGCCGGCCACCAGAGCGTCGGCATCATGAGCTATGCGACGAAATTCGCCTCCGCCTTCTACGGTCCCTATCGCGAGGCGATCTCGACGGGCGGGCTGCTGAAAGGCGACAAGAAGACCTATTATATCGACCCCGCCAACGGCACCGAAGCAATCCGCGACGCGGCCCTCGACGTCGAGGAAGGCGCCGACATGCTGATGGTCAAGCCCGGGCTGCCCTATCTCGATATCTGCTGGCGGATGAAGGAGGCCTTTGGCCTGCCGACCTTCGCCTACCAGGTGTCCGGCGAATATACGCAGATCAAGGCGGCGGCGATGAATGGCTGGATCGATGGCGAACGGGCGATGCTCGAAACGCTGCTGTCGTTCAAGCGGGCGGGATGCGACGGTGTCCTCACCTATTTTGCGGTCGAAGTGGCGAAAATTCTCGCAAAGCGGTGACTGCATAATTCCTTAAATCGGAATCGATTTAAGGATAAAATTATGCAGCGATTCAAAGTGCTACAGCGTCCTTTGCGCATCTCAAAAGACGCGCGGCGCTGTAGTGCATGATGCCGAAAAGTGTCCGCGGTTTTCGGACGACATCATGCTCCATTTCTTTGATTTAGATGCGGGTGGCTTTAGGCCGATCCTGCCTAAAACCACCCGCATCTGGGGCAGATTATTGCATTTTGCCCTGCGGATACCATATCAGCGGCATCGCTTTTCCTGAGGAGATTGAGATGAGCTACAACCCCAATCCGCTTTATGCCGCACCGGAGGACTGGCGCGCCTATAGCGGCGTGTTGAGCCGCCGGGTCTTCGCCTTCATCCTCGATTACGTCATCGTGGCGCTGCTCTGCATTCCCGCGGCGATCGTGCTGTTCTTCCTGTCGATCGTTACGCTGGGGCTTGGCTTCTTTCTCTACCCTGCCCTCTTCGTCATCGTCGCCGGCATTTACTTCGGCCTGACGGTGGGCGGGCCGAGCCAGGCCTCGCTCGGCATGCGCGCCATGGGGATCGCAATCGTGCGCGTCGATGGACGGCCGATGGATTTCATGACAGCGATCGTGCATCTGGCACTGTTCTGGATCCTCAACTCGGTGCTGACGCCGCTCATTCTGCTTGCCGGCCTGTTTATCGAACGCAGCCGTCTCGTTCACGACCTGCTGGTCGGCACGGCGACGGTGCGCACGGCCTGAGACTTTGGCTGAGACCTTGGCTGAAATCCTAACTGCGATCCTGGGCGGAGACGAAATAAAGTCTCCGCCTTCTCTTTGCCGGCGGGCGCCAGCGCTCCATATCTAAAATTAGAAGACTGATATGAAGGGCGAAAAGCGCCCCGCTGTTGACGTTTTTTATTCTTAGGTCATGCTGTCAGGAAACGGCACGGTCTCGACAAGGAAATTTCCGCGACAAATGAATACGCAGACGACGCCATCACCGCAGTTTTATCTGACGGCTCCGGCTGCGTGTCCGTACCTGCCGCATGAGATGGAGCGAAAGGTGTTCACCCATCTGGTCGGCCCGCGCGCCGCCGAGATGAACGACATCCTGACGCAGGGCGGTTTCCGCCGCTCGCAGAACATCGCTTATCGCCCGGCCTGCGAATCCTGTCGCGCCTGCGTTTCCGTGCGAATTCTCGCCCAGGAATTCGAGCCGACGAAGTCGATGAAGCGGGTGCTTGCCGAGAATTCCGACGTCATCGCCACCGAATTCGCAGCCCAGCCTTCCAGCGAGCAATATTCGCTGTTCCGACGCTATCTCGATTTTCGCCACCAGCAGGGCGGTATGTCCGACATGACCGTGCTCGACTATGCCATCATGGTGGAAGACACGCATGTGAATACGAGAATCATCGAATACCGCCGGCGTGAGGAAGGCTCAGGACTGGAGCAGCGTCCGAAGGGCGAGCTGCTCGCCGCCGCGCTCACCGACACGATGAGCGACGGGTTGTCGATGGTCTATTCCTATTTCAATCCGGCGCTTGAACGGCGTTCGCTCGGCACCTTCATGATTCTCGATCATGTCAGACGCACGAAAGCTCTGGGACTGCCGCATGTCTACCTCGGCTACTGGGTTCAAGGGTCGCGGAAAATGGACTACAAGACGCGCTTCCAGCCGCAGGAGCATCTGACCCCGCGCGGCTGGGA
Source organism: Rhizobium sp. WYCCWR 11128 (assembly GCF_013416305.1). Taxonomy (NCBI): domain Bacteria; kingdom Pseudomonadati; phylum Pseudomonadota; class Alphaproteobacteria; order Hyphomicrobiales; family Rhizobiaceae; genus Rhizobium; species Rhizobium sp. WYCCWR 11128. The sequence continues at coordinate 39,989 of NZ_JACCEZ010000012.1, forward strand.
ACGCTTCGATCCCTCGTCCATGCCCGAGAGCACCCACGACTGAATGTTCCCCACCGCACTTTCCGACCATCGGAAGGGCCTGCTGCTGACGGCGATCGGCGGGCTGGCGCTTTCCGTGGATATCCCCCTGATGAGGCTCGCTGACGGCGAGCTTTGGTCGATCCTTGCCGCGAGAAGCATCGCGACCCTTGGCGTGACGCTGCTGGTGGCAACGGCGCTCAGGATCGCCAAGGGGCGATGGCCAGTGCTCGTGCCGGGCTGGCCTGGCCTCGTCACCGGTCTGCTTTACGGCCTGACCACGGTGGTCTTCCTTCTCGCCGTTTTCAACACGTCGACAGCCAATGTCGTTTTTATCGTCGCCTTCAATCCGATGTTCGCCGCGCTTCTTTCCTGGATTTTCCTCAAGGAGCGGCCGGCGCTGGCAACGCTGATCGCCATGGCGGCGATGATCTTCGGCGTCGGCCTGATCGTCCGGGACGGGCTTTCGGGCGGCCATCTCTTCGGCGATACCATGGCGCTGCTTACCGCCTTCATCATTGCCGCCGCCATCACCATCAGCCGCGCCTCTCGCCGGGAGATGGGCTTCGTCTCGCTGCTTTCGACGGTGCTGCCGGCGGCGGTCGGCCTGATCTCGGTCATGCCGGCAGGCGGTTTTTCGATCGAGCATCCGGCCTGGATCCTCTTCAACGGCGCGGTGATGATGCCACTTGCCTTCTGGTGCCTGGCGACCGGGCCGCGTTACCTCTCCGCGCCGGAGGTGGGCATGTTCTACCTGCTCGAAACCGTGCTCGCACCGATCTGGGTCTGGCTGATCTTTGCGGAAACACCGGCGCCGATGACGCTGGTCGGCGGCGGCATCCTGGTGGCGGCGATCGCAGCCCATTCCGTCTGGATCGTGCGGAGGAAAAGCATCGTTCAAATGGCAGGCTAGGACATTGTCGCCTGCTCGACCTCATGTTATAACTCCGTTACCACAGAGGACAAAACGATGAACGTCACAATCCGCAAGATCGGAAATTCCGAGGGTGTAATCATCCCTAAAGAGGTGCTGCAGCGGTTGGGCCTGAGCAGCGGCGACAGCCTGGAACTGCGAGAGATCGAGGGTAATATTCAGCTTGTACCGGAATCGGCCGATCTTGCCGAGCAAATGCGGGCAGCCCGCATCGGCATGGAAAAATATCGGGTGGCGCTCCGCGAACTCGCGAAATGATACGGCTTAAGTGGCTAAGCCGCCAAGCAATTGAAAATATGCACGATGAGCAAATTGCCGAGCATGGCGGTCTGGCTGGCCTGCGGGATGCCAATGCATTGGAAACCAGCTTGGCATGCCCGCTTAACAAGGCTGCATACGGCGAGACAGACATCTTCGTACTCGCCGCAGCCTCTCTCTATGCCATTGTCAGAAACCACCCATTCGTGGATGAAAACAAGCGTACCGGCTATCTCGCGGCGTTTACCTTTCTCTACATCAACCGCTACGTCATCAATGCCGACAACGCGCAGGTCATTGCATTTGTACTAGACGTAGCCGCCGGCGAGATCGACGAAGAAGGTGCAACCCGCTTCCTGCGGGATTTCAGCATACCCCTCAGCCCGTAGCCTTGAACTGCTGCTGCTCCAATTCCCTGCCAAGACCTTCGACCACATGCGCCCAGCCTTGCCGGGTCTTTTCCTCGTGTTCGGCCCATTCGGCGCACATTTCATGGGTCAGCGTCAGACGGCTGCCGCCGCCGAGAGGCTCGATGTTGATCTCGACGCGGTCGCAATTGTGATCGTGCTCCTCGACGGAGAAACTGAAGACCATACGTTGCGGGCGCTTCAGTTCCAGGAAGACGCCCTGATGAAAAGCGTCGCCGGTCGGGCGGCGGTCGACGACGAAGAAACGGCCGCCGACATGCGGATCGATTTCGGCGCGAATGACATGACCGTCATCGGTCGCAAACAGGAAGCGGCGGGCGATTTCGGGGTTGAGCCAGGCGTCGTACACGGCAGCGGGCGGCACCCTATAGGTGTGGCTGACATGCAGTTTGATGGTGCTGGCGGGCATCGATTTTCCTCCGTTAAGGGCGCGCGCACTTTCCCCAAGCACACGGGCCGCGGCCATTCCGTCCGCCTCGGAGCCGGCCTGTTCATATTTTTGGTAACAGGGAAGAGATAGAGGAGTTGTCGCGCCCGCCAAGAGTCGGGCGCGGAATTTACTGGATAATTCCTTCAAACAGAATCGATTGAAGGATAAATTATCCAGCAATTCAAAGTGTTACAGCGTCTTTGCGCGTCTGAAAGGACGCGGGACGCTGTTATGCTTTAGCCGGCGAATTTGCCGCTGCGCGGGAAGCCCTTCGGCACGGTGCGACCGGCAGTGGCGCGATCGGCCAGCCACTCGGCGAGTTCGTCCTTGTTCTTCGTGAAGGTGCGGCCGGCGCTGTCTTCCCAGATGAGGCCGTCTGATATCGGGAAGCAGCGGACGTCGGAAATGCCGCCATCCTTGTAACGCTGGAGACGCACGCCCTTGCCGCGCGACATTTCCGGCACCTGCGCCAGCGGGAAGACCAGCAGTTTGCGGTTTTCGCCGACGACGGCGACATGGTCGCCGCTGACGGGCACGAGCAGCTGTGTTTCCTCGGGCAGCCCGACGTTCATGATCTGCTTGCCCTTGCGGGTATTGGCGACCAGCTCGGCTTCGGGAACGACGAAGCCGTTGCCGGCGGTCGAGACGATCAGCTGCTTGCGCGAGGGATCGTGGACGAAAGCGGTCAGCACCGCCTGGTCGTTATCCATATCGACGATGATGCGCAGCGGCTCGCCGTGACCGCGGCCGCCCGGCAGCTTGTCACCGCCGAGCGTAAAGGCCTTGCCGCCGGTGGTGACGATCAGGATCTTGTCCGTGGTCTGCGCCGGGAAGGCGATCTTCAAGCCGTCGCCCTCCTTGAAGGTCAGCGCCGCCGTATCGGCGATATGGCCCTTCAACGCGCGGATCCAGCCCTTTTCGGAAATGACGACGGTGATCGGTTCCTTCTCGATCATCGCCTGCTGGATTGCTTCCTCGTCGGTCTCGGGCGCGTCGGCAAACTGGGTGCGGCGCCGGCCGACCTCGGTCGCCTTGGCAAATTTCTTCTTCACTTCGCCGATTTCCCAGGCGACCGTCTGCCACTGCTTGTCGTCGGAGGAAAGCAACGCCTCGATCTCGCCCTTCTCCTTGGTGAGTTCGTCGAATTCCTTGCGGATCTCGAACTCTTCCAGCTTGCGCAAGGCGCGCAACCGCATATTGAGGATCGCCTCGACCTGATTGTCGGTGAGATCCCAGCGCGCCATCATCACCGGCTTCGGCTCGTCCTCCTCGCGGATGATGCGGATGACCTCATCGATGTTGAGGTAGGCGACCAACAGGCCGCTGAGGATTTCGAGGCGTCTGTCGATCGCCGCCAGACGGAAGCGCGAACGGCGCTGCAGAACTTCACGGCGGTGGTCCAGCCACTCCTTCAACACCTCGTTCAGCGCCATGACCCGCGGGATGCGGCCCATGGAGAGCACGTTCATGTTGAGCGGGAAACGGCTTTCGAGTTCCGTCAGCTTGAACATCGATTCCATCAGGATTGTCGGATCGACGCTGCGGGTCTTCGGCACCAGCACGACACGAATGTCTTCGGCCGATTCGTCGCGAATATCCTCCAGCAGCGGCAGCTTGCGGGCGATGAGCAGCTCGGCGATTTTCTCGATCAGCCGCGATTTCTGCACCTGGAAGGGAATTTCGGTAATGACGATCTGGTAACCGCCGCGGCCGAGATCTTCCGTCTGCCATTTCGCCCGCACGCGGAAACCGCCGCGCCCGGTGCGGTAGCTCTCGATGATGCTGTCGCGGTTGTCGATGATGATGCCGCCGGTGGGGAAATCCGGGCCGGGAATGAATTCGACCAGCTTTTCGACGGTCGCATCGGGATGTTTGATCAGATGCAGGGCGGCGTCGCATAGCTCGTGGGCATTGTGCGACGGGATCGAGGTTGCCATGCCGACGGCGATGCCGGAGGAGCCGTTGGCGAGCAGGTTCGGGAAGGCGCCGGGAAGGACGACCGGCTCGGTATTCGATTCGTCGTAAGTATCACGGAAATCGACGGCATCCTGATCGATGCCTTCGAGCAGCAGTTCCGAGACCGCCGTCATCTTCGATTCGGTGTAACGCATGGCGGCGGGGCTATCGCCGTCGATATTGCCGAAATTGCCCTGGCCGTTGACCAGCGTGTAGCGCTGCGAAAAATCCTGGGCGAGACGAGCAAGCGCATCGTAGATCGACTGGTCGCCGTGCGGATGGTAGTTACCCATCACTTCGCCGACGATCTTGGCGCATTTCCTGAAGGCTGTATTCGGCCTCAGCCCCATCTCGTTCATCGCATAGACGATGCGGCGATGGACAGGCTTCAGCCCGTCGCGCACGTCAGGCAGGGCGCGGTGCATGATGGTCGACAACGCATAGGCAAGGTAACGCTGCTCGAGCGCCGCCTTGAGGTCGACCGGCTGGATGTGATCGTCGTCTCCGCCTGAAGGCGGCAAAATCTCTTGTCCCATAGGTTCTGACTAGCTCAGAAGAGGCCGGCGGGCAAGGAATCGGGGCCATTGCAGCTGTGGATGAAGTCTTGGGACCGACATCAAAGGATGAGACAAACGCTCCGCCGCAATTTGGACTTCGTTTGCCGTTCCTCTCAACAAAAATTTAGAGGTCGGCAAATATAAAGCAGGCCCAATCCGTAGTAGCGTCACTGCAGATTTCCAACCGCCACCACGCCACCAGAGGAATCACCCCATGAACTTTTACCGGACAACGCGGCTGATGCTATCGAGCGCAGCCTTTTTATCGCTTGCCGGCTCGGCTTTCGCTCTCGACGGCGCCGATCTGCTGAAGAAGCTCAATGCCGCCTATGCCGCACAAGGCGGAACGATTTCGGCTGACAGCGTCGATATCGACGGCACGACCGCGACGCTGAAGAATGTCAGCGTCAAATCTGCCGGCGGCGAAAGCCTGGCCGTTGGCGAAGTCACCCTTTCCGGCGTCGAAGAAGACGAGGATGGCGGCTATTACATCGAAGAGGCCGCCTTCCCCGATATCGACACCACGAAAGACGGCGTCACGGTCACGGCGCAGGAGCTGACGCTCGGCGGCATCTCGATCCCGGCAACGCCGGGCGGCGACACGCTCGATACCATGATGCTCTACGAAACTGCCCATACCGGCCCACTGAAGGTGGTCAAGGATGGGGCGGAATTGTTCTCGGTGCTCGAAAGCGACGTCAACCTGACCCTGCGCGAAGACGAATCCGGCTTCGATTTCGACGGCGCCTTCAAAAGCATGAAGGCCGATCTCAGCAAGGCTGAGGATCCGCAGAGCAAGGACGCGATCGAGAAGCTGGCCCTGCAGCACATCCAGGGCGACATCACCATGAAGGGCGCCTGGGAACTGGCCCCCGGCACGATCGACATTTCGGAATTCGCCTTCGACTTCACCAACATCGGCAAGCTGAACCTTGGCTTCAAGATCTCGGGCTACACGATGGCCTTCGTGAAGTCGCTGCAGGATGCGATGAAGCAATCTGAAACCAGTGCGAACAAGGAAGAATCGCAGCAGGCGCTCGGTCTTGCCATGCTCGGCCTGATGCAGCAGCTGTCCTTCGAGGCCGCGCAGGTGCGCTTCGAAGATGCCTCGATCACCAAGCGCGCGCTCGATTATGCCGGTTCGCAGCAGAACATGTCGGGCAAGCAGATGGCGGATTCACTGAAGGCGATGACGCCGATCATGCTGGCGCAGCTCAATATCCCGGAACTGCAGAACGCCGTTTCGGCTGCCGTCAACACCTTCCTCGACGATCCGAAGAGCCTGACTGTCAAGGCAGCTCCTGAAAAGCCGGTACCGTTCCCGACGATCGTGGGCGCCGCCATGGGCGCTCCGAACACGCTGCCGCAGGTGCTCGGCGTCAAGGTTACCGCCAACGACTAATCGCTTCGATCTCGCGACGAAAGGCCCGGCAGTAGTGAACTGCCGGGCCTTTTCGTTTTCAGGCGCGATGACGGGCGACCTCGGCGATGGCGAGGACTGCGATATCAAGCAATTCCTCTAGAGATGCGCCGTCCCTCGCCTGCACCGACATGCCCTGGATGATGGCACCGAGGAACCGTGCAAGCGCGCGGGGGTTCGTCTCTGGCTTCATGTCGCCCTCGCGGATGCCACGCTCGATCCTCGCCGTGAAAGCGTCCAGCGACCGACGGCGCATCGCTGCGACATGATCGGCGATCACCTCGTTCTCGCTGGCGCAGTTCAGCACAGCCGTCGAGATCATGCAGCCTTTCGGATGCTCTGGAGCCGAGAAAATCGCCGCCGAACCCCGCAATATGCGCTCGAAGGCGGAGACGGTATCGATCGGCTCGCCGAGCGCGGAAAACGTATCGGAGCCCAGCCCTCGGTATTGCTCCAACGCGGCGCGGTAAAGATCGGCCTTCGAGTTGAAGGCGGCATAAAGGCTTTGCGGCGTGATGCCCATGGCGGCGGTGAGATCGGCGATCGAGGCGCCCTCGTATCCATGCGCCCAGAATGTCTCGCGCGCCGCCGACAGCACCGTCTCGCGGTCGAAGGCCGGCGGACGGCCGCGGCGGCGGGCGGTAGATTTTTCCACGTCTCGGCTATTTTTCACAATGATCACTCTAGAAATTTGAAGCGGCTTTCTATATTCAGGAACGGTCATTGTGATTATAGAAGGTTTAATCTGATGAGTCTTCCCTTGAAATGGCAGACGCCGACAGGAATTCATCGCTTGCAGCTGCAGTCGATGCGGCCATCACAAGTGCTCTCGACGACAAACGGCTTGTGGGAGCGGTGGTGCTTATCGCCCGTGACGGAGAGATCGTCCATCGCCGCGCCGCCGGCCTTGCCGACCGCGAATATGGTCTAGCGATGCGCGAGAACACCATTTTCAGGCTTGCCTCCATCACCAAGCCGATCGTCACCATCGCCGCGATGCGGCTCGTCGAGCAGGGAAAAATCGGGCTGGACGACACGGTGACGAGGTGGCTGCCGGACTTCCGACCGAGGCTGCCTGACGGCAGCGAAGCGATCATTCGCATCCGCCACCTGCTGACCCATACGTCCGGCCTCAGCTACAGCTTCTTCGAAGGGGACGATGCTTATGCCCGCGCCGGCGTTTCCGACGGCCTCGACGAACCGGGACTGCCGCTGGCCGAGAACCTGCGGCGGATCGCCAGCGCGCCACTGCGCTTCGCGCCGGGCAGCGACTGGCAATATTCCGTTGCCATGGATGTTCTGGGCGGCGTCATCGAGGCGGAAACCGGCGTGCCGCTGGGCGAGGCCATCGCTGATCTGGTGACGAAACCGCTTGGACTTGCCGATACCGCGTTTTCGGTTCGCGACCGCAGCCGGCTGGCAGCGGCCTATATGGACGCTTCACCCGAACCGGCGCTGATGGGCGAGACTGCGCTGGTGATGTCGCTGATGGGTCCCATCCGCTTCGCGCCGAACCGCATCTTCGACCCCACCTCCTATCATTCTGGCGGCGCCGGCATGGCGGGAACGGCGGGTGATATCCTGGCCATACTCGAAACCATCCGTAGGGGCGGCGCACCGCTGCTCTCGACCGAAACCGTAGGGATGATGATGACGGACCAGGCCGACGGCCAGCGCCAGCAGCACGAACCCGGCTCCGGCTTTGGCTTCGGCTGGTCAGTCATCACCAATCCGGCCGAGGCAGGCGTCCCCTTCCCCGAGGGCACGCTGAAATGGGGCGGCGTCTACGGCCATAGCTGGTTCATCGATCCGGTCAACGGGCTGACCGTCGTTGCGCTGACCAACACGACGCTGGAAGGCATGTGGGGCAAGTTCACAGTCGATCTTCGCGAAGCAATCTACGCGGCATTGTGAGCGACCGAACCAACAGAAAAGCCCGGCGATTTGCCGGGCTTTTGCATTCGGGATCAGACGATCTCAGTCTTTCTTGACCGGCGGGATCGGTCGGATCGAGAGTTCGCGCAGCTGTGTCGGCGCTGCCGGGCTCGGCGCGCCCATCAGCAGGTCCTGGGCCTGCTGGTTCATCGGGAACAGCGAGATTTCGCGCAGGTTCTTCGCGCCGACGAGCAGCATGACGATACGGTCGATGCCGAAGGCGGCGCCACCATGCGGGGGCGCGCCGTACTGGAAGGCGCGGTAGAGGCCGCCGAAACGATCCTCGACATCCTGCTGGCTGAGGCCGACCTTCTCGAAGGCGGCGACCATGGTTTCCGGCGACTGGTTGCGGATCGAGCCCGAGGCGATTTCGAAGCCGTTGCAGACGGCGTCATACTGGAACGCCTTGATGGTCAGCGGATCCTGGTTCTGAAGCGCATCGAGGCCGCCCTGCGGCATGGAGAAGGGGTTGTGGGCGAAATCGACCTTCTTTTCTTCCTCGCTCCATTCGAAGAACGGGAAGTCGACGATCCAGCACAGTTCGAAACGGTCGCGATCGACAAGGTTCAGCTCTTCGCCGGCCTTGGTGCGGGCTTCACCGGCAAACTTGTAGAACTTCGCCGGATCGCCGGCAACGAAGAAGCAGGCGTCACCGTCATCGAGGCCGAGCTGGGTACGGATCGCGTCGGTGCGCTCCTCGCCGATGTTCTTTGCAAGCGGGCCGGCGCCCTCGAGCTTGTCACCTTCCTTGCGCCAGAAGATGTAGCCGAGGCCAGGCTGACCGGTCGACTGCGCCCAGGCATTCATGCGATCGCAGAACGCTCTTGAACCGCCGGTCTTGGCCGGAATAGCCCAGATCTCGACCTTCGGGTTGGAGGCGATCATGCCCGCGAAAACCTTGAAGCCCGAGCCGGCAAAATGCTCGGTCACGGCCTGCATGACGATCGGGTTGCGCAGATCGGGCTTGTCGGAGCCATATTTGCGAATCGCTTCGTCATAGGGGATGCGCGGCCATTCCTTGGTGACCGGCTTGCCTTCGGCGAATTCCTCGAAGATCGAGGTCATCAGCGGGCCCATCGTGTTCCAGACGTCTTCCTGGGTGACGAAGCTCATTTCGAGGTCGAGCTGGTAGAATTCGCCCGGCAGGCGATCGGCGCGCGGGTCTTCATCGCGGAAGCACGGCGCGATCTGGAAGTAACGGTCGAAGCCGGCAACCATCAGCAGCTGCTTGTACTGCTGCGGCGCCTGCGGCAGCGCGTAGAAAGTGCCGGGATGGATGCGCGACGGCACGAGGAAGTCGCGCGCGCCTTCCGGCGAGGAGGCCGTCAGGATCGGCGTCGTATATTCGGTGAAGCCGACATTGCTCATTTCGCGGCGCATGGCCGAGATGACCTGGGTGCGCTTGACGATGTTCCGGTGCAGCGTTTCGCGGCGAAGATCGAGGAAACGATACTTCAGGCGGACGTCTTCGGGATAGTCCGGCTCGCCGAAGACCGGCAGCGGCAATTCCTTGGCGGCGGAGAGGACTTCGATCTCCTGTGCGTAGAGCTCGATTTCGCCGGTCGCCATGGTCTTGTTGACCGTGTCTTCGGTACGGGCCTTGACGAGGCCGTCAATACGGATGACCCATTCGCCGCGCACGGTTTCCGCCATCTTGAAGGCCGGGCTGTCGGGATCGGCAACGACCTGGGTGATGCCGTAATGGTCGCGAAGATCGATGAAGAGAACGCCGCCATGGTCGCGAACGCGGTGAACCCAGCCGGAGATACGGACGGTCGAGCCGACATCCGACTTGCGGAGGGCGGCGCATGTGTGGCTGCGATAGCGATGCATGATCTCAAATCCTGGCATGTGGCTTAAGACGGCAGCAAGGGTTCCAAGACCCTCAAGCGCCGACAAGAAAATCGGGCGGAAAAGCGCATGGACGCTCCGATTTGTCAAGGCTTGGCGCACGCAGCCCGGCGTTTGACACGCGTTTATGGCGAGGCTGCGACCGGTATGCTGCGGCAGTTTGGCCGCGCTTCCTGTATTGATGAAGATGCCGGTCAACTTTAAAAGGATCGGCATTCTCACCGTGGAGCATCCGCATGCCTCTCCTTAGCCGCCGCAACCTTCTCAAGGCATCCGCTGTGGCGGGTGCCTATGGCGTCGGCATCGGCATTGCCGGTAAATTCGGATTTGCCGAGGCGGCTCCCGAGCCGCAGCTGCTGACGGCGGTGAAGACCGAGGCCATGCTGACCGAGGCGGGACCGACCAGGGATATCATGAGCTGGGGCCATGACAGCATGCCGCCGATTCTCAGGATGAGGAAGGGGCGACCCTATGCGGCGCGGCTGAAAAACGGGCTCGACGAGCCGACGACGATCCACTGGCACGGGCTTCGCATCGACAACCGCATGGACGGCGTGCCGTTCATGACGCAGCCCTACGTCTATACCGGCGACAGCTTCGACTATGCCTTCACACCGCCCGATGCCGGCACATTTTGGTATCATCCACATTGCAACACGCTGACGCAGATGGGGCATGGGATGACCGGCGTCATCGTCGTCGAAGATCCGGCCGATCCGGAATTCGATGCCGAGGTGGTGCTGAACCTGCGCGACTGGCGGCTCGGCGGTGACGGGCAGTTCATCGCCGCCTTCCGGCCACGCGACGCGGCCAAGACCGGCACCTACGGCACGGTGCGCACCGCCAACTGGCACCAAGAGCCGCGATATGACGCGCCGGCCGGCGGGCTGGTGCGGCTGCGCATTGCCGTGACCGATGTGACGCGGATCTTCTCGCTGAAGATGGAAGGCGCCGAGGCCACCGTGATTGCGATCGACGGCAATCCGGTGCCGAAGCGTTTTCCCCTCGACCTCCTGCAGATCGGACCGGGCCAACGGCTCGATCTTGCCGTGCGCATGCCGGATGATGAAGGCGCGGTCGCGACGCTCGAGGATATCCGCGGCACGACGCCGAAGACGATCGCCAGCCTGCGCGCGGTCGGATCATCGTTGAAGCGCGCCATCGGCGATCTCGGGCCGCTTATCGACAATCCCGTCCAGAAGGCCGATCTTTCCGTCGCCGAGCAGATACCCCTGGTGCTGAGCGCAACTGCCGAGAATGCCGCCGTCGAAAGCATCTGCGGCACGCTCGGCTACAGTTTCTGGGCCATCAACAAGGTGCCGTGGCCGGGCGACACGCCCGATCCGACGGCGCCGCTTGCGGAATTGAAGCTCGGCAAGAGCTATATCTTCAATCTGGAGAATACCACGCCGCATGCGCATCCGATCCATCTGCACGGGATGAGCTTCACGGTGATCTCCTCCTCGACGCGGGAGGTGATGCCGCTCACCTCCGATACCTATCTGATTCAGCCGGACGAGAAGGTGCAGCTTGCCTTCGTCGCCGACAATCCCGGCGACTGGCTGCTGCATTGCCATATCATCGAGCATCAGAAGACGGGGATGACAAGTTATCTTAGGGTCAGCTGAGGCCGCCTGCACTTTCACCGCGATTGCGGCCATGCATCGTGCCTTGCCTCAGTTTGGACGTGATTCTTAGCCAGCAATGCTCGAAGCGTATGCTGTTGTATTGACATATCGAACCGAAAGGAGAAGGAAGGTTTAACCGACCTTTTCCTTGCGAATGAAATGATATGATCGAAACCACCGCCGATTTGGCGGCCGCCTGCAAAGAGCTGGCCAAGTCCGACTTCATCACCATCGACACCGAATTCCTGCGCGAAACGACCTTCTGGCCGGAGCTCTGCCTGATCCAGATGGCAAGCCCGACGACGGAAGTTCTCGTCGATCCGCTGGCCAAGGGCATCGATCTCGCCCCCTTCTTCGAGCTGATGGCCGATACGAAGGTGCTGAAGGTCTTTCATGCGGCCCGCCAGGACATCGAAATCATCTTCAATCGCGGCAATCTCATTCCGCATCCGATCTTCGACACGCAGGTCGCCGCCATGGTCTGCGGCTTTGGCGACAGCGTCTCCTATGACCAGTTGGTCAGCCGCATCAAGAACGTCCATATCGACAAGTCGTCGCGCTTCACCGACTGGAGCCGCCGGCCGCTTTCGGACAAACAGCTGGATTATGCGCTGGCCGACGTCACCCACCTGCGCGACGTCTACCTGTCGCTGAAGGCGGAACTTGATCGCGAAGGCCGCACCTCCTGGCTCTCCGAGGAAATGGACATTCTCGAGTCGCGCGAAACCTACGACATGCATCCAGACGATGCCTGGCAGCGGCTGAAGATGCGCCTGCGCAAACCGCAGGAGCTGGCGATCCTGAAATATGTCGCCGCCTGGCGCGAACGCGAGGCGCGCGCCCGCAACGTGCCGCGTTCGCGGGTGCTGAAGGATGATGCGATCTACGAGATCGCCCAGCAACAGCCCAAGGATACCGAGGCGCTCGGCCGTCTGCGCACCATTCCGAAGGGTTGGGAGCGCTCAACCTCCGGCGCCGCGGTCATCGAGGCCGTCAACACCGCGCTTGCTCTACCGAAGGCCGATATGCCGCATGCACCACGCCAGGCGCAGGCGCCCGAAGGGGCCGCTGCTGCCGTCGAATTGTTGAAGGTTCTGCTGAAGCTGATTTCGGAGAAACACGGCGTGGCGCCGAAGGTGATCGCCAACAGCGAAGATCTCGACAAGATCGCCGCCGAGGGCGAGAAGGCCGAAGTCGCTGCCCTGCACGGCTGGCGGCGCGATCTTTTCGGCGAGCCGGCACTGCAACTGATCCAGGGCGCGATCGCTCTGCGCTTCGTCGACCGGAAGGTCGAAACCGTCAGCCTCTGAGGCGGCTGCATCACGCCTTAAATCGGCATCGATTTGAGAATAGATTATGCAGCCATTCAAAGTGCTACAGCGCTGTAATTTCGAATTCGCTTGACGGTTTTTTCCGGCCTGAAACAATGGCGGGAACAAACATCACGGCGCAGAGGCGGCATGCGGGAAATATCTCCGACACAGAATTGGATCCTGATCACGATCGTCCTTGCGGCCAGCGGCGTCATCTATGATCTGATGTTTTACTCCAATCAGACGCCGGTAGTCGGGGCGATCTTCGCGCTCTTCATCGGCATGCCGATCCTCGCCTTCGAGCGCAAGGTGCTGTTTCGAGCACTCTACCGGCGCATCCAGAAGCTGCCGACCTTCGCCTTCATCATCACCGAGCTGCTGATCTACGAAATCCTGATGAGCATCGGCTTTGCCTGCGCCGGCCTGCTGCTCTGGTCGCTCGGCATGGTGAAGCCGGTGTCGCTCCTCGACCTCGTCATCATGCCGTTCGAAGTCTTCGTCTATGCGTTGGCAGTCTGCACGATGCTGATCTTCGTCTTGCGCGTGCGAGAACTGCTTGGTCGTGAAGTTTTCCTCAGCATGCTCATCAGCCGCTACCGCAATCCGGTCCGGGAAGAGCGCGTCTTCCTCTTCATCGACCTCGTCGATTCGACGGCTTTTGCCGAAAAGCACGGCGACCTCAGGGCGCAACAGCTGCTGAGCTCGCTGTTTGCGACCTTCGCCGAGCCCGTCAGGCGCCACAAGGGCATGATCAACGACTATGTCGGCGATGCAGCGATCATCACCTGGCCGCTTGCCCGCGGCGTCAAGAATGCGCGCTGCGTGCGCTGCATCTTCGATATCCTTGCCGATATCGAAGCCAATGCCGCCGGCTGGCGGAAAAATTACGGGCAGGTGCCGAAGCTCCGCGCCGCCCTTCACGGCGGCGAGATCATCACCGCCGAAATCGGCGTCGACCATCACAAGATCAGCTATTTCGGCGATACGGTGAACACCACCGCCCGGCTGGAGACGCTCTGCCGCAGTCTGAACCGATCGATTCTGATCTCCAGCGAGCTTGCCCGGCGCATGAAATTTCCCGATGACATATCCTGCGAGGATCTCGGCACCCATGCCGTGAAGGGGCGCGGCCAGGCGCTCGGCGTCATGGCGCTTTCCTCGCGCGCGGTCACCGTGCTGAACACGCCGGCGGTCATTCTGCACGGCTGATGCGTAAATTCAAAGCGTTACAGCGTCCTTTGCGCGTCTGAGAAAGACCCGCGGCGCTGTAAGTACGTCACCAAAGCTTCACCCAACCGTCAATTCGCTGACACGGAAGCCCTGCTAAGCGGAAGGCCTTTGCAATCCGTTCCACGGGGATATTATGAAGAACGTCCTTTTTGCTTCCGTATCGCTTTTGATCCTGGTCGCGGGCTCCGCTTCGGCCGACCAGCAGCAGTTCCCGGCCAAGCTCGCCGGCCAGGCGATCCTGCCTGCCAACACCATGGTTCCGGCGCCTGCCGATGCCCCCGAATTCCTCAAGCATTCCGGCAAGTTTACAACGCCGGACCGCAAGCGTACCGAAGCGCTCGGCACCGTCCCCGGTAAGGACGGCGCCCGCGTCACCGACCTGAAGCTTCCTTTCGACGGCCAGCCGATCCAGGGCTTCTCCGGCGTCAAGACGATGACCGACGGCACCTTCTGGACGCTCTCCGACAACGGTTTCGGCTCGAAGTCCAACTCGTCGGACTCCATGCTCTTCCTGCACCAGATGAAGTTCGACTGGGCCGGCAACAAGGCTGAAGTCGTCAAGAACCTCTTCCTCTCCGACCCCAACAAGATCGCCCCGTTCCCGATCGTGCTTGAAGGCACTGACACGCGTTATCTCACCGGCGCCGACTTCGATATCGAATCGATCCAGCCGGTTGCCGACGGCTTCTGGATCGGCGACGAATTCGGTCCCTACATCCTGAAGTTCGACACGTCAGGCCGCCTCACCGACGTCATCCCGACGACGCTCGACGGCAAGCCGGTGCTTTCGCCCGACAATCCGCTTCTCTCGGTTCCGGCCAACCCGGCTGCGAAGATGCCGGTCTTCAATCTGAAGCGCTCCGGCGGCTTCGAAGGCCTCGCCATGTCGAAGGACGGCGCCAAGCTCTACGGCCTGCTCGAAGGCGCCATCTACAAGGATGACGGCACTGTGGAAACCATCGATGGCCACACCGCCATCCGCGTCATCGAATTCGATGTCGCTTCCAAGAAGTGGACCGGCCGCAGCTGGCTCTATCCGTTCGAGGACAAGGGCGTGTCGATCGGCGACTTCAACATGCTCGACGACACGACTGCTCTCGTCATCGAGCGCGACAACGGCGCCGGCACGACGGACAAGGCCTGCGCTGACCCGAAGCAGCCGAAGCCGGATTGCTTCGAAGCACCGGCCGTGCTGAAGCGCGTCTACAAGATCGAGTTCAACGACGCCAATGTCGGCAAGGCGGTCCGCAAGATCGGCTATATCGACCTGCTGAACATCCAGGACCCCGACAACAAGAAGAAGGCCGGCAGCAAGGACGGCGTCTACGACATGCCGTTCGTGACGATCGAAAACGTCGACCGCGTCGACACCACGCACATCATCATCGGCAATGACAACAACCTGCCCTTCTCGGCCGGCCGCGCCGTCGACAAGGCCGACAATAACGAGTTCAGCCTGCTTGAAGTTGGCGAGTTTTTGAACGCCAAGTAAGTTCGGAATTCTCGGGTTGAAAATGCAGAGGGCGGCGCGAAGGCGGCGCCTTTTTCGTTGACGCTGTGCCGTGTGTGCCCCTCTGCCCTGCCGGGCATCTCCCCCACAGGTGGGGAGATTGGCTGGGCGCAGGGGCTTCCCCAAACAATCAGCGATTCAACTCGGCTTGACGTTCAAGATGCGGGAAGGTCATGCCACTTGTAATCTCCCCACCTGTGGGGGAGATGGCCGGCAGGCCAGAGGGGGGCCTCCTCGGCACAAGTGTGGTTGTAAATCAGACCTACTCGAACCGAAACGCCAACCGCTTGTTCGTCAGCCTCGACAACTGCTGCAGGCGGCCGTCCAGGCGTTCGCCGGCGAAGTCGCGATACTCGGGCGGCACGACAAATTCGAGGTCGATGTCCGGGCTCGACGACTTGCGGAAGGTCAGGTTCTTGACGATGCCGGGCATCGAGGCCGAGAAGAGGTAGACGACGCGCAGCATGCCGCCGAGCAGCTTGGCGCGCTCGATGAGCTGGGGCGTGGCAATCTGCGCCAGCGGACCGGTGGCGCCGTCGTCATGCAGGCCTTCGAAACGGTAATAGTTGGAGAGCGCGATGAAGGCGCGGCCGGGGTGACTGATGCCGACGAAGGAAGAGTGGGCGATGACGTTCAGCGCCTGCAGGCCGCGATAGTCCGGATGGGCGCGCCAGCTGATATCGGCCAGCAGACAGGCCGCCTGACGGTAGCGGCTTTCCTCTTGGGTTTCCTGGATGCCGAAGAGGGGCATCATGCGGCCGGTCCATTCCGCCAGCTCGCGGGCATGCTCCGGCGAACGGGCACGCAGGATCGCCAGTTCGCCGGCGGCGGCAAGCAGCGGATCCAGGCGGCGCTCGGACTCCGACAGCAGCGAATAGAGATATCCCTCGCGCACACCCTGCGCCGAGAAGGAAATCACCGACGGCTTCATCGCGCTCAGGACTTCCTTCATGGCGATAGCGCCGAAGGGCAGCAGCGAACGGCGGTGCTTGGAAACGGCCTGCAGCGCCGGCTCCCTGGAATCGCGCGCGGTCACCTGTTCGAGGAACAGCATCATCGCTTCGAGCGACACCTCATAGCCCTGCATCATATGCAGCGGATAATGGGTGATTTCCATGTGCAGCTTGGCAATGTTTCTCCAGGTGCCGCCGACGGCGTAGAAGGTGCGCCCCTCGCCTTTCGACAGCAGCTTTGCCGTCTTCAGCTGCTTTCGGGCAAAGGTCTGGGCCTTGGAAAGCGAGCCGCCGGCATATTCCGACAGGCGCAGGCCGCCGAGCGGCAGCGTGATGCCCTTGCCGAACTCCTTGCCCTTGATATCGATCAGTTCCAGCGAGCCGCCACCGAGGTCGCCGGCAATGCCATCAGGATTGTAGAAACCGCTGATGATGCCGAGCGAGGCGAATTTTGCCTCTTCCTCGCCCGAGAGCACGCGAACCTTGCGGTTAAGGATGGTTTCTGCCTGATGGATGAAATCAGGACCGTTGCTCGCCTCGCGCGCGGCCGCCGTCGCCAGCACATACATGGTGGCAGCGCGCGCCTGGTCGGACAGAGCCTTGAAACGGTGCAGCGCCGCCAAAGCCCGCGCGACGCTGTCTTCATCCATCTTGCCGGTAAGGGCGACGCCCTTGCCGAGGCCGCAGAGGACCTTTTCGTTGAAGAGGACGGTCGGCGAACGGGACATGCCTTCGTAGACGACAAGACGAATGGAATTCGATCCAATATCGACGACGGAGACCGGGGCGATCCCCGGAAGGCGCCCCTGGGCTTCAGATTCAACCATTTAGGTCCAGTATTACTTGTTGTTGCGGCCTTCGAGCAGGCCGGCGATCAGCTTCGGCGCACTGGACTTCAGAGCTTCACCACGGCCGGACAGGCTCGGATTGGTCATGAAATACTGCTGCGCGTTGAACGGTTCTTCGCCCCTGCGCACTTCCATGCGACGCGACGTACCGTCGGGCAATATCTCGTAGCTTTGTTGATTGTCAATCACGTTGCCAAGCATAATCTGTGACAAGACCTGCTCGTGAACGGTGGGATTCGTCAGCGGAACCATGGTTTCGACGCGGCGATCAAGGTTTCTCGGCATCATGTCGGCCGAGCCGATGTAAACCAGCGCCTTGTCGGACGGCAGGCCGTGGCCGTTGCCGAAGCAGAAGATGCGGCTGTGTTCGAGGAAGCGGCCGACGATCGACTTGACGCGGATCTTTTCCGAAAGGCCAGGCACCTGCGGACGCAGGCAGCAGATGCCGCGCACGACGAGATCGATCTCGACGCCGGCATGGCTGGCGCGATAGAGCGCGTCGATGATGTCGGGATCGACAAGCGAATTCATCTTCATCCAGATCGCCGCCGGTGCACCGTTCCTGGCGTGCTGGACCTCTTCCTCGATGTGACGCAGGATGCGCGAGCGCATCGTATAGGGCGAGATGGCGAGCTGCATGCCCTCTTCCGGCTCGCCGTAGCCGGTGATGAAGTTGAAGATGTTCGCCATGTCGTGGGCGATGACGGGATTGCAGGTGAAGTAGGAGAGATCGGTATAGATCTTCGCGGTGATCGGGTGATAGTTGCCGGTGCCGAGATGGCAATAGGTACGCAGTTTGCCATCCTCGCGACGGACGACCAGCGACATCTTGGCGTGGGTCTTGAGCTCGATGAAGCCGAAGACGACCTGGACGCCGGCACGCTCGAGGTCGCGCGCCCAGCGGATGTTCGCCTCTTCGTCGAAGCGGGCCTTGAGCTCGACCAGCGCCGTCACCGACTTGCCGGCTTCGGCGGCATCGATCAGCGCGCGAACGATCGGGCTGTCGTTGGAGGTGCGGTAAAGCGTCTGCTTTATCGCCAGGACGTCAGGATCGCGCGCAGCCTGGAGAAGAAACTGGACCACCACGTCGAAGGATTCGTAGGGGTGATGGACGACCATGTCCTTTTCGCGGATGGCGGCGAAGCAGTCGCCGGCATGTTCGCGGACGCGCTCGGGAAATCGCGCATTGTAGGAGGGAAAGCGCAGATCGTCGCGGGGCGCCTTAGTGATCTCAGACAGGGTGTTCAGCGCCAGAAGACCAGGCAGAACGGCGACGCGATTATCAGGGATATTGAGCGCCTGAACGACGAACTGACGCAGCGAGGCCGGCATTTCCGAGTCGGTCTCGATGCGGATGACCTTACCGCGGCGGCGGCGTTTCAGCGCCGTTTCGAAGAAGCGGACGAGATCCTCGGCCTCTTCCTCGACTTCGATATCGCTGTCGCGGATGACTCGGAACGTACCGGAGCCCTGCACCTCGTAACCCGGGTAGAGCCGATGGATGAAGATGTTGGCGACATCTTCCAGCGTGATGTAGCGGATTGTGTTTCCATCATCCGGCAGGCGGACGAAGCGGTCGAGCGCCACCGGCAGGCGCAGCAGCGCCGTCATCGGCTCGCGGCCGTTCTTGCTGACGAGCTGCAGACCGATCGAAAAGCCGAGATTCGGAATGAACGGGAACGGATGGGCGGGATCGATCGACAGCGGCGTCAGCACCGGGAAGATCGCCTGTTCGAATTCGGCGGCCAGCCACTGGCGGTCGCCCTCGCTCAGGGCGCCGGGGCGCACGATCAGGATGTCTTCCTTGGCGAGATATTGCTGCAGCACGGCGAGCGAGGCCTGCTGCTCCATCTGCAGATGGTCGATCTCCTGCAGGATCGAGTCGAGCTGCTCGGCCGGCGTCTTGCCGTCCGGGCTGCGGATGGCGATATTCTGGCGTACCTGGCCCTCGAGGCCGGCGACACGCACCATGAAGAATTCATCGAGGTTGGCGGCCGAGATCGACAGGAAGCGGACACGCTCGAGCAACGGATGCTCGGTATTCAAAGTTTCTTCCAGGACACGGCGGTTGAACTGCAGCCAGGAGAATTCTCGGTTGATGAAGCGCTCGGGGCTCTTGAGCAGCTCTTCCAGCGGGGGGGTGTTGTCGTTGATTTCCGGAGTGAGTTCCTGATGTTCTGCGACTGCACTATCCATGGTCCGCTTACCCCGTTTTCAATCGCCAAAGGCAATTATATCAGTTTGACGACGGAACTGTGACAGTCAATCGGCCGGTTCCGAATTTCCCAATTCATTCAATACTTCGGCAGCAAGAGACCGGGTGATTTTCGTGCCCCGCGACAGGGCCAGCCGATCAAGCCTTTCGACGATTGTCTGGGCCGCGTTTAGCGACCGCTCCATCCTGACAACGATATAGAGCACGAGTTTGTCATCTATATAAAGCTGCCGGTCGGCAAAGAGCTTGACGATCACCTGCGACAACAGCGCCTCATCGGGTTCGCCGATCTCGACGACGGTTGCCGCTTTCAGGCGCGAGCGCAGATCGGGCAGCAAAACCGGCCACGACATCGGCCAGAGACGGCTGGTCATCAACAGGCTGGTACCGTTTTCGCGGACGCTGTTGATGACGTGGAAGAGCGCATTGTCGTCGAATCCGAGGCGGTCGGCGTCCTCGAACAGCACCGGGCCGGCAGCGGCGGCAACCGCGGCGTCCGAGCCAAGCTCGGGATGGATATCGACGGCGCCGCTCAATTCCCGCCAGATGCGGGCGAGATGCGATTTTCCCGAACCGACGGGGCCGGCGAGCACGACGACCGGCGATGGCCATGCCGGCCAGGCATCGACGATCGAAACGGCGGCGGCAAGACGCTCCGAGATCAGGAGGTCGTCGCGCCCGCTTGCGGCATCGTGCGAAAAGACCAGCGGCAGCTGCTCTCCGGCCTTGCGCTTCGGATCAGCGTTTTTCACGTCATTCATTGGGAACTGATTTCGTCTTCCGGGCGCGGCCACTGGGCGACCCGCCAAAATAAAGATCACTCTGAAGGTAGCGTGAAAGCGCGAAACGAACAAGGACGCCGACGGCCGCCGCCGCCGGCACGGCAACCAGAAGCCCGACGAAACCGAAGAGCGCGCCGAAGGCAAAGAGCGCAAACATCAGCCAGACCGGATGCAGGCCGACACTGGAGCCGACGAGCTTCGGCTGCAGAATGTTGCCTTCCAGGAACTGACCGCTGAAGAAGACAACGAGCACCAGGCCGATCCACGGATAATCGGGCCAGAACTGCACAAGCGCGACGCCGACCGCCAGCACGAGGCCAACCATCGAGCCGACATAGGGAATGAAGCTGATCATGCCGGCGAAGAGGCCGATCAGCAGGCCGAAATTCAGCCCGACGAGAGAAAGGCCGACGGCATAATAGATGCCGAGGATGAGGCAGAGCGAGCCCTGGCCGCGGATGAAGCCGGCAATCGCCTGGTCGATCTCCTTGGCGATCTGGCGAACATCGCTGACATAATCGCGCGGGATCCATTGGTCGACCTTGGCGACCATGCGGTCCCAATCGAGCAGGATGTAGAAGGCGACGACGGGGGTGACGACGAGCAGCGATATGACGTCGACGATCGCTTTGCCGGAATTCCAGATCTGCGCAAAGAGCCCGGTGAGGAAGCCCATGCCCTCCGACAGGATGCCCGAGAGATTGTCCTTGATCGTGCCCATCTGGTTCTCGACCCAGTCCGGCAGCAGCGAATTCTGCGCCTGCGCGATAAACTGCTGTAATTGGCTGATATAACCCGGCAGACGTTGAGCGAAATCGTTGAACTGGCTGATCAGCACCGGAATGAGGATCATCAGCGCCAGCGCGAAGACGATGACGAAGGCAACGAGAATGCCGATGGTCGCCATCATGCGGCTTAGACCCAGCCGCTCCAGCCGGTCGGCCACCGGATCGAGGAAATAGGCGATCGCCATGCCGGCGATGAAGGGCAGCAGGATCGAGCTGAAGACATAGAGAAAGGCGATGAAAAAGACGAGCGCCGCCAGCCAGAAGAAGATCTGACGCTTGAGAATGTTCCCACTGACTTGCTGTGGCATTGCCTTCCCCGCTGATCGCTCGCCGCCGCCGAACGCCGCATGCGATCCGAAGCGGCCATTCAGCACATAGGATGCAGGCGCAAAGATGGTCAACCCTGTCGCGCCGAATCCCGGAAAGGCCGGAAGAAGACGCGGGAAATTGGGGGCTTTTGCCATGCAGCGCTTGCATAAAAGCCCCTGTCATGCAATTGCGACCGGCAGATGACGCGGCACGTTTGCCGCCTGAAATAGCCATCGGAGACCAGCATGAGCCAGTCTGGGAAAAACGGCCTGACATATAGCGATGCGGGCGTCGACATCGATGCCGGCAACCTGCTCGTCGAGAAGATCAAGCCGGCGGTGCGCTCGACCCGCCGTCCCGGCGCCGACGGCGAGATCGGCGGCTTCGGCGGGCTTTTCGACCTCAAGGCGGCAGGCTTTACCGATCCGGTTCTGGTCGCCGCCAATGACGGCGTCGGCACCAAGCTGAAGATCGCGATCGATGCCGACTATCACGACACCGTCGGCATCGACCTCGTCGCCATGTGCGTCAACGATCTTGTGGTACAGGGCGCCGAGCCGCTGTTCTTCCTCGATTATTTCGCGACCGGCAAGCTCGACCCCGACCAGGGCGCGGCCATCGTCGGCGGCATTGCCGCCGGTTGCCGCGAGGCCGGCTGCGCGTTGATCGGCGGCGAGACGGCCGAGATGCCCGGCATGTATTCCTCCGGCGACTACGATCTCGCCGGCTTTGCAGTCGGTGCGGCCGAACGCGGCAAGCTCCTGCCATCCGGCGATATTGCCGAGGGTGACGTGATCCTCGGCCTTGCCTCCTCCGGCGTCCATTCCAATGGCTTCTCGCTGGTGCGCAAGATCGTCGAATTGTCCGGCCTCGATTGGGATGCACCGGCGCCGTTCGCCGAGGGCAAGAAGCTTGGCGAAGCCCTGCTCGAGCCGACACGCATCTATGTGAAGCCGCTTCTGAAGGCGATCCGCGAGACCGGCGCCATCAAGGCGCTGGCGCACATCACCGGCGGCGGCTTCCCGGAAAATATTCCGCGCGTGCTGCCGAAGCATCTGGCGGCCGAGATCGATCTTGCCGCCGTCAAGGTGCCGCCGGTGTTTTCGTGGCTCGCCAAGACGGGCGGCGTCGAAGCCAAGGAAATGCTGCGCACCTTCAACTGCGGCGTCGGCATGATCGCCGTCGTTGCCGGCGAGAATGTCGCGACGGTTTCCGCCGCACTCGAAGCCGAGGGCGAGACAGTTATCACGCTCGGCCGCATGATCGCCCGCGAAGAAGGCGCTGCCGGCACGGTCTACAAGGGCACGCTTGCCATATGAGCTCGCCGCGCAAACGCGCCGTCGTCTTCATATCAGGCAGCGGCTCCAACATGATGGCGCTGGTTGCGGCGGCAAAGGCAGCCGACTATCCGGCCGAGATCGTCGGGGTGATCTCCGACAAGGCGGATGCCGGCGGGCTTGCCAAGGCCGCCGCCGAAGGCATCGCCACCTTCGCTTTTCCCCGCAAGGACTACGCCAGCAAGGATGCGCATGAGGCGGCGATCTTTTCGGCGCTCGACGAGCTTAAACCCGATATTCTTTGCCTGGCAGGCTACATGCGGCTGCTGACGGCGACATTCATCCAGCGTTACGAAGGCCGGATGCTCAACATCCACCCTTCCCTGCTGCCGCTGTTTCCCGGCCTGCATACGCATCAGCGGGCCATCGACGCCGGCATGCGGATCGCCGGCTGCACGGTGCATTTCGTCACCGAAGGCATGGATGAGGGGCCGGTGATCGGCCAGGCGGCCGTGCCGGTTCTTTCCGGCGACACGGCCGAAAGCCTTGCCGCGCGTGTGCTCACCATCGAACACCAGATCTATCCACAAGCGCTGCGGCTCTTTGCCGAAGGCCGTGTGACGATGGAAGGCGGCAAGGCCGTCGGCGCGGAGGCTTCGACCGCCGCACCCAAGACCCAGCTTATTTCGCTGATCGGCGACCGCGCTTAAGCCGCCAGCGCCCGCAACGGATGCAGCGTGCCGTCGCTGTAGACGAAGCGGCCGGCGCGGAAGGTGGCGCGGATGCGATTGATATCACCCGGCTCGACCACGACCAGATCGGCGCGTTGGCCGATGGCGATCTCGCCACGATCCGACAGACCGGCGGAACGGGCCGCATTGCCGGTCGCCATGGCGACGCCTGCCGGCAGGCCGCCTTCCACCATGTCGGCAAGCTTGAAGATGCCGGGCACGAAGGCAGCCGGATGATAATCGGCGGCGATGATGCTCAGCAATCCGGCCCTTGCAGCATCGAGCGCGCTGAGATTGCCCGACATCGACTGGCCGCGCAGCGCGTTCGGCGCGCCCATCAACGTCCAGAGGCCGCGACGGCGCGCCTCCTCCGCCGCAGGTGCAGTGACCGGAAACTCGCTGATGGTGACGCCGAGATCGTGCATCTCGGCGACTTTTTCGGCGCTGTCATCGTCATGCGAGGCAAGCGACAGCTTGTGCTTCAGCGACAGCGCGACAATCTCCTTCAGCTTGGCCTCGATGTCTGGATTGCTGCGCATGGCGATGCGCTTGGCAACGATCTCCGCCGCCATTTCCTCGGAGATGGCGCGGCGCTCGGAAATGCTGAGGATGTAGCTCTGCAGGTTGTTGTACTGTCCCTGGCCCGGCGTGTGGTCGGTGAGCGAGACCATGTCGATCTGATCGGCATTCAGCAGGCGCTCGAGCGCAGGAGCTGCACCAACATTGGTGATTTCGTAGCGGGCGTGGACGCGGTGGTCGATCAGCAGATCGTCGCGCAGGCGATTGATGCCCTCGATCACCGCTGATGTCGTCTCCAGCGAACGGACGTGGCCGTAGACGCTTTCGGTCGCAAAGGAGACGGCGGCAAACGCCGTGGTGACACCGGCGGCGGCAAGCTTCTTGTCGAGTTCGTGGATACCGAAATCGATCGGCATCGTCGCGTTCGGCCGTGGGGCGATCTCGCGCTCGATCATGTCGCCGTGGAGATCGACGAATCCCGGCATCAGCAGCCGCCCGCCGCCATCGATGGCAGCGCCGGCGACCGGCTCCGGCCTGATCTCGGCGATGGCGCCACCCTCAACACGCACGGAACCTTCACTCACCACCTCGTTTGGGAGAACGAGGGTGAAATTGCTGAGCCACATGGGCTTTCTCCTGACCGCATTCGATGATTGACAGACCGCAGCGGATAGAACCGCTTCGTGACAGTCGTATGAAATTTTGCGCCGTATCACCTTAAAGCGGAAACTTGCGCTTTGGAAATGATCCGATGCGGTCGCCCCGCAGATTCAGGCCGTCAGCCTTGCCCTATTCAACATGGCCCATTGCAGGAGCACGATCGTTTTGACGTCGAAGATCTCGCCGGTTTCGATCATCGCTGCCGCCTCGTCGAGCGGGATCTCAAGGACTTCGATATCCTCGTGTTCCTCGTCCAGGCCACCGCCTTCGGCCACGCGGTCGGCGATGTCGACGAGGGCTGCGAAGAAATGCACGACCTCGGTGACGGCACCCGGCGATGTATAGGATCTGAACAGGAAGCGCGCATCGCGCAGGCGATAGCCGGTCTCCTCCATCGCCTCGCGACGGATCGCCGCTTCGGGATGGTCATCGTCGAGAAGGCCGGCCGGCACCTCGATTATCCAGGCGGCATCGCCGTTGAGATGAACGGCGAGGCGGAATTGGCGGACGAGAACGACGAGGTCGCGCTTGGGATCATAAAGCAGGATGCAGGCGGCCGGCGTGCGGTGGTAGACCTCCCGCTTCAACCGTTGGGTTGCGCCCTTGCGGTCGATATAGTCGAGGAGGTAGCTGCTCAGCCGCGTCCACCCATTCGACAGTGTTTCTTCGCTGACGATCTTCACGCGTGATTTCGGCTGCATCATGCTGCGTCCCTGCGAAGCCAGACCTTGTTGTCATGGACGGCCGCCCCGCCATAAGGCGCGACAGGGTCGGCGCCGGTCAAGACGTTGATGCCCTCGCCGTCAACATGCGCCTTGTTCGGCCAGAGGCCCTCGGCAATCAGCACGCC
The DNA here is from genome assembly GCF_013416305.1 of Rhizobium sp. WYCCWR 11128. Lineage (NCBI taxonomy): Bacteria > Pseudomonadati > Pseudomonadota > Alphaproteobacteria > Hyphomicrobiales > Rhizobiaceae > Rhizobium > Rhizobium sp. WYCCWR 11128. The sequence continues at coordinate 65,389 of NZ_JACCEZ010000012.1, forward strand.
TGACTTCACTTCGGTAGTGATACGGGCGTGGATGCGCAGATCGCCGCGGCTGTTGCCGATTCGGACAAGATCGCCATGGACGATTCCGTTGGCTTCGGCGTCGGCCGGATTGATCATCACCTCGGGGCGGCCTTCCTTCTGGCGGGAGGTCTTGGTCTCGGAAAAGCTCGAATTCAGGAAGTTGCGCGCCGGCGACGTGGCGAGCCGGAAGGGATGCTCGGAATCGGCGACTTCGATGACATCGACCTGATCGGGGAAGGCCGGAAGCGCGGCGTGCGGCCCAAGCGCGCCGATCGCCGCTGGCGGCTTATTCGGCGCCGGCTGATTGATCCAGTCCGGGCGGAAATGGAACTTGCCATCCGGATGGGCAAAGCCGTTTAGGTAATGCGCTTCCTCGAAAGCAGGCTGGCGATCGAACCATTTATGTTCGAGGAAATGGTCGTAGCCCGGCAGGCCGCTCGATTCGAGGATGCGGTCGACCATCTCTCGGGCGGTGAAGCCGAAGCCGGGGCGATCGGCGACGCCGAGGCGTTTGGCAAGTTCCTCGATGACGAAGAGATTGGTGCGCACGGTCGGCGGCGGTTCGACCAGCTTCGGCCCCAGCAGGATATGGTTCTGGCCGCCGGCGCGGTAGATGTCGTCATGTTCGACGAACATCGTTGCCGGGATGACGATATCGGCGATCTCGGCCGTTTCGGTCATGAACTGCTCATGCACGGCGACGAAGAGGTCGTTGCGGGCAAAGCCGCGTCTGACGAGGCGCTGCTCGGGGGCGATGTTTGCGGGATTGGTGTTCTGGATCAGCATAGCCGTCACCGGACCGCGGTGGCGCAGCGCCACGGCATCGCCGGTCAGCACGCGGCCGATCTGCGACTGGTCAAGCATGCGGATATCGGCATCCTTCATCGACCGGCCGGTCAGTTCCGCGCCGTTCATGCGGAAGATATCGCTGTTCGAATGGAAGGCGCCGCCGCCCTCATATTGCCAGGAGCCGAGAACGGTGGCGATCGAGGCGGCCGCATGCATGGCGACCGCGCCGTTGCGCTGGCGGGTGAAGCCGTAACCCAGGCGGAAGAAGGTCTTCTTCGACGTGCCGACGAGGCTGGCGAAGGCTTCGATCTCCTCGACCGAAAGGCCGGTGATGGCAGCGGCCCATTGCGGCGTCTTCGTTTTCAGATGCGCTTCGAGACCCTCGGGATCATCGGCGTATCTCGCCATGTACGCGCGGTCGGCGTAACCGTCGCGGAAGGCGATGTGCATGACGGCGCAAGCGAGTGCGGCGTCGGTACCCGGCCTGACGATCAGCGCCATGTCGGCCTGCTTCATCGTCGGATTGTCGTAAATATCTATGACGACGATCTTCGCGCCGCGCTCCTTGCGCGACCTGATGGCGTGGGTCATCACATTGACCTGGGTCGACACCGCGTTGGTGCCCCAGATGACGACGCAATCGGTGCGGCCCATCTCGCGCGGATCGGGACCGCGCAGCGTGCCGGTCGCCATGGTGAAGCCGGTCCAGGCGGGGTTGGTGCAGATCGAGGAGAAGAAGCCGGAGTAGCGCTTGGCATGACGCAAGCGATCGATGGAATCGCGCTGCACCCAGCCCATGGTGCCGGCGTAGAAATAGGGCCAGATCGCCTCGCTGCCGTCCCTTGCCTCGGACTTCACAAAGGCTTCGGCGATCTCATCCAGCGCATCGTCCCAGGAAATCTGCTGCCACTGCCCTGCCCCCTTGGCGCCGGCGCGGCGTAGCGGATGCATCAGGCGGTCGGGATGGTAGAGCCGCTCGGCATAACGGGCGACCTTGGCGCAGATGACGCCCGACGTGTAGGAATGGTCGCCCGCGCCGCGCACACGGCCGATGCGGCCATCCTCCGATATCTCGACCTCCAGCGCGCAGGTGGAGGGACAGTCATGCGGACAGGCCGTGTGGCCCACCCTGTTGTCCGGCTTTTCTGATTTGGCTTGGATGGGGGTCGCAATGTTCATGGCATTTGTATATTCCAAGGCTTGCACGGCCAAAAGCCACAAAAATTTCCCATGACGCGAATTCATACGGACATCAGCGAAAATGAACTACCGCCACATCTATCACGCGGGCAACTTTGCCGATGTGCTGAAACATGTCGTGCTGACGCGGCTGATCCGTTACATGCAGAAAAAGGATGGCGGGTTCCGCGTGCTCGACACGCATGCTGGCATCGGGCTCTACGACCTCTCCTTGGAAGAAGCGCAGAAAACCGGCGAATGGCTCGATGGCATCGGCAAGCTGATGGAGGCAGACCTCGGCCCTCAGGTTTCCGAACTGCTGGAGCCCTACCTCTCGGCGATCCGTGAACTCAATCCTGAGGGCGGCATCCGTTTCTATCCCGGCTCGCCGAAACTTGCGCGCATGCTGTTCCGGCCGCAGGACCGGCTGTCGGCGATGGAACTGCATCCCGAGGACTATGTCAGGCTGCACCGGCTGTTCGAGGGCGATCACCATGCCCGCATCACCGAGCTTGACGGCTGGCTGGCGCTCGGCGCGCATCTGCCGCCGAAGGAGAAGCGCGGCATCGTCCTCGTCGATCCGCCCTTCGAGGAAGAGGACGAATATCAGCGGCTGGCCGAAGGGCTGGAAAAGGCCTATCGGCGCTTTCCCGGCGGCACCTATTGCCTGTGGTATCCGCTGAAGAAGGGCGCGCCGATCAAGGAATTCCACGAGACCCTGCAGGCGCTCGACATCCCGAAAATGCTCTGCGCCGAACTTGCCGTCCGCAGCGACCGCGGCATTACGGGACTGACGGGCTCAGGCCTCGTCATCGTCAACCCGCCCTTCACGCTGAAGGATGAGTTGCACCAATTGCTGCCCGCATTGAAGGACCATCTGGCGCAAGACCGTTTTGCCTCGCACCGCGCCTTCTGGCTGCGCGGCGAGAACAAGGCGGTCAAGGACGATTGACCGGGCAACCCGCTTCGGGAATAGTCCGCGCCGCAGTTCCACAATCTCATCAGGTGTCCCATGAAGCTCCTTTGTTCGCCCGCCTCGCCCTATTCCAACAAGGTACGGATGGCCGCGCATTTTCTGGGCCTGGAGGTAAACGCCATCCGGGTCGACACCAATACCGGACCGGCGATCCTGGTGGACAACAATCCGCTCGGCAAGATCCCGACGCTTCTGACCGATGACGGGATCTCGATATACGACAGCGTGGCGATCATGCATTATTTCGACCGGCTGACGAAGGGCGGGCTCTACCCTTCGAAGAACGGCAAGCGCACGGATGCGGAAATCCTCGAGGCGCTCTGCGACGGCATCTGCGACTGCCTGCTGGCGATCGTCTACGAGCGGCGCTTCCGCGACGAGGAAAAGGTTCATCAGCCGTGGATAGACCGGCAGTGGAAGAAGGCGACGAGCGGGCTCGCTCATCTCAGCGCCAATCCGCCGAAAACAGGCAAGAAGCTCAATGGCGGACATTTCGCGCTGGCCGCGACGCTCGATTATCTCGAGCTGCGCTTCAAGGACCAGTGGGAAGCCGATCATGCGCCGCTGATCGACTGGCAGCGGCAGTTCGACAAGAAATTCCCTGCCCATAGCGAGCTCAAGTCTGAGGGTTGAGCGGGCTCAGCGTCTGGAGCAACGAGCGGACAGCAAAAAGCCGGGCGACGTGCCCGGCTTTTCCATGTCAGGATATTCAACCCGCTTAGAACTTGACGCCGATACCGAGCTTGACGCTGTTCTCGTCGTAACCGCGCGAGAAGCTGCCGGAGTCGAGGTCGTAATCCTTGCTCTGGTAGTCGGTGTAGCGATATTCGAGGCGCGTCGTGATGTTGTTGGTCACGAAGGCTTCGACGCCGGCGCCGACCGTATAGCCGAAGTTCGTCTTGCTTTCGTCCGAGGTGTCGTCGGAAACCTTGACGTCGCCGATGGCAAGACCGGCCGTGCCGTAGAGCAGGAAGGGGTTCATGTCATAGCCGACGCGGCCACGGACGGAGCCGTTCCAACCATACTTGTTCTTAACGCCGCCTGAGGAGACGTCGTCGCCGCTGTAGCCGAGATCGGATTCAACACCGTAAACGATCTGGCCCTGCTGCCAGTTGTAGCCGGTGAAGACCTGGCCGCCGAAACCGTAGGTGTGGCGGTCGGAACCGAAGTCACCCATGTTGTAGGTGCCGGCGCCGCCGAGGTAGAAGCCTTCCCAGTTGCCTGCCGGCTTGACTGGTGCGTCCTGGGCGACCGGTGCTTCCGGAATCTGGTCCACGGCATCGGCCGCCTGAGCTGCCGAGACGCCCGCAATTGCAAAAACGGAGGCCATGAGGCCAGCAATGAGTACACGCATACTTAATCTCCTTTCAGTCCCGCGCCGCTTGTCATCTGTCTATCAGTGAAGCATTGGCGGGATATTGCCAGATGTCCCTTCCGGATCGAGACTGAAATTGGAACTCAAATGCGGATTTGAAAGAGCCAAATTGTGATATCATTGTGGCTGCCGCATGGCTGAAATTCGATGTTGCTTTAGCGCAACATACATTTCATTAACCCTACTGAAGTGTTAAACTTAAAATACTTATTTTAAGAAATCGCATTCTTAAATAATACATAGAATATCCCCCTCCCCGACGCAACCGCAACGGCCTATTTATATAATCTCCGTCGGCCCCTATATAGTTTGCAGACAGACTCGCGGGATCAGAAGGCACGATCTTGAACCACAAAAGACTTCGCTCGGCCCTTATAACAGGGGCTGCTAAAAGAATAGGCCGGGCAATCGCCGACGACCTTGCTGCAAATGGCTTTTCCGTTGCCATCCACGCGAACGGCTCCATCGGTGAGGCCGAAGAGCTGGTGGCGGAATTGCGGCGGAAGGGATATCGGGCAATCGCCCTGCAGGCCGACCTCACCGATATCGGCGAAACGGGTGAGCTCATTACAAGGGCGTCGGAAGCGCTCGGGCCGCTCGATCTGCTCGTTAACAATGCGTCGGTCTTCCAGCATGATTCAGCGCGTAGTTTCAATGCCGCCACCTGGGCAGTGCACTTCGACCTGCATGTCCGTGCGCCCTCTATCCTTGCGGCGGCCTTCGCGCAGCAGATGCCCGCTGAGGCAGCGGGGCTGATCGTCAATATCATCGACCAGCGGGTCTGGGCACTGAGACCCAGCTTCTATTCCTATACCCTCTCCAAATCGGCGCTGTGGACGGCGACACAGACGCTTGCACAGGCATTGGCGCCACGCATCCGCGTCAATGCCATCGGCCCCGGCCCCTCGATGCCGAGCGAGCGGCAGGCGATGGAGGACTTCCAAGCGCAGGTCTCAGCCCTTATCTTGCAGCGAGGGCCGGCGCTGGAGGAATTCGGACAAACGATTCGCTTCCTTTACGACACGCCCTCGATCACCGGCCAGATGATTGCCCTCGACGGCGGCCAGCACCTCGCCTGGCAGACGCCCGATGTGGCGGAGATTACGGAATGAACGGACGAAAGCTGCCGGATGGCGGCGTTCTCTACGACGACACGGACGAGAGCGAAGACGATACCGAGGTGGAAGGCGACGCTTCCGTCGCCGCGCCGCTTACGGCTGCTGTCGACTGGAATGCGGGCAGCCTCAATGAAACCGGGCTCCTCGGCGCGGAACTGATCGGCGAATTCGTCAAGCGACTGCCGAACAGTCCCGGCGTCTACCGCATGTTCAATGCCGAGGGCGACGTGCTCTATGTCGGCAAGGCGCGCAGCCTGAAGAAGCGCGTCAACAATTACGCCGTCGGCCGCGTCCATTCCAACCGCATCGCCCAGATGGTGCGCCAGACGGCGAACATGGAATTCGTGACGACGCGCACGGAAACCGAAGCGCTGCTGCTGGAAGCGAATCTGATCAAGCGCTTGCGGCCGCGCTTTAATGTGCTTTTGCGCGACGACAAGTCCTTTCCCTATATCCTCATCACCGGCGACCACCGGGCGCCGGCGATCTTCAAGCATCGCGGTGCGCGAGCGCGAAAGGGCGACTATTTCGGACCCTTCGCTTCGGCCGGCGCGGTCGGGCGGACGATCAACTCGCTGCAGCGCGCCTTCCTGATCCGCACCTGCACCGACAGCGTCTTCGAAACGCGCACGCGACCCTGCCTGCTCTACCAGATCAAGCGCTGTTCCGGGCCGTGCACCCACGAGGTCAGCGATGGGGGGTACGGCGAACTGGTGCAGGAGGCGAAGGACTTCCTGTCCGGCAAGAGCCAGAAGGTGAAGTCGCATATGGCCGAGGCGATGAACCAGGCGGCCGAGGACCTCGACTTCGAGCGGGCGGCGATCTATCGCGATCGCCTGGCCGCACTTTCTCATGTGCAGAGCCATCAGGGCATCAATCCGGCCGGTGTCGAGGAGGCTGACGTTTTCGCCATCCATCATGAGGGCGGCATCTCCTGCATCCAGGTATTCTTTTTCCGCACCGGCCAGAACTGGGGCAACCGCGCCTATTTCCCGAAGGCCGATCCGCAGCTTTCGAGCGCCGAAGTGCTGAATTCCTTCCTCGCGCAGTTCTACGACGACAAGCCGGTGCCGAAGCAGATCATGCTGTCGCAGACGGTGGAGGAGTTGGAGCTGCTGGCCGCAGCACTCGGCGAAAAGGCCGGCCACAAAGTTTCCATCCTGGTGCCGCAACGCGGCGAGAAGCGGGATCTGGTCGACCATGTCGTTGGCAATGCACGCGAGGCGCATGGGCGAAAGCTTGCCGAGACGGCGTCGCAGTCGCGGCTGCTCGAAGGTTTCAAGGAAACGTTCGGGCTTACCTATGCACCGCAGCGCATCGAGATCTACGACAACTCGCATATCATGGGCACCAATGCCGTCGGCGGCATGGTGGTCGCGGGGCCGGAAGGTTTCGTCAAGAACCAGTACCGCAAGTTCAACATCAAATCGACCGACATCACCCCCGGCGACGACTTCGGCATGATGAAGGAGGTGATGACGCGGCGGTTCTCGCGGCTGATCAAGGAGGAAGGCATCCCTGACCGGACGGCGCAGGTGGCCACCCCCGATGCAGCCGACATGCCCTTCCCGACCTGGCCCGATGTGATCCTCATCGACGGCGGCCAGGGACAGATGACGGCGGTGCGCGCCATCCTTGCCGAACTCGGCATCACCGACAGCGTGACGGCGATCGGCATCGCCAAGGGCGTCGACCGCGATGCCGGGCGCGAACGCTTTTTCCCGCCGGGACGCGAGAGCTTCACCCTGCCGCCGCGCGATCCGGTGCTCTACTTCGTCCAGCGCATGCGCGACGAGGCGCATCGTTTCGCGATCGGCTCGCACCGGGCACGCCGCAAGAAGGAAATGATCAAGAACCCGCTCGACGAGATCGGCGGCATCGGCCCGTCGCGCAAACGCGCGCTGCTCCAGCATTTCGGCACGGCGAAGGCGGTTTCGCGCGCCGCCCTGTCCGACCTGATGGCGGTGGAAGGCATATCGGAAGCCGTCGCCAGGCAGGTCTATAACCATTTCCATGACGACGCCGCGAAATAACCGGCGTCCGTCGCAAATTCCACGCAAAGGCGGTGAAAAGACAGAAAGAATGTTGACGGTCCGCAGCCAAAGCCGTCATCTACCGCATCGGCCCGAGCATGATGCGGAGGTTCTAAAGTGTTACAGTGTCCTTGGCTCGTCTGAAAAGGCGCGCGGCGCTGTAGCGGTGCATCAATTCAGAGAAACGATCCCATGGCATCGCGTGCGTACAGCATTCCCAATCTTCTGACCTACGGCCGCATCCTCGCCGTACCGTTGATCGTTCTCTGCTTCTTCATCGAGGGCAGGCTGTCGATCAGCAATACGGCGCGTTGGGTGGCGCTGTGGATCTTCGTCATCGCCTCGCTCACCGATTTCCTCGACGGTTATCTCGCGCGCATCTGGAACCAGACGTCGAATATCGGCCGCATGCTCGATCCGATCGCCGACAAGCTGCTTGTCGCCTCGATCCTTCTTCTCGTCGCGGCCGACCAGACCATCGCCGGCTGGTCGATCTGGGCGGCGATCACCATTCTCTGCCGCGAGATCCTGGTGTCGGGGCTGCGCGAATATCTGGCGGCGCTGAAGGTCAGCGTACCGGTGACGCGGATCGCCAAGTGGAAGACGACGCTGCAGCTCGTCGCCATCGCCTTCCTGCTCGCCGGCCCGGCCGGCGACGAGATTTTCCCCTATACGACGCAGACGGGCATCGCGCTGCTGTGGATCGCGGCGCTGCTGACCATCTATACCGGCTACGACTATTTCCGCGCCGGGGTGAAACATATCGTGGATGACGAGGAATGACGCGGCTTGTCTATTTCGCCTGGGTGCGGGAGCGCATCGGCAAGGGCGAGGAGGAGATCGACCTCCCCTCCTCCGTCGTCACCGTTGCCGATCTGTTGAATCATTTGAAGACGCTGGGCGAAGAATATGAGACCGCACTTCAATATCCCGACGTGATCCGCGTGGCGCTCGACATGGAGCATGTCGAGCATGACGAGCCGATATCAGGCGCGCGGGAAATCGGGATATTTCCGCCGATGACGGGTGGATGAGGCGGTGATGGTGGTGCCGTGTCGCTACCCCCCTCTGCCCTGCCGGGCATCTCCCCCACAAGGAGGGAGATTGGCTGGAAGCACGAACTTCCCCAAGCAATCAACGTCGCAGCCCGGAAAAACTGTAGATGGGCACGATGGTCAAGCCGCCTGTAATCTCCCTCCTAGTGGGGGAGATGCCCGGCAGGGCAGAGGGGGGGTGGCACGGCACGCCCTCTCCATAGCCTCCGCTACGAGATCAAAGCAGTTGGGGATGTTATCATGACCATCGCCCCCACCATCCGCGTCCAGCATGAGGATTTCGACCTGCAAGCTGAGGTCGATCTGCTCTCCAAAGGCAAACCCGGCATCGGCGCCGTCGTCACCTTTTCCGGCCTCTGCCGCGATGAAGGCGGGACGCTGGCTGCCCTCGAGCTCGAGCATTATCCCGGCATGGCGGAGGCGGAGATGCGGCGCATCGGCGATCTTGCCATCCAGCGTTTCGGGCTGCTCGGTGTCACCGCCATCCACCGCTACGGGAAGATCGCAACTGGCGAGAATATCGTGCTCGTCGTCGCAGCAGCACCGCACCGGCAGGCGGCGTTCGACGGCGCCAATTTCGTCATGGACTTCCTGAAGACGGCAGCCCCCTTCTGGAAGAAGGAGCACGCCAGGGATGGCGCCACCCGCGACTGGGTCGCGGCGAAAGACGCCGACGACGCAGCCCGCGACAAGTGGAAATAAGTTAGAGCACGACGCGCTCCCTGCGGCTCATGACCAAGAGCAGGACGAGCAGCGAGAAGACGACCAGATCCCGCCAGACGAAGGGGCCGTAGGCGCCCCACATGGTTTCGACGACGGCAAGCCCGGCAGCGCCGCCCGCCGAGCGCAACGGATCGGAATAGCCGCCGACCGCCGCGATCAGCAGCACCTTCAGCCCGAACATCAGGCCGGCGCCGAAATCCATCGAGCCGTAATAGAAAGTCGCAAGGATGCCGCAGATGGTGGCGACGAGGGCTGCGGCCCCATAGGCGACGAGAAAGACGCGGTTGGCGCTGGTGCCGCAGAGTTCGGCTGCCAGCGGATCATCGGTAACGGCGCGCCAGACGCGGCCCCAGGCTGTGCGCCTGAGGATCAGCGTACCCAGGACGACGATGGCGCACATCAGTGCCGTGTTGATCAACTGGATATGGGTGAGCGTCACCTTGAATGGGCCGTCGCTCCAGAAGACGACCGTGTCGTTCAGGAATGGCGGTAACCAGATGGCGCGGGTATTGGCGGCGAGCCTGGCGGTCTCCATCAGCACGATCATGATGCCGAGGGCAGCGACGATGACCGTATTCGGCGATTTGCTGACCAGCGGCATCATGATCGAGCGGCCGATCCATAGGCCCGCCGCCAGCGAATAGACGATGGAAGTGCAGGCGCCGACGGCAAGGGCGGCCGGCAGCACCAGCCAGAAGCGGTTGAAGGCGAGTTCGGTGAAGAGCAGCAGGATCTGGCCCGCGAAGGCAAAGATCGCCCCATAGGTGATGTCGGCCCGCTTCGTCACGCCGAAGGCTACGGCATAACCGAAGGCAAGCGCGGCATAGAGGGCGGCCAGCGGAACCGCATTCGCCAGCTGCTGCAGAAGATAAGCCATTCCAGACACTCCGCGTCACCAAAATTATAACTGGTAAAACCTATTTCACCAGTTATAATTTCACCATGAGCTTTTCCTGGACTCCTCACCGCTTTGCCGGCGGCGTGCTGGCACTCGATGTCGTCAACAGCGTCGTTCTGCGCCACGATGCAACGCGGCGGATCGACCGCTTCGCGGTCAGGGACCAGATGCGGAGTTTTCCAAGAGCCGCGGCCGAATTCTGCGCCGAGCGCGCCCTCTTCGGCGACATCGCGCCGGTGGCGGCGGAAAACGAGGTGGATTTCATCGCGCTGCGGGAAGCGATCGACCTCTATTTCCGCGAGCGTATACTGAATGGCGGCGACGACCAATTGCTGGCCAGGTTGCTGGAAGCGCTGGCGAAGACATTACGCGAAGCAGGCTCCGACAGCCTGGCCGCGGCGACCGCCCATTCGGCACTGCGGCTGATCGTCATGCCCGATCCGGAACGCATGAAGATCTGCGGCAATTGCGGCTGGCTGTTCATCGACCGCAGCAAGAACAGAAGCCGGGCCTGGTGCGACATGGCGGTCTGCGGCAACCGCGCCAAGGCGAACCGTCACTATCGCCGCAAGAAGGAGGAGACGCCATGAGAAAGCATTGGATCGTGATGGCGGTGGTGGCCGGGCTGATGCTGTCAGCCTGCCAGCGCCAGGCTGAAAACCTGGTCGAGGTCACCGGCCATCTCTTCGTCTTCAACTATCGGGTGGCGAGCGCCACCTATCTGCTGACGCTGAAGAAGACAGGGCCTATCCCCGACGGTTCTGTCATCATCGCCGAATTCGAAAATCCTGAAGGAGGCGATCCGCTGGTGCTGAACCAGAAAATCTACCCGATCGACGACAAGATCGCGCTGCAGAGCGAAAAACTGCACTGCGTGCGCAAGGACCGCCCCTATTCCGTGAGCGTCCGGCTGGTCGACAAGGACGGCAAGGTGCTGCAGGAATTGAAGACGCAGTTCCGGTCCGACCTCGACCAGACCGTCCTGCCGAGCAAGCCGCTGGTCGTCGGCGCGCTTTATGAAAAGAACCCGGAGGTCTTCAAGCCTGACGGCAGCGTCGATTTCTCGAACACCGACAAATGCCCGGCATAGAGAAATGCATAGAAAAAGCCGGAGCAAGGCCCCGGCTTTCGAGAGTCAATTCAAGGCATTGCCGGCGAATGCCGAAGCGTGGCCTCAGCCGACGATTTCGGTATCGGAAAACCAGTACTTGATTTCCTGGGCAGCCGTTTCAGGAGCATCCGAGCCGTGGACGGAATTTTCGCCGATCGACAGAGCGTGAACCTTGCGGATCGTGCCTTCGTCAGCATTTGCCGGGTTGGTCGCGCCCATGATCTCGCGGTTCTTGAGGATCGCGCCTTCGCCTTCCAGCACCTGGACGATGGTCGGGCCGGAGGTCATGCCTTCGACCAGTTCGCCGAAGAAGGGACGATCCTTGTGAACGGCGTAGAAGCCTTCGGCTTCGCGACGGCTCATCCAGACGCGCTTGGAAGCAACGACGCGCAGGCCGGCATCTTCGAGCATCTTGGTGATGGCGCCCGTCAGGTTGCGCTTGGTTGCGTCCGGCTTGATCATCGAGAAGGTGCGTTCAATCGCCATAGTCAAATCCTCTGTTTTCTCGGGAAAAGTGGGCGGTCTTTACCCGCCCCAACGCCCGAAAACAAGAGGTAGACGGCAATTTCACGCCGCTGTCACAGTCCTGCCGCGGCTTTCGTGAAGATCGAGGCAGCGTTCGAACCAGGCCATGACGGGATCGTCGGCGGCTAGCATGGCGAGACCCGCGGAGACACGCAGCCATTGCAGCGCGCCGAAGACGATATAGTCGGCAAAGAGCGGTGTCTGCCCGCCGATGAAGGGCTGGAACTTCAGCATGTGCTGCAGCGGCTCCAGCTTGGCGCCGAAGGTGGCTTTCTCCGCTTCGCTGTCGGCGGCAACCACTTCCAACGGCTTGCCGAGCCGATCCTCCCGGCTTTCGCGGAAATAGGCCTTGTCTGCCTCGTCGAGGTTCGCATGGATATCGAGAAGGGCGATGCGCATGATCGCCGGATGGATGATCATCTGCGAATAACCTTCCACCATCCGCGACAGCGCCTTGCCGCCCTCGCCGTTGAATAGCGACGGCCGCTCGGGATAGGCCTCTTCCAGATAGAGGGCGATGTCGAAACTGTCGGGGATCAGCCGGCCGTTGTCGTCGAGAACGGGCACGATCGACGAGACACCGCCGCCGATCGCGCGGATGCGGGCATAAGTCGTCGGAATCTCCTCGAAATCGAGCCCCTTATGCGCCAGCGCCATCACCGCCTTCCAGCAATGGGGCGAAAAGAAGCGCCGCTCGTCGGCTCCGCAGAGGGAATAGAGGGCTCTGGTCATAACAGTCCTTTCGAGATCGCAGCTCCATGCATTCGACGACAGAAAGCGCCTGCGATCAAATCAGGAAATTTCATGGGCGCATCACTGCGATTTTCGGGAAAAGGGGATAGACTGCCGCGACCAAACCGGGAGGGACGGAATGCTCAGACATTACAGGATGTTCGCCGCCTATAATCGCTGGGCCAACACGCAAGTCTATGCAGCTGCGGCCGAACTTAGCGATACAGAGTTCCGCAATGATTGCGGCGCCTTCTTCGGCTCGCTGCATCGCACGCTCAATCATCTGATCGTTGCCGACCGGATATGGATGAAGCGCTTCACCGGCACCGGCGAAGCGCCGACGACACTCGATGCCGTGCTCTTCGAAGATCGGGATTCGCTTGCCGCCGCCCGCAAAGCCGAGGACGAGCGTATCATTGCCTGGACGGGCATGCTGGACGAGGCGGCGCTTGCCGCCAACTTCACCTATGTAACAGTGGTGCAGCCGGCCGAGATCACCCAGCCTCTGTCGTCAGCGCTCGCGCATTTCTTCAACCACCAGACCCATCATCGCGGCCAGTGCCACATGACGCTGACGGCGCTCGGCAAGCCGAGCCTCACGCTTGATCTCATCTACTTCCTGCGCAGCGAGGGCCGCGAATGGATGTGAGGCCCGATCAAAGAGTTAGAACATGATGTCATCCGAAACTGGCCATCAAGACTGAATTAACCGCCTTTGCCGGTTCTACCGCCAATCCTGGGCTTCCCTTTGAAAATTCAGTCTCTTTTAAAAGCTTGCAGTCATAGCGGAGTGAGAGAGATGAGGCCGGGCCGCGAGGGATCGTCATGCAGAATGCAAGCGCAAACGCACTGGTGCCGCGAGAGGCTGCGCGTCCGGCGCCGATGGCGGATATTCAGAAGATCGCCCAGCACATGGCGCGTCTGAACGTCGCAGCACTCCCGCGCAATTACGAACTCTTTCATGAGGCGATCGTCGGGCTCAATGCCGGCCTTGCGCAGGATATCGCAGCACTCGGGTCCCAGCCGCAGCAGCCGATGCTCGACGAACTCGGCCTGAAATACCGCCTCGTCGGCCATTGCGGGCTGGCGGGCGAGACATCCCGAAACGAGGCGAGCCGGATGCTGCGCGACGTGGCGGAAAGGCTTGCCGAAGGGCTGAAGCACAAGAACGCCTTTGCGCGCGCCTGCGGCACGATCCTGAAATCCGTGTCCGGCCATGACGACCAGAGCCTTGCCGCCTTCCTCAGCGAGATCGACTACCTCACTGCGTCCCTTTCGACCGTTCTTGCAGCGGAGATGGAAATCGGCGCGAAGCTGCAGGACGATATCAAGACGCTGGAAACGCTGGAGCGCGGCATTTCGGCGATGCAATCGGCCGCGATCGCCGACAGGATCACCGGACTTCCGAACCGCATCGCGCTGAACCGGACGATCGCCGATCTCTATAAGCGCGAAGAAGGTGCCGCCGGCAGCGCGCTGATCATGGTCGATATCGACAATTTCACCGATCTCAACGACAAATACGGCACCCAGGTCGGCAACAAGCTCCTGAAGAAGCTCGCCGGCCTGTTCAGCAAGTCGGTCAAGAAAAACGATTTAGTCGCCCGCACAGAGGCTGACGAATTCGCCCTGTTGTTTTCCAATGTCGGCATGCAGGATGCGATGACGATTGCCGAGCGCCTGCGCGCCTCCGTCGAGGACAATCTGGTCTTCGCGACATCCGACAAGGCCGATCCCGGCAGGCTCACCATCTCGGTCGGCGTGGCGCTCAGCACCGACGCGGCAACGCCGGGACAATTGCAAGCCAATGCCCGGGTGGCGCTTCTCGCCGCGCAGTCGAACCCCCGACAACCGGTGCAGGCTTTCGGCCGCTGAGGCGGCGGACGAAGCAGGTTTGCCATGGGACAAGCAAGCTTGTCCCGAGGATAAGCAAGCTTGTCAGTGCACAAGCAAGCTTGGCGCGGGGATAAGCGCTCTTGCCTTGGCGAGCGCTTTCGGCCAAAACGCCGGCCATGATCACGCTCACCGATATTTCCGCCCGCATCGCCGGGCGCCTGCTTCTCGACAATGCCAGCGTTTCGCTGCCTTCAGGCACGAAGGCTGGGCTCGTCGGGCGGAACGGCGCCGGCAAGTCCACGCTTTTTCGCGTCATCACCGGCGATCTCGGCTCGGAGAGCGGGTCGGTGTCGATCCCCAAGGCCGCACGCATCGGCCAGGTGGCGCAGGAAGCGCCGGCGACCGAGGACGCCCTGATCGAGATCGTGCTTGCCGCGGACAAGGAACGCACCGCCCTCGTTGCCGAGGCGGAAACGGCAACCGATCCGCACCGCATCGCCGAAATCCAGATGCGCCTTGTCGATATCGACGCGCATTCGGCCGAAGCGCGCGCGGCGAGCATTCTTGCCGGCCTCGGCTTCGACAAGGCGGCGCAGGCCCGCCCCGCCTCCTCCTTCTCCGGCGGCTGGCGCATGCGCGTCGCCCTTGCTGCCGTGCTGTTTTCCGAGCCGGATCTGCTCCTGCTCGACGAGCCGACCAACTATCTCGACCTCGAAGGCACGCTGTGGCTGGAAGATTATGTCAGGCGCTATCCGCACACCGTCATCATCATCAGCCACGATCGCGACCTGTTGAACAACGCGGTCAATGCGATCGTCCATCTCGACCAGAAGAAGCTCACCTTCTATCGCGGCGGCTATGACCAGTTCGAGCGGCAGAAGGCGGAAGCCGACGAGTTGCAGACGAAGGCCAAGGCCAAGAACGACGCGGCGCGCAAACATCTGCAGGGCTTCATCGATCGCTTCAAGGCCAAGGCTTCCAAGGCCCGGCAGGCGCAATCGCGCGTCAAGGCGCTGGAGCGCATGGGAACGGTCGCCGCGGTGATCGAGGACCACGTACAGCCGATCACTTTTCCCGAGCCGGAAAAGCAGCCGGCCTCGCCGATCGTCGCAATCCAGAGCGGCGCCGTCGGTTACGAGCCCGGCAATCCGATCCTGAAGAACCTCAATCTGCGCATCGACAATGACGACCGCATCGCCCTGCTCGGCTCGAACGGCAACGGTAAATCGACCTTCGCCAAATTCATCTCCGGCAGGCTGGCGCCGGAGAGCGGCGAAGTGAAGATCGCGCCGAGCCTGAAGATCGGCTTCTTCGCGCAGCATCAGCTCGACGACCTCATTCCCGAGCAATCGCCGGTGGAGCATGTGCGCCGGCTGATGCCGGGTGCGCCGGAAGCCAAGGTGCGCGCCCGCGTCGCCCAGATGGGGCTTGCGACCGAGAAGATGGCGACGGCCGCCAAAGATCTCTCCGGCGGCGAAAAAGCCCGCCTGCTGATGGGGCTTGCCGCCTTCAATGCACCGAACCTGCTGATCCTCGACGAACCGACCAACCACCTCGACATCGACAGCCGCCGTGCGCTGATCGAGGCGCTGAACGATTACGAAGGCGCCGTCATCCTGATCTCGCACGATCGCCATCTGATCGAGGCGACGGTCGACCGGCTGTGGCTGGTCAATGGCGGCACGGTGACGACCTTCGAAGGCGACATGGACGAATACCGCGACCTCATCGTTACGTCAGGTAAAAAAAAAGAAGAAAAGCCGCAGCTAACTGAAGACGCGACGTCGAAGGCCGACCAGCGCAAGCTCAATGCCGAACGTCGCGCCTCGCTGACGCCGCTCAGGAAAAAGATCAACGAAATCGAATCCTTGACGGCGAAGCTGGAGAAACAGATTCAGGCGCTTGACGCGGAACTTGCGGATCCGGCCCTTTACGAGAAAACACCAGCCAAGGCCGCCGAGAAGGCAAAGCAGCGCGGCGAAGCTGCGGCGAAACTCGCTGCCGCCGAGGAAGACTGGCTGATGCTGTCTGCCGAATACGAAGAAGCGATGGCGGGATAGCCACAGGGTGACGCTGAAATTCAAGAAGACCGAGGTGCCGAACACCGTCGTCGCCTCGGCCGATTTCGTGACGATCCGCTAGCGATGCTTAGATTCAAAGTGTCAGCGTCCTTCGCGCGTCTGAAGAGACGCGCGGCGCTATAACGCGGGTTGCCAAGTCGGGACCGGCTGCCTAGATCTGTCCGACGTCAACGGAAGCCGGCAGGTCAGATATGAACCTTCATCTCGAAACGGACGACGATCCGCGCACCCGCCAGTTCATCGACGAGCACAACCGGGTTTCCGACGCGGCACTGAGAACACCTGAATTCGAGAGCGATCGCGACGCGATCAAGGCGCTGATCGAGCGGCAGGACAGGCTGATCGTTCCGATGCGCCGAGGCGAGTGGCTGTTCGATTTTCGCCAGAGCAAGGACAATCCTCTCGGCATCTGGCTCCGCCTGCCGGCAGATCAGGAGCCGCTGCCGGACGCCGGCTGGGAGCCGGTCTTCGATCTCGACGCCTTCTGCGTCAGGGAAGGCAAGCGCTGGAACTGGCGCGGCGCCGTCACCTGCGCATGGGAGCCGATGCGGGTGCTGCTCACGCTTTCGGACGGCGGTTCCGATCTTCTCCGGCTGCTCGAATTCGACGCCGAGCGGAAACAGGTCGTCAAGGGCGGCTTCGATACACCGGCCGCACGATCGCATGCCACCTGGCTGAGCCGTGACGAAATCTGCTATTTCGGTTCCATCGACAGGTTTTCGGCGACCCGCTCGGGATGGCCGCGCGTCGGACGGCGATTGAAGCGCGGGCAGCGACCGGAAGATGCCGCCGTCATGTTCGAAGCAGCAGACGAGGACGTCTACGGCTTCAATCTCGTCATCGACCCTGCCCTATCAGGCGCTTCGGCGGATCGCGGATTGATCGATATTTTCGTCGCCGCCCACGAGATCGGCGTCGCGAGCGCTTTCCTGATCGCCAACGACGGCACACAGCGGCGCATCGATCTGCCTAAGGAAGCCGATTTCCAGTTCAATCATGATCATTGCCTTTGGCGGGCAAAGACCGATGAACGCGTTGCGACCGGCAGCCTCGTGCTGCAACGCTTCGATCCCGCCTCGGAGACGGCTCTGCTCGGGCCGGAGCGGATCCTGTTTCAGCCGGGCGAGGGCCAGTCCATCGCGCAGATGATGCTGATGCAGGAGTGGTGCGTCTTCATCATCTCCGATCGGCTGCGTCCGCGTCTCATGGTGCTGGACCTGACAAGGCCCGACGCCGAGCAGCGCGAGATCGCACTGCCTGCGGATATGCAGACGGCTCACTTCAGGCCACTCCATGCCGATCTGCATCTTGGCGACGATACGCTCCACATCGTCGGCCAGGGCTTCCTGCAGCCGCCCGTCTGTTACCGCCTCGAGCTGTCGGATCGCAGCAGAGAGGCCGAACCGCTTTTCGTCGCCGGGGCGCCCAGCTATTTCGATGCGACAGATATGTCATCCGAACTGCTGGAGGCTGTTTCCGAGGACGGGACCAGGGTTGCCTACCGGCTGGTCCTGCCGAAGCAATGGACCAAGGGCGCGCTGCCGGTGCTGCTTTACGGCTATGGCGGCTTCGATGTCCCGTTGTCGCCAAGCTATTCCGGCGTGACAGGACGCTGGCTGGAACAAGGCGGCGCCTATGTGCAGGCCTATATTCGCGGCGGCGGCGAATTCGGGCCCGACTGGTATCGCAGCGCCAAGCGGCAGGGGCGAGACCGGGCGTTTGCCGATTTCGTCGCCATCGCCCGCGATCTCGTCGCCCGCGGCTATACAGTGCCGTCGCGGATTGCCTGCCAGGGCGGCAGCAATGGCGGCCTGCTGACCGGCGTGATGCTGACGCGCTATCCCGACGATTTCGGTGCCGTCTGGTGCCAGGTGCCGGTTCTCGACATGACACGCTTCCACCTGTTCAGCGCAGGGCAAGCCTGGATGGACGAATATGGCGATCCGGAGACGCCGGTGGACCGGGATTTCATGCTCGGTTATTCGCCGCTTCACAATGTCGGACCGGCGACCAAGGTCAGCTATCCGCCGATCTACATCGAAAGCTCCGCCAATGACGACCGCGTGCATCCCTCGCATGCGCGCCGCTTTGCCGCGCGGCTGGAGGAAGAAGGACACCGGCCGCTCTTCCATGAATTCGGCTCCGGCGGGCATGGCGGCGACGGCAATTCCGAAGAGCGCGCCGCCCGCGCGGCGATGGGTTACAGCTTCCTTCGCCAAACCATCATGCGATAGGATGCCACAGAATGGAGGAGGAGAGCTTGTCGGCACGCCTCTTTCTGATACAAACGCGTCAATAATCATACTTTTCATACAGGCTCGAGCGAAACACCATGTCTCCTATCAATCTCGCCATCGTCGGCGTCGGCAAGATCGTCCGCGACCAGCACCTTCCCTCCATCGCCAAGAACCCCGATTTCGAACTCGTCGCCACGGCAAGCCGCCACGGCACGGTCGAAGGCGTCAAGAGTTATACGACGATCGAAGCGATGCTCGACGCCGAGCCCTCGATCGATGCCGTTTCGCTCTGCATGCCGCCGCAATATCGCTACGAGGCGGCCTATAAGGCGCTCGTCGCCGGCAAGCACGTCTTCCTGGAAAAGCCGCCCGGCGCGACGCTCAGCGAAGTGGCCGACCTCGAAGCGCTGGCGAACAAGCAGGGTGCGTCGCTCTTTGCCAGCTGGCATTCGCGCTATGCGCCGGGCGTCGAGGCTGCCAAGGCGTTTCTTGCCGCGACGACGATCAAAAGCGTGCATGTGATCTGGAAGGAGGATGTCCGCCACTGGCATCCGAACCAGGAATGGATCTGGCAGGCCGGCGGCCTCGGCGTTTTCGATCCCGGCATCAACGCGCTGTCGATCGTCACCCATATCCTGCCGCGGCCGATCTTCATCACCGAGGCCGTGCTCGAATTTCCCGAGAATCGCGATGCGCCGATCGCGGCCGACATTCACTTCCGCAATGCGGACGGCCTGCCGGTTCACGCCGAATTCGACTGGCTCCAGACCGGCAAGCAGAGCTGGGACATCGTCGCGGAGACGACAGCCGGCCAGATGATGCTTGCCGAGGGCGGCGCCAAACTTTTGATCGACGGCGCGCTCAGCTTCGCCGAGCCGGAGCAGGAATATCCCTCGCTCTACCGTCGCTTTGCCGAAATCATCAAGGCCGGCAAATCGGACGTCGATCTCGCGCCGCTGCGCCACGTCGCCGATGCCTTCATGCTCGGCAAGCGGAAATTCGTCGACGCCTTCCACGACTGAGCGTCGCAATAACGTCATAGAAACCGGCAAGATTTGCCGGCCTATGGCAATCGTGTTCGGGGGCAGCCGCTCATGAGCAATAAAATTGGCCGCAAGGGCCGATTTTCCCGCGTGTTGAAAATTGGCATCCTCGTGGTGCCGCTTCTCGGCCTTGCGGCATGTTCGGGCGAAGAGGCCGTCATGCCGCCCGATGCACCGGGCGTTTCCCGATCCGAGGAATATTCCTTCGGATCGGCGACCCAGGCCCAGGATTGGCAGGCCACCCGCAAGGTGCTGGGCCAACTGGAAGGGCGGTTCGGAGAGAAGTCCATGCGTATCCTGGCGCGCAATCTCGCCAGCACCACCGACCCGCAGACCATCAAGGTCTATTATGCCGAACGCCTTGTCCATCAAGCCGGCTGGGCGGAAATGCCGGTCAGCACCTTTGCCGACAAGGCGTGGGCATTCGCTTTGGTCAGTCCGAATGGAAAGCATGTTTTGGCAGTCGAGGCGCTCGACGCGTCGGAAAGTGCTGGCGGGATCGTACCCCTCAATATCCTGACAAACCTCGACGAGGATAATGGTTCGAAACGGTAGCGGCGTTCGCTGGCCGGGAGAGCGAAGCTGGACGGCTTCATGCCGCAATTCAAAGTGTTGCAGCGTCCTTTGCGGCTCTCGAAAAGACGCGCGGAACTGCAGCGTCGTGGCGAAACGCTCAGGCCTTCTTCTCCCACCGCCCTTCCGGTGTCTGCTGCCAATAGGTGAGGTTATGTCCCTCGCCTTTCAGCTTCTTCCACTGCGCACGGGCGGCGTCCAGTTGCTCCTGGTCGTGACCGTCGAACATGAAGACGATGCGCTCATAGCCATCAGCCGGCGGCGGCTCGGCGCCGTCGACGATGAAACGCACGGTCGCCGCATTGGCATTGTCCGGCGTCACGGTCAAAAGCACCGGCTGGCTTTCGGCGAAATCCGCCTCGTCGGTGCCGTGCGGCAGGAAGCTCTCCTCGCGGAAAGTCCAAAGATGCTGATCGAGAGCATCACGCCGCGCCGGCTCGCGCGTCTGGACGGCAACGCGCCAGCCGCGCTCGACGCTTTTGTCGATGAGCGGCGGAAGCGCGTCCTCCAGCCTGGATTCAGTCAGATGATAGAAGAGAACGTCGGTCATCAGGATTCATAATGGGCGCGAACGAGCTCGTCGAGCAGGCGCACGCCGAAGCCGGAACCCCAGGACTGGTTGATCTCGTCCTGCGGCGAACCCATCGCCGTGCCGGCAATATCGAGATGCGCCCAAGGCGTGTCCTGCACGAAGCGCTTGAGGAAATGCGCGGCCGTGATCGAGCCGGCCTGTCGGCCGCCGGTGTTCTTCATATCAGCGAACTTGCTGTCGATCAGCTTGTCGTAATCCCTGCCGAGCGGCATGCGCCAGAGTTTTTCGTTGCTCGAAAGACCGGCTGCCGTCAGTTGGGTGGAAAGCTGGTCGTCATTGGAGAACAGGCCGGCATGCACATTGCCGAGCGCCACGATGATCGCCCCGGTCAGCGTGGCAAGATTGATCATGAACTGCGGCTTAAAGCGGTCGTTGCAGTACCAGAGCGCATCGCAGAGCACGAGGCGGCCTTCGGCATCGGTGTTGATCACCTCGATCGTCTGGCCGGACATCGAGGTGACGATATCACCAGGACGCTGGGCGTTACCGTCAGGCATGTTCTCGACCAGGCCGATGATGCCGACCGCGTTGACGGCAGCCTTGCGGGAGGCGAGCACATGCATGAGGCCGGTGACGGCTGCCGCACCGCCCATATCGCCCTTCATATCTTCCATGCCAGCGGCCGGCTTGATCGAAATGCCGCCGGTATCGAAGACGACACCCTTGCCGATGAAGGCGACGGGGCGATCCTTGCCCTTGCCGCCCTTCCACTGCATGATCGCCAGGCGCGGCGGACGCACGGAGCCCTGGGCGACGCCGAGAAGGGCGCCCATGCCGAGGCGGCGCATTTCGCGCTCCGTCAGGATTTCCACTTCGACGCCGAGCTTTTCCAGTTCCTTCGCCTTGGCGGCGAACTCGACGGGACCGAGCACGTTCGGCGGTTCGTTGACGAGGTCACGGGCAAGGTTGACACCACCGGCAATCGCTTCGGAATCGGAAAACGCCTTCTTGGCACCACCCGGATCGGCGGTGACGATCGTCACCTTGACGGATTTCGCCGGTTTTTCTTCCTCGTCGTTCTTCTTCGTCTTGTAGGTATCGAAGCTATAGGCGCGCAGCAGCATGCCGAGCGCAAAATCGGCGGCAGCCCGCGCGTTGGTCTCGAGCCCGGGCACGTCGATGAAGACGGCGGCCTTGTCGGTGTTCTTGATTCTCGAGGCCGCAGCACCGCCGGCCTTCAGCCAGTCATGGGCGGTGAGTTCGGCGGCCTTGCCAAGCCCGATGACGACGATGCGCTCGACGGGCGCGCCTTCGGGGGCGACGATATCGAGCGCACCCATGGATTTCGCGGAGAATCGGGCGATTCTCGCAGCCTTGGCGATCACGCCTGCCGGGTCGACTGTTTCAGCGCCGGCAGCGCTGTCGGCCTCCGCGGTCTTCAACAGGATCGCCAGGCCGCCATTGAGCTTTGCCGACTTCGAGAATGAAATTTCCAACTTTACTGACATGTCTTCTCCGCTGGGATTCTTTGAAATCCGTCCCTCGCGGATAATTTCGCGTTTGGCGGGTCTGTCAATGGCTTGCGACAATTGTTATGGTCGCCCGCAGCCATCAGGGCTCTCATGTTTTCGTCAGTTTCGTAGATATTCGCGTTGACAGTTTTTTCGAAAAATCGATGGCGGGGCCTGGCAATCCGCCTGCCGAAAACGACTTTCGGCGCATTCATGCTGCTGTTTTGGATGTGGTGGGCGCTGCTTGCCGTCTTCCGCGCCTTTCCCGGAATAGACATCTATTTTTCCCAGCTTTTTTTCGTGGGCGCAGATTGCGACGCGACTGCTGCTGCCGGGAGCATCTGCGGCGGCTTTCCCTATCGCGACGTCGCGGCCTTCGACCTGCTGCGCACCATCTTCTTCCGCCTGCCCTATGTGGTGGCGATCGTGATGGTGTGGAAACTCGTCGAATGCTACCAGCAGCATGGCGCGACCTTCAACGCTCAGCGCGCGCAAAAGCTCAAAGTCGCGCTCGGAACGCTGCTGATCGGGCCGGTGCTGCTCGTCAATGTCGTCCTGAAGGAACATTGGGGCCGGCCGCGGCCGATACAGACGGACATTTTCGGCGGTGCTCTGCATTTCGTCGAGGCAGGTTCGCTTGCCGGAAAATGCGTTTCGAACTGCTCGTTCGTCTCCGGCGAGGCGGCGAGTGCCGGCTGGCTTCTCTGCCTTCTGCTCTTCGTTCCGAAATCCCTGCGTTATGCGCTGGTACCGCCCGTGGCGGCAATCTCGATCCTCACCCCGGTGATGCGGCTATCCTTCGGCGCACACTACCTTTCCGACGTAGTTCTTGGATGGCTTTCCTCGCTTGTCGTCTTCGCCGCATTGCTGGCGTTAACTGAGTCGCAACAGCATCAAAAAAATTCTGAAATTTGAATGAATTTTTGACACCAGCTTGTCGCAAAAGCGCGACAAAGAGCGTAGAGGGATTCTCCTGCAAGGCCGTTTGGGCGTGCAGGTGCTTTCAAGGGCAGGCATGAAACTACTCGAGACATACATATTACGGCGCGTCGGCCAGATGTTTCTCGTGGCGCTCCTGCCCGTTCTGGCGATCATTTGGACGACTCAGGTTCTGCAGCGCATCAATCTGGTCACCGACAGCGGCCAGTCGATCGGCTCGTTCGCCAAGCTGGCGACGATGATTCTGCCGTCGATCATTCCTGTCGTGCTGCCCTTCGCTCTCGTTATCGCGATCACCCAGACGCTGACGACGATGAACAATGATTCCGAGCTCACCGTCATCGATGCGGCCGGGGCGCGGCGCAGCGTGCTGATCCGCCCGATCCTGCTGCTTGCCGCCGTCATCAGCGTCTTTTCCTTCTTCGTCGACAACGTCGTCGAGCCGCGCGCAAAGACCGTCGTGCGCCAGATGATCGCCGAGACCTATGCTGACCTCCTCTCTTCGGTCATCGAGGAAAAGACCTTCCGGAAACTCGATGAAGGCCTCTATGTACAGATCTCACAGCGGATGGCGGGCCGCATGCTGAAGGGCCTTTTCGTCGCCGACGAGCGCGACCCGGCCTACGAACTGATCTACTATGCGAAGGAAGGCGCTGTCGACGACACGGGCACGACGCTGATCATGCATCAAGGCGAAGTGCACCGCAAAACGCCCGACGGCAACGTCTCGGTCATCAATTTCGATTCCTATTCCTTCGACCTCTCGGACATGACGGAGAATCGCGGTCAGGCGACGCTGCGCGCCAGCGACCGTGACCTGTGGTTCCTGTTCAATCCGGATCCGGCCGACAAGGACTATACGATCCGGCCGCAAAGCTACCGCGCCGAACTGCATCGGCGGCTGACCGACTGGATCCTGCCTGTCGTCTTTGCCCTGTTTTCACTGGCGATCGCCGGCGATGCGCGCTCACACCGCGAAGCGCGGCTGCATCCGATGGTGAGCGCTCTCGCCTATGCCTTCGCGATGCGATGGGCGGCCTTCTACGCGGCCAATCAGATCGATACCGATCCTGAATATATCGCCGTCCTCTACGCCATCCCGATCGTCAGCAGCATCATCTCGATCGTCTTCCTCGGCCTGCACAAACGACTGGTCATGCCTTCGTTCATCCGCGACCGGATTTCGTCTTTCTGGAGGCGGATGCAGGAAAGGCTGCTTGCCGCAACCGGCAGGACCGGCGGGGGCACTGCCCAATGATGTTCGGGACATTGTCGCGTTATTTCTTTCGCCGCTATCTGGTGACGACGGGCTGGTTCCTGATCGGCGTCTCGGCGATTTCTTTCCTCCTCGATTTCAGCGAGACGGCGGGCCGCATGTCCGGCCTTCCCGGCTACACGATCGGCGGCGGCGTCCTGATGACCGCGGTGCGCCTGCCGCTCATCCTGCAGCAGACGGTGCCGTTCATCGCGCTGTTCGTCGGCATGACGGTGCTGATCGGCCTCAACCGCAAATATGAACTCGTCGTCACGCGCGCCGCCGGCATTTCGGTCTGGCAGTTCATGTTCCCCTTCATCGCCGGCTCGCTGGCGCTCGGCCTGCTGACGATGGCGGCGCTGAACCCGCTTGCCGCCTGGGGACAGCGCCAGGCACTGCTGGTCGAATCCGACTGGCGCGGCGAGAACGCGGTTCTGCGCAAGGCGCCGCAGATTCCGTGGCTGCGCCAGATCAGTGGCCGGGACGATGTCATCATCGGCGCCCAGACGGTCCAGGAGAACGGAACCAAGCTGATCGACGCGGTGCTGATCCATTTCGATTCAAGCGGTCAGGTCATTCTGAGACAGGACGCCGCCACTGCAAAATTGGAAGATGGTTACTGGCAACTTAACACCGTTGTCGAGCGCAAGCCTGGCGAAATCCCCGTGCGTAAAGCTTCGGTTCAACTTCGCACCAATCTGAAACAGGACTTCGTCCAGGAGCGGCTGACAGCGCCGGAAACAATTGGTTTCTTTGACCTTTCTAACCGGATTGCGGCGGCCAAATCCTTCGGCATCTCGACCAAGGCGCTGGAGACGCAATTCAACTCCCTGTTGTCCCAGCCATTGCTGCTGGTGGCCATGACTTTCATAGCCGCAACAGTGTCCCTAAAATTTAGCCGGTTCAACCAATCCCGCTCCGTGATTCTGGGTGGCATCCTTTCGGGCTTCATGCTTTATGTCATCACCGTGCTTGTAAAGGCATTCGGAAGCAGTGGAGTCGTGCCCCCCTTCGTGGCGACGTGGATACCGGTGGTCGTCGCGCTGGCTTTGGGTGCGACTATTCTGCTTCATCAGGAGGACGGCTAGTGGCGGCAGGCGACCGCAAGTATTTTAGTAAACAGTTGGTTGCCCTGCTTGTCGGTGCGGCTTTATGTTCCTATTTCGGCAGCGCCCCGGCCTCTTTCGGCCAGGCCAGCGCGCCCGAACAAAATATAGAGAAGAATATTCCCGAAGGGGCCAAGCTCCTGCTTTCGGCCAATGAACTCGTCTATAACCGTGACGCCGACCTGGTGTCGGCGGTCGGCGGCGTGCAGATCAACTATGGCGGCTATAAAATGGTCGCGCAGAAGGTCGAGTACAATCAGAAGACCGGCCGGATGATGGCGCTCGGCAATGTCGAGCTCGTCAGCCCCGACGGCAACCGCATCTATGCCGACGACCTTGACGTGACCGACAATTTTGCCGACGGGTTCCTGAACTCGCTGCGCATCGAGACCGCCGACAACACGCGTATCGTTGCCGAAAGCGGCGAGCGCGTCGGCGGCACGATGATGATTCTCAACAAGGGCGTCTACACGGCCTGCCTTCCCTGCGCCGAAGATCCGAAGCGCGCCCCTTTCTGGCAGGTCAAAGCCCAGCGGGTGATCCAGAACGGCGAGACGCATACGATCCGTCTGGAGAGAGCGCGCTTCGAGCTGCTCGGCCATCCGATCGCCTTCCTGCCGTTCATCGAAGTTCCCGACAATACGGTGAAACGCAAATCCGGCTTTCTGTTTCCGACGATGAGCCTGTCGCAGAATCTCGGCTTCGGTCTTTCCGTTCCTTATTACTATGTGATCTCGCCGAGCATGGACGCGACGGTCACAGCCACGGGCTACACTGCCCAGGGCTTCCTCATCGAAGGTGAATTTCGCCAACGCTTCGAAAATGGCACGCATATTCTGCGCGTCGCCGGCATCGACCAGGCAAAACCGGGTAACTTCAGCTCCGGCACAAGCGATGCCGAAGCCGAGCAACGTGGCATGGTGGCTTCCAAGGCTGACTTCCGCATCAATCCGCGCTGGACGTTCGGCTGGGACGTCATGACGCAGAGCGACAACAATTTCTCGAAAACGTATAAGCTGCGGGGCCTGACCGGTACGGATCGTACCAACCAGATCTACCTGACAGGGCTCGGGAAACGCAATTATTTCGACATGCGGGCGTTCTATTTCGACGTCCAGGATGCCGATCGGACGAATACCGCTGAAAAGCAGCAGGCGATCGTCTATCCGTCGCTCGACTATCACTATGTGGCGCCGCAACCGCTTGCCGGCGGCGAGCTTTCGGCGGATGTCAATCTGACGAATATTTCGCGCACACATGACGACTTCTATACCGTCGACGGCTTCGACCGTTTCCGCGGTCTGAAAGGCCAGACTTCGCGGCTGACTGCCGAGCTGCAATGGAAGCGCACCTACGTCACGCCGACCGGCCTGGTGATCACGCCGCTGCTGGCCGCGCGCGGCGATGCCTTCGCGCTGAACATGGATGACCCCACCGGCTACACCGGCAACTACGTCGACGGCAATTCCGCCACCCGCTCGATGTTCACAGCCGGGCTGGAGATGCGTTATCCGATCTTGATGACGACTGACAATAGCACCCATATCCTCGAGCCGATCGCACAGATCTATGCCCGCCCCGACGAGCAGCTCGCAGGCCGCCTGCCGAACGAGGATGCCCAAAGCTTCGTCTTCGACGCCACCTCGCTGTTCGACCGCGACAAGTTCTCGGGCTACGACCGGGTCGAAGGCGGTACTCGCGCCAATATCGGCGTTCAGTACACCGGTACATTCGACAGCGGTTACAAGCTGCACGGCATCTTCGGCCAATCCTATCAGATCGCCGGCCAGAACTCGTTTGCGACCGATGACCTCGTCAACGTCGGCGCGGATTCGGGCCTTGAAACCGACCGCTCCGATTATGTCGGCCTTGGCGGCGTCGAAACACCGTACGGCGTTTCCGTCGCAGCTTCCTACCGGCTCGACGAAAAAGATTTCGAATTCCGCCGCGGTGACCTGACGACGGCCTACCAGAACGACACCTTCTCGACACAGCTGACCTACACTCATCTCAGCGCCCAGCCGGAATATGGCTTCGCCGAGGACAATGACGAGATCCAGACCAACAGCACCGTCAAGTTCAAGGATTACTGGTCGATTTTCGGCGGCATTGCCTGGGATCTGAACAATGATGTGATCAGTCGGCGGACGATCGGCCTCTCTTATGACGACGAATGCACGATCTTCACGATCGCCTATACGGACAGCAGAGATTCCGACGACGAGTCAGGAAGCGACTGGACGATCGGCGCACGGCTGACCTTCCGCACGCTCGGCGACATCAAGATCGGTTCCGACACCCTCGAATGACGGGCGATCGGCGCAAACATGGCCTGAAGCCATTCTTTCGCCGTAAGCCTGTGCAGGACATTGCCGCCAGTCGGTATCTGAGGCATAGGGGTTTCGCGCCGTGATGGAAGCGATTTCAGCGTGTCTCGCACTGTGGTAAGAACGCCGCGAACAACGTCTCGCGGCGCTATCGGGAGGTCAACAGATGATTGACGCGAAAAAAGCCATAACCAAGTTCCTCGCCGGGGCAGCGCTTGCATTGCTGACAGGCCTTGCCGGTCCAGCGCTTGCGGTCAGTGAAGTCAAGGCCGTGGTGAACGGCACTGCCATCACCAGCGGCGATATCGCCAAGCGCCAGGCCTTCCTGCGCCTGCAGCATACGAAGGCCGATGCCAAGACCGCCCAGGAGCAATTGATCGACGAGACGCTCAAGCGGCAGGAAGTCACCCGCGTCCGTATGTCGGTTTCGCAGCAGGACGTCGATGCGTCTTTCGCGCGCTTTTCGAGCGGCAACAAGCTTTCCCCCGAGCAGATGTCGCAGATCCTCGATCGCGCCGGCGTCGGCGTCGATCATTTCAAGGGTTTCATCGCCGTGCAGATGAGCTGGCCGCGTGTCGTCAACGCCCGCTACGGCTCGACCTCGCGGCTGTCGAACTATGATCTCGTCTCGCGCATGATGCAGAACAACAAGCAGAAGCCGGTGACGACTGAATATATGCTGCAGCAGATCATCTTCGTCATTCCGCAAGCCAAGCGCGGCGCCATCACCGGCAAGCGTAAGGGCGAGGCCGAGGCGTCGCGCTCCAAATTTCCGGGCTGCGATCAGGCAAAGGTGTTTGCTGCCACGATGCGCGACGTTTCCGTGCGCGATCTCGGCCGCCTGCTCGCCCCCGAGATCCCGCCGGATTGGAAGCCGCTGGTCGAGCAGGCCAAGGGCAACACGACGGGGACCCGCGTCACAGACAAGGGCGTCGAATATCTGGCAATCTGCAGCCAGCGGCAGGTTTCTGACGACCAGGCCGCCGAAATGGTCTTCCGCCAGGAAGATCTCGACAAGTCCAAGGGCGGCAAGGACGCCAGCCCAGAAAACGAAAACAGCAAGAAATATCTGGATGAACTGCGCAAAAAGGCGCAGATCGCCTATCGCTGACCGACAATGGCGATACCGTTTTCGCGACCGCTTGCGCTGAGCCAGGGCGACCCCGCCGGCATCGGGCCGGATATTACTCTGATGGCCTGGCTCCGGCGGCGTGAACTCGGGCTGCCGCCTTTCTTCCTGATCGGCGACCCCGATGTTCTGGCGTTGAGAGCCCGCCAGCTCAATCTGACGGTCTCGATCCGCGAGACCGATGAAGCCGGCAAGGCCGCCGGCATGTTTGCCGATGCGCTGCCCGTCATGACCATACCGGCCGGTATCGAGGTCGTGGCCGGTGAACCGCATGCGGCAACGGCGAAAGGCACGATCGCGTCGATCGAGAAAGCCGTGTCGCTTGTCATTGACGGCGAGGCGCTCGCAGTCGTTACCAATCCGATCGCCAAGGCCGTGCTTTACGAGGCGGGTTTCCGGTTTCCTGGCCATACCGAATTTCTCGCCGATCTCGCCGTCAGGGCGACCGGCCGGCCGGTGACACCGGTGATGATGCTGTCTGGACCGAAGCTCCGGGCCATTCCCGTCACCATCCATATTCCGGTCCGCGACGTGCCGCAGGCGCTGACGGGCGACCTGATCACGGAAACCTGCAGGATCGCCCATGAAGATCTAAGGCAGCGCTTCGGCATCGAGGCGCCGCGGCTTGCCGTTGCCGGCCTCAACCCGCATGCAGGCGAAGGCGGGGCGATCGGTACGGAGGACGAGGATGTCATCCGTCCGGCGATCGAGCGCCTGCGCGACGAGGGCATCGATGCGATCGGCCCCCTGCCCGCCGATACGATGTTTCATGACGAGGCGCGGGCGCGATACGACGTCGCCGTCTGCATGTATCACGATCAGGCGCTGATCCCGGCCAAGGCACTTGGTTTCGACGACAGCGTCAACGTGACGCTCGGGCTTCCCTTCGTGCGCACCTCGCCGGATCACGGCACCGCTTTCGGCATTGCCGGCAAGGGACTGGCGCGCGAGCACAGCCTCGTTGCCGCGCTGAAGCTCGCCGCCCAGCTCGGCCGCAGTGTGGAAAGCCGCCGCTGATGGCAGCACTCGATGGCCTGCCGCCGCTTCGCGACGTCATCCAGCGTCACGGCCTCGATGCACGCAAGGCGCTCGGGCAGAACTTCCTGCTCGACCTCAACCTCACGCAGAAGATCGCCCGCACGGCGGGAGCGCTCGAAGATGCGACCGTTTTCGAGGTCGGCCCCGGCCCCGGCGGGCTGACGCGTGCGATCCTGGCGCTCGGCGCCAGGAAGGTTATCGCCATCGAGCGGGATACGCGCTGCCTGCCGGCGCTTGCCGAGATCGCCGATCATTATCCCGGCCAGCTGGAGGTGATCGAAGGCGATGCGCTGAAGACGGATTTCGAGACATTGGCTCCGCAAGGCCCGATCAAGATCATTGCCAACCTGCCCTACAATGTCGGCACGCAGTTGCTGGTCAACTGGCTGCTGCCGAAAGCCTGGCCGCCGTTCTGGCAGTCGCTGACGCTGATGTTTCAGAAAGAGGTCGGCGAGCGTATCGTCGCCAACGAAGACGACGACCATTACGGCCGTCTCGGCGTGCTCTGCGGCTGGCGGACGGAGGCACGCATGGCCTTCGACGTGCCGCCCCAAGCCTTCACGCCTCCGCCGAAAGTAACTTCGACGGTCGTGCATCTCACACCCCGCGAAAACCCCATCCCCTGCGCCGTCGCCAACCTGGAAAAGGTGACGCAGGCGGCCTTCGGCCAGCGCCGCAAGATGCTCCGCCAAAGCCTGAAACCGCTCGGCGGCGAGAGCCTGCTCGTCAAGGCCGGGATCGATCCGGCGCGGCGGGCGGAAACCTTGTCCGTCGAGGAATTCTGCCTTCTCGCAAACAGCCTCTAGGCAATTCCAGCAACGTTCGAAGCGGCTTTCCCAGGACATGCGCTAAAGCGCGTCGCGAACTTTCATATTCGCTCGTCGCGCTTTAGATCCTTTTTTTGCGCATGTCGTAGTCGCAAAACCGCTGCACAGTTATGCGCTAAAGCGACGGCGTCTCTTCCAGAAGTTCGCGGACGAAATCGAACATGCCATGGCGGCGGTCGCGGCGCAGGCGTTCGGCCTTGACGATCGACTGGACGGCGTCGAGGGCGGCGTTGAGATCATCGTTGACGATGACATAGTCGTATTCGCGCCAGTGGGCGATCTCGGCGCGGCTGTTGGCGAGGCGCGTCTGGATGACCTCCTCGGAATCCTCGGCACGGCGGTGCAGCCGCGACTGCAGCTCGGTCATGGTCGGAGGCAGCACGAAGATCGAGACGACATCGGCCGACATCTTCTCCTGCAATTGCTGGGCGCCCTGCCAATCGATGTCGAAGAGCATGTCGCGGCCTTTGGCCATGGCCTGCTCGACCGGCTCGCGCGGCGTGCCGTAGAAATTGCCATGCACCTCGGCCCATTCGAGCAGCGCGTCGCTATCGCGCAACCGCTCGAACTCGCGCACACTCTTGAAGTGGTAATGCACATCCTCGACTTCGCTCGGGCGGCGCTGGCGCGTGGTGACGCTGACGGAAAGGCCGATTTGCCTGTCGGTCTCCAGCAGCGTGCGCGCGATGGTGGACTTGCCGGCGCCGGATGGCGACGAGATGACAAGCATCAGACCGCGGCGGGCGATCTGCACGGGCGAGGATTTCGCCGGTTTCATGTCTTACTCCAAATTCTGGACCTGCTCGCGGAACTGGTCGATCACGACTTTCAGCTCGATGCCGGCGGCGGTGACCGCCGAGGCATTCGACTTCGAGCAGATGGTATTCGATTCGCGGTTAAATTCCTGTGCAAGGAAGTCCAGCCGGCGCCCGGCGGGGCCACCTTTCACCAGGAGATCGCGCGCTGCGGCGATATGAGCCTTCAGACGATCGATTTCCTCGCGCAGATCCGCCTTGGTCGCCAACAGCGCGGCTTCGGCATGCAGCCTGTCGCGGTCGAGCGCGGCCATGCCGTCCATCAACAGGGCGACCTGCGCGGCAAGCCGCGCGGCGATCTCCTGCGGCGAGCGCGACGGATCGGCCTCGATCGTCCGTGTCAGTCCCTCGATCGTCGTGACGTGGTCGTGAAGAATGCGGGCCAGCGCCGAACCTTCCTGTTCGCGCATCGCTCTCAGATCGGCAAGCGCGGCCAGCAGGCCGGCAGCGACATCGGCGTCACGGGCGGCAAGCGCCTCCTCGCCATCCTCGCTTTCGCGGAATTCGACGATGCCGCGCACCAGAAGCAGCGTATCGAGCTTCAGCGGCGCCGGATCGATGACACCGTCCAACTGCTCGCGCATGGCCAGCACGGCGGCAAGAGCCTCCTTGTTCAGCACCGCCTCGAAACGGTTCTCGTCGGCGCTGACGGATAGCGATGCCTGCAGGTTGCCGCGGCTGAAGCTTTCGCCGGCGAGGCGGCGGACCTCTGCCTCCATGCGTTCGAGACCGGGCGGCAGGCGCAGGCGCAGGTCGAGACCTTTGCCGTTGACCGAGCGCAGTTCCCATGCCCAGCGCCAGCGGCCGCTCGTTCCCTCGCGCCGCGCAAAACCGGTCATGGACTGCAAAGCCATGCGAGCCTCCCGAAAGTCTCAGTTGATCTTCTTTTTCTTCGGCGGCGCGACGGTCGCGCCATTATCCGCCGGCTGCTCTTCCGGCTGGCCGTCGACTGCGATGTTCGGGTCCGAACCCTTGTCGGCTTCGAGCTTGCGCCAGCGCTTGACGTTGGCGTTGTGCTCCTCGAGCGTCGCAGAGAAAACATGGCCGCCGGTGCCGTCGGCAACGAAATAGAGATCCTGCGTCTTCCAGGGATTGGCGACGGCTTCCAGCGCATCCTTGCCGGGATTGGCGATCGGCGTCGGCGGCAGACCCTTGATGACATAGGTGTTGTAAGGTGTGTCCCGCTTCAGGTCCGACTGATAGATCGGCCGGTCGGCCGGTTTACCCTCGCCGCCGAAGAGGCCGTAGATGATCGTTGGGTCGGACTGCAGGCGCATACCCTTGCCGAGCCGGTTCAGAAAAACGGAGGCGACATGGGCTCGCTCGTCGGGAACGCCGGTTTCCTTTTCGACGATCGAGGCGAGTGTCACGAACTCCTCCTTGGATCGCAGCGGCAGCGAGGAGTCGCGCTTGTCCCAGATCTGATCGACGAGCTTCTGCTGCGCAGCCGCCATCTGTTCGATGATTTCCGAGCGCTTGGTGCCGCGCGAGAATTTGTAGGTATCCGGACGCAGGCTGCCCTCGGTCGGCAATGCCGCCGGCAAATCGCCCTCCAGCACGGTATCCTGCAGCATGCGGTCAAACATCTGGCGGACCGTCAGACCCTCGGGGAAGGAAACGGAATAGAGAATGGACTTGCCCGATTTCAGCAGCTCCATGATATCCCTCATGGAGGCCCTCGCCTTGATCTCGTATTCACCCGCCTTCAGGCTCTCTCCGGCAGAAAGATGCGTTGCCGTGAGGTAGCGGAAGATGCGGGCATCGCTGATGATCGCGTTGCGCTCGAGGTTCGAGGCGATTTCGGTCAGACCAGCGCCGTTGCGGACGATGAAATTGGTGTTGGTCTGTAGCGGACCCGGGTTCCGATAGGTCGATGTGGCGTAGTAGAAGCCGATGACGGCGACGACGCAGACCAGAACCGCCATCGTCATGATGAAGTTCAGGAAAAGAACGACCTGGCCGCGGGCTTTCTTGGACCGCTTCGGCGGCTCCGGAACGCGCTCCGGACGCAGGGCTTCGCTCGGCGACTTCGGGATAATCGGTCCCTTCTGCGCCTGGGTATCGTTGCTCTGGTTCGTCGTATCGCTCACCGGCAATCCTCTAAAACTTGACCCTCACTTCGCTATTTCGCGAAGCAATGCGGCAAAAGCAGGTTCTGCCGCCGTTCAACGACGCCGCTGACGGTCGTTATGCTTTCGCACGCCCCCTTACGCAACGTAGAAGACGGCCGGTTTGCGGTGCAATGGAGACCCGTCACACCGCTTGCAGGACTCTTATTGCGCGTAACGGCGCAGTACGAGCGATGCATTCGTGCCGCCGAACCCGAACGAGTTGGACAGCGCCACATTGATGTCTCGCTCACGCGCCTTGTGCGGAACAAGATCGATCGCCGTCTCCCGTTCGGGATTGTCGAGATTGAGCGTCGGCGGCGCGATATTGTCGCGAATGGCGAGCGTGGTGAAGATCGCCTCGATCGCGCCTGCAGCACCAAGAAGGTGTCCTGTCGCCGACTTGGTCGAGGACATGGAGATCTTCGACGCCGCATTGCCGACCAGCCGCTCGACGGCGCCGAGTTCAATCGTGTCGGCCATGGTCGAGGTACCGTGGGCATTGATGTAGTCGATATCGGCCGGCGTCAGCCCGGCGCGCTTCAGCGCCATCGCCATGCAGCGGCCGGCGCCCTCGCCGTCTTCGGAGGGTGCGGTGATGTGATAGGCGTCGCCCGACAGGCCGTAGCCGACGATTTCGGCGTAGATCCTGGCGCCGCGCGCCTTGGCGTGTTCCAGTTCCTCGAGCACGACGATGCCGGCGCCTTCGCCCATGACGAAGCCATCGCGGTCGCGGTCATAGGGGCGCGACGCCTTTTGCGGATCGTCGTTGTGCTGGGTCGACAGCGCCTTGCAGGCGGCAAAGCCTGCCAGCGAAATGCGGCTCACGGGGGATTCCGTGCCGCCGGCGACCATGACGTCGGCATCACCAAGCGCAATCAAGCGCGCAGCATCCCCGATCGCATGCGCACCCGTCGAGCAGGCGGTGACGACCGAATGATTGGGTCCGCGCAGCTTGTGGCGGATCGAGACCTGGCCGGAGACGAGGTTGATCAGGCGGCCGGGAATGAAGAAGGGGGAGATGCGGCGCGGGCCTTTGTCGCGCAGGGTGTAACCCGCCTCGACGATGCCTTCGATGCCGCCGATGCCGGAGCCGATCAGCACGCCGGTGGCGATCTGGTCTTCATCGGTTTCAGGATGCCAGCCGGCATCGGCAAGCGCCATATCGGCGGCAGCCATGCCGTAGATGATGAAGGGATCGACCTTGCGCTGCTCCTTCGGCTCCATCCACTGATCGACATTGAAGGTGCCGTCGGTGCCGTCACCGATAGGAATGCGGCAGGCGATTTTGGCGGGAAGGTCGTCGACCTCGAATTCGGTGACGAGGCGGGCGCCGTTCTGACCGGCAAGCAGCCGGGACCACGTCACCTCGGTTCCGCATCCCAAGGGTGATACCATGCCGGTACCAGTGATGACGACACGTCTCATCGCGTGCTTTCCCCCGTCTCTTATGTTCTATGGAGAAATATGCCGAAAAGAAAAGGGCGGACTCCAGGCCCGCCCTTTCTCAAATTCACAGGATCAGGCCTGGGCCTTCTCAATAAACTTCACTGCATCGCCGACCGTCAGGATCGAGTCGGCAGCGTCGTCAGGAATTTCGACGCCGAATTCTTCTTCGAAAGCCATGACAAGTTCGACCGTGTCGAGCGAGTCAGCGCCCAGATCGTCGATAAAGCTGGCGCTCTCGACGACCTTGTCGGCATCAACGCCAAGATGATCAATAACAATTTTCTTTACGCGTTCTGCGATATCGCTCATGTCGGTTTCCTCGACCTTATGTCCTGATCGGAATGCCATCGCGGCACCCCTACCCTGTTTCAGCCTGCGATGTTTTCAGACATCCTCGGCAAACTCGTTTACCCGGCTTCAGAGATGTCCCAGGCTTGCAAAAAGCCCGCCGGTCCGTCTGCTTTCTCGGGACGACTGTTCACAGTCATGGCCCGCTTAACATGCTTTATGTCTGCCGCAAAGCCAGAAAATCAACGGTTCGTGATTGCTCAACATGCTATTGGCGGAATTATTCCCATGCCAGCGGTTTGTCGTTTCAGATCATCGCCATGCCGCCGTTTACGTGCAGCGTCTGGCCCGTCATATAGGCAGCCTCGGAGGACGCAAGGTAAGCAACCGCCGAAGCGACCTCGCCACCCGTGCCCATGCGCTTCATCGGGATCGCCCCCATGATCGCTTCCTTCTGCTTGTCGTTCAGCTTGCCGGTCATGGCGCTCTCGATGAAACCGG
This sequence comes from Rhizobium sp. WYCCWR 11128, assembly GCF_013416305.1. Classification (NCBI taxonomy): domain Bacteria; kingdom Pseudomonadati; phylum Pseudomonadota; class Alphaproteobacteria; order Hyphomicrobiales; family Rhizobiaceae; genus Rhizobium; species Rhizobium sp. WYCCWR 11128. The sequence goes on from NZ_JACCEZ010000012.1 coordinate 101,519, forward strand.
GCGCCACGCAATTGACCGTCACGTTGCGGGTGGCAATTTCCTGCGCCAGGGACTTGGTGAAGCCGATCATGCCGGCCTTGGAGGCGCAGTAATTGGCCTGCCCCGGATTGCCGGTGACGCCGACGACGGAGGTGATGTTGATGATGCGGCCATAGCGGCGGCGCATCATCGGATGCGTCAATTCGCGCGTCAGGCGGAAGGTCGATGTCAGATTCACTTCGATGACGCTGTCCCAGTCCTCGTCGCTCATGCGCACGAACAGGCCGTCGCGGGTGATGCCGGCATTGTTGACGAGGATGTCGACGCCTTCAAGATCGGCCTCGGCCTTCTGGCCGAGCGCCTTGACCTCATCGCGGTCGGAGAGGTTGGCCGGGAAGATCTTGACGCGCTCGCCGAGATCGGCGGCCAGCGCTTCCAGCTTCTCGACGCGGGTGCCATGCAGGCCGACGATGGCGCCCTGCTTATGAAGAAGGCGGGCGATTTCCTCGCCGATACCGCCCGATGCGCCTGTGACGAGAGCCTTGCGGCCGGAAAGATCGAGCATGGAAACGTTCCTTATAACAGGGACACCAAATCCGGTGTCCGGGGATACCAATCAGGCCATGAGGGCGGCGACGGCCGCGTCGATATCCGCCGGACCGTTGACGGAGATGCCGTTGATCGTCTTGTCGATGCGGCGGGCAAGGCCGGTCAGCACCTTGCCGGAACCGAGTTCATAAAGCGTTGTCACGCCATTTCCGGCGAACCATTCCACCGTCTCGCGCCAGCGGACCTGACCGGTCACCTGCTCGACCAGCAGGCTGGCGATCTCGTCGGCGCCGGTCACCGGGGCGGCACGGACATTGGCGATGACGGGCACGACAGGATCGGACTTGGCGACTTTTGCCAGCGCTTCGCGCATGGCGTCGGCGGCGGGCGCCATCAGCGTCGAATGGAACGGAGCAGAGACCGGCAGCAGAATGGCGCGCTTGGCGCCCTTGTCGGTCGCAAGGGCCGCCGCCTTTTCGACAGCTGCCTTCTCACCCGAGATGACGATCTGGCCGCCACCATTGTCGTTGGCGATCTGGCAGGCGCCGACGGCAGCGGCTGCCTCACAGACGGCAACGACGTCGGCATGTTCGAGGCCGATGATCGCGGCCATGGCGCCGACGCCGACGGGGACGGCGGCCTGCATGGCATTGCCGCGGATGCGCAACAGCCGTGCAGTATCGGCGAGCGAAAAGGTGCCGGCGGCGCAAAGTGCCGAATATTCGCCGAGCGAGTGGCCGGCGACGTAGGCGACCTTGGACTTCAGATCCAGCCCTTTGGCTTCGAGAACGCGGACGACGGCGATCGAGACGGCCATCAGCGCCGGCTGGGCGTTCGCGGTCAAGGTCAACGTATCCTCGGGACCGTTGAACATGACGTCCGAAAGCTTTTCACCGAGTGCCTCATCGACCTCTTGGAAAACGGCGCGGGCTTCGGCAAAATTCTCGGCGAGATCCTTGCCCATGCCGACGGCCTGACTGCCCTGACCGGGAAAAGTGAAAGCAATGGTCATTCTCATGTTCCCTGGCTCATGCCCCTGAATACGCCCCTTGAGGCTGTTTTGCCTCCAATTGACATTCTTTCCGGCAGAGTCAAGTGGTGGCTCATTCTCCGCAAAGCCTTTCGCACGCGCGCAAAAGCCCGGTTTTTGCTCTTGCGCTCCGCCAAATCCAGCCTAGATTTGCGCGAACCCTCCCAAGGCTGTCACCTCTCTCCCAAGGTTTTTCCATGAAGTACAATTCGCTAGGCCGCACCGAGATTTCCGTTTCAGAGATTTGCCTTGGCACCATGACCTGGGGTTCGCAGAACAGCGAAGCCGATGCGCATGCGCAGATGGACTACGCCGTCGAAAAGGGCGTCAATTTCTTCGATACGGCCGAACTTTATCCGACCACCCCGATTTCGGCCGCGACGCAGGGCTGGACGGAAGACTATATCGGCAGCTGGTTCAAGAAGACCGGCAAGCGCGGCGATATCGTGCTCGCCACCAAGGTCGCAGGCCGCGGTCGCGACTATATACGTGGTGGCGAAGGTGCCGATGCAAAGAATATCCGCCTGGCGCTCGAAGCCAGCCTGGCGCGCCTGAAGACGGATTACGTCGACCTCTACCAAATCCACTGGCCGAACCGCGGCCATTTCCATTTCCGTCAGAACTGGAGCTACAATCCCTTCAACCAGGATCGCGACGAGGCCGTCGCCAATATGCTCGACATCCTGGAAACGCTTGGCGCGCTGGTGAAGGAAGGCAAGATCCGCGCGATCGGCCTTTCCAACGAAACCACCTGGGGCATACAGAAATATCTGACGCTCGCCGAACAGAAGAGCCTGCCGCGGGTCGCCAGCGTCCAGAACGAATACAACTTGCTCTACCGCCATTTCGACCTCGATCTCGCCGAACTCTCGCATCATGAGGATGTCGGGCTGCTCGCTTATTCGCCGCTCGCCGGCGGCATCCTCTCCGGCAAATATGTCGATGGCGGCAGGCCGAAGGGTTCGCGCGGCTCGATCAACCACGATATCGGCGGTCGCCTGCAGCCGCTGCAGGAGCCGGCGACCAAAGCCTATCTGGAGATCGCTGCAACATACCGCCTCGACCCGGCAACAATGGCGCTCGCCTTCTGCCTGTCCAGGCCCTTCATGGCCTCGGCCATCATCGGCGCGACCTCGATGGAGCAGTTGAAAATCGATATCGGCGCGGCAGACATTACGCTTTCGAACGAGATCCTGGCGGAAATCGCCAAGGTGCACCGGCAGTATCCGCTGACGCTTTGACCCTATTTGTTTGGCGCCTGCCCGATGCGGACCATTGGCCGGCATCGGGTTCGGGTGTCCGATTACGCTTGCCTTTGCCCAAAAAATCCGTATAAGCCGCCCTGTTCGTTAACCCGGTCTTCTGGCTGGTGGCTGAACGGAGGGCCGGTTTCCTCACGGAAATCGTTCGGAACGGAAGCGTTCCAGCCTCCCGTGTCTCCGCTCTCGACCGTCTCGGAAACGCTTTCTTGCCTGGGTCCGCCCAATCAGGAGCAGTCGTTGAGGCTTAGCCGCCGAATATCGGGTTGAACCAAACGCAAGAAAGGCAAAGCTGTCATGGCTCTTTATGAACATGTATTCCTTGCCCGGCAGGATATTTCCGCTCAGCAGGTCGATGCCCTCGTAGAACAGTACAAGGGTGTGATCGAAGCGAATGGCGGTAAGGTCGGGCGTATCGAGAACTGGGGCCTCAAGTCCCTCACCTACCGCATCAAGAAGAACCGCAAGGCGCACTACGCCCTGATGGACATCGATGCACCGGCTGCTGCCGTCCAGGAAATGGAACGTCAGATGCGCATCAGCGAAGACGTTCTTCGCTACATGACGATCGCCGTCGAGAAGCATGAAGAAGGTCCGTCTGCCATGATGCAGAAGCGCGACCGTGACGACCGTCCGCGTGAAGGCGGCCGTGGCCCGCGTGAAGGCGGCTTCGGTGATCGCGACCGTGGTCCGCGTCCGCCGCGTGAAGGTGGCTTCGGCGATCGTGACGACCGTCCGCGCCGTCCGCGCGAAGACCGTGTATAAGGGAGATCTGAGATATGTCTGAAACTTCCTCCGCTCCGGTCCGCCGCCCGTTCCATCGCCGCCGCAAGACCTGCCCGTTCTCCGGCGCCAACGCGCCGCGGATCGACTACAAGGACGTACGCCTGCTGCAGCGCTACATTTCCGAGCGCGGCAAGATCGTTCCGTCCCGCATCACGGCCGTTTCCCAGAAGAAGCAGCGCGAACTCGCTCAGGCGATCAAGCGCGCCCGTTTCCTCGGCCTGCTGCCCTACGTCGTCGCCTGATTATCGGCCGACGCACACACTCTTGAGGGAAGGCATTCGTGCCTTCCCTTTTCCCTTCCGCGATGGGCGCGGATCGGAACTCCTAAAACCCATGTTGAGACGTTTCTGAATTTGATTCAGCAACATCCTCTAACTGCTTGATGAAGCAGGACAGCGACCTTGAAACGACCGAACATTAAAACGCTGCTGATCGGCGCACTCGCCGGATTGACCGCCGCCCTGCTGGTGCTGGGCGCGAGCATGCAGCCGTCGTTTTTCAGCGCGCTTCTCTACACGGCCTCGGCTCTGCCGATCCTGATCGTCGGGCTCGGCTGGGGCAATACCGCCGCGGTCTCGGCCGTCGTCAGCGCCGCGGCACTCGGCGCGATCCTGATCTCGCCTTCCTTCGCGCTGATCATGACGATGGTGACGCTGCTGCCGGCCGGTTGGCTCAGCCATCTCGCCAATCTGGCGCGTCCGGCCGCCGAACTCGGCGGACCCGACCATCTGCTTGCCTGGTATCCGCTCTCCGACATTCTGCTGCATCTCTGCGGTCTGGTGACCCTCGCCGTCATCGTCATCGGCGTGATCATCGGCTACGGGCCTGAGATTACCGATCCGATCGTCGATCTGCTGATCACCTCGCTCAAGCAGCAGCAGCCGGAATTCATGCCCGATCCGGCAGCGACAGCGCAGACCAAGTCGCTGATCCTGCTGATGCTGCCGGCTTTGCAGGGCGGCATGTGGGTCAGCATGCTGTTTGCCGCCTATTATTTCGCCGTGCGCATCGTTGCAGCCTCCGGCCGCGGCCTTCGCCCGCGCGAGGATATTCCCTCGTCGCTGCGGATGAACCGCAACTCGATCTTCATCTTCCTGGCCGGACTTGCCGCCTGCTTTTTCGGCGGCGTCCCGGCGCTGGTCGGTGCGACCGTGATCGGCGCCTTCGGTGCCGGTTTCATGCTTTCCGGTTTCGCCTCGCTGCATTTCCGCACGCGCGGCAAGGACTGGCGCATACCAGCCCTCATCCTCTGCTATCTGGCCTCGATGCTCATGCTGCTGCCAGCTCTCCTCATCCTCGTCCTCGGTCTCAGCGATACGCGCAAGGCGATCGCACTGACCCCGACGAAAGATGCTGATGCCCCCAAACAATCCGATACGAAAATCTGAGACACAAGAAAGGAAAAAGAAAATGCAAGTCATCCTTCTCGAACGCATCTCCAAGCTCGGCCAGATGGGCGAAACCGTAAAGGTTCGCGACGGCTTTGCCCGCAACTACCTGCTGCCGCTCGGCAAGGCGCTGCGCGCCAACGCTGCCAACAAGACCCGCTTCGAAGCCGAGCGCGCGACGCTCGAAGCCCGCAACCTCGAGCGCAAGTCAGAAGCCCAGACGGTCGCCGACGTTCTCGACGGCAAGTCCTTCATCGTCGTGCGCTCCGCCGGCGAAACCGGCCAGCTCTACGGTTCGGTTGCTGCCCGTGACGTCGTCGATATTCTCGGCGCCGAAGGCTTCAACATCGGCCGCAACCAGGTTCACCTCAACACGCCGATCAAGTCGATCGGCCTGCACAAGGTCGAGCTGCAGCTACATGCCGAAGTCGAAATCCACGTCGAGCTGAACGTTGCCCGTTCTGCCGAAGAGGCAGAGCGCCAGTCCAAGGGCGAAGAACTCACCTCGGTCGACGCGATCTACGGCGTCGACGAAGACGCGCTGCGTCCGGAAGACTTCTTCGATCCGGAAGCCGACGGCGTCGACGAAGACGAAGCATAATTCTCGTCGGAGTGATCCGCGTGAGGGAAAGCCCGGCCATCGCGCCGGGCTTTTTCGTTTCCACCCCTTCGATATGAGCCGCCGATCGGCTCGCTTCTTTTAAGGGGATTTTCCGGATGTTTTTGCTGCGTGCCTTATCGCATCGCGCTAAAGTAGCGTTCTCCGAAACGGATGGGCTGAGTCGGCGCCATGCCGTGTCGTGCGGGTGACACTGCCAGTATTTCTCCTTTGTGTCGCCCAAGACTGTGGAGAAGTCGAACAACGTGCACAGCGTTCAGGATTTAGGCGAAGCGAGCCCCCGCTCCTTTCGTAGCCTCTTGATTTTCGCGTCCGGAATTGCAAATCCGGAACTGGAAAAAGACAGAACGGATGATGATGAACGACGCCGCTCGAAAGATTACAGCTGTTGCCTCGTCAGAGCAGCACTACCGCGAAGCGCCCAACAATATCGAAGCCGAGCAGGCGCTTCTGGGTGCAATCCTGATGAACAACGACGCCTATTACCGGGTGTCAGACTTCCTGAAGCCGATCCATCTCTATGAACCGCTGCATCGGAAGATCTTCGAGGTTGCCGGCGATATCATCCGCATGGGCAAGATCGCCAATCCGGTGACGATCAAGACCTTCCTGAAGGCCGACGAGAAGGTCGGCGACATGACGGTTTCGCAATATCTGGCGAGCCTGGTCAGCAATGCCGTCACCGTCATCAATGCCGAGGATTACGGTCGGGCGATCTACGACCTGGCGCTGCGCCGGGCGCTGATCACCATCGGCGAGGACGTCGTCAACATCGCCTATGACGCGCCGCTCGACATGCCGCCGCAGTCGCAGATCGAGGATACCGAACGCCGCCTCTTCGAACTGGCGGAAAACGGTCGCTACGACGGCGGCTTCCAGGCCTTCAACGATGCGGTCGCGCTGGCGATCGACATGGCGGCCGTCGCCAAGGAACGTGACGGCGGGCTTTCCGGCATTTCCACCGGCATCCATTCGCTGGATTCCAAGATGGGCGGTTTGCAGCGGTCGGACTTGATCGTGCTTGCCGGACGCCCCGGCATGGGCAAGACCTCACTTGCTACAAACATCGCCTACAATATTGCGGCCGCCTACGAAGGCGAAGTCCAGTCGGACGGCAGCATGAAGGCGAAGAACGGCGGCGTCGTCGGTTTCTACTCGCTCGAAATGTCGTCCGAACAGCTTGCCACCCGTATCATCTCCGAGCAGACGGAAGTCTCCTCCTCGAAGATCCGCCGCGGCGACATCAACGATGCCGATTTCGAAAAGCTCGTCGCCTGCTCGATGATGATGCAGAAGGTGCCGCTCTTTATCGACCAGACCGGCGGCATCTCGATCGCCCAGCTTTCGGCCCGCGCGCGCCGTCTGAAGCGCCAGCGCGGCCTCGACGTGCTTGTGGTCGACTACATTCAGCTGATGACCGGCTCGGGCAAATCCAGCGACAACCGCGTGCAGGAAATCACCCAGATCACCACCGGCCTCAAGGCGCTCGGCAAGGAGCTCAACGTTCCGATCATCGCGCTGTCGCAGCTCTCGCGTCAGGTCGAAAGCCGCGACGACAAGCGGCCGCAGCTGTCCGACCTTCGCGAATCCGGCTCGATCGAGCAGGACGCCGACGTCGTGCTCTTCGTGTTCCGCGAGGAATATTACGTCAAGAATTCGGAGCCGCGCGACATCCACGATCCGAAATATCCGGAATGGGAAGCGCTGTTCGACAAGGTGAAGGGCACGGCCGACGTCATTATCGCCAAGCAGCGCCACGGGCCGACGGGCACGGTGAAGCTCGCCTTCCAGGCGGAATTCACGCGCTTTGCCGATCTCGCCGATCCCTCCTTCACCCAATATGAAGAGCACTGATCGTGGGCCGGTGCTGCAACGCAGCGGCCGGACTTTCCCCCGACAATATTGACCTCTAAACTGGCCGGAGAATCCTTCTCCGGCCTCTTTTCGATGTGGATCATGAGCGAATTTTTCGACGCCCCCGAAGACGACAACTTTGCCTCAGCAGGCCTGCGGTTGACCGTCGACCTGACCGCTCTGACGGAGAACTGGCGCGACATGGCGCGCCGCTCCGGTGCGGCGCGCGCCTCGGCGGTCGTCAAGGCAGATGCCTATGGCATGGGCATCGAGGATGCCGGCGAAGCGCTCTACATGGCAGGCGCGCGCGACTTCTTCGTCGCGACCGTCGACGAGGGCGTGACGCTTCGCCTCTATGCGCCCGAGGCGCGCATCTTCGTGCTCTCAGGCATCTGGCCAGGCACCGAGCGGCGCTTCTTCGACAATGATCTAGTGCCGGTGATTTCCTCCGACGAGCAGCTCGCCTTCTGGATGGCGGTGCTTGCCGATTACGGCGACTACCCCTGCGCGCTGCATGTCGATACCGGCTTCAATCGACTCGGACTGCATATCGACGATGCGATCGCGCTCGCCAACGACGTCTCACGGCCGGCGAGCTTCGCGCCCGTGCTTGTCATGAGCCACCTCGCCTGCGCCGATGATCCCACCCATGCGATGAACCGGCAGCAGCTCGAATCATTCCACAGGGTTAGCGCCGCTTATGAAGGTATCGATTCAAGCCTTGCCGCCTCGGCCGGCATCTTTCTCGGTGAGGATTATCACTTCGACCTGACCCGCCCCGGCATCGCGCTCTATGGCGGCGAAGCGGTCAGCGGCATGGCGAACCCGATGCGGCCGGTGGCCACGGCAGAAGCGCGCATCATCCAGGTGCGCAGCGTCGAAGCCGGCGAGACGGTCAGCTATGGGCGGGCGCTGCAGCTTCCCCGCGAAAGCCGGCTGGCGATCGCCTCGGCCGGCTATGCCGACGGCTACATGCGCAGCCAGTCGAGCGGCGGTGTGCCGCTGCGCCAGGTGGTGCCGCAAGGCGGGCAAGGTTTCATCGCCGGACACAAGGTTCCGGTTGCCGGCCGGATCACTATGGACCTGACGATCTTCGATATCACCGACCTGCCTGACAACGCCGTGCGCGCCGGGGATTATGTCGAGCTGTTCGGAAAGAACATGCCGGTGGACGATGTGGCGCGGACATCCGGCACGATCGGATACGAGATTCTGACCAGCATGGGGCTGCGCCACGAACGGCGCTACGTGGCCGAGGATTAGCGGCCGTTCTATTCAACGGCTGCTGAGGGCGAGACGGACACCGAGCGCCACGAAAAGCGCACCGAGGCCGCGATCGAGCCAGAGGCCGATTTTTTGATTATGCCTGATTGCATCCGCAAGGCGCCCGCCGAGAAGGACGAGCGGCGGTTCGATGAAGGCGGCGACGACGATAATGAGCGCGCCATGCAGCATGAGCTGAGCCCATGCCGGCCCTGCCCCTTCGACGACGAACTGCGGCAGGAAGGCCAGGAAGAATATCGCCACTTTCGGATTGAGCAGCGACACCAGAATTCCCTGCCGATAGATTCTTGCAACCGGCAAACTTTCACCAGCAGCCGTTATCAGGCCATCGCCGCCACCGGAGCGCAAAGCCTGAATGCCGAGCCAGACGAGATAGGCCGCACCGATCCATTTGACCGTCGAGAAGGCGACGGCGGAAGCGGCAAGTATGGCAGAGAGGCCGAGTGCAGCCATCAGTACATGCAGGCAGGCGCCGGACCAGACACCGAACAGCGCCGAAAAACCGGCACGTTTTCCGCTTCTCATCGTGTGACCGAGGATGAAGGCGATGTCGGGGCCGGGCGAGAGATTGAGCAGAACCGCCGCCGACAGAAATGCAAGCCAGTGCGCAAACGAATAATCGAACATCTTCACCATTCCAGATAAGCAGAAGCAAAGGATAGGCATCGGTGCGCTGATGGGGAAATCATTAGTTTTGATCCGTTGCGATAGCCATTATCTCAAGCACGACAATGATTCGATGAAGCGGCGCGTCGCTTCACTCGCGAACCCGGACTGAAAGAGTATTTGATGGCGAAGGCCAGAACACAATTCATCTGCCAGAGTTGCGGCACGGTTCATAACCGCTGGGCCGGCAAATGCGAGAACTGCGGCGAGTGGAACACCATCGTCGAGGAAGACCCGATGGGCGGGATCGGCTCCGGTCCCGGCAAGACGCCGAAGAAGGGCCGACCGGTGGCGCTGACGGCACTCTCCGGCGAAATCGAGGAGGCGCCACGCATCCATACCGCCATGTCGGAGCTCGACCGGGCGCTCGGCGGCGGTTTCGTGCGCGGTTCGGCGGTGCTGATCGGCGGCGATCCCGGCATCGGTAAATCGACGCTGCTGATGCAGGCCGCCGCCGCCCTTGCACGGCGCGGCCACAAGATCATCTACGTCTCCGGCGAAGAAGCCGTGGCGCAGGTGCGGCTGCGGGCGCAACGCCTTGCGGCAGCCGATACCGATGTGATGCTGGCAGCCGAAACCAATGTCGAGGATATTCTGGCGACGCTCGCCGAGGGCAAGCGGCCGGACCTCGTCATCATCGATTCCATCCAGACGCTATGGAGCGAACTTGCCGAATCCGCCCCGGGAACGGTGACGCAGGTGCGCACCGGCGTGCAGGCAATGATCCGTTTCGCCAAGCAGACGGGTGCCGCCATGGTGCTCGTCGGCCACGTGACCAAGGACGGGCAGATCGCCGGCCCGCGCGTTGTCGAGCACATGGTCGACGCCGTGCTCTATTTCGAAGGCGATCGCGGCCATCACTACCGCATCCTGCGCACTGTCAAGAACCGCTTCGGCCCGACCGACGAGATCGGCGTCTTCGAAATGTCAGACAAAGGTTTGCGCGAAGTCGCCAACCCCTCGGAACTCTTCCTCGGCGAGCGCAACGAAAAATCGCCGGGGGCTGCCGTCTTCGCCGGCATGGAGGGCACCCGCCCCATTCTCGTCGAGGTGCAGGCGCTGGTGGCCCCAACCTCGCTCGGCACGCCGCGGCGCGCCGTGGTCGGCTGGGATTCGGCACGGCTGTCGATGATCCTTGCGGTGCTGGAAGCCCATTGCGGCGTCAGGCTCGGCCAGCACGACGTCTATCTCAACGTCGCCGGCGGTTACCGCATCTCCGAACCGGCGGCCGATCTTGCCGTCGCCTCGGCGCTCGTTTCCTCGCTTGCCGGTATTGCCCTTCCTGCCGATTGCGTCTATTTCGGCGAAGTCAGCCTGTCGGGTGCCATCCGGCCGGTTGCGCACACCGCCCAGCGTCTCAAGGAAGCCGAGAAGCTGGGATTTTCCGCAGCGCTGCTTCCGTCCGCCTCCACCGAATTGCCGAAGGGCTCCGGCGGGCGCTGGAGCGAAGTCGCAAGCCTGCCGGATCTGGTCGCGCGCATCGCCGGATCGAAGGGGGCGCTACGTGTGGAAGACGACGTTTGATCCTTTCATTGCCAAGAGTGGTGATGATATAGGAGCACACGATAAGGCACGACACGGCCGCCAAGCGGCAGTCCTGGAGTTGAATTTACATGCCCATTACGATTTTCGACGGTATTGTCATCGGCGTCGTGCTCTTCTCCGCCGTGCTGGCGATGGTCCGCGGCTTTTCGCGCGAGATTCTTTCGATCGCGAGCTGGGGCGGTTCGGCCGCCGCTGCCTATTACCTCTATCCCTACCTGCTGCCCTATGCGAAAAAATACACCGATGACGACCGCATCGCGATCGTCGGTTCGGCAGCGGTCGTCTTCCTGATCGCGCTCATCGTCATCTCCTTCATTACGATGAAGATCGCCGATTTCATCATCGACAGCCGTGTCGGCGCGCTCGACCGCACACTCGGCTTCCTGTTCGGGGCAGCGCGCGGCGTGCTGCTCCTCGTCGTCGCCGTCGCCTTCTGGAACTGGCTCGTCGATGCCGACCACCGTCCGGCCTGGGTCAACGAAGCGAAGTCGAAACCCTTCCTGGATTCGATGGTCGTGAAGCTGAAATCGGTTCTGCCGGAGCAATTTGCCCAGATGATACCGGAAAGCATCCGTGATAAGCTGCAGCCGCCGGCACAGGGCGCCGAAGGTACCACTCCGCCGACGGGCGACCAGGCTCCGGCGGAAGACGCACCGACCGCGCCCGCAGACGGCGCGCAGCAGCCGGCGAATTGACACAGTGTTCAAGAGCTTGACCCGCCATCCGGCAATCGCCATTTGAGCGGGACGTGAAATGAGGGTCCGGCCGAGCATTCCAGCTCCGTCGGGCTCAGCTATTTCTGGAAATGCCGATCCATTCTTGTGAGAGCAGAGGCCCGCAGAAATGAACCAGTCCCATTCCTTCCCGACCGACGATCCGCTCGACGGAGATACGCTGCATGAAGAATGCGGGGTTTTCGGAATTCTGGGACACCCTGATGCCGCCGCGCTCACGGCTCTTGGCCTGCATGCTCTGCAGCACCGCGGGCAGGAAGCGGCCGGCATCGTCTCCTTCGACGGCAAGCGCTTTTATCAAGAGCGCCACATGGGCCTTGTCGGCGACCACTATACCAATCCGATGACGCTCGCCCGCCTGCCCGGCAGCATTACGATCGGTCATACCCGCTACTCGACAACCGGCGAAGTGGCCATGCGCAACGTGCAGCCGCTCTTTGCCGAACTGGAAGAAGGCGGCATCGCCATTGCCCATAACGGCAATTTCACCAACGGCCTGACGCTGCGCCGCCAGATCATCGCGACCGGCGCCATCTGTCAGTCGACCTCCGATACCGAAGTCGTCCTTCACCTCATCGCCCGTTCCCGCCACGCTTCCACGTCCGACCGCTTCATCGACGCCATTCGCCAGATGGAAGGCGGCTATTCGATGCTCGCCATGACGCGCACGAAGCTGATTGCCGCGCGCGACCCGACCGGCATCCGCCCATTGGTGATGGGCGAACTCGACGGCAAGCCGATCTTCTGCTCGGAAACCTGCGCGCTCGACATTATCGGCGCCAAGTTCATCCGCGACGTTGAGAACGGCGAGGTCGTCATCTGCGAAATCCAGGCTGACGGCTCGATCAGCATCGATGCGCGCAAGCCCAGCAAGCCGCAGCCGGAGCGCCTCTGCCTGTTCGAATATGTCTATTTCGCCCGCCCGGACTCGGTCGTCGGCGGCCGCAACGTCTATACGACGCGGAAGCACATGGGCATGAACCTCGCCAAGGAATCGCCCGTCGATGCCGACGTTATCGTGCCGGTGCCGGATGGCGGCACGCCGGCGGCGCTTGGCTATGCGCAGCAGAGCGGCATTCCCTTCGAATACGGCATCATCCGTAACCATTATGTCGGGCGCACCTTCATCGAACCGACGCAGCAGATCCGCGCCTTCGGTGTGAAGCTGAAGCATTCCGCCAACCGGGCGATGATCGAAGGCAAGCGCGTGGTGCTGGTCGATGATTCCATCGTGCGTGGCACGACGTCTCTCAAGATCGTCCAGATGATCCGCGAAGCCGGGGCGCGCGAAGTCCATGTCCGCGTCGCGAGCCCGATGATCTTCTTCCCGGATTTCTACGGCATCGACACGCCCGATGCCGAAAAGCTGCTGGCAAACCAGTATGCCGATGTCGAAGCCATGGCGAAATATATCGGCGCAGATTCGCTCGCCTTCCTGTCGATCAACGGCCTCTATCGCGCTGTCGGCGGTGAGGATCGCAACCCGGCTCGGCCGCAGTTCACCGACCACTATTTTACCGGCGACTATCCGACCCGCCTGCTCGACAAGAACGGCGAGTCCATGGGCAACAAGATTTCGATGCTTGCCAGCAACGGCTGACACGGCACGCCGGCTTTTCCATTGTCCCATCCCGAGGGGTTCAATCGAACCCCTCTCCCTTCGTGAGGGAACACGACATCATGAATATCAATCTTGAGGGCAAGATCGCACTCGTCACCGGTGCGTCGCGCGGCATAGGCTATTTCACAGCGCTGGAACTTGCCAAAGCCGGCGCCCACGTGATTGCCTGCGCCCGCACGGTCGGCGGGCTCGAGGATCTCGACGATGCGATCAAGGCCGTCGGCGGCACGGCGACGCTCGTGCCCTTCGACCTTGCCGACATGAATGCGATCGATACGCTCGGCGGCTCGATCTTCGAGCGCTGGGGCAAACTCGACATCCTCGTCGCCAATGCCGGCGTGCTTGGGGTCATTTCGCCGATCGGCCATATCGAAGCGAAAGTGTTCGAGAAGGTGATGACCATCAACGTCACCGCGACATGGCGGCTGATCCGCTCGGTCGACCCGCTGCTGGCCCGCTCCGATGCCGGCCGTGCGGTGATCCTGTCTTCGGGTGCCGCTCACAAGTGCCGCCCCTTCTGGGGCGCCTATTCCGCTTCCAAGGCCGCGGTCGAGGCGCTGGCACGCACTTGGGCCGGCGAAAGTCAAAGCACCCCGCTGCGGATCACCAGCGTCGATCCGGGTGCCACGCGCACGGCGATGCGGGCGCAGGCGGTGCCCGGCGAAGATCCGCAGTCGCTGCCGCATCCCTCCGAGGTCGCAAATGCGATCCTGCCGTTGCTCGGGCCTGGTGTGACGGAGACGGGCAAGCTGTTTATCGTCCGGGAGAGCAAGCTCGTCGATTACCGGCTGCCCGAATAAGCCACTGCATAATTCCTTAAATCGGAATCGATTTAAGGACAAAATTATGCAGCTATTCAAAGTGCTACAGCGTCCTTTGCGCGTCTTAAAAGACGCGCGGCGCTGTAGACGTTTCAATTCGCTGCAACGGCGGGGAACAGATGCGCCAGGCCCGTTTCCGACGGGCATAGCGCATTGAGGTCAACCGGTCCCTGGATGCCGTCCAAGGTGCCGTTATCGGCAAATTGCCAAATCGACCAATGACTGCACTCTTCCTGCCTCGGCTCTCTGAACACGCTGCGCAGCCACAGATAGTGGTCGGGGAAGCGTGATTCATTGCCTTTCAGATATTGATCAAAGAACTCCTGCGTGACGTAGAAAATAGGCTTTTCCGGAAAAGCGCCCTTCAGCTCGGTGAAGAAGGCGTTCACCTCGGCAACCATTTCCTCGAGCGTCGGGATTTTGTTGCAATTGCCGACAAACTCTAGATCGACGGCGATCGGCAGAGTTCCCTGCTCCTTCGGCACGGTCGCGAGCACATTCTGCGCCTGATCCTTGCCCGGGCGGCAGAAGGTGAAGAAATGATAAGCGCCCCTGACCACTCCCGCATCTCTGGCGCGCTGCCAGTTGTCGGCGAACTTGGAATCCCGATGATCTCCGCCTTCGGTCGCCTTCATGAAGGCGAAACGGACATTCGTCTGCGCGGCAACGGCCTTCCAATCGATATCGCCCTGGTGATGGCTGACATCGATGCCCTGGATTGGATAGTTGCTGAGAGAGGGATTGTTGAAGCGAAGCATCCCGAAATCGTATGCGAAATATGCAGCGAATGCGACCACCAGAACTGCAGTCGCTCCGATCGTCGATCGGGCAAGTCTCCGCATCCCTTCCTCCCCATTTTTCAACAGTTTCTCAACTGGCTATGCGAGATTTGTGCTCCGAAAATGGCGGCCGAATTTGAAGAGCGGGCCAACTGGTTTCGAAGACGTTGGTTGCTACAATCGATTCATCGGATGGATGGATCCTGTTGCCGCTGGATCGCGCTTCGCCCCCTTGACCGGAGGCGCGAACCGGGCCATAAAACCCGCCATGAAAACGGTTATCTGCATTATCTGCCGGAAGATTATTCGCTAGCGCGAGCGCTGGCCCGGCCGTTTTCGTCTCCCAAATAGTCAAGATGCGAAACGCCCCGGTCCGCCGGTCGCGATATTTTTCTGATCGTGCATTTGGGAGAGTGAAATGGACGCGACGCCGGAACTGAAGCTGTACAACACGCTGACACGGGAAAAATCGGTGTTTTCGCCGATCGATCCCAACAACGTCCGCATGTATGTCTGCGGCCCGACCGTCTATGACTTCGCTCATATCGGCAATGCCCGGCCGGTCATCGTCTTCGACGTGCTGTTCCGGTTGCTGCGCCATGTCTATGGCGAAGATCACGTCACTTATGCCCGCAACATCACCGACGTCGACGACAAGATCAATGCGCGCGCGCTCCGCGACCATCCGGGTCTGCCGCTCAATGAGGCGATCCGGGCGGTCACCGAAAAGACCGAGACGCAATTTCACGCCGATGTCGCCGAACTCGGCTGCCTGGAGCCGGACTTCGAGCCGCGCGCCACCGACAATATCGTCGAGATGACCGAGATCATTGAGAAGCTGATCGGCAACGGCCATGCCTATGTCGCATCGGGCGAAGTGCTGTTCGACACCAAATCCATGGCGGATTACGGTCAGCTTTCGAAGCGCCCGCTCGACGAGCAGCAGGCCGGCGCGCGCATCGCCGTCGACGCGCACAAGAAGAACCCGGGCGATTTCGTGCTCTGGAAGCTGTCGAGCCACAACGAGCCCGGCTGGGAGAGCCCATGGGGCCGCGGCCGGCCCGGCTGGCACATCGAATGCTCGGCGATGAGCAAGCGCTATCTCGGCGATGTCTTCGACATTCACGGCGGCGGGCTGGATCTGATCTTCCCGCATCATGAAAACGAGATCGCCCAGTCGCGCTGCGCCCACGGCACCGAGGTGATGGCAAATGTCTGGATGCATAACGGCTTCCTGCAGGTCGAAGGCCGCAAGATGTCGAAATCCGAAGGCAATTTCGTCACCATCAACGAGTTGCTGCAGACGGAAATCTTCGGCGGCCGCAAATGGCCAGGTCAGGTGCTGCGCCTTGCCATGCTGATGACGCATTACCGCGAGCCGATCGATTTTTCGATCAAGCGACTGGAAGAAGCCGAACGTCTGCTCGCCAAATGGCCGGCGGCCGAAGCCGGCGATGCGGCGCCCGATGAAACCGTGCTGAACGCGCTTTCCGACGACCTCAATACGGTCGCGGCAGTGCAGGCATTGCATGCGCTGGCCCAGGCCGCGCATGCGGATCCCACAGCCCGTGCCGTCTTTGCGGCAACGGCCGACCTTCTGGGCCTGCTGCCGAAAAAGATGGAGATCGACGAAGCCGTCGCATCGGCAATCGATGCGCTGGTCGCAATGCGTCTCGAAATGCTGAAGGCGAAGAACTTCACTGAGGCCGACAAGATCCGCGACGAGCTGACGGCGAAGGGCATCCAGCTGAAAGACGGCAAGGATCCGGTGACGGGCGAGCGCGTCACGACGTGGGAGGTCAAGAGATGACCACCTATACCGGCGGCTGCCAATGCGGCGCGATCCGTTTCCGCGTCAACGGCGACATCAAGGATTCGTCGATCTGTCATTGCCGCATGTGCCAGAAGGCGTTCGGTGCTTATTATGCGCCGCTGGTCTCGGTGCGCGGCGCCGATTTCGAATGGACACGCGGCGAGCGGAAAAGATTCCGCTCTTCCAATTTCGTCGAACGCGGCTTCTGCGGCGATTGCGGCACGCCGCTGACCTATGAGGCACCGGATGGAATGGCGATCGCCGCAGGCGCCTTCGACGATCCTTCGGCGTTTCCGCCGACCATTCAATGGGGCGTGGAAGGCAAGATCGGATTCGTCGATCATCTGCACGAACTGCCCGGAGAAAGAACCGAGGCGGATCTCACGGCGGGCTCTTTCCTGCACGAACTCGTTTCCTACCAGCATCCCGATCATGAGACGCAGGCATGGCCACCCAAGGAGCTCGGATGACGGCGGAAGCGGACAGAAGCGGCGGGTGCCAGTGCGGGGCAGTGCGTTACCGCGCCAAAGGCGAACTCGGCTATCCCCATCTTTGCCATTGCCGTATGTGCCAGAAGGCGGCGGGCAATTATTTCATGCCGCTTGCCGGCGTGATGCGCAGCGATTTTACCTTCACACGCGGCGCGCCGAAATGGTTTCAGTCCTCGGATCTGGTGCGGCGCGGTTTCTGCGGCGATTGCGGTACGCCGCTGTTCTACGATATTCCCGAAGGGGACTTCATCAACATCACGCTCGGCTCGTTGGACGATCCCGATGCAGTCAAGCCGGTGATGCAATCGAACACCAGCCAGAAGATGTCCTGGTTTCACGCGCTGGATGGCCTGCCGCTGGAACCAGAGCCTGAAACGCCCGACCGTGAAAACGCGATCGCGGCAAGCAACTATCAGCACCCCGACCACGACACGAAAAGCTGGCCCCTCGGAGAAACCTCATGACGGACACGATCAAGACAGGCGGATGCCAGTGCGGCGCCGTGCGCTTCCGCATCTCAGGCAGACTGGGGCGACCCTCGATCTGCCATTGCCGCATGTGCCAGAAGCAGTTCGGCGGCTTCTTCTCCGCGCTCGTCACCGCGCCTGAGGAAGGCATGGAGTGGACGCGCGGCGAGCCGAGCTACTTCCAGTCCTCGGTCAATATCGAACGCGGCTTCTGCAGTAATTGCGGCACGCCGATGACCTATCGCCATCCGGGCGGGCTGGAGCTTGCGATCGGCACTTTCGACGACCGCAGCGACCTCGCACCGCAGATCCAGGTCAACTACGAGGCCCGCCTGCCCTGGGTCGAGGAAATCTTCGAGGCGCCGGTGCTGAAGGATCAGGATTTCTACGCACGGCAGGAGGCGATCATCTCCTTCCAGCATCCCGACCACGACACGGAAGTCTGGCCGGCGAAAGGCGTGAAGATATGACCGAGATGTTGCGCACGCTCTATCCCGAAATCGAGCCCTATGCTTCCGGCCATCTGGATGTCGGCGACGGCCATGTGATCTATTGGGAGCGCTCGGGAACGCCTGGCGCCAAGCCCGCCGTCTTCCTGCATGGCGGCCCGGGCGGCGGCATCTCGCCCGCCCATCGCCGGCTCTTCGATCCCACTCTCTACGACGTCATGCTGTTCGATCAACGCGGTTGCGGCAGGTCAACGCCGCATGCGGAACTCCATGCCAATACGACCTGGCACCTCGTTGCCGATATCGAGCGGCTGCGCGAGATGGCCGGCGTCGACACCTGGCAGGTGTTCGGCGGCTCCTGGGGCTCGACGCTGGCGCTCGCCTATGCCGAGACACATCCAGAGCACGTCTCCGAGCTCATCCTGCGCGGCATCTATACGCTGACCAAGGCGGAGCTCGACTGGTACTACCAATTCGGCGTCTCGGAGATGTTCCCTGACAAGTGGGAGCGGTTCATCGCGCCCATTCCGCCGGAAGAGCGGCATGAGGTGATGCATGCCTATCATCGCCGCCTGACACACGAGGACAAGAACGTGCGCCTCGCGGCCGCGCAGGCCTGGAGCATCTGGGAAGGCGAAACGATCACGCTGCTGCCGGAACCTTCGACGAGCTTCAAGTTCGAGGAGCCGGAATTCGCCTATGCATTTGCGCGCATCGAGAACCATTTCTTCGTCAATGCCGGCTGGATGGACGAGGGACAGTTGATCCGCGATGCCGGCAGGCTCAGGGATATTCCCGGCGTCATCGTACATGGACGCTACGACATGCCCTGCCCGGCCAAATATGCCTGGCTGCTGCACAAGGCCTGGCCGAAGGCAGAATTCCACCTGATCGAGGGCGCGGGCCATGCCTACTCGGAGCCTGGGATTCTCGATCAGCTGATCCGGGCGACGGATAAGTTTGCCGGGAAGCAAGACTGATGCCCCGCATAAAAGCAGTCAATGCCTGGGAGGCATCGCGGTGACCAAAGAAAAAATCTATCTCTTCGACACGACGCTCCGGGACGGACAGCAGACGCCCGGCATCGATTTTTCCGTCGAGGACAAGATTGCGATCGCCGCCATGCTGGACGAGTTCGGCCTCGATTATGTCGAGGGCGGATATCCCGGCGCCAATCCGACGGACACCGCCTTCTTCAGCGAGAAGCGCACCAGCCAGTCCAGCTTCGTCGCCTTCGGCATGACGAAGCGGGCGGGTGTTTCGGTCTCCAACGATCCCGGCATTGCCGGGCTGCTTCAGGCCAAAAGCGATGCCATCTGTTTCGTCGCCAAGAGCTGGGACTATCACGTCGCGGTGGCGCTCGGCTGCACCAACGAGGAAAACCTCGAATGCATCGCCGAAAGCGTCAAGGCGGCGGTTGGCGCGGGCAAGGAGGCGATCGTCGATTGCGAGCATTTCTTCGACGGCTTCAAGGCCAATCCGGCCTATGCGCTCGCCTGCGCCAAGACGGCCTATGAGAGCGGCGCCCGCTGGGTCGTGCTCTGCGACACCAATGGCGGCACGCAGCCGCCCGAGGTGCGCGCCATCGTCGAGGCGGTGATTGCCTCAGGCGTTCCCGGCCACTGTCTTGGCATCCATGCGCATAACGACACCGGCCAGGCGGTTGCCAATTCGCTTGCCGCCGTCGAAGCCGGCGTCCGGCAGATCCAGGGCACGCTGAACGGCATCGGCGAGCGCTGCGGCAATGCCAATCTGGTGACGCTAATCCCGACGCTGGCCCTGAAGAGCGCCTACAACACACGTTTCGAAACGACGATCGACGAGGAGCGGCTGCTCAACCTCACCCGGCTCTCGCATGCCTTCGACGAACTGCTCAACCGTTCGCCCGACCACCAGATGCCCTATGTCGGCGCCTCCGCCTTCGCCACCAAGGCCGGCATCCACGCATCGGCCCTGCTCAAAGATCCGCGAACCTATGAACACGTGCCGCCGGAAACCGTCGGTAACTTCCGCAAGGTTATGGTCTCCGACCAGGGCGGAAAGGCGAACTTCATCAATGCGCTGAAGCGGCGCGGCATCGCGGTCGCCAAGGACGATCCGAAGCTCGACCTGCTGATCTCGATCGTCAAGGAACGTGAATCCATCGGCTATGCCTATGAGGGCGCGGATGCGAGCTTCGAGCTGCTGGCGCGCCGCACGCTCGGCACGATCCCGGAATTCTTCACCATCGAAGGCTTCCGCGTGATGATCGAGCGCCGCTTCGACAGTCTTGGCCGTGTGAAGATCGTCTCGGAGGCGGTGGTCAAGATCACCATCGACGGCCAGACGCTGATGTCGGTTGCCGATGCCGAAGGCCCGGTCAACGCACTTGACCTCGCGCTGCGCAAGGATTTCGGCAAATACCAGCACGAGATCGACGATCTGGTGCTTGCCGATTTCAAGGTGCGTATCCTCAACGGCGGCACGGAGGCGATCACCCGCGTGCTGATCGAATCCACCGACAGCGACGGCGTGCGCTGGTGGACAGTCGGCGTCTCGGAGAACATCATCGACGCTTCGTTCCAGGCGCTGATGGATTCGGTCATCTACAAGCTGATGAAGAACCGGCAGCTGGCGGGCAAGATCGCGGCGGAATAAACCTATTCCGCGGCTCGGCGGAGGGGTCCCACCCCTCGCCAGAATACCATTCGCTTCCTTCGGACTCCGGCTTCCGTCGCCGGGCGTCGGATCATTGCGTCGTCTCCCGCTTCAAATCCTCTCACCCTTCGTTCAACGAAATGAATTGGCCTATTCACGGCGCTTAAGCTAGGCCGGATCAGAAGAAGAACAAAGATGGAAACACCGATGTCGACCGATGCATCCGTTCCGTTGGCGAAGAACGAAGACAGTCCGCGCGGGTTCGCCTTCGCGCTGACGGCCTATCTGCTTTGGGGCTTCCTGCCGATCTACATGAAGGCGGTGGCGCATATCTCGCCGGCCGAGGTGATCGCCCATCGCATCGTCTGGTCGTTGCCGCTGGCGGGCATCGTGCTGATCGTGCTCGGGCGCACGCAGGATATCCGCGCAGCACTCAGCTCGCCGCGCATGCTGGCGATGGCGGCGCTGACGGCGTCGCTGATCACCGTCAACTGGGGCACCTATGTCTGGGCGATCGGCGCCGGCCATTCGCTCGATGCAGCACTCGGTTATTTCATCAATCCACTGTTCAGCATCTTTCTCGGCGCAGTGTTCCTCAAGGAAAAGCTGCAGCCGCTGCAGATTGCGGCGATCGCGCTTGCGGCGCTTGCCGTCGCCATTCTCGCACTGGACAGCGGCGGCATCCCGTGGGTGGCGCTGACGCTGGCGGTCAGCTGGGGTTTCTACGCCCTGTTGCGCAAGACGCTGCCGCTCGGGCCGAACCAGGGCTTCTTCCTCGAAGTGCTGATCCTCAGCGGGCCGGCCCTCCTCTACATCCTCTATCTCGAATTCGGCGGCCAGGGCCACCTCTACCGCACCGGTCTTGCAGATACGACCCTGCTGCTCGGCTGCGGCGTCATCACCGCCGTGCCGCTGATGATCTATGCGAACGGCGCTAAGCTCTTGAGGCTCTCGACGATCGGCATCATGCAGTATATTGCGCCGACGATGATCTTCCTGATCGCCGTCTTCGTCTTCCACGAGCCATTCGGCACGGCGCGCATGATCGCCTTCCCGCTGATCTGGGCGGGGCTGTTCCTCTATAGCTGGTCGATGCTGAAGGGAAGCCGGGCGGGCTGAGGCGCTAAAGCGCGTCACGTCGAAGCGGATTCGTGCGGCGCGCTTTCGGTCTTTGTTTTATGCATGTCTTTGTCCCAAACCGCTGGACACTTTTGGGCAACATGCATTGAATCCCTACATCTTCGAAATCACCTCGTCCTCGCCGTCGCGATCGGCGGCGAGCTGGGCTGCCTGGGCCATGATCGCCGGAATAATGCCGGAGATCTCGTCGACGACGAGCGGCTGCACCCGGTGGGCGGTGTGCAGGAAGCCTTCTTCGGTCATATGGCGCATCAGTTCCATCATCGGATCCCAGAAACCATTGACGTTGGCAAAGACCATCGGCTTCTCGTGGCGGCCGAGCTGTGCCCAGGTCATGATCTCGACGATCTCCTCCAGCGTACCGATGCCGCCGGGCAGCGCCACGAAGGCATCGGAGCGCTCGAACATGGTGTGTTTGCGCGCATGCATGTCAGGGGTTACAATGAGTTCGTTGAGCTGACCGAGCGAGTGGCGAGTCGCTTCCATATCGATCAGGAATTCGGGAATGATGCCCGTGACCTGACCGCCGCCTGAAAGCACGCCGCTGGCAACCGCGCCCATGATGCCTTTGGTACCCCCGCCATAGACGAGGCGCAGGCCGTATTCGGCGATCTCTCTTCCGAGAGCACGCCCGGCCGCCATGTGGGAAGGATCGCGTCCCGGCCTTGAGCCGCAGTAAACGCAGATGGATCGAATCGATACAGATTGTTCGGTCATGAGGGCAAAACAACTATTCCATTTCAATGCAGTCAAGAAAATTGACTGAAAAGCAGCGTGCCTAGCTTGCCTAATTGCTTTGAATGCTTGTGGAAAGCAACGGGAATCGCTAGCAATTTTGGGTATTACGGCAAATTGCCGCCTTGGGAGACATAATGATGAAGAACCGTGCCGGCTTGCTGGCTCTTGCAGTCCTCGCAATCGCAATCCTACTGATGGTGTTTGTCGTCATGCCGCGCATCGGCGGCGATGCAACCAAGGTCGGAGATGCCATCAACCAGGCGAGCACGGAGGTCAAGAACACGGTTAACGAGGCGGCAAAGACATCGCGCTCCGCCGTGGGCGACGCGGCTGCGGTCGCCGACAAAGTGGGTCGCCTTTCGGCCGATGCCGGCGTATCGCTCAGCGAGCTCAAGGCGCTGTTTGCCGACGGCAAAGGCCCGGCCATCGATGTCTTCACCGCCGCCAAGACCAAGGCCGTCAACGCGCTGACCGCGCTTGCCGATTTTACCATTCCCGAGGGCCTCGATCCCGCGACCCAGACCCTTGCCGCCAAGGCCAAGGACGGTGGCGCGAAGGCGCTCGCCATCGTCCAGTCGCTGCCCGAGAACATCGCCGATGCGCTTGCCGCGATCGCCAAGGCCGAGGTTGCACTGACCGGTGCGCCGGAGACCGCCCCTGGGGCGAATACGGCAGCGGAAAATACCGGCCCGAAGCTTCCGGCCTTCGACGTATTGCGCGTCGAGCCCGACGGATCGACGGTGATTGCCGGTTCCGCCGAGCCGAACGGCAAGCTCGAGGTGCTCGACGGCGAGAAGGTGGTGACGACGGCCAATGTCGACGCGAGCGGCGATTTTGCTGCCGTCCTCGACGATCCGCTTCCGGCCGGCGACCACCAGCTCGTGCTCAAGTTCACGGGCAAGGACGGCAAGAGCACGCTTTCCGAAGAAGTCGCGACCATTTCCGTGCCGAAGGATGGCAATGGCGCCAATCTGCTCGCCATGGTTTCCAAACCCGGCACGGCGAGCCGCATCATTACCGCGCCGAAGGCTGGAACCGAAGTTGCGGATGCCTCCAATCCGATGGCGCCGCCTGCGGACAAGCCGGCAACCGGCGAAAGCTCGGATGCGCCTGCCGCAACAGCTGCACCGACCGGCGAGCTGGCGCTGCAGACGCCGAACCTCACCGACACCTCCTCGGATGGCGCAGCTACGGCACCGGATAAAACGAATGTGCCCGATGTGATGGTCAATGCCGTCGAAATCGAGGGCAACAAGATCTTCATTGCCGGCACGACGCGCTCCAATGCCAAGGTCATCGGTTATGCCGACGACAGCCTCGTCGGCCAGGACACGGCCGGCTCCGACGGCCATTTCGTCATCGACGGTGTGGTGGCGCTTTCAGTCGGCGACCACAAGATCCGCGTCGATGTCGTTGATCCCACAGGCAAGGTGATCGTGCGTGCGGCGGTGAATTTCAATCGCCCAGCCGGCGATCAGGTGAGGGTCGCCGCGCAATCGGCACCCGCCGACGCCAACGGCGCTTCCTCGATGGTGCCGCTCGACGAAGGCGAGCTCGACAAACTCAAAGTCGAAGTCGGCAAAGCCTTCGGCCTGCTGAAGGGACTGTTTGCCGATGGCAAGCTGCCCGGTGCCGAACAGCTTGCGGCAGCGCGCTCGGCAACGGAATTCGCGCTGCGCTCCGTCGCCGACTTCCGCCCGGCCGCTGATGCGCCAGATGTCTTCAAGCAAGCGTCCGGTTCCTCCTCGCAGATTGCCGGCAATGCGCTGAAGCTGCTGCAGGGCCTGCCTGGGGACGCGAAGTCCGTCGGTGCCGCGCTCGAAAGACTGGGCGGGATGATCGCCGAACTCACCGCTGCACCCGCGCCGGCAACGCCATCTGCAAACGAGGTCGGAAGCAACCAGCCGAAGACGATCGAACAGGCGCCGCTGACGGCGAACAATGCGGCGGTCATCATTCGCCGCGGCGACACGCTGTGGCAGATCTCGCGCCGCACCTATGGCCTCGGCGTTCGTTACACGACAATCTACATCGCCAACGAGGACAAGATCATCAATCCCGATCGCATCCGCCCTGGCCAGATTTTCGGCCTGCCGAAGGATGTACTGCCGAACGCCGAAGAGCTGCACCGCAAGCGCATGTCCGGCCAGCATCTCTAAGCTGCAAAACAACACGGCAAGGCCGGGCGGGATAAGCGCCCGGCCTCGTCGTTTCCTTACCCCAGCAATTGTTGTATTCGTCCGCCCGGCACCCTATCTGGCGGTGGCGGCTGCGGGTTGTGGGAAGCGCTTTCAGGCTCGTCCCGGTTCCGCGCTCTTGCCGGCATCGAAGCGCCGCAATCGCGGCAAGCCCATCCGGGCTGGAGACAATCATGGCAAACGGCAAGACAGTCTCGGAATCCAACCTGCCGCAGACGCTTCTCAACCTCTGGCCCTATATGTGGCCGGCCGGCCGGCCAGACCTCAAGATGCGCGTCGTCTGGGCCTCGGTCTTTCTGCTGATCTCCAAATTCGTCCTGCTGCTCGTCCCCTATTTCTTCAAGTGGTCGACCGATGCGCTGAACGGCAGGATGGATCTTGAGGGCTCGGTGCCGCCGCTGCTGGCCGGCGCCATCGCGCTGGTGATTGCCTATAACATCACCCGGCTGATCCAGCTCGGCCTCAACCAGCTGCGCGACGCGCTCTTTGCCAGTGTCGGACAACATGCGGTGCGCCAGCTCGCCTACAGGACCTTCGTGCACATGCACGAGCTGTCGCTACGCTTCCATCTCGAGCGCAAGACCGGCGGGCTATCGCGCATCATCGAGCGCGGCACCAAGGGTATCGAGACGATCGTGCGCTTCACGATCCTCAATTCCGTCCCGACCGTCATCGAATTCCTGCTGACGGCGGTGATCTTCTGGTGGGGCTACGGCTTCTCCTATCTCGCCGTTACCGCTTTTACCGTCTGGGCCTATATCTGGTTCACGATCCGGGCATCCGACTGGCGCATCGCTATCCGCCGGTCGATGAACGACAGCGATACCGACGCCAACACCAAGGCGATCGACTCTCTCCTCAATTTCGAGACGGTCAAATATTTCGGCAATGAGGAGATGGAGGCAAAGCGTTTCGACAAATCGATGGAACGCTACGAAAAGGCGGCGACCGATGTCTGGACCTCGCTCGGCTGGCTGAACTTCGGCCAGGGCGTCATCTTCGGCATCGGCACGACGATCATGCTGGTGCTGTCGGCGCTGGCCGTGCAGCGCGGCGAGCAGACGGTCGGCGATTTCGTCTTCGTCAATTCGATGCTGCTGCAGCTTTCCGTACCGCTCAACTTCATCGGCTTCGTCTACCGCGAAATCCGCCAGGGGCTGACCGATATCGAACAGATGTTCGATTTGCTTGAGGTGCAGACCGAAGTCAAAGACGCCCCCGATGCGACCGAACTTCGGATCGGCCTGGGCGCGATCTCCTTCAAGGACGTGCATTTCGCCTATGATGCGGCCCGTCCGATCTTGAAGGGCATTTCCTTCGAGGTGCCGGCCGGCAAGACGGTCGCCGTCGTCGGCCCTTCGGGTGCGGGCAAATCGACGCTGTCGCGCCTGCTCTATCGCTTCTACGATATTCAGAGCGGCGCAATCACCGTCGACGGCCAGGATATTCGCACGGTGACGCAGAAGAGCCTGCGCTCGGTGATCGGCATGGTGCCGCAGGATACAGTGCTCTTCAACGACACGGTCGCCTACAACATCCGCTACGGCCGCACATCGGCCAGCGACGGCGAGGTCTTTGCCGCCGCCGAGGTGGCGCAGATCGCGCATTTCATCGAAACGCTGCCCGAGGGCTTCGAAACCAAGGTCGGCGAGCGCGGGCTGAAGCTTTCGGGCGGCGAGAAGCAGCGGGTGGCGATCGCCCGCACCATCCTCAAGGCGCCACCGATCCTGATCCTCGACGAGGCGACGTCGGCGCTCGACACGACCACGGAACGGGAGATCCAGGAGGCACTCGACCTGGTTTCGAAGAACCGCACGACGCTTGTTATCGCCCACCGGCTTTCGACTGTCATCAGCGCCGATGAAATCATCGTGCTCAAAAGCGGCGAGATCGCCGAGCGCGGAACACATGCCGCCCTCCTCGAAAGGAACGGTCTTTATGCCTCGATGTGGAACCGCCAGCGCGAGGCGACACAGGCGGAGGAACATCTCAAGCAGGTGCGCGAAAGCGACGACCTCGGCGTGATAACGCGGCTTGCTCCGGCAAGCTGACAAGGGAAACCGACGCCGGCCAACTTTTGTTGTTCAGAAACCCGGCGTGGGAACCAGGGCCGAGGCCACAGCATTGCCCCAGAGACGGTTTTTCGCTAACCAGCAAAAATGAAAACGCAAGGAGACCGGCAGCCATGAGCCTGTTCAACACGGTTCGCAACACGATCGTCCCGGTGCACAAAGAGGGCTATCCCTTCGTTGCCGCCTTCTTCGTCGCGTCGCTGGTCTTGGGCTGGATCTTCGAGCCGCTCTTCTGGATCGGCATGATCTTCACGCTCTGGTGCGCCTATTTCTTCCGTGATCCGGAGCGCGTGACCCCGCAGGACGACGACCTGGTGATCTCTCCCGCCGATGGCAAGGTGTCCGCGATCCAGATGGTGACGCCGCCGGCCGAGCTCAACCTCGGCCCCGAGCCGATGCTGCGCATCTCCGTCTTCATGAACGTCTTCAATTGCCATGTGAACCGGGCGCCGATGCGCGGGCGCATCGTCAGCATCAACTACCGCTCCGGCAGCTTCGTCAACGCCGAGCTCGACAAGGCGAGCGAAGACAATGAGCGCAACGGGCTGGTGATCGAAACCGGCCACGGCCAGATCGGCGTCGTGCAGATCGCCGGCCTCGTCGCACGGCGCATCCTCTGCTGGGCAAACCCCAACGAGCCGCTGGATGCCGGCGAGCGTTTCGGGCTGATCCGTTTCGGCTCGCGGCTCGACGTGTTCCTGCCCGCCGGTGCCGCGCCCCGCGTCTCGCTCGGCCAAACGGCGGTTGCGGGAGAAACCGTCATCGCCGAATTCGCCTCCGCCAAGGGTCCCATTATCAGCCGTCGCAGCTAGAGCGGTTCAGCTTTTCACGGAAGTGCAGAAGCGCTACGCACTGTTGCTGGAATTGCCTTAGGAACGATTGGAACGCGATATGGAAACGCCTTTTCCGCCTTTCGAGCCCAATGGGCCGGATGATTCCGCCCGCGGCCCGCGTCTGCGCGAAATCCCGCTCCGGCTCGTCTTTCCGAACCTCATCACTATTCTGGCGATCTGCGCCGGGCTGACCGGCATCCGGCTGGCTTTCGAGAATCGTTATGAGCTCGCCGTCTCCATGGTGCTGCTCGCCGCCTTCCTCGACGGCATCGACGGGCGCGTGGCGCGGTTGATGAAGGCGACCTCGAAGTTCGGCGCGCAGATGGATTCGCTTGCCGACATCGTCAATTTCGGCGTCGCACCCGCCCTCGTCGTCTATGTCTTCGCGCTCGACCAGGCGCGTTCGCTCGGCTGGATCGCCGCCCTGATCTATGCGATCGCCGCCGGGCTTCGCCTTGCCCGCTTCAATGTCATGGCCGAACGCGAGAACAAGGCAAGCTGGCAATCGGAATATTTCGTCGGCGTGCCGGCGCCGGCCGGCGCCATGCTGGTGCTGCTGCCGGTCTATCTCGGCTTCCTCGGGCTGGCGACGGACCGCACCTTCGCCTATCTCTCGTCGATCTACACCGTGCTCATCGCCTTCCTGCTGATCAGCCGGCTGCCGGTCTGGTCGGGCAAATCGGAAGGCAACCGCTTGCGGCGCGATCTCGTGCTGCCGATGATGCTCGGCGTCGTGCTCTACGTGGCTCTGCTGATGAGCTACACCTGGGAAGTGATGGTCTTCACCGTTGCCGCCTACCTCATATCGCTTCCCTTCGGCGCGCGGAAATGGCGGCGGAAATACGGGACGCTGACGATCGAGGAACCCGGCATCGGCGACGACGATATCGGCCGGCACATCTGATCTCCCGAGCATTTCCGGATTTCTTCGAATGACGGAAATGCTTCTCTCCCTTCGTTCTGACGGATCCCCGGGAAAAGCATGCGCTTTATCCGGGTGAAAACCGTTGCGCGCTTTTCCCAAAAAACCGCTTTCGGACTTTTATTGGAACTGCTCTCTTCAGTAAGTATTAACCAACGTAGGCTTCAGTTAAGCCTCGCGAATTATGGTGGGCGTTTACAAATCCTGATAAGCTACGCCCCCGTTTTGTCGCTATTCGTGACGAAACATCAAACTAGAAAATACCCAGGGAAGAACCACGCAAGGAGAGTATCGTGACTTCGAAGAAGAGCAGTACCGGCGAACAGCAGGCGGCCAAGCCAGACCTCGCCGCCAACTATCGCCCCGTCGGCCTGAAGGCTGTTGCCGCAGCATCGCTGATGGCGAAGCATAAGCCGACCGGCGTCAAAAAATCCGCTTGAGGCGGAAGGCTTCAAATCGGAATCATGCGTGCTTTCGGGTTACATGCGTTAGGCACCGCTGACGAAGCCAATGACGAGGCGATCGCCGGAAGTCTTCCGACCACGCTCTGGCGACATAAGCACAACCCGAAAAACCAGATTGGACGAAGCGACGCATCGCCGCCGCCTATGTGAGACGTCGGTGCCAATCGGTCGCCGCCTGCAGATGCGACCGATCCCGTTTCAGAAGAAGCTGAGCTGGCCGTCGTCAGACTTTTGCTTGTCGGGCGCCTTCAGCGGTTTTTCGATGGCGACGGGCTCCTGCAGGTCGGGACCCATATTGGCGACCTTGTTGACCTTGTCGGAGACCGGGACGGCCTCGAAGAAATCGTCCTGAACGGGCTGCATCAGGTCGGCCACCTCACGCGGTTCCTGCGTCTTGCAATCGAGCCAGCGCGAGAAATCATCAGGCCTGATGACGACAGGCATGCGATCGTGGATCGCCGATATGGCTGAATTGGCTGATGTCGTCAGGATCGCACCGGTATCGACCTCGGAGCCGTCGGCCGAGGACCATGTCTCCATCAGCCCGGCAAAGGCGATGACCCCGCCCTGGCGCGGCCTGATCCAGTAGGCCTGCGGCTTCTCGCCGCTTTCCTTGGACGGGCGATGCCATTCATAGAAACCGGAGGCCGGAATGAGCACGCGCCGATGACGCATGGCGGCGCGGAAAGAGGCCTTGCCAATCGCGGTTTCGGAGCGCGCGTTGATCAGCAGCGGGAAATCTCTCGGATCTTTGACCCAGCCCGGCGTGAGGCCCCAGCGCACGAGCACGGCGCGCCGGTCGGCCAAGTTGCTACCCTGCTCCCTGCCCTCGCCCGATATGATGACGAGGATCGGTTGCGTCGGCGCGATGTTGTAGCGCGCCGGAAAATCGTCGAGATCGAGACCGGAGAAAAAGTCGCTCAAGTCGGCGCTGGAGATTGTCAGGGCGAAACGTCCACACATCGGCCTGTCTTTGCATCCCGCTTGGCATCCGGTCAAGACGCCTCAACCTCTCGGCGCGAAGAGGATGAGGCTGGCGCCGGCAAGGCACATCAGCGCACCGCCGATATCGTAACGATCAGGCACGCGGCTCTCGAGCAACCACAGCCAGAGCAGCGAGGCAAGGATATAAATGCCGCCATAGGCCGCAAAGGTACGGCCGGCGAGCTCGCTTGGCACCAGCGTCAGAAGCCAGGCGAAAAGCGCCAGAGAGACCATGCCCGGCGCCAGCCACCAGACGGGCTTTTCGAGCTTCAGCCATGCCCAGAAGGCAAAGCAGCCAGCGATCTCGAAGAGGGCAGCAAACGCAAAGATGATGTAGGTCACGGAAGCACCTTTCGAATCCCCGTCGCACTATTCCTCCGATAAGATGGGCCATCACAGCAAGAGCAGCCTCCGATGATCTCCACCGCCAAACCCGGCTCCGCCGCCATTCTCGAACGCGACGGACGATTCCTCCTCGTGTTGCGGCGCAATCCGCCCTCCGCAGACATGTATGCCTTTCCCGGCGGGCGGGCCGAGCCCGGCGAAACGCCGGAGCAAACGGCATTGCGCGAACTCCATGAAGAGACCGGCATTTCGGCACGTAATCCGCGGCTGTTTTCGACCTACGACCTGAAGACGCATGCGGCCGACGGCAGCGTCAAGAGCCATTTCCTGCTGTCGGTCTTTCGCGTCGATGCGGATCGGGATGCCGTGGCGGAAGCCGCCGACGATGCGGCAGCCCTCGGCTGGTACACTGTGGAGGAAATCCGGCAATTGCCCGTACCGCAGAGCGTGCTCGAATGCGCGGAGCGGCTGGCGGGCGGCGAATAGACGTGGAAACTTTGAAGCACGCCTTGTTGCCGTCATGCTGAGCGTATCAACTGTGAGCATGATTCCCGTTCGACGCGTTTTTCTGTCCCTGCTCGTGCTCGCCGGCCCCACGATGGCGCAGGGCAAGAATACACCGCCTCCACAGGAGGAGGAGATTGCACCGCCGATCGTGAGCGTGCCCTATGACGACAAGCTGGCGCGGTTCGCCGAGGTGCTGGGTTCGGTGCATTATCTGAGAACGCTCTGCAAGGCGGCGGGTGGCGACGAGTGGCGAAACGGCATGCAGCAGCTGCTCGATTCGGAGACCGGCAACGAGCCGCAGCGCAAGGAAAAGCTGACAGCAGCCTTCAATCGCGGCTATCGCGCTTTCGCCTCGGTCTATACGGATTGCACCCCGGCGGCCATCGTGGCAGAAGAGCGCTACCGTAACGAAGGTGCAACACTTGCCACAGAAATTACCTCGCGCTTTGGAAATTGACGTTTAATTAACCTGTTTTCGCAAGCGGACGTGTCGTTTTGGGAAAAGGCTGTTAGTGTTGTTAACTGTGCAGTAAGACATGAGAAGTTCTGAGGAAAAGACAATGGAAGCAAGCCTCAACGACATCGACGACATGATCGTCCACGAAAAGATGCAGGCAGCTCTGGAGTACCAGAACGAGGCTTGGGCCGACGGCATGGCCGACGGGATCGAGCCTGAAATCATCGCTGATGCCGCCATTGCACATGCGCTGCGCGAGACGATCAGATTGCATGGGGAAAAGAGCGCCGAAGCCCTGCTGGATTCGCTGCGTGAACGCATGCTTGCCGGTGAATTCTCCGCGAACCGCACCCTGCAATAATTGTTATCAGAGAGTTTGATGCACACCGGTAAAGAGAAAGTTTCGCGAATTCCGCTCGCGCCGGTGCTGCTTGCTTTCAGCCTCGCCGCCGGCAATGTTTTCCTTGCGCCGGCAGCCTACGCGCTTTCCGAACTGCACAAGATTCCCGGCCAGGCGGCCAACGACACGCCGGCCGCACAGGGGAATGCTCAAGGACAGAGCCAGCCGCAGGGCGGAGCCACTCCCGGCGTTCCCATGGCCGATCCGCTGGTCAACAGCCAGAACAATCAGGGCGTCGACAAGACGCCGGGCGCCCAGGATAATTCCAAGCCCGTCGAGGTAATCTACGACATCAGCAAGGTGCCAGAGCCAGTTCGCAAGATGCGCGAGCAGATCGTCGAGGCCGCCGCCTCCGGCGATCTCGAGCGGCTGCGGCCGCTGATGGGCACTGGTGCCGACCAGACGCAGGTGACTGTGGGCGAACCGACCGACGATCCGATCGGCACGCTGAAGGATCTGTCGGGCGATCCTGATGGCGACGAGATCCTTGCCATCATGCTCGATATCGTCTCGACCGGCTTCGTGCATGTCGGCCAGGGCACAGCAGACGACATGTATGTCTGGCCCTATTTTGCCGAGAAGGACCTGAAGTCGCTGACACCGCCGGAGCGCGTCGAGCTGCTGCGCATCGTCACGGCCGGCGATCTCTCCGACATGCAGGAATTCGGCGGATATAATTTCTACCGCCTCGGCATCACGCCTCAGGGTAAATGGAAATTCTTCACAGCGGGCGATTGATGCCCGTCTTGGCTGCGCTTTTCACGTTCGCATAGCGCTTGCGATCCACCTCATGAAGACATACCTCTGAGCGATGACCAACGCGACAGGTTCCGCCATGCCAGCCGTATTCCTGAAAGACCGCTCATTGCTCTTCGTCAGCGGCGCGGAAGCCCAATCCTTCCTGCAGAACCTGATCACCACCGATATCACCGCGCTTGGGCCTGATGAGGCGCGGCCCGGGGCACTCTTGACGCCGCAAGGCAAGATCCTGTTCGACTTCATGATCTGGCAGGACGGCGACGGCTACATGATCGAAACCGATGCCGGCCAGCGCGATGGGCTGCTGAAGCGGCTGACGATGTACAAGCTGCGCGCCGCCGTCACCCTGGCGCCAAGCACCGAAGACGGCGTTACCGTTTCCTGGGACGAGGATGCCGGGGACAGCCAGGGCGTCCGGGGCAGCCAAGGCGCCCGAGACAGTCGCTTCGCCAAGGCGGGCGTTACGCTGACCCGCCGGGCAGGGAGACACGGAGATGGTGCAGAGGCGCTCTACGACGCGCTGCGCATCAGCCACGGCATCGTCGCATCAGGATCTGACTTCGCCCTGCAGGACGCCTTCCCGCATGACGTGCTGATGGATTTCAACGGCGGTCTCTCCTTCAGGAAAGGCTGCTATGTCGGCCAGGAGGTCGTCTCGCGCATGCAGCATCGCGGCACTGCGCGCCGGCGCGTCGTGACGGTGTCCGCCGCAACAGATCTGCCGGGGACCGGGACGGAGATTACCGCCGCCGGCAAGCCTGTGGGAACACTCGGTTCGGTCGACGGCGGCAATGGACTTGCGATCGTGCGCATCGACCGTGCCGGCGCCGCAATGGCGGCAGGCACGCCACTGCTCGCCGGCGACACGCCTGTTTCCCTCGTCCTGCCGGCATGGTCCGGCCTTGTCTTTCCTACAAGCGGCGACGAGGCCAGCGCGTGACAACGACGAAAGCTCCGCGTGCCTGGCAACGCATGCTGTCCGGACGCAGGCTCGACCTGCTCGACCCCTCGCCGCTTGATGTCGAACTTATCGACATCGCGCACGGGCTTGCGCGCGTGGCCCGCTGGAACGGCCAGACCTCCGGCGATCATGCTTTTTCGGTGGCGCAGCACAGTCTCGTCGTCGAGGATATCTTCCGTCGCTTCAACGATGCGCGGCCGCAGGAGTGCCTGATGGCGCTGCTGCACGACGCACCCGAGTATGTGATCGGCGACATGATATCGCCGTTCAAATCGGTGGTCGGCGGCGGCTACAAAACGGTGGAAAAGCGGCTGGAAGCCGCCGTGCACCTGCGCTTCGGCCTGCCGCCGCATCCCTCGCGCGATCTCAAGGATCGGATCAAAAAGGCCGACACGATCGCCGCCTATTTCGAGGCGACCGTGCTGGCTGGTTTCAAACCCGCCGAGGCACAGAAATTCTTCGGCCAGCCGCGCGGCATCAGCAAGGACATGCTCATGATCGAGCCCCTGCCGGCGATCGAAGCGCAGCGGCTGTTCTGCGAGCGCTTCGCGGCGATCGAGGTCGAGCGGGAGATGGTATCGTGACCTTCATCGTCGTCTCACCTCTGTCGCGCATCGCGGAAATGGCGGTGCGCCACAAGGCGCGTGACATGATCAGCCTGATCGCCAAGGAGCAGGCTTTTCACCGGCCGGGCGTGATCGCGGCCGAGCGCCATCTGACACTTGGTATGAACGATATCGTCTTCAAGGGCACAGGCGATCTCGTGGCGCCTGACGAGACGCATGTGCAGGGGATTATCGACTTTGCCGCTTCATGGCGGCAGGAGACGCCGCTGCTCATCCATTGCTGGATGGGCGTGTCGCGATCGCCGGCCGCCGCGCTCATTGCCGCGCTGTCGCTGGCACCCGATCAAAGCGAGGAAACGCTTGCCCGCCGGCTGCGGGCCGCCTCGCCTTTCGCGACGCCGAATGCCCGGCTGATCGAGATCGGTGACGCGCTGCTCGACCGCAGCGGCCGGCTGGTCGCGGCGGTGCGGGCAATCGGGCGCGGTGCCGATGCCGACGGCAATGCGCCCTTCGTGCTTGCGATCCGAGACGCCGCCTGCGGTTGACGCTGCCGCCAGCCGCTCCATCTAGCCCCCGACCACGCACAACCGACAGGGCCAGATCATGGAACAGCAGGCAGCCGATGTCCTCCTCGCCACGCAAACGGCGCTCAGCCAGGCAAGCGCACTTGCCGTGCAATATTCCTTCTCCGTCCTCGGAGCGGTAATCCTGCTCGTCCTTGGCTGGACGCTCGCCGGTTTTGCCAGCCGCTGGGCTTATGAAGGGCTGTCGCGCGTTCATGGTATCGACGAGACGCTGGCGCGATTCTTCACCAATGTGCTGCGCTATGCGCTGCTCATCCTGGTGTTCATCACCGTGCTCGGTCAATTCGGCGTCCAGACCGCCTCGATCATCGCAACCCTCGGCGCGGCCGGCCTGGCGATCGGACTGGCGCTGCAAGGGACGCTGCAGAATATCGCTGCCGGCATCATGCTGCTGATCCTCAGGCCGTTCCGCGTCGGCGAATATATCGAGACCAGCAGCGTGGCCGGCACGGTGCGCGAAATCGGATTGTTTGCAACCGAGCTCAAAACCGGCGACGGGCTTTACCGGCTGGCGCCGAATTCGACGCTCTGGAACACGCCGATTACCAATTTCAGCCGCGAACCCACGCGGCGGAACGAGCTGAAAATCAGCGTCGCCTATGAGGATGACATCGATCTGGCGATGGAGAGGCTGATGAACCTTGCCAAAGCCGATTCCAGGGTGCTGACGTCACCGGCACCCAGCGTCTTCATCGACAGCCTTGGTGACGGCACGATCTCCGTAGCGCTGCGCTACTGGGCAAAGACCGGTGACTGGTGGCTGGTCAGCCGTGACATGGTGAAGCGCGTGAAACTCGCCTTCGACGACAATCCTGACGCTGCGCCGGATGCTTCAGATGCCGCGCCGGCAAAAACGTCCAACGGCAAGGCGACGGCCGAAAAACCGACGCCGACGCGGCAGTAAGACATTGCAGCGCCGCGGGTGTTTTTAAGACCCGCGGCGCTGTGCACTTCGAATTCCCAATTTTGTTGTTAATCGATGCCGATCTGAGAATTGCGCCATAGCCTATTGAATGACGCCGCAGGAAATTCTTTCCCCGGCATCACCCGAAGGCTGGCTGCGATAATCATCCGAATTGGCGTGCACCATCAATGCACGGCCGCGAATGCCGTCGGTCTTGCCGTCGAGCGTGACCATGCTGTCGAAGACCTGCGCCCGCAGCACGCCGTCCTGCCCGACATATTGATTGGGCATATCGCCGGCGTGCGGACCCTTGGCGGCAAGAATGCCGTGCTCGGCCTTCTCAGGATTGAAGTGGCCGCCCGCCGATTCGTGATGGGTCGCGGCGTCGCAGCGGCCGGTCTCATGAACATGGAAGGCCACCCATTTATTCACCGGCAGTCCCGATATCTCGACTTCGATCAGGACGCCGCCAGTGGCGGCAGCCGTCAGCTGCGCGCGACCGTCCTCCTTGCCGTCCTTGCCGACGAAATTGGCGACCGCCGTCTGCTTGTCCTGAGCGCCCGCCGGCAATGCAACCGCAAGCAGGCTCAGGGCGGCGATAATGCGCATGGCTTTCATGGAGATCTCCTTCCGTCCGGTTGTCCTTCTGAACGTGTCAAACCGGAAGGTGTTCCTGACCGAGGAAGATCGAACGAAGAAGACGTAACGAGAAAAGCCGGCCAACGGCCGGCTTGATCATCCGAATCGGGACGCCGTTCAGGCGACCGCGTCGAAATCGAACTGGCCGTAGGTCTTGCGGTAGAGATCCTCGGGCTGATCGCCTGTCGCCGGCGCGGTCTGCTGTAATGGATAGGAAACGGCGATGCTGCTTGCCGTGGCACTGTCACGCGTGTCCATCATCAGCGCGATCAGGCTGCCGGAAAATTTCGGCTGCGTGTCGCTGTTCTTGTCCTCGTCGAGGAGCTCTTTGATGATGCCGGGCTTCTCATCGGCGGCACGTTCGCCGCGGCTGAGGACGCCATCGCCATTAGCATCGAGACGCGAAAGAGTCGCCAGATATGCATATGACGTGTCTGAAACGGATGTGGTGCTGGTCATACAAACCTCCATTCACCGCATTTTGCCGGTGGTGTTTGTACGCAATACGAACTTGGAAAATCACTGTTGACTCGGTGGTTAAACTGATTTGCGCAGTGCGTCAATAAGTTGTTAACTTCTCATTAACGATGATTGACAAAAGTTAACGGAATGCTCGACCGCAGGCCTCTGCCAGCATCAGGAGGCCGCCTTTCTCCGTATTTCAGGTATTTTTCACATATAAAACAGACGCCTAACGCAGCGAGGTCTCTGCTGCACTGCAACCGAATATTAATCCGGCCCATACAAAGTGGGCATTCACGCATCACCAGCAGGCGTCCAGCTTATCAAAATCAATCTCTGTATTCATTTTAGAAAGGTCTTCTATGTCCGGCGAAATGAGGCACGTTCATCAAACGAGGACGCTTCCCTCCGCTGTCGTCCCGCGAGACGCATTCACATGAAAGCTGAAGCGCTCTTCTGGCGGCAATGTACCGAGGCCGTCACCGCCGATGGATCGATCGATGCGCAGCGCCTGATGGATCTTGTGATCGCGACCTATCGCGTCCATGAAAGCGACTATGACGAAATCGAGAGAAGCGCGGAAACGCTGCTAAGGGAAAACCATGCACTGAGAGGCAATATTTCCGCCCTCAGCCAAGCGTTCGACGGACAGAAAAAACTCTTCGAAATCATCCTCAACAACCTGCCGCTCGGTCTCAGCGTCTTCGACTCCGACCAGCGGCTGACGCTTTCCAACACCCGCTTCCGCCAGCTCTTCGACCTGACGGACGAAGATGTCATTGCCGGCGCGACAATCGCCGATCTCACGGCCAAAATGCGCGGCACGGAGAGCGCCAGCGCCAAGCCCGGCCGGCGGACCGGGCGACATTCCTCCGCAACCGCAAGGAGCAGTAGTCTCCGTCGGCGCGAATGGTTGATGGACGATGGCCGCATCATCCAGAGCATGGTGACTATCCTTTCCGACGGCAGCAACATTTCCATTCATGCCGATATTACCGAGGATCGAAGGGCGGCCGAGCGCATCACCTATCTCGCCCACCACGACCCGCTGACCGGCCTTCCGAATCGCATCCATTTCCGCGAGCAGGTGGATGCGACGCTCACAGAGCGCAGGCCAGATCAGCAGATTGCCCTCGTTCACCTCAATCTCGACCGGTTCAAATCGATCAACAACACGATGGGCGTTTCGGCCGGCGACAAGATCCTGCTGCAGGTCGCCGAGCGCATCCGAGCCTCGGCCGGTTCGGAAAACACCCTGGCGCGCCTCGGCTCGGACGAATTCGCCATCCTGCAGACGGGCAAGCAGCAGCCCCGGAATGTGACGGCGCTTGCCGAGCGGATCCGCCGGGAGCTTTCCAAACCATTCCCCCACGGCGAAAAACAGGTGGAACTCAGCGTCTCCATGGGGATCGCAATCGCCCCTGAGGATGGCGAGGAAACCGATATCCTGTTGAAAAATGCAGGCGTGGCGCTGTCACATGCCAAGGCGGACGGCCGCAAACGCGAACGTTTCTTCGCCAGCGAGATGGAAGCGCAGATCCAGCTGCGCCACGCACTGGAGGCGGACCTCAGAGCAGCCGTTGAGAATGAAGAATTCGAGCTGCACTACCAGCCGCTTTATGACCTCGTGCAGCGGCGCATCTGTGGCTTCGAAGCGTTGATCCGTTGGAACCACCCGGCTCGAGGCCGCGTTCCGCCGATGGATTTTATTCCGCTTGCCGAAGAGGTCGGCCTTGTCGTCGATATCGGCCGTTGGGTTTTGCACCGGGCCTGCAACGATGCAGCGCAATGGCCGGAGGGCATCAAGATCGCCGTCAACGTTTCGGCAATCCAATTCAGCAGCAGCGACCTGACGCAAGATGTCAGCGAGGCGCTTGCCGCAGCCGCGCTGTCGCCGTCGCGGCTTGAACTCGAAATCACCGAGAGCGTGCTGATGGAAAATCTAAGCGAAGTGCTGCCGATCCTGCATGCGCTGAAGGAGCGCGGCATCCGCATCTCGATGGACGATTTCGGAACCGGCTATTCCTCACTGAGCTATCTCTCGAGCTTCCCCTTCGACAAGATCAAGATCGACAAGTCCTTCGTCAACGACATCGTCGACAACAAGGAAGCGCATGCGATCATGCACGCGATCATCCTGCTCGGCGATGCGCTCGGCATGCGCGTCACCGTCGAGGGCGTCGAGACGGCCGCGCAGCTGGCGCTGCTCGAATGCGAGGAATGCGACGAGATCCAGGGCTATCACATCAGTCCGCCGCGACCGGCGCGTGACGTGCCCCACCTTCTCTCCCTGCCGCCGAAAAACGGCGGCGTGACGCGTCTTCCTGAAGCCAAGCACTAAGATCACCCTCGATTGCGACTCGCACGGCAAGCCGCTACAAAATCGGCTCCGATTCCTGAGATCTTCGTTGTCGCATCCTTTTACCGCCCGCATTCAATTCCGCGCCGGTGCCCTATCGGCCGAAAACGATCTTCCTCATGACAGGTGGCGCTATGTTCGCGGCTGAAGCCTTCTCCCCACACGAAACGCTTGCCGCAGCGCTGATTGCGCATGCGGCCGACGGCGACGACGGCTCGCACGACCTTGCCCATATCCTGCGCGTCTTCAGGAATGCCATGCGCATCCATGCGGAAGAAGGCGGCGACGGGCGGGTTCTTGCCGCTTCCGTACTGCTGCACGACTGCGTCGCCGTCGAGAAGAATTCGCCGCTGCGGGCAAAAGCATCGGCTTTGGCGGCGAAGAAGGCATCGGCGATCCTGGCGGAACTCGGCTGGAGCGGCGCGGATATCGAGGCCGCAGCCCACGCAATCACCGCGCATAGTTTCTCGG
Source organism: Rhizobium sp. WYCCWR 11128 (assembly GCF_013416305.1). Taxonomy (NCBI): domain Bacteria; kingdom Pseudomonadati; phylum Pseudomonadota; class Alphaproteobacteria; order Hyphomicrobiales; family Rhizobiaceae; genus Rhizobium; species Rhizobium sp. WYCCWR 11128. Next base: position 141,055 of record NZ_JACCEZ010000012.1, read on the forward strand.
CCGGGGTGGCACCGGAGACGCTGGAGGCGAAGATCCTGCAGGATGCCGACCGGCTGGATGCGATCGGCATGATCGGCGTCGCCCGCTGCTTCTATATCGCCGGGCGACTGGGATCCGGGCTCTACGATCCGTTCGACCCGACGGCAGCGAACCGCCCGTTCGATGACAAGCGTTATGCCATTGACCATTTCCAGACGAAGCTGTTCAAACTGGCGGAAGGATTCCAGACCGAGACCGGCCGCAGGCTGGCGGCCGCGCGTGACAAGAGCCTGCGCGATTTTCTCTCGGAATTCATGGACGAAATCTAGGAGAACGGCATGCTTGTCAGCGACCTCTTCATCTATCCGCTCAAGAGCGCCCGTGGCATTGCGCTGCCCGCCGCCGACATCGACGCCTATGGGCTTCCCGGCGACCGGCGGGCGATGATCACCGATGCGCAAGGGCACTTCATCACTCAGCGCGAGTTGCCCGACCTCGCACGCATCGAGGTACGACCGGAATCCGGTGCCTTTCGGCTGCTGATGCAGGGGAAAACGGACATATCGGTAGCGCCGCCTCAGCCTGAAGCCCGCATGAATGTGACCGTATGGAAATCTGTCGTCAGCGCCGCCGTCGCCGATCCGGAGAGCAACCGGCAGCTTTCCGAATGGCTCGGCCGCGAGGTGTGTTTGGTCTTCTTCGACGGGCAGGCACGGCGGACGGCGAATGCCGAATGGGCCGGCGAAGCGACGCCCGTCACCTTTACCGACGGCTATCAGATCCTGGTAACGACGACCGGCTCGCTGAAGGCATTGAATGCCGATCTCGCCGCCCATGGCGAAGGCAGTGTCGGTATGGAACGCTTCCGTCCGAACATCGTCATCGATACCGACGAGGCCTGGGCGGAGGACCGTTGGGCGGCGATCGAGATCGCCGGCATCCGCTTCGATCTCGTCAAACCCTGCTCCCGCTGCATCATGACGACGCAGGATCAGTTGACCGGGTCCCGCGAGGGACCAAACCCGATGCCGGCCATGGGCCGCATCCGCATGTCGGCCGACCGGCGCGTGCCCGGCCCGCTCTTCGGTTGGAACGTCACGCCGCGCGGCAGCGGCAGGATCACGATCGGTGACACTGTCAACATCGTTGAAGAGAGGCCGGAAGGCTGGGCGCTCAAGCGTCGCGCAGCAGCATAGAAGCAATTCCAGGAAAAGTGCGAAGCGGTTTTCCGTCCGGAATTGCGTGAAAACAAAGAGTTAGAGCGGTTCTGCGCTTCCGTGAAAGCTGAACCGCTCTAGAAGCGTCACAGGCGCGCGAGCGCGGTATCGATGCCTGCTATGACATCGGCCGGCAGTGGCCCCTTCTCCAGCGCGCCGGCATTTTCCTCCACCTGGGCAACGGTACGGAACCCCGGAATGGGAAGGGTGCGCGGCGAGCGCGCCCAGAGCCAGGCAAGCGCGCCCTGCGTCAGTGTACGGCCGCCTGACGTCAGGAGATCGCGGACAGCATCGAGCCTCGCAGCGAATTCCGGGGCCATGCGCCCGTCCTTGAAATAGACCATCCAGTCAAGGGCCGCCCCACGGACGTCCTTGGCGCCCACCGCCTTGTCGGCCGTGAACTTGCCGGTCAGCAGCCCCATCGCCAGCGGACCGCGATTGATGGACATCAGACCCTTCCCCTCGACCACCGAGATCATCTCCGGCACCGGTTCGAAAACATTCATCGTATGCTGGATCGAGACGTAGCCCTGACGGTCGACATGACGGGCGGCACGATCGGGAAAATCGGTGCTCCAGCCGAACGCATCGATCTTGCCTTCGGCGCGCAGCGCCTCCAGCGTATCGAAGACGGCATCCGACTGTTCCAGCGGAAAATCATTGAGGTGGAACTGCAGGAGATCGAGGCGATCGCGCTTGAGGCGGCGCAGCGAGGTCTCGACCGAACGGCGGATGAAGGCCTCATCGGCGAAGGCGCCGGTTGCCTGCTTGGTTTCCGGATCGGTGGCGAAGCCGAACTTGGTGGCGATGACAATATCGTCGCGATTGCCGATCGCCCGGCCGAGCACCTCCTCCGAGTGGCCGGCGCCGTAGTTCGAGGCCGTGTCGAAGAAGCGGATGCCGAGTTCGATGGCGCGGTTGATCGCCTGCACGGATTCATCGTCGTCGACATCACCCCAGCCGAGCGGCGTGTCGCCGGCAAAGAAGGGACCGCCGATCGCCCAACATCCCATGCCGAGGCGCGGAATTTCGCGGCCGTTCCAGAGCGTGATCGTTGTCGATGATGCGGGCTTGGTCAGCATGAGATCCTCCTTGAGTGGCAGTCCTGTGAAGACATAGGAGGCGCTCACGAGTGGGTAAACCGCCAAATCTGGAGGATGTTTTGCACCCGTAAAAAACGGAGGTCAGGCGGAAACACCATTCGGATCCGAAAGCGTCCGCAAGGCTGGATTAAGCGCCTTGAGCGCCGCCTGAACGAAGCCCTCGCGGGCAGCTACCACCTCGATGCCACGCGGCTCGTAGACATGGCGATGCAGAAAGAACCCTGTCAGACGGAATGCGGCCGAGAGACTATCGAAGTCGGCCGCATGATTGCCTTCGATGCTGAGGAACGGCGGCAGGAGCAGCATCTTGTCCGCCCAGGGCGCGCCAGCGGCGCGGCTGACGGCGCGGCCGGATTTCGGCGAGACATAGACGAGATCGGAACGGGCGCCGGTCGCGGCGCATTCGGCAAGATCGAGGCCGAAGCCGAGGTCATTCAGCACCGCAAGCTCGAAACGCACGAAGAGTTCGCCGGCATCGGCCGGGTTGTGCAGGTGATCGAGGATGACCTCCAGCGCATCGAAGAGGTGCGGATGCGGGTCACGCTCCGGCAGCAGCCGCAGCAGCGCGCCCATCGCCTGGACACCGTAGACGGCGGTCGCCGTTTCCATCAGCCGGGCAGCGCGCAGCGTCACCGGCTCGACGCGGAATTCGCCCAGATGCTCGTCAAGCCGGGCACGCCAGATGACCTCCACTGCATTGCCCGCCTGCAGCACCGGCTGCATGGCGCGCGAGCGGCCGGAGCGCACCAGGCCGAGATGGCGGCCGCGATCACGCGTCATTACCTCGGCGATGACGCTCGTCTCGCCGTGGCGCTTGACGCCCAGGATGATCGCATGGTCCTGCCACTGCATCGAAAGAAGTCCTTACGGCTGACGAATCATCCTACTGCATAATTCAACGCGTTACAGCGTCCTTTGCGCGTCTGAAAGACGCGCTGCAGTGCAAGGCTGGCTTCCGTCATGGACCGCGTCAGGCGACAGCCGGGAAAAGCCTCTGCAGGAATTCCCGCATCGCCATTTCGTCGAAAGGCTTCACCAGAAGCGGTATGTGCTGCAGGTCGGGCGGGAAATCGCCGGTATCGGAATAGCCGCTGACAAAGCCGAAGGGGATGCCGATATCGAGAAGGTGGCGGGCAAAACCGAAGCTCATGCCCTCGCCGAGATTGACGTCGAGAAGGGCGAAATCATATGTCTCCGCAGCAATGGCAGCCCTTGCCTGTTCGACGCTGCCGACGATATCGATGCTCTCGACGCCGGCCAGGCGTAGAATATCCTCCGCCTCCATCGCGATGATCAGACTGTCTTCAAGAACCAGAACACGGATTGTCATGATTCGATGCCCCTCGTCGGGCGCCTGTCGCAGCGCCCCGGCCGTTTCGCCAACATCATTGCCCTCCGGTGCCCCGCATGGCACGCTATCGGTGAATTCCGCCACCTTTTCTGAATAAACCATTTTTCTGCCCGGTCGATAAGAATCAAAATCGGAGGAAAGATGACGGCAGACCTTATTTTCCTTGCCGCTAATCTGCATTTAAAAAAGACATAACCAGGCTGCTTGGCCAAAGCATGTCGCGCAAAATGTGCAGCGGTCTGCGACAACGACATGCGCAAAACAAAGACCTAAGGTGCGAGGAGCGAATCTGAAAGATCGCGAGGCGCTTTAAATGAACGGGCGTTTGCCCTCTCCAAGCCCTTCCCAGCCTGATATCGCCATCAATTCCTCGCCGTTCAGCACCTCGCAGCCGCGCTCCTGCCAGCGGATCAACCCACGTTCGCTGAGTTTTTTCAAGGTCTTGTTGGTATGAACGATGGAAAGACCGAGCGTGTCGGCAATGTGCTGCTGGGTGATGGGGATGAATTTGCGGCCGTTGAAGATATTGAGCTTCCGACCGCGCTCAAACAGGAAAGCGATCAGATAGGCTGCTCGTTCCAGCGCCGTGCGGCGGCCGATGCTCAAGAGATGCTCATCCAGGATGCGCTCCTCGCGCGCGGCGATCCAGGTGATGTCGAAGGCGAGCGAGGCGTGTTTGTTGTAGAGCGTCATCAGCCTGTCACGCTCGAAGACACAAAGGGACACGGGCGAAAGCGCTTCGACTGAATGCTGCATCTCACCGGCTATCGTTCCCTGCAGGCCGACCAGGTCGCCCGGCATGATATAATTCAGAATCTGGCGGCGTCCGTCCTCCAGCATCTTGTAGCGGAAGCCCCAGCCGGCGAGCACCGTGAAGAGATGAGCGCTATGTGCGCCCTCGACGAGGATCGTGGAGCCGGCATCGACGGCAAGCTCACCCCTCTTGAAGCTCGAGACGAATTCCAGCTCGTCGCGGCTGAATTCCCTGAAATGCGGCAAGGGCCGCAAAGGACATTGCTCGCAAGGGGTCTTGAAAGAATTGATGGGTCTCGACGTCGCCATAGTTGCCCTACCGTCGCAAAATCGGCGCGCCGTTGGTTAACAAATGCGCAAGGCATGGATTTGTTCCATGAGCGAGGCGGATTTTTAAAGCGGAAACAAAGGGCTGGCGCCAACCCGACGAAATCCTTGCCATGCTTATTTCGGGAAATCGAGACCCATTTCGCGGAACCGCTCGGGATCATCCCCCCAATTCTCGCGAACCTTGACGAACAGGAAGAGGTGGACCGGCTGTTCGAGGATCTGCGACAATTCCTTGCGCGACGCAGTCGAGATCGCCTTGATGGTTTCGCCACCCTTGCCGAGGGCGATCTTCTTCTGGCTGTCGCGCTCGAGATAGATCACCTGCTCGATCCGCACCGAGCCGTCCTTGCGCTCTTCCCACGTCTCCGTTTCGACATGCGAGGCATAGGGAAGCTCCTGGTGCAGGCGCAGAAACAGCTTCTCGCGGGTAATCTCGGCGGCGAGCTGGCGCATCGGCAGATCGGAGATCTGGTCTTCCGGATAGTACCACGGCCCCTCAGGGAGCGTTTTCGCCAGATAGTCCATGAGGTCGTCGCAGCCGGAGCCGTTTTCGGCGGAGATCATGAAGGTGCGCTCGAAAGCGATCTTCTCGTTGGCGGCAGCGGCCAGTGCCAGCAGATCCTCGCGGTTGACGCGGTCGATCTTGTTGAGCAGCAGGATCTTCGGCTGCCGGACTTCCTTGAGGCCTTCGAGGATGGCTTCGGAATCGCCGCGCAGGCCGCGCTCGCTGTCGATCAGCAGCACGATCAGATCGGCATCCCTCGCACCGCCCCAGGCCGAGGTCACCATGGCGCGGTCAAGCCGGCGGCGCGGCTTGAAGATACCAGGCGTATCCATGAAGACGATCTGGGCATTGTCATGGATCGCGATGCCGCGAACGATAGCCCGCGTCGTCTGCACCTTATGGCTGACGATCGAGACCTTGGCGCCGACGAGGCGGTTCACCAGCGTCGACTTGCCGGCATTGGTCGGCCCGATCAGCGCGACGAAGCCCGAATGCGTCGGACCATTGGTTTCTGCGGCAGCTTCGGCCGCGATCTCTTCTTCTTGTGTCATTGTCCCGTCAGTTTCCGGCAGGCGATTGCTGCCAAATGCCTTCGCGCTCGAGCATCTTCGTTGCCGCCACCTGTTCGGCGGCACGCTTCGACCGCTCTACGCCGGTTTCGGGCTTAATGCCAGCAACTTCCACCGTCACCTTGAAGCGCGGATCATGATCCGGTCCGCTGCGTTCATCAACCCGGTAGATCGGCGTGACGCCGAATTTCGCGTGCGACCACTCCTGCAGCTCGGTCTTGGCGTCGCGCTTGGCGCCATCGGCTCGCACCGCCCTGCCCTGCCAGTAACGCAGAATGAACCGGCGGGCGACTTCGAGGCCGCCGTCGAGATAGATCGCGGCGATCAGGCTTTCGACGACGTCGGCGCGCACGTTCATCATCCGCTTGCCGGTCAGTTTCTTCACATCGGCGCCGGTGCGGATATAGAGATGAAGATTGAGTTCATCGGCGACCGCAGCACAGGTTTCGGCGCTGACGAGCTGGTTGAGGCGAACCGAGAGCTCGCCTTCTCCCGCCGTGCCGAAGGTGCGGAACAGAAGCTCGGCGATGCAGAGCCCGAGGACCCTGTCGCCGAGGAATTCCAGCCGTTCGTAATTGCCGCCCTTTTCGGTGCGGGCGCTGGCATGGGTCAGCGCGCGATCCAGGCGTTCCTTTTCAGCGAAGTCATGACCGATCAGGGCTTCAAGCTTTGCGCGGTCCGCCGCAGAAAGCGTCTGCGCCTTACTCATTCAACAACCTTGAAGAGGCGGTCCCAACGCATATTCGTCGGCCACTTCCAGATTTCGCGGAAGGAGGTGTCGTTGCCGAGCGAGAAGAAGATGACGCTGGCGCGGCCGACAAGATTTTCGGCAGGCACGAAGCCGACGTCGAAGCGGCTGTCGAGCGAGTTGTCGCGGTTGTCGCCCATCATGAAATAATGGCCTTCCGGCACGATGAATTCGCGAGTGTTATCACCACGCGACACCGGAGACTGATCGAGCGTGTCGTAGGACTTGCCGTCGTCGAGCGTTTCGCGGAATACCGGCACGTCCTCGCCCGGGTCGAGCTTGTAATCCGAAGTGAACGCACCGTCCGCCACCTTCGGAACCGGCTTGCCGTTGACGTAGAGCACGCCGTCGGTAACCTGGATACGGTCGCCCGGCAGGCCGATGCAGCGCTTGATATAGTCGATCTCGGGGTTCGGCGGGAAACGGAAAACGACGATGTCGCCACGCTTCGGATCGGCGCCGAACAGGCGGCCGCTGAAGATATCTGGCGAGAAGGGCAGCGAATATTTCGAATAGCCGTAAGCGAACTTGTTAACGAAGATGTAGTCGCCGACCAGCAGTGTCGGCATCATCGAACCGGACGGAATGGTAAAGGGCTGGAACAGCACCGTTCGGATCACCATCGCCAGAATCAGCGCCTGGATGATGACTTTGATATTTTCCCAGAGGGCGTTCGGCTTGGCTTCGACTTTTTCGGACACGCAGTCTTATTCCTTCAAGACGCCGCGGCGGCGCAATTCTTTCTGTCGTTCTCTCTAGCGGCTTCGGCCGGTTGCGGCAATGGCGACAACATCAAAAGCGACGAGAGGTCGCGATCAACAGCTCCCGAGGTCACGATCAACAGCGCCCGAGGTCGCGATCAGAGGCTCTCGGGCAACGCTTCGATAATGACGAAGGCCTGCGCCAAGGGATAATCATCGGTTATTGTCAAATGAATGGCGGGCCTGTGGCCCGCGGGCAGCAGCGATTCGAGGATCAGGGCGGCGCCGCCCGATAAAACCATGGTCGGCTTGCCGCTCGGCAGGTTGACGACGCCCATGTCCTTCCAAAAGACGCCCTGCGCTATGCCGGTGCCGAGCGCCTTGGAACAGGCCTCCTTGGCGGCGAAACGCTTGGCATAGGATGCGGCACGGTTTGCCCGCTTATCGGAACGCGCGCGCTCGATCTCGGTGAAGCAGCGATGGGTGAAACGCTCGCCGAAGCGCTCGATGGATTTCTCGACACGGCGAATGTCGATCAGATCGCTGCCAATGCCGATGATCATGCCGGAACCTTCCGTCGCTTAAGAATTCTTGATCGGGTTCATATGCTCGGCATGTTGCCGGCTGGAACGGCAAGGCGCAGGCGCGCCCGCTCCATCAACCGTATATGCCGGCGCGTCTGAAAACCCCTGACGGTGTAGAACGTCAACGCATAGAGCGCAACGGAAGTGACGATCGCCGGCGGGATGGCGCCGACCAGCATCGGCTCCAGCACCGGCTTCCATAATTCAGTGAAATTCAGCTTGTGGAAAAGGGCGGCGAGATCCACCGTCTGACCGGCCAATTGATCCTTGCGGCTCAACAGCAAATGTCCGATCTCCCAGGTGATCCCCCAGATAAAGGGATAGGTCAGCGGATTGCCGAAGGCGGCGCAGCCGAGGGCGGCGGCCACCATGCTACCGGAGAGGAAATAGGTGATGACGAAAGCCATGACGAAATGCACGCCGATGAAAGGCGTCCACGAGACGAAGACACCCGCAGCGACGCCGGCGGCAACCGCATGCGGCGAAGCGCTCAGGCGCAGGACGCGCATTGTCAGGTAACGGATCGGGCGAAGGAAACCCTTGCGAGGCCACAAAAGCTCCCGCATCTTTTCCTTGAATCCCGCAGGTTTGCGACGGCGAAACAACATGGCCGGTATTTAGTGCAGCGCACACCACCATGACAAGAGCGGCAAATGATACCGCTCGAAAATCCACCCCTCATTTCTCTCTGTGAAGAGGAGCTTCTTCATGCCGAGGGGCGTCCGTTATGCATAACGTCCCTCACTTGTCTCAAGTATAAGTTTGGTATTAGCGATTGCGGAACAGACCGCGGTCGACCTGGCGCTGACGAAACTCGAGGTCGATACGATCGAACGAGCCATCCAAATATGCCATTTCACGCTCCTGCGTGGTCGGAGCGCGAAAGGCACGAGCGAATTTCTTGATAGGGTCAAACATTATCTTGTCTCATCTTCTGTTTACGTTTCGATGACCAGAAGATAGGCCCGGCAGAGGTTAATTACCACCACCGCAACATGGAGACAGCCATGCGCTCACTGCATTACTCGCCTTTTTGATGCGCCATTCCGATCCTAAAACGATCATAAAATGTGCAATTTTTCGCTCAAACCCCTGAGGGACTTAACAAAAGCTTACTCGTAGAGCCGCCGGACCGTGGCGATGCAATCCAGTTCCTTCATCTGGGCGAGCAACTGGTTGAGCTGGCGCAGGTCCCAGACCTCAACCTCGAGCATCATTTCGGTGAAATCCGCCGCCACCCGCACCGTGTTCAGCAAGCGGATATTGACGTCGAGGCCTGCGACCGTCTGGGCGACCTTGGCGAGCGTGCCGGGTTCATTCAGCCCATTCACCATGATACGCGCCATGAATCGCGACTTGTTGGCTTCGTCGAGATCCCAGCGCACGTCGATCCAACGGTCGGGCTGATCGTCGAAACGCTGCAGGCTCGGCGACTGGATCGGATAGATGGTGATGCCGTTGCCCTGGTCCATGATGCCGACGATGCGATCGCCGGGCACGGCGCCGGTCGGCGCGAACTTGACGTCGACATTGCCGGACAGGCCGCGGATGGGCCCGATGTCGGCATCGGCGTCGATTTCCGAATGACCGCCGTCATGCCCTGCCTTGGTCTTGCCGGGGATCTTGAAGATCATGCCGGCGGCGCTGCGGACGTTGAACCAGCCGTCATCGCCGGAGGGCTTCACGGTGACGCGCTCGTCCTGATGATCAGGATAGACGGCGCGCAGCACGTCGAGCGAGGACATTTCGCCGCGGCCGACGGCGGCGATCGCATCCTCGACATCCTTCTGGCCGAGACGGTGCAGCGCCGGCTTCATCGCCTCGCGCGAGAAGATCTTGCCGGCCCTATTGAAGGTGCGCTCGAGAATGCGGTGGCCGAGGCCAGCATATTGCTTGCGGATCGCCATGCGGGTGGCGCGGCGGATGGCGGCTCGCGCCTTGCCGGTCACGACGATCTCCTCCCAGGCGGCCGGTGGAACCTGTACGCCGGAGCGGATGATCTCGACCTCGTCGCCATTCGCAAGCCGCGTCACCAGCGGCATGATGCGGCCGTTGATCTTGGCGCCCACCGTGGTGTCGCCGATATTGGTGTGCACCGCATAGGCGAAATCGATCGGGGTGGCGCCACGTGGCAGGGCAATCAGCTTGCCCTTCGGCGTGAAGCAGAAGACCTGGTCCTGGAAGAGTTCGAGCTTGGTATGCTCGAGGAATTCTTCCGGGCTGTCACCCTCGGCCAAGGCCTCGATCGTATGACGCAGCCAGGAATAGGCATTGGATTCGCGAGAAAGGATGTCGCCATCGGCATTGGTGGCGCCGTCCTTATAGAGCGTGTGGGCGGCGATGCCGAATTCGGCGATTTCGTGCATGCGCTTGGTGCGGATCTGCAGTTCGATGCGCTGGCTGGAGGGGCCGACGATGGTGGTGTGCAGCGAACGGTAATCGTTCTGCTTCGGCGTCGAGATATAGTCCTTGAAGCGGCCGGGCACGACGCGCCAGCGCGTGTGGACGATGCCGAGCGCGCGGTAACAGGAGGGGATGTCCTCGACAATCAGGCGGAAGCCATAGACATCGGAAAGCTGCTCGAAGGAAAGCGACTTCGACTGCATCTTACGGAAGACCGAATAAGGCTTCTTCTGCCGGCCCTTGACGTAGGCGCTCGTCAGGCCGCTTGCGACCAAAAGGTCGCGTAGCTCGGCCTCGATCTTCTTGACGATGCCCTCGTTGCGCTTCGAAAGCTCTTCCAGCCTTTTGGTGACGGTCTCGTAGGCTTCCGGGTTCATATGCCGGAAGGAGAGCTCCTCGAGTTCCTCGCGCATGTCCTGCATGCCCATGCGGCCGGCGAGCGGCGCATAGATTTCCATCGTCTCCTCGGAAATGCGGGCACGCTTGTCGGCCGACATGTGATCGAGGGTGCGCATATTGTGCAGGCGATCGGCAAGCTTGACGAGCAGCACGCGCACATCGTCGGAAATGGCCAGCAGCAGCTTGCGCAGGTTTTCCGCCTGCTTGGCCTTCTTGGTGACGAGATCGAGCTTCTTGATCTTAGTCAGACCCTCGACCAGGCGGCCGATATCCTCGCCGAAGAGTTCGTCGATCTCGGCGCGTGTCGCCGTCGTATCCTCGATCGTATCGTGCAGAAGGGCAACCGCGATGGTCGATTCATCGAGGTGCATGTCGGTGAGAATGGCGGCGACCTCGAGCGGATGGGAAATATAGGGATCGCCGCTCGCGCGCTTTTGCTGGCCATGCTTCTGCATGGCATAAACATAGGCTTTGTTCAGCAGTGCTTCATTGGCATCGGGCTTGTATTGCTGAACCCGCTCCACGAGCTCGTACTGCCGCATCATTCCAAAGCCACTCCGATAAAAATAAAAGCGCGCCAATCAACGATTGGCGCACACATGGGCAATAATATGCCTAAGCAATAAAGGTGCAAGATTGACGATTGGTAATCGTCGCTCTTTTGCATCGCATGCAGCTTTTTCAGGGTCGCATCTGACCGATGCGACGAGAGATCCAGCCGGCGCGCTTAGTAATCGTCGCTCTTTTCCGGCGGCACGAGGCCTTCGATGCCGGCAAGCAGCTCTTCTTCCGACATCTGGTCGAAAGTGATCGTCTCCGGCACATCGTCCTGCTCTTCGCTGTCGGCTGCGGCGACACCGCCGGCGGCGATCATGCTTGCCGGATCGGGCTCGGGTTCGTCGACTTCGACATGCTTTTGCAGCGAATGGATCAGATCTTCCTTGAGGTCATCGGGCGAAAGCGTCTCATCGGCAATTTCGCGCAGGGCCACCACAGGATTCTTGTCGTTGTCGCGATCGATGGTGATCGAGGCACCCTGGGAAATCAGCCGGGCGCGGTGGCTGGCGAGCAGAACCAGCTCGAAGCGGTTCTCCACCTTGTCGATGCAATCTTCAACTGTGACACGGGCCATTGCCTGTCCTTTACGGTCGTCATTTCGGGATTAACACGCCCGATACAATTAAAACCGGGCAAATACAAGTTTTTCATTCCGGCTCCCCTCGTCTTTATCCGCGGCTGAGCTAGATTCCCATGGAGAATGTCATAATTCCACCGAAGGTTGCTTGGAATATGTCGAATCGTGCCCTAAATCTTTCATATATGAATAATTCATAAAGTAAGGACCGGATCGAAATCGAAACACAAGCTATTGTTTTTATTTAAGTTTGTCCCATGCGGATTTCGATTGCTCTCATTGGATTGGTAAGCGATGTTTGACCCACGCGAAAAAATTGCACTCTTCATTGACGGCGCCAATCTCTACGCTGCATCCAAGAGCCTCGGCTTTGACATCGATTACCGCAAGCTCTTGAAAGCATTCCAGAAACGCGGATATCTGCTGCGCGCATATTATTATACCGCTCTGATCGAAGATCAGGAATATTCATCGATCCGGCCGCTGATCGACTGGCTCGACTACAACGGCTACAAAGTCGTCACCAAGCCCGCCAAGGAATTCACAGATTCCATGGGCCGCCGAAAGATCAAAGGCAACATGGACATCGAGCTTGCCATCGACGCCATGGAGCAGTCCGAAACGGTCGATCATCTCGTCATCTTCTCGGGCGACGGTGATTTCACGAACCTGGTCGAGGCGTTGCAGCGCAGAGGTCGCAAGGTCTCGGTGATCTCGACCATGGCGACCCAGCCGCCGATGATCGCCGACGACCTGCGCCGACAGGCCGATCATTTCATCGATCTCTTGTCTCTGAAGGCTGAAATCGGTCGTGATCCCTCCGAGCGGGCGCCACGCCCGGCCGAAGTTGCCCCGGTCAGCGATCTCGAGGATTGACCTCTCCATCCCGAACCGGAGTGGCCGCGACAATCAGGACGTGATCATAAACCACGGCAGCGCGGTCAGCCATGAGCCTTCAGCAGGCGGCTCTTCTGCCGGTTCCAATCGCGCTCCTTCTCGGATTCGCGCTTGTCGTGCAATTTCTTACCCTTGGCGAGCGCCAGTTCCATCTTCGCCCGACCGCGATCGTTGAAATAGATCTTCAGCGGGATCAGCGTCATGCCTTCGCGGTTGATGGCAGAGCGCAGACGATGGATTTCACGGCCCGACAGCAGCAGCTTGCGGCGCCGGCGCGGCTCGTGATTGAAGCGGTTGGCCTGCAGATATTCCGGCAGATAGGAGTTGATCAGCCAGATCTCGCCGCCCTCATCCGAGGCGTAGGATTCGGCGATATTGGCCTTGCCTTCGCGCAGCGACTTGACCTCCGTGCCCATCAGCACGATGCCCGCCTCGTAAGTATCGATGATCTCGTAGTTGAAGCGGGCCTTGCGGTTTTCGGCCACGATCTTGTTCACCACGCGCTGGCTGCCTTTGGGGGCCATGACGATATTCCAATTGCTTTTTTAGAGCGCGAAAAGCCGCACCCTCATTCCTTGCCCTTTATGTAAGGGAGAGACCCCGTCTTGTGAAGACGGCCGGTCTCGTCAGTTCAACAGGCCTGCATGGCGCATCGCGGCGTCAATCGCCGATTCCGTTGCCGGCTCCAGCGTCGAAAGCAGCGGCGAACGAACGTTGCGGCTCATCCGGCCAAGTTTGGAGAGCCCGTATTTGGCGCCGCAAAGACCCGGCTCAAGGAAGATCGCCTTGTGGAGCGGCATCAGCCGATCCTGATATTCCAGGGCGCGGGCATAGTCGCCTGCCAGCGTTGCCGCCTGGAAGTCGGCGCAAAGGCGCGGGGCAACATTGGCCGTTACCGAAATACAGCCGACACCGCCATGGGCGTTGAAGCCGAGCGCCGTCGCATCCTCGCCGGACAGCTGCCTGAAATCTGCGCCGCAGGTGATGCGCTGTTCGGAGACGCGCTCGATCTTGCCCGTCGCATCCTTGACGCCGACGATATTCCGATGCGCCTTGGCGAGCGCACCCATCGTTTCCGGTGTCATGTCGACCACCGAGCGGCCGGGGATGTTATAGATATAGATCGGCAGATCGACGGCCTCGGCGATCGCCGAAAAATGCGCGATCAAACCCTTCTGCGTCGGCTTGTTGTAATAGGGGGTGACGACCAGAACGGCGTTCGCACCGACCTTTTCGGCATGCAGGGCTAGCTCGATCGCTTCACGCGTATTGTTCGAGCCTGCGCCGGCCATGACGGGAACGCGTTTTGCGGCAACCTCGATGCAGAGCTCCACCACCCGTTTGTGCTCGGCATGCGACAGCGTCGGGGATTCGCCGGTCGTGCCGACCGGAACGAGACCACCGCTGCCTTCCTTGATCTGCCAGTCGACATGAGCGGCGAAGCTGTCTTCGTCGATCAGTCCGGCATCCGTGAAGGGGGTGACGAGGGCGGGAATGGACCCATTGAACATGCAAAGCTCCTCACGACCAAATCCTTGCTTCGGCCGCATTCCATGAATATGAGTTGCGCACCATAGAGCGCCGAAATCATCGCGACAAGCGCGCAGAGTTCGGTTTAGGGCAAATTCCGATAGCAGATGTGAATGAATTTTACCTGGTACGGTAAGGTTTCGTTAAGATGCCTCTAGCCAAATGGCAGGGCGTGTTTTCGTTGCGAGATCCCGGATGAAGAAAGCTGTCCTGATTCTGTCCGCCTTCGGCTTCATTGCCGCCGCGTGGAGCAGTGTTGCGTCGCCGCTTCCCGGCGAGAGCACTGCCATGCCTGCCGTCAAGCCGCTCGGCTTCATTCCCGAAACAGCCATACCGGAATCGATCACGACAGGCGCCATTCCGCGCAATCCGGCCATCGCGCCCGTCAACGGCGACCTGAAAGCCGGCCTCGACGCGCTTTCCGACAAGGACCCGCAGCTGGCACTTTCGATCCGCGACAGCATGCGCGACGGGACGCTCGACCGCCATATCCTCACCTGGGCGATCGCCGTTTCCGGGTTGAAGGGTGTTCCCTCCTTTGAAATCGCCAGCGCCGCGCAAGAGCTCAAGAGCTGGCCGGGACTTTCGCGGCTGCGCGCCTTTTCCGAACGCGCGATCTATGACGAAAATCCCGCCCCTTCCGCCGTGCTCGCCGCCTTCGGCGATACCGCGCCCGAGACGACGCAGGGCGCCGTCATCCTCGGCCGGGCGCTGGTTGCGTCAGGCAAGCAGGCGCAGGCGGCAAAATATATCCGCAAGGTCTGGCGCGGAGAGGCTCTCGACAAGGCGATCGAGGACAAGATCCTCATCGAGTTTTCCGCGCTGTTGACGCCTGCCGACCATAAGGCGCGGATGGACTATCTGATGTATCGCGGCCGGGTGGCGCAGGCCAAGCGCTTCGGAGACATGGGCCAGGTGCAGTCGCTCTACACGGCCTGGGCTGCCGTCGACGCCAAAGCCGGCAATGCCGGCGCCTTGCTCAACGCCGTCGATGCGAAATGGCGCGGCGATGCCGGCCTGCTGTTTGCGCGGATCGAATATCTGCGCAAGCAAGACAAATATGCCGAAGCGGCTGTGCTTCTGGAGCAGATGCCGCCCGAGCGCAGCGAACTCGTCAATTCCGGCGAATGGTGGAACGAGCAGCGCATCATCAGCCGTGGTCTCGTCGACCAGGGACAGTTCAAGCCTGCCTATCGCATCGTCGCAAACTACGCCGCAACGAGCCCGACGGATATCGTCGAGGCTGAATTCCATGCCGGATGGTACGCGCTTCGCGGCCTCCAGGACCCGGCAACGGCGGAAAGACATTTCCGCAAGATCCTGCAGACATCAAACGGACCGATCTCGGTTTCACGCGCCTGGTATTGGCTGGGACGAGCAGCGGAGGCCGGAGGCCCCGGCAAATCCAGCGAATTCTATGCGAAGGCCGCGAATTTTCCCGGCACCTTCTATGGACAGCTCGCGGCCGAAAGGCTGGGGCGAAAGACGCTTAATGTCACCTATCCCGCACCCAGCACGGCCGACCGGCAGCGCTTCCAGGCACGCGAAGCCGTGCAGGCGATCGCCCGGCTGGAGGCCGCCGGCCATGGATGGCGGGCCACCATTCTCTATCTCGCGCTCGCCGATCAACTGCAAAGCCCCGGCGAATTGGCTGTCCTTGCGGCACGGGCCGAGCAATCCGGCGATCATCATCTCTCGCTGCAGATCGGCAAGATCGCCTATGGACGCGGCATCGATGTCGCAGCGCTTGCCTTTCCGGTCGGCGTGATCCCGGCGAACGCCAATATAACGGGCTCCGGCAAGGCGCTTGCCTATGCCATCGCCCGGCAGGAAAGCGCCTTCAACCCGGCCGCCGTATCGGCGGCGAACGCGCGCGGCCTGCTGCAGCTTCTGCCGGGAACGGCCCAGGCAGTGGCCAAGCGCCACAACATCGCCTTTTCCAAGGACAAGCTAACGGCCGATGCCGGCTATAACGCGACACTCGGTGCCCATTATCTCGGCGAGCAGATCGACGCCTTCGGCGGCTCCTATATCCTCACCTTCATTGCCTATAATGCCGGGCCGAAGCGGGTGCCGGAATGGATCGGCCGCTACGGTGATCCGCGCGGCAGGCCGATCGACGAGATCGTCGACTGGATCGAGCGCATCCCCTTCCCCGAAACGCGCAACTATGTGCAGCGGGTGATGGAGAATTACGAGGTTTATAAAGCCCGTCTCGGCCAACCCACCGATATCGAGCGCGACCTGATCGGCGGACGAAGCGCCTCCTGAAGCCATTTGGCGCGGCTTGAAAAGCAAGCTACATCTTCGGGATCAAACAGGTCTCGAGGGATGCGATGCCGGATACGGATGCAGACGGTTTCCAGGAACGATTTTTCACGTCTTCTGATGGGTTGAGGCTTTATGCCCGCGACTACCAACCAGACCAGGCGGTAACCGCCGGACGGCTGCCGGTGATCTGCCTGCCCGGCCTGACCCGCAATACACGGGATTTTCATCCGCTTGCGCTGCTTCTCTCCCGGGACACAACAATGCCTCGCAGGGTGATTGCGCTCGATTCGCGCGGACGGGGAAACTCGGCATGGGATGAGAACAAGGCGAACTACAATCTCGCCATCGAGGCCGGCGACGTCCTTGCCGCCTGCGAAGCGCTCGGCATCGAGCGGGCGATCTTCGTCGGCACGTCGCGGGGCGGGCTGATCCTGCATCTGATCGCGGCGACACGGCCGGATCTTCTCGAAGCCGTCATCCTCAACGATATCGGGCCCGTGCTCGAGGCGGAGGGGCTGGCGCGGATCCGCGATTACCTCAACAGCGGCAGGAAGCCGGCGGACTGGAACGAGGCGGGTGATATATTGAAGGAAAATCATGGCGCGTCGTTTACCGCGCTTGCAGAGGAAGATTGGCGCGAGATGGCGCTTGCCCTTTATCGCGATATCGGCGGACGGCCGGTCGCCGACTTCGACCCGGCGATCGCGGAGGCACTAAAATCGATCGATTTCAGCCAGCCGCTGCCTGATCTCTGGGGGCAATTCGAAGGCCTGAGCCGGTTGCCGCTCATGCTGATCCGCGGCGAAAATACGTCGCTGCTTTCACTGGAAAGCGCCGGCGAAATGGCGCGGCGGCATTCTGGGATGATCCTTCATACCGCCGAAGGTCAAGGACACGCCCCGCTCCTGCATCTTGGCAATATTCCCACGACAATTCGAGTTTTTCTCGACACCTGCCGATAACCTCGCGAAATTGCTCAACTGACACAATGGGCCATTCGTCCAAATACAAAAAGCCCGGCTCGAGAGCCGGGCTTTCCTGATTGACCGAAGTCAGATCAGATTAGAACGCACGCTGCAGGCGGAAGTAGCCAGCCGTGGTGTCGTCATCATCTTCCGGATCGAGGTACTGAACCGAAGCCTTGGCGTAGAAGTTGTCGACGATCTGGTAATCAACCGTCAGACCAACCTTCCAGGCATCGCCGTCGCTGAAGTCGTCGCCAGCAACGTAGTAGTTGCTGTAGTACTGGACGCCAGGAGTGATCTTGAGCTTGTCGGTTGCCTTGATCGCGTATTCGGCAGCGATAGCCCATTCAGCCTTGGTGTAGTAGGAGCTCGGGCCGGTAGCGTATACGGCAGCGAGGCCGAGCGTACCAGGACCGATGTCAACCGTACCCATTGCACGGACAGCACCGTCTTCGTTGTCGACGTCGTAGCCGGCAGTGATCTGGTAGCTGAATGCACCAGCCTTGCCGCCGAGACCAACTGCAACACCAACGTTGTTGGCTTCTTCGTCCGTCTTGTAGAAGCCATCTTCGAGTTCATCGACGCTGATGCCAGCGTAGAAGGCGTCGGTTTCGTACTGATAACGGATGGAGTTATGCAGGGTGACCGGCGAGCCAATGTCGTCGGTTTCGCCGGAGAGGCCATCGTCCCACCAGCTGTAGAACAGACCAGCGCGGAAGCCGGCGATGTCGAGGTAAGCGGAGTCGAGCTTAGCAGCCTGATCGGTGGCATTGTCAGCATTGAACTGCATGACGATGACGCCGGTCAGCGGACCATACTCGGTGTCGCTCTTTGCCGTGAACTGAACCTGACCGCGGGTGAATGCATCCCAGTCAGAATCGCCGCCGACATCTTCGCCAACGTTGACCTGGAAACGGACGTAGCCGTTGATCTTGAGGCAGGTTTCGGTGCCCGGGATGTAGAAATAGCCGGTGCCGTAAGCGTCGCAGACGCGAACATATTCAACCGGTTCCGGCTCGGCAGCAACGATAGCGTCAGCAGCCTGAGCACCGGAAACTACTGCGAGAGCAGCAGCGGAGCCGAGAAGAAGGCTCTTGATGTTCATAAATGACCTCCAATTCAAAGTTTCGATCGGGTTTGGGATCTTTCGCTGAGCAGCGTTCCCTGCCCCATCCCCGTGTTTCAAGAAGTGGACGATCAGTCGCCCTTGCTTCCGACGCTGAAAATACAAGACGGAAGCCGTCACGCAATCACCAACTTACTCGGATGGGTGATTTGAGGGAGCCTTCCCGACATTCTGTTGCTGAAAGGACACAAGTCGGGCAACCGGCCCCGATTTCCTTTATGCTTTGTTAAGAAAACCCTGATTTTGCGGAGGCTTAGGTCAGACCAGCAAAGGATTGGACATGCGCTTTGCGACACATTCGTGACACTTTTTCGACAAAATGCGGCTCTTGCGGGGGATTCATGATTGCCGGAAGCGTAACCCGACGTGCACCGATCCGCTTTCGCCCCTGCTGGTGGCTGGAGCGCGGGAGGTGATTCCCGCAGGCGATTCTCTCGCTTGAGGCAGAGAGATTTTTTCGTCGCGCGGCCTAACCAACTAAGCGAACATGATTCCCGGCCAGAAACTAACGATCGATGCGCGATTAAGAGATCGGGATGGCGGAGAAGATGGGATTCGAACCCACGATACGCTTTTGACGTATACTCCCTTAGCAGGGGAGCGCCTTCGACCACTCGGCCACCTCTCCGGTGCGGCCTAACTATGGTGACCGGTCTGTGAATGCAAGGGTTTTTTGAGTTTTCACCAGAAGAAATGCAGCGAACTGCAATTCGGCCGGTTGCGCAAACAAACCGCATTTCCTGGCAAAATCCGCGGAATTTGATCGCGCTTCGTTCTCTTCGATGAAGAAGCCAAGCTCAGCTGAGCAGGCTCTTGAGGTCAGCAGAGGGGTCGGCGAGAATCGATTTATCGGGATTGGTCCCGGATTCCAGCAGTTTTTTGCCGGTCACATAGGCTTTCGCGTCGTTGATCGCATCGACGGCGATCAGCCGGCCTTCCCTGAAGTACCAGACCGAATGGGCGCCTTCGCGGGCGCCGGGGCGCAGCAGCGTCTCGTCATAACCAAGATTGAAGCCGGCGATCTGCAGCTTGACGTCATACTGGTCGGACCAGAACCACGGCTTCGGATCATAGGGCTCGCTGCCGCCGGCGATGACGGCTGCCGCCGCTTCGGCCTGGTCGACGGCGTTCTGCACCGATTCGAGCCTGATGCGGCCGCCCTGCCAGGGAAGTGCGGCGCAATCGCCAGCCGCAAAGATCGCCGGATCGGAGGTGCGGGCGAATTCGTCGACGACAATGCCGTTGGCGACTTCGAGGCCGGCTTCCTTGGCAAGCTGATCGTTCGGGGCGACACCGATGCCGACGACGGCGAAATCGATGTCGATGACCGATCCGTCGGAAAGTGCGGAGCCGGTGACGCGGCCATCCTTGCCGATCAGATGCTTGAGCCCTGTCTTCTCGCGGATCACCACGTCATGGGCCTCGTGGATCACGCGCATGATGTCGGCGGTCTCCTTCGCCGCGACGCGCTGCAGGATGCGGTCGGCCATCTCGATGACGGTGACTTCCAGGCCGCGATGGCGGGCAACGGCCGCCGCCTCGAGACCGATATAACCGCCACCGATGATGAGGACGCGGCGACCGGGGCGCATCTCGTCAGCGAGCTGATCGGCATCGCGCTTGTCGCGGGCGACATAGACGCCTTCGAGATCGCCGCCGATTGCGGCCGGCAGCCGGCGCGGCGTCGAGCCGGTGGCGAGCGCCAGCGTGCCGTAATCAAGAACGGAGCCGTCCTGCAGCAGAACCTGCTTGCTGTCCGGCTTGATCTGCTCGGCCCAGGTCGAAAGGCGAAGGTCGACGTCATTGTCCGCATACCAGTGCTCGGCGCGGAACAGCAGGCGGTCGAAAGCCATTTCGCCGAGCAGGTATTTCTTTGAGAGCGGCGGGCGCTGATAGGGGGCGACGTCTTCCGCGCCGATGAGGGTGATCGGGCGCGTATCCTTCAACGCACGCAGCTTGGCCGCCAATGCGAAACCGGCCTGTCCCGCGCCGATGATCACCAGTCTATCCGTCACGATCTCACTCCTGAAGCTGCGCCCGACAACCACGCCAAGGCCTATTCCCTACCCCACGCCCCGTCAACGGAAAGCGGCCTCTTACATTCAGCCGATCTCGATCCAGCGGCGCTCGTGGAAGGACTGTGCCATGGCATGCACCGACTTCTCTATCCTGAGACCGTCTTCGAATGTCACGATCGACGACGGCTCGCCTGATATTGCCCGGATCAGCTCACGGCATTCGATGATCTTCAGATCGTTGAAGCCGAGGCCGTGGCCTGGTGCCGGGATAAACCGATCATAAGGCTGATGGGCGGGTGCCGCCAGTATCTTGCGGAAGCCCTGCTCGGAGCCACGACCCTCGCACTGATAGAGTTCGAATTCGTTCATCCGCTCCTGGTCGTAGACGATCGAGCCTGTCGAGCCATAAATCTGCAGCGCAATCCGGCCCTTGCGACCCCAGGCGGCGCGATTCGCCATCAACACGGCGGAGATGCCGCCGCCAAGCCGCATCAGCACGTTGGCGCCATCGTGGTTTTCGACGGCACGGCGACCGCCCTCGCTCAGCGGGCGGTCGGCATAGGGTTTGACCATATCCGTTATGACGGCCTCGACATGGCCGAAGAGATACCAGAGCAGCGACAGCGGGTGCACGGCGAAATCGTCGAGCGCGCCGTAGCCGGCGGAAAGCTCGCTCTTCCAATAAAAGAAGACATCGGGATCGGCCATGAAATCCTCATCCATCTCAACGCGGATGTGGTTGACCGTGCCGATAGCGCCCTCGCCGATCAGCGTCCTGATATGCCGCATGACAGGATTCTGGATGTAATTATAGCCAAGGGCGGCAACCCTGCCTGATTTCTTTGCCGTTTCCAGCATGCGCTCGGCATCGGCATAGGCCGGCGCCATCGGCTTTTCGCACCAGACATGTTTGCCGGCCGCAAGGGCTGCAATCGCCATCTCGGCGTGGAACTGATTGGGCGTGGTGACGGAGACGACGTCGACCTCGGGGTCGGCAATCAGCGCCCGCCAGTCGGCCGTCGCCTTCTCGAAACCGAATTCACCGGCACGAGCCTCGGCAAGCCCGGCATTGGCTTCGGCCAGATGCACGAGACGCGGACGCTCGACATCGCCGAACACCGTCTTCACCGCATTCCACGCCAATGCATGGCACTTGCCCATATAACCGGTGCCGATCAAACCGATGCCGAGTGGCTTCATTTCCGTCTCCTCCAGAGCTGCGCGCGGATTTTTGGAATATTTGGATCATTTTGACAAGGGACCTAGTCGCAGGCATTTCTGCATATTTCCCGAAGAGACTGTTCAAAAGCCTTCAATTACAGTGGATTAAAAACAATTAGCGGTGTCGTTTGAAATCGTTTATGTTCGACAATATGGAATATTTGTTTCATCTCGTGAGCCACAAGCATGGATAACGATCCCCAGAGGCACGCGCGCGTGCCGCGCGATTTCGAAAGCCTGCGCAGCACCATCATCGAGCGCAAGGCGAGCATGCCGAAGCGGCTGGCGCAGGTCGCCGCCTTCGCGCTCGGCAATCCCGACGAGATCGCCTTCGGAACGACGGCGAGCATCGCGGCCGCCTCCGATGTCCAGCCGTCGACGCTGGTGCGCCTGGCGCATCATCTGGGTTACGGAGGGTTTTCCGACCTGCAGAGCATCTTTCGCGAAAGATTGCGGGACCGGACGCTAAGCTACGAAGAGCGCCTCGTCACGCTCGAGCAATCGAGCGGCGACGATGAGGACGCCAATCTGCTCTCCGGCTTCATTGCCGCGGCAAGTCAGTCGGTCAACCGGCTGGCGGCGACGGTACAGAGCGATACTTTCACCAAAGCTGTGAATATCCTTGCCAGCGCCGAGACGATCTATCTTATCGCCAAACGGCGCTCCTACCCTTTGACGGCGCACATGACCTACGCTTTTTCCAAGCTCAATATCCGCCACCAGATCGTCGCCTCGCCGAACGGCGTCGACCCTGAAATGGTGCAGTTCGCATCACCGAAGGATGCAGCGATCGCGGCGAGCTTCTCGCCCTATGCAGCCGACAGCCTCAGCCAGAGCCAGGAGCTTGCCGATCGCGGCGTCCCCGTCATTGCGATCACCGATTCGGCCTTCTCGCCGCTTGCCGCCTGCGCCACGCACTGGTTCGAGGTGGCGGAGGCCGATTTCGCCGGCTTCCGCTCGCTTTCGGCCTCGATGGCGCTCACCATGGCGTTACCGGTTGCAATCGCCGAACGGCGGCGCAAGGATCAGCAGTCCAAAGCTGCAAAAGGCAAAATGGAATAAACATTCCGAATTGACAAAATATCGGAACCGATGTTTCATTATTGAAAATTCGCAGGCACTGGAAGCCGCGCAAAATCTAGCGGGAGGACATCATGGTACAATCGAATCCGGGTTCACAGCCGGAGCCGGCGCTTGATGTGATCACCATCGGCCGTTCCTCGGTCGATCTTTACGGCCAGCAGATCGGTTCGCGGCTGGAGGATATCGGCTCCTTCGCCAAGTCCGTCGGTGGCTGCCCGGCCAATATCGCCATCGGCACGGCGCGGCTCGGCCTCAAATCCGGCCTCATCACTCGCGTCGGCGACGAGCAGATGGGACGCTTCATCCGCGAGCAGTCGGCGCGCGAAGGTGTCGCGACAGACGGCATCGTCACCGACAAGGAGCGGCTGACGGCGCTGGTGCTGCTGGCGGTCGAGGCCGAGGGTGTGTCGCCGATGATCTTCTATCGGTCGGACTGCGCCGACATGGCGCTCGATGAAGGCGATATCGACGAGGATTTCATCAGATCGTCGCGCGCCGTTCTCGTTTCCGGCACACATTTCTCACGGCCGAATACCGAAGCCGCGCAACGCAAGGCTATCCGCATCGCCAAGGCGAACGGCCGCAAGGTGATCTTCGATATCGATTACCGGCCGAACCTCTGGGGCCTTGCCGGCCATGCGGAAGGCTTCGAGCGCTATGTGAAATCCGACCGGGTCTCCTCGAAGATGAAGGAGACGCTGCCCGACTGCGATCTCATCGTCGGCACCGAAGAAGAAATCCTGATCGCTTCCGGCGCCGACGACGTGCTCGGCGCGCTGAAGGAGATCCGCCGCCTGTCACCGGCGACGATCGTCTTGAAGCGCGGCGCCATGGGCTGCATCGTCTATGACGGGCCGATCGCCGACGATCTCGAAGCCGGCATCATCGGCCAGGGTTTCCCGATCGAAGTCTTCAACGTGCTCGGCGCCGGCGATGCCTTTATGTCCGGCTTCCTGCGCGGTTTCCTGCGCGACGAGCCGCTGAAGACCTGCGCCACCTGGGCCAATGCCTGCGGCGCCTTCGCCGTCTCCCGCCTGCTCTGCTCGCCGGAATATCCGACCTGGGCGGAACTCGACCTCTTCCTGACGACCGGCAGCAAACACCGGGCGCTGCGCAAGGACGAGGCGCTCAACCATATCCACTGGGCATCGACCCGGCGCGGCGAAATCCCGCTTTTGATGGCGCTGGCGATCGACCACCGTTCGCAACTCGTCAGCGTCGCCGATGAGCTCGGCGTCGGCCATGAGAAGATTGTCGCCTTCAAGCGGCTGGCGGTAGCGGCAGCGGCGCGGGTTTCGAACGGCCGCGACGGCTACGGCATGCTGATCGACGAACGCTTCGGCCGCGACGCTTTCTTCGATGCGGCGACGAAGAATTTCTCCTGGATCGGGCGGCCGGTGGAATTGCCGGGCTCGAAGCCGCTGCGCTTCGAATTCAGCCAGGATATCGGCTCGCAGCTCGTCGAATGGCCCCTCGGTCATTGCATCAAATGCCTATGCTTCTATCATCCCGATGATCCGGCCGAATTGAAGACGGAGCAGCAAGAGAAACTGCGCACGCTGTTCGAGGCCGCCCGCAAGGTCGGCCGCGAACTACTGGTGGAGATCATCGCCGGCAAGAACGGGCCACTCACCGACGATACCATCGCGACCGCGCTGGAGGAGCTCTATGCGCTCGGCATCAAGCCGGACTGGTGGAAGCTGGAGCCGCAGGCATCCCGTGAAGCCTGGAAAAAAATCGATGCGGTGATCGCCAAAAATGATCCATGGTGCCGCGGTATCGTGCTGCTCGGGCTCGAGGCGCCCGCCAACGAGCTGATCTCCTGCTTCGAGGCGACGCTGGCAGCTCCCTCCGTGAAGGGTTTCGCCGTCGGCCGGACGATCTTTGCCGATCCGGCGCGCGCCTGGCTTTCAGGCGAAATGAACGACGAGGAAGCGATCGCCGACATGGCCGGCCGCTTCCGGCAACTGACAGAGGCGTGGCTGAAGACACGCGGACATCAGTAGACTTAGAATTAAGACCCCTCCCCAACCCCTCCCCACAAGGGGGAGGGACTTAACCCGGAGCACCGCCTCACGCCATCAGCAAGCTTCCCTTTGGAGGAGACGTTGCGGCGAGAATGAAGGGAGCCCGGCAGGTTAGCCCCTCCCCTTTGTGGGGAGGGGTTGGGGAGGGGAAAACGCGAAAAGAAAGATTGCGGGAGGACCCGATGGGCAAGACGATACGGTTGACGATGGCACAAGCCGTCGCGCATTTCCTGAAAGTACAGATGACGATCGTCGACGGCAAGAAAGTGCCGATCTTCGGTGGCGTCTGGGCGATCTTCGGTCACGGCAACGTCGCCGGCATCGGCGAGGCGCTCTATCAGGTGCGCGGCGAATTGACGACCTATCGCGCCCACAACGAACAGGGCATGGCGCATGCCGCGATCGCCTATGCCAAAGCGAATTTCCGCACGCGCTTCATGGCCTGCACGAGTTCGATCGGTCCGGGCGCGCTGAACATGGTGACGGCCGCCGGCGTGGCGCATGTCAATCGTATTCCCGTTCTCTTCCTGCCGGGCGACGTCTTCGCCAACCGTGCGCCGGATCCGGTGCTGCAGCAGATCGAGGATTTCGGCGACGGCACGGTTTCCGCCAATGATGCCTTCCGTTCGGTTTCCCGCTATTTCGACCGCATCACCCGGCCCGAGCAGATCATCACGGCGCTGAAGCGCGCCATGCAGGTCCTGACCGATCCGCTCGATTGCGGCCCGGTGACACTGTCGCTCTGCCAGGACGTTCAGGCGGAAGCCTATGATTATCCGGCAAGCCTGTTCGAGGAAAAAGTCTGGACAACCCGCCGGCCGCAGCCGGATGCGGACGAGCTGGCGAATGCCATCGCACTGATCAAGGCATCGCAGAAGCCGGTGATCGTTGCCGGCGGCGGCGTGCTTTATTCGCAGGCGACGAAGGAGCTTGCCGCCTTTGCCGAGGCCCACGGCATTCCGGTCGTCGTCAGCCAGGCGGGCAAATCGTCGATCAACGAGAACCATCCGCTGGCGCTTGGTTCGGTCGGCGTCACCGGCACCTCGGCGGCGAATGCAATCGCCGAAGAGACGGACCTCGTCATCGCCGTCGGCACGCGCTGCCAGGATTTCACCACGGGCTCCTGGGCGCTGTTCAAGAACGACAGCCTCAAGATGATCGGCCTCAATATCGCCGCCTATGACGCGGTGAAGCACGACAGTCATCCGCTGGTGGCCGATGCGCGCGAAGGGCTGAAGGCGCTTTCGGCCGGGCTTTCCGCCTGGAAGGCGCCGGCAGCGCTTGCAGAAAAGGCATCTTTAGAGAAAAAAATCTGGCTGGAGGCCGCCGCCAAGGCGATGGCAACCACCAATGCCGCCCTGCCCTCCGATGCGCAGGTGATCGGCGCGGTGGCGCGCACGATCGGCGGCGAGAATACGACGGTTCTTTGTGCTGCAGGCGGCCTTCCGGGCGAATTGCACAAGCTCTGGCCGGCGACGGCGCCGGGCAGCTATCACATGGAATACGGTTTTTCCTGCATGGGCTACGAAATCGCCGGCGGGCTCGGTGCCAAGATGGCGCGTCCCGAACGGGATGTCGTCGTCATGGTCGGCGACGGTTCCTACATGATGATGAATTCCGAGCTCGCCACCTCGGTCATGCTCGGCCTCAAGCTCAACATCGTCGTGCTCGACAATCGCGGTTACGGCTGCATCAACCGATTGCAGATGGGAACCGGCGGCGCCAACTTCAACAATCTGCTGAAGGACTCCTATCACGAGGTGATGCCGGAGATCGATTTCCGCGCGCATGCCGAAAGCATGGGCGCCATCGCCGTCAAGGTCGCCTCGATCGTGGAGCTGGAGCAGGCGCTCGCCGCCTCCAAGAAGAACGACCGCACCTCGGTCTTCGTCATCGACACCGATCCGCTGATCACCACGGAGGCCGGCGGCCACTGGTGGGATGTCGCGGTGCCTGAGGTCAGCCCGCGCGAAGAGGTCAACGAAGCGCGCAAGGGCTACGTCGAAGCACGCGCCGCCCAGCGCATCGGTTAATCTACTGCATAATTCCTTAAATCGGGATCGATTTAAGGACAAAATTATGCAGCAATTCGAAGTGCTACAGCGTCCTTTGCGCGTCTGAAAAGACGCGCGGTGCTGTAGTGCTACCATTTCTCGGAAGAGCGCCCCGGCTCTTCCGCAATGCTTTTAAGGAGAATGTTGATGAAGGCCAAACTCGGCATGTCGCCCATCGCCTGGTGGAACGACGATCTTCCTGAGCTCAGCGACGATGTGTCCCTCGAGGAATGCCTGCGGCAATCGCGCAGCGCCGGTTTCACCGGCATGGAGCAAGGCCGCCGTTTCCCTAGCAATCCGGAAGAGATGCTCCCGATCCTGCGCACCGCCGACGTGACGCTGTGCGGTGGCTGGTTCTCCGGCACGCTGGTCAATGAGGAGCTTGCCGCCAACAAGAACCGCATCGCGCCGATGATCGCGCTGTTCAAGGCGGTCAATGCACCTTGCATCGTTTATGGCGAAGTCGGTCGCTCCATCCAGGGCGACCGCTCCAAGCCGCTCGCGACCAAGCCGCGCCTCTCAGATGACGAGATGAAGGCCTATGCGCGTCGCGTCACGGAATTCGGGGAATGGTGCGCCGAGCAGGGCATGCCGCTTTCCTATCACCACCACATGGCGGCCGTGGTCGAAACCGAGCCGGAACTCGACGCCTTCATGCGCCATTCGGGCGAAGGCATCCCGCTGCTGCTCGATGCCGGCCATCTCGCCTTTGCCGGCGGCGACGTGCTGCGCGCCATCGGCAACCACCACGCCCGTATCAACCATGTTCACGTCAAGGACATCCGCAAACCTGTGGTGGATGGGCTGGATCGCAGCCGGCAGTCCTTCCTCGATGCGGTGGCGCTTGGCGCCTTCACGGTGCCTGGCGACGGCTCGCTCGATTTCGCCGCCATCGTCCAGCGGCTGGCCGATCACGGCTATGAAGGCTGGTTCGTCGTCGAGGCCGAACAGGATCCGCGAAAGGCCCCGCCGCAGAAAATGGCCGAGATCGGTCACGCCGAGTTGATGCGCGTCATGACGGCTGCGGGCTATACCGTGGAAACGGAAGGCTTCCCCAAGGGATCGTAAAAACTGTTTGTCCGGAGATTCATTCCACAAGGAGTTCGTCTTTCCGGACTGCTGGAGCAAGAACCCCCTCATCCGCCCTACGGGCACCTTTGCCTGGGTTAAGCCACCGGTCTCAACCCGTCCTTCGGACCCCCGGTGGGGAGAAGGGGAATGGAAGCGGCGCAGCATGTCCCTTCTCCCCTCGGGGAGAAGGTGGCGGCAGCCGGATGAGGGGGCCGCACCCGCCAACTTACGAGGAAAAACACCAATGCCAAATCTCAAGGTGAAACCATCAGGCACGCATGGCCGCGTCACGCATGTCACCCCGGAAAATGCCGGCTGGACCTATGTCGGCTTCGATCTGCATCGGATGAAGCCGGGCGAAACCGTCTCGGGAGAGACGGGCGATCGCGAAGTCTGCCTCGTCTGGGTGACCGGCAAGGGCAAAGCGTCTGCCGGCACCAAGGATTTCGGCACGCTCGGCGGCCGGATGAGCCCGTTCGAAGGCGCCCCGCATGCGCTCTACATCCCGATGGAATCGACGTGGTCGGTGACGGCGGAGACCGATCTGGAGCTCGCCGTCTGCTCCGCACCCGGCGGCGGCACCTATCAGGCGAAAGAAATCCCGCCCGGCACACATCCGCAGGTGACGCGCGGCAAGGGCACGAATGTGCGTTACGTCAACAATATTATGCCGGAAGACGACAGCTCGGCGCATTCGCTGCTCGTCGTCGAGGTGATTACGCCAGGCGGCCACACCTCCTCCTATCCGCCGCACAAACACGACCAGGACGACCTGCCGAACGAGAGCTTCCTGGAAGAGACCTATTATCATCGCCTCAACCCGCCGCAGGGCTTCGCTTTCCAGCGCGTCTACACCGACGATCGCTCGCTCGACGAAGCGATGGCGCTCGAGGACGGCGACGTGACGCTGGTGCCGAAAGGCTATCACCCCTGCGCCGCCTGCCATGGTTACGATCTCTATTACCTCAACGTCATGGCCGGACCGCAGCGGATCTGGAAATTCCACAATGCCGCCGAGCACGAGTGGCTGCTGAAAGCGTAAGCGTCGCGTTCGATCGCTAAATAATCTGACAGCGCGAAAACGCCGCTGATGGTTCACTGCCTCCATCCAAACACGGATGGAGGATCACCATGCACAGCCCGAATTTCACGATATCGGCCCGAAATATTCGCTCTTCGCATCTTACGCGACCCGGCCTCTTCCTTGCCGCAATCACGGTGGCGCGCTGGCTGGCGCGCAAGATGAGCGAACGACGCAACCTCAATGCGTTGATGGAGCTTTCCGACGAACAGCTGAAGGATATCGGCCTTTCCAGGGGGCAGACGGAAAGCGATGTTCATGTCTACAGCCGTTACTAAAGTGCTGCTATAAGTACGGTCGGCTCTGGCCTGTCTGATACGGAATATGCAATGTCGCAGTTCTCAACGGCACCGCTTCTGAAAACGAAGATGGTCACTATTCGTGACATCGTCTGTAATGGCGAGTGCCGTCATAAGAGCGACGAGGAATGCGCCCACAGGACGAGCCTCGTCTATCCCTATCGCGGCGTCTTCATGCGGCATGTCGGCCGCAATGATACGGTGGCCGAAGCCAATCAGGTCTTGTTCTTCAATGCCGGCCAGGGATATCGAATCAGCCACCCTATCGAGGGTGGCGACGCCTGCATCGATCTGGCGATCGACGAATCCATGCTCGAAGAGCTTACGCCGAAGGAGCAGGCACAGCCCGGCCCGCCCTTTTCCTTCCGCCGCCAGCGCCGGCGGATCGATCCACGCGCGCAGGCGCTGGTTGCGCTTCTGCGTCATGGTCTCAGCCGCAACGTCGCCGAGACGCTCGAGGCGGAGATATTGGCCCTGACGCTGGTGCGCCGCTCGCTCGGCGAGCGCACATCGCATGCGGCGGGTGCCAGCGCCGGCCGACAAAAACTCGTCGACCGGGCAAAGCTGGTGCTTTCCTCCGATCTCGCGCGGCGCTGGACACTTTCGGAAATCGCCACCGAAGTGGGCGTCTCGCCCGTTTATCTCACCCAGGTCTTCCAGCAGGTCGAGGCGACGCCACTTTACCGCTACCAGCTGCGGCTGCGGCTTGCCCGCGCGCTCGATCTGCTTGGCCAATACGAGGATCTGACGGCGCTCGGTCTCGACCTCGGCTTTTCCAGCCACAGCCATTTCAGCGCTTCCTTCAAGCAGACTTTCGGACAGACTCCGGCCGAATTCCAACGCGCGGCGCAGTTGCGACACAGGTAAAAGCTCCCATCAATCGCTAAAGATTTCGACAGCGACGATGCGGTCTTCGATGATCTTATGAGCTTGTCCCGATCGCGGGACGATCAACAGAGGATCCTCAGATGAAGAAGACCACATGCGCCGCCTGCGACTGCGAACTCGGTGCGGAGACCATCACCGTCAAGCTCGGCGGAAAGGCTGTCGAAGTCTGCTGCCAGGAATGCGCCGAGGCCTTGAATGAGGCCGAAGCTGCGACATCGGCCGCTTCGGCAGGCAAAGAATAAACAACATGAGACAAGCCGCGCCGGGGTGCGCGGCTTTTGCGTTTCAGGCGGGCAGAAGCCCGTAGCGCCAGCCGCGGCGTTTGGCGTTCTGCGACAGCACGAGGAAGGCAAGGATGAACATGCCTGCCTCGGCAAAGACCGGCACCATCCAGATCCCCTGCTCGCCGAAGACGAAGGGCAGCAGGAAGGTGAGCGGCAGGGTGAGCAGATAGGGCCGCGACAGGCCGAAGATCGCCGCGCGCGGGGCATCGCCGATCGACTGGAAATAGGACGACAGGATCAGCATCTGCCCGAAGAGAAAATAGGCGCCGATCGTCCAGGGCAGAATTCGCCTGACCTCGGCAATGATCGCCGGATCGGCGACGAAGACGGCGCCGAGGCGGCCGGCCAGCAATTCGACGGTGATCTCCACCAGGGTGCAATAAACGAGTGCTGCGAGCATGGCGATCTGCAGGCTGCGGCCGACGCGGAGCCCGAGGCCGGCACCGTGATTGTTGCCGACGATCGTCTGCAGCGCGATGCTGAGGCCAAGCAACGGCAGATAGGTGAAAGTCATGATCCGGGTGATGATGCCATAGGCCGCAACAGTTGCGACGTAGTCTGCCACGCTCCAGAGCGAGACATTGAGCAGAATGGCGGCCGAGGCCAGCGATATGCCGATGAAGCCGAGGCTCATCGGCGCGCCGAAGGCGACGATGCCGCGCCATTCGGCAAGAGCCAACCCCGGGGACGGCCTGAGTGCCGCCGGCCGGCGCCAGCGATAGGCGAGCACGGCTGCGAGACAGACGAATTGAGATGCGATGGAGCCGGCTGCCGAACCGAGCACGCCCCAATGCATCCCCGCCATGAACAGCCAGTTGGCGAGGATGTTGAGCAGTGAGGCCGACAGCGTCACCAGCGTCATGAAACCGATCTTGCCTTCGCAGCGCAATCCGTCGAGATGCAGCGACAGGAAGAAGCCGACCGGCGCACAGGTGATCATCGCGCCCATGAACAGCCTGGCGCCATTGGCAACAGTGGTATTGCCGGCGGCACCGGCATCGATGATCTGCCGCCCCACCGTCCAGTAGACCAGATTGAGGATGAGGGTAACGGCGAACGCCAGCGCATGCGCGCCGGCAAATACCCGACGCGCGCCTTGACGATCGCCGGCGCCGAGCCGGCGGGCAAGGATGCTTGCCATGCCGTTCGAGACCAGCGATTGCAAGGCGACCAGCAGCATCAGCCCGGGGAAAATCAGGCTGACGGCAGAGAGCGCGTCCGGACCGACATAGGCGCCGAGGAAATAGGCGTCGACGACGGTGAACAGGCCGTTGACGGTGGTGACGGCGACGATCGGTGCCGCCGTCCTGATGAAGACGCCCGGCAGCCAGCCGGTGAGAAAGGCATTGCCTTGGGAAGGATCGGTCATGGAGAATCCGTGCGATATGAGGCGGGCCCGATCCGGCTTAAAAGTCATCCGGATCCGGACGGTCTCAAAAGGACAAAAACAATCTAGAGATCGAGCACCAGATGCGGCACGCCGTTCGAGGTCTTCCGCGGCGAGACGCCGTCGGCATCGATCTGCGCGTTCACGCGTTGGCGAAAGGCCGAGAAGCTCTCGAAGGTGACGACATCCACCGGCTCGTCGAAATGGATGGTGATCCTGTGGAGGTCGCCGCCCGGCAGAGCCGAAAGCGCCAGGACTTCACCGGTGAACGGCTGATTGAGATAACGGCCGCGAATATGCGCGCCGACGAAGAGCGGTGTCTTCGGGCTAGCATTGGGCTTTGCCGCAAGGGCCGCGAGCGTATTCCAATCGCGCATGCCGTGCTGGCGGGCAATCATTTCCAGGGCCGCACTGTGGGTCAGCGTGGTGCCGCGATCGTTCATCCCCTGGCGCAGACGCTTGGCCTGGGCCTTCAATTCTTCAATGGCAGGATAGGTCGTCGTCATGGCGTGAGCCTTCGAAAGGCATGCTCTTCGACTGCGGATGGGAGCTCGCATTGCCGTCAGTCAGCATGCACAAAGGGCCGTGACCATGATCGCGAGGACTTCACCATGGATTTTCATCCGCGAGCGGCCGGTGCCTCGAACCGGCCTTTGTATGCGCGAACGCCGCCGACATGTCAAGAATGGCGCATCTGCCTGAGGAATGCACAGCTTTGGGGCAAATCTGCACGAAATCGGTGCGATTTTCCCGCGGCTTTCACATATGCATTCAATGTTAACGGTGATCTTCAGAAAATATCAGCATTCTTGAAGTAATATCCTGTCGTATTACAAGCGGAGGCTAAAAGGGCCTTTCAGATGCACCTCGACACAGAACACCCCAAGCCGGAACGTGCTTACAGGGAATTCAATCTCGACAGGCCCGGCAACATCATCTTCGTCGGCCATCACCTCAGCACCGGAACGCAGGTGCGCTGCCTGATCCGCACGATCACGCTTGCCGGCGCATTGCTCGAAGTCAGCCCGAACCTGGAAATACCGAGCCATTTCTTCCTCGAAATCCTCGGCATCCATGACGAGATCGGTGCGACCGTGGTCAAACGCGAAGGCGAATTGGTGACGATCAGCTTCAACATGCTGATCAATCCGGAATTCCTGCACCACGTGTTGCGATTGAACTTCGAAACCTGAGGCTTTTTCCGATCCGTGAATCATCGCGGCGCGTCGCCTTTGTTTCGCCGCTCCGTCTTGCGGCGAGACGCGCGATGATCGGAACGGCCCAGAGAAATCCGCGCCATTCCGGACGCTCGAGCGGATCGGCCAAGGGATCATGGCGGATCCGGCGATTGCCGATTTCGATTTCCCTAAAGAGAACAACCCAGTTGAGATCCATTGCTTCATCCTCCATCTATTTGCTCAGGCACTTGAGCTAAGCCTTCGCGCCCCTCCGATGTAGAGGCGCTGAGGAAAGGGGGTTTTCATCCATGAAAGATGCAAGCTGGGACGACCTGCAGCTTTTTTTCCATGTCGCGACCGGCGGCGGGCTTTCGGCGGCGGCGGCGAGCACCGGCCTCAGCGCGCCGACAATCGGCCGGCGCATGCTGGCGCTCGAACGGGTGACCGGCCGCTCGCTGTTCAGCCGAGGCCCCACCGGTTATCTGCTCGCCAAGGACGGGCAGGAGCTGCTCGATCGCGTCCGGCTGATGCAGGATGCTGCGCGTGCGATCTCCGACTGGCGCGGCGAGGTGCTGACACTGCCGATCGTCTCGACGGCCGCCGACAGCTGGACCTCCCGCTTCGTCGCCGACCATCTGGCCAGCGTCTGGACGCCGAAGGACAGCTTCCGCATGTGCTACAAGACCTGCGACGCCACCGTCGATTTCACCTATCGCGAGGCGCATATCGCCATTCGCCACAGCCGACCGGAGAGCGGCAACGTCGCGATCCGCCGTTCGGTCAAGGTGGCGCATGCGGCCTATCAGACGGCCGGCTATGACGAGAAAAACTGCAACTGGATCTCGCTCGGCACAGATACCGCCATCACGCCGGCGGACAAATGGACGTTCGAACAGCCGGATTCCTGGATCACCAGCTGGACGAACACGCCGCATATGCTGTTTTACCTCATCCGCGGCGGTGCCGGCCGCGGCGTGCTCCCCTGTTTCATCGGCGATCAGGAGCGCAGGCTCGTCCGCGCCGGGCCTGTCATCGACGAACTGACCTACGAAATGTGGATAGTTGCGCATGACGACGAGCGGCAGCGGCCGGAAGTCAGGATCGTCATCGACCGCCTGGCGGCGCTCTTTGCCGATCATGAAGAGCTGTTTACCGGGCAGAAACCGTCCGCTTGACGCGGCGGAATGAGAAAACGCGGGCCATTCGACCCGCGTTCATTATAGGTAGGCTCTTGCCGGCTCAGGCGGCGAGATGCCGCTCGATCTCGTCGACCGGCATATTGGTATAGTCTTTCGCCACTTCCGCGGTGATCACCGCCTGCGTATCGGCGCGGAGTGCCGGCCGCAGCGCGCCAAGCGCCTTCGGCGGTGCGACGAGGACAATGCGACGGGCCTTCTTTTCCTGCACCAACTCGTCGAGCTTTTCCGCCACCTGTTTCAGAAATTCGGTTTCGGCCTGATCCTGCCAACTGGTCTCCTCGACAGCGCTGCCGCTCAGTCCGTCTGCAGCATGGGTTCGGCCAGGCTTATCGGCGCCAATCTCGCGATCCGGCGCGCTCGGCTGTGTCAGGGTTTCCAGCACCTTCAGGTTCACCAGTTGGGCATCGCCGGCATTCTGCATGATCAGAGCCTTGGCTCCATCGCAGACCACGACCCATGATTCCCAAGGGATTTTTACATCAGTCATCTTCAACTCCTCGCTGTCGTCATTCGAAGCGCGCCGTGCTTCATCGATCAAGGCAGAACGCCTGGCCATTGAAAGAGTTCGGGAAAATTGCACCGAAATCGAACGGGCGGCGATCCGGCCGGCCCTGGCTGCGTAGAAAGGCCAAGTTCGGGAGATTGACGATGAAGACATCACTGCTCGCCTATGCCGGTACCTTTCTCACCCTTCTCATCTGCGACGGGATATGGCTCGGCCTCATCGCCCGCAACTTCTATCGCGATCAACTGGGAGCGCTGATGCTGCCCTCGCCTAATCTGGCGGTCGGCGCACTGTTCTACCTGTTCTTCGCCGCCGCGGTGGTTGTGCTTGCCGTGCTGCCGGCGCTGTCGGCGGGCTCGATCGCCACCGCGTTTCTCCACGGTGCCATTCTGGGACTGGCCGCCTATGGCACTTATGACATCACCAATCTCGCTACGCTTCGCAACTGGCCGCTCGCCATGAGCTTGGTCGACATGGTCTGGGGCACGGCTCTGACGGCGCTGACTGCCACCGGCGGATATCTCGCCGTCAGATTTTTTGGCTGAAACGGGAGCTTGGAGATGAAAGCCCGCGTCCCGATAATGAACATCGGGCGTCCCGCTTGGGCACAAAGTTTAAACTCGTTAAAATTGTCATTTTATATTTGACGAATGTGCAAAACATTCATGTGACCTTGGTTCGAGCAAGACCCCAGCTTGAATGAGATCAAGACCAGCTTGCTCGCGATCAAGACCCCAAATGTGCCCTGTCTGACGGAGAATGTGAATGACTATGCTCCGCGCCACACACCTTGCCACGGTCAAGTCCGCTGTCTACGACCTGCGCTGGGAAGAATTCAGCGTCAAACGGCCAGCCCGCATCGTCGCCGTCCGGCCGTGCCTCACAGGCGTCTCCATGCGAAGCGCCGAGATCATCGATATCTCCCAGGGCGGTGCCACCTTCATCGTCTCGACCACGGCCGGCCTGCCAAAGCATTATTATCTCAACATTCTTGGCCTCGCCTACCGGATCGGCTGCGCGGAGGTCTATCGCCATAAGGAACGCATCGGGGTGCGGTTCATCAACATCATGGACCCCGAGGTTCTGCGCCGCGTCGTCCGTACCGATTTCCTTGTCGGCAACATGGAAGCAATCGCTGCCCGACGCGCGCCGATCTTCCGCGCCTGAACAGGCCGAGTCGTTGCGGAAATAATCTTGCTTGCGTTGGCCGTGCCCGGGCCTATTGTTTCGCCAATAGTCATTATGTCCGGGAAACTGCCGTCGCATGTCCGCCTTTTCGCGCTTTACACCTCTTGCCAGCGCCCTGCCCTCCACAGTCCCCTTCGTCGGCCCCGAGGCGATCGAGCGCCAGCGCGGACTTGTCGTTTCGGCGCGCATCGGCGCCAATGAGAACGGCTTCGGCCCAGCAGCTTCCGTCTTTGCGGCGATGCGCGAGGAGGCCGGCAATATCTGGAAATACAATGACCCGGAGAATTTCGCGCTCCGGGAAGCGCTTGCCGCCCATCTCGGCATCTCGGCCGCCAATATCGCCATCGGCAGCGGCATCGACGAATTGCTCGGCCAGATCGTCCGGCTGGTGATCGAGCCGGGCGCGCCCGTCGTTACCTCGCTCGGCGCCTATCCGACCTTCAATTTCCATGTCGCCGGCTTCGGCGGTCGGCTGGTGACCGTTCCCTACGCAAACGACCGCGAGGATCTCGACGGGCTGCTCGATGCGGTGAAACGCGAGAATGCGCCGCTCGTCTATTTCGCCAATCCCGACAATCCGATGGGAAGCTGGTGGGATGCCGACAGCATCGTCGCTTTCGCCCGTGCGCTGCCCGAGACGACGCTGATGGTGCTCGACGAGGCCTATAGCGAGACGGGGCCGGCAGGTTCGCTGCCGTCGATCTCCTCGCTCATCGAGCTGCCGAACGTCGTTCGCACCCGCACGTTCTCCAAGGCTTACGGACTTGCCGGCTCACGCACCGGCTACGCGATCTCGACGGCAGGCACGGCGCAGGCCTTCGACAAGATCCGCAATCATTTCGGCATGAACCGGCTGGCAACGGCTGCAGCGCTCGCCGCCCTCAAGGACCAGGCCTATCTCGTCGAGGTGGTCGGGAAAATCCATGCGGCGCGGGAGCGGATCGGCGGCATCGCCCGGGCGAACGGCCTCGTCCCCCTGCCCTCGGCAACAAATTTCGTGGCGATCGACACAGGGCGCGACGGCGCTTATGCGCGGTCGATCGTCGACGGCCTGATAGAGCACGGCGTCTTCATCCGCATGCCTGGTGTGGCGCCCCTCAACCGCTGCATCCGCATCAGCGTCGGGCCGGAGGCGGATATGGCGCTGCTCGAACAGGCTCTGCCGCAGGTTCTGAAACAGATCGGCCGATAAAGCGAAGAACCGCGGCCGGTGGAGGATCCGGTCGCGGTTCCGTTCTCCCGGCGTCGGCCCCGTCCAAAGCGCCCCGCCAGCCCCCTCTTTTTGAGGTTGTTATTGCTGCTCTTGTCGAATTGATCGGAGACGGTTCTAGTGAACCGTCATCCACTCGCGGGCGGCGCGCAGCGCTGCTGCGAGCTGCATCTTGTCCATGGCGGCGGCCACGTCGGCACGAAGCTCGGCGGCGCGGTCGTTGCCCTTGATTGCGGCGATGTTCAGCCATTTGTGGGCTGCAACGAGATCGACTTCGCAGCCGCGGCCGGTCGCATACATCAGACCCATTTCGCAGAAGACATCGGCGCTGTTGTTGTCGCCACCCATGGTGGCCGTTTCAGCATTGTGCATTTCAAAGCGTGCCATCGGTTTTATCCCTGTTAGCCTGTTTATGACTGACCCTGTTTTACCTTCGGGCCTTGCCGTCTATCGCGGCTTGCGGCCCTTCCGGTCCGGCGGGTTTGCCCCGCTCGTTTGATGGGTTCACTATGCCAAACGGCTTTCAAAAAACGCCTAAAATGCATGATTAATTTGAGACAAACAAAGTGCAAACACTTGGTAAAATTGGATTTTCGTTAAACATCGGACTCCCTGCGAATTAAGGATTTTCGAGCGGATTTTACGAAAGATTCAGATTTGAAAATAAACGGATCGTTCATCATGAAATCAGCAGGCGATATCTTTGAAAGCTCGCCGCACGGCTTTTCTCGTGATTTTCAGCCGGTCAACATGATAGCGATCGACCCTGTTTACCTTTACGTTCGCGTCAGTTATTTTCGCGGCGATCAAGGATATCATGGAGGAAAAGATGATCCGCAGCTTCGTTCTCGCCGGCTTCATAACAGTCATCGCGGGTATCGCGCATGCCGAGGAGCCGATCGTCGGCAACTGGAAGACGGCCGCCGGCGATACGGCGGTGATCGCATCCTGCGGCGGCAGTTACTGCGTGACGCTGAAGACCGGTAAATATGCCGGCCGGAAGATCGGCACGCTTGCGGGAACCGGCGGCAGCTATGCCGGCGAGATCACCGACCCGGCCGCCGAGAAGACCTATAGCGGCTCGGGCAAGATTTCCGGCAATTCGCTGAGGATGCAGGGCTGCGTGATGAAGATCCTCTGCAAGTCACAGACCTGGACGCGGCTCTGAGAGAACGCGGGGCGGATAGCGGGTAACGGCCGGGATGTGTTAGAGTGTACACAGCTCAACACAGGAGTTTTCGAAATGGCCGGCAGCACGACCATGACAATTCGGGTCCGCCCCGACGTAAAAGAAAAGCTCGACAGGATTGCGGCCGACACGCAACGCAGCAAATCATTCCTCGCTGGCGAGGCCGTAGCGGCCTATGTGGAGCGCGAGCTTGAAATCATCGAGGGTATCAAGCGCGGCATGGCCGATGCGGAAGCTGAGCGCGTTATACCGCACGAGCAGGCTGTCGCCGAAATGCGTAAGGTCATCGCGGATGCCAAGCGTAGGAAAACCCCGCGCGGATGAGGCCGGTTCTTTGGTCGAAGGAAGCACATCAGGATAATCTGGAAATTCTGCGTTACATCGCAAAGAACAACCCCGATGCGGCCGAAAGGGTTGTGGACGCCATCGAGGATGCCGGCAAGAAACTTGGCGAATTTGCAACCGGTCGGCCAGGACGAATAACTGGCACTTATGAAAAATCCCTCACCCGGCTCCCCTACATAATTTCCTATGAGCTGCGGTCGATCGCGGGACGCGAAAGCGTCGTCATCTTGCGGGTGATCCATACCGCGCGGGATTGGCCGGCCGAAGACTAGTCGAACCAACTTATAAGCGTATCGTAACGCAGTTGCGCAGCCATCCTCCAAAACGCCAAGCATGTCGACGCAGGCATGCCTCGAAACCCTTGGCGACCGGCCCGAGCCGGCCCGGCAAGCTGAACGGCGGATGAACCGGCATCTCAGCACTCATTCAGCCACCGCATGGCAAAACTCATGTCACGATAGAGTTGCGTATCGGGGGCAAGGCAATGAACCACTATATTCTGGCAAGACGCCTTAGCATCATCACACTGTTTGCGGCGATCTTCGCGGTCACGTTTTCGGCAGTCGTGGTGCACGATGGCGGCGGCGGCGCGCAGTCGCATTTCGGGGCGAGCTATACCTGCCTGGAGAGAAACGGCACCTTCTGCGCGCCTGCGGTGCGGTGAGTAAAGCGCATCGCGATGCGCTTTAAGTCTTTGGTTTATGCATGTCGTCGTCTCAAAACCGCTGCGCACGTTGGGCGACAGGCATTCGCAGCAGACGCGGAAGAGGACAAAAAATCGGAATCCGCCGGCGCGCGTCGTTTGCTTGTCAAGAACAACTCTCTATAATGCGTCATGAACAAACGAATCTCCCTTTTGTCGCCCCTCGACACATCCTCTCCACCGCCTTTCCAGCCCCAGAGCTTCGACGATCCGGCCAAGGCGGTCGAGACGCTGACAGCGCTTTACGAGCGCAACACGGCGTTCCTGATCGAGAGCTTCAGCGAACTTGCGCAGGGCGCGCCGATCTCCTCGCGCTACCGCGCATTTTATCCGCAGGTCAGCATTGAGACGACAAGCTACGGCCATGTCGATTCGCGGCTTTCCTACGGTCATGTCACGGCACCCGGCATCTACACGACGACCGTCACCCGGCCGAAGCTCTTCAAGCATTACCTCAAGGAGCAACTGTCGCTGCTGATGAAGAGCCATAATGTTCCGATCGTCGTCTCAGAATCGTCGACGCCGATCCCGCTCCACTTCGCCTTCGGTGAGGGAGCGCATGTAGAAGCGTCGACCAACGCGTTCGTCGACGTTCCGATGCGCGATATCTTCGACACGCCCGACCTCAACACCACCGACGACGAGATCGCCAACGGCGAATATATCCCGCCGCCGGGAGAGCCCTCGCCGCTGGCGCCGTTCACCGCGCAACGCATCGATTATTCGCTCGCCCGGCTGTCGCATTATACGGCGACGCATGCGGAACATTTCCAGAATTTCGTGCTGTTCACCAACTACCAGTTCTATATCGACGAGTTCTGCGGCTGGGCGCGCAAGCTGATGGCGGAGGGCGGCGACGGCTATACCGCCTTCGTCGAGCCCGGCAATGTCGTCACCCTTCCCGGCTCGAACGCGCCGGAAACGGATTCCGCCCTCACCCGCCTGCCGCAGATGCCGGCCTACCATCTGAAGAAGAAGGGCCATGCCGGGATCACCATGATCAATATCGGCGTCGGCCCCTCCAACGCCAAGACGATCACCGACCACGTCGCCGTGCTGCGCCCGCATGCCTGGCTG
Organism: Rhizobium sp. WYCCWR 11128; assembly: GCF_013416305.1. Lineage (NCBI taxonomy): Bacteria > Pseudomonadati > Pseudomonadota > Alphaproteobacteria > Hyphomicrobiales > Rhizobiaceae > Rhizobium > Rhizobium sp. WYCCWR 11128. Next base: position 181,628 of record NZ_JACCEZ010000012.1, read on the forward strand.
ATGCTCGGCCATTGCGCCGGTCTTCGCAACAGCCAGCGGCTCGGCGACTATGTTCTCGCCCACGCCTATATGCGTGAGGACCATGTTCTCGACGACGACCTGCCGGTCTGGGTGCCGATCCCGGCGCTGGCCGAAGTGCAGGTGGCGCTCGAAGCCGCCGTTGCCGAAATCACCGGCTATGAGGGTTTCGAGCTGAAGCGCATCATGCGCACCGGCACCGTCGGCACGATCGACAACCGCAACTGGGAACTCCGCGACCAGCGTGGGCCGGTGAAGCGGCTCTCCCAGGCGCGCGCGATCGCGCTCGACATGGAATCGGCAACGATCGCCGCCAACGGCTTCCGCTTCCGTGTGCCCTATGGCACGCTGCTCTGTGTCTCCGACAAGCCGCTGCACGGCGAATTGAAGCTGCCGGGCATGGCAACGGCCTTCTACCGCACGCAGGTCAACCAGCACCTGCAGATCGGCATCCGCGCCGTCCAGAAGCTTGCCGCCATGCCGAAGGAAGCGCTGCATTCACGCAAGCTGCGCAGCTTCTTCGAAACGGCCTTCCAATAGGCCGTTTCCTCATCTACCCGTCACGACAGGCGCCGAGCCCTCGGCCACCATCTGCGGCTTACCGGCGGCAAGATTCAGCCCTGCTATCAGCAGGGTGAAGGCCACCACGACGAAAGCGATGCGCAGGAGAACCTTCAGCGCATCGGCATCGTCGGGTACTACCAGCTGACGCTTCTCGTGGCGACGTGCCCAGATGTGACTTGCCAGGGCGATTTCAAGAATGCTCATTTCCATTCTCCTCGACAGGTTTCGATGAAGCCTTGTCGAGTGCTGCCTTGCGATTTCGACACCTCGTCCGCACATTTTTTTTCGCGGCGCTGTCGAAATGCATGCAGGTCGTTCGTCCATGTTTATGGGAATAGGGCAAGGAGGCTGCCGCGATGAAATATCTCTGTCAGGTCTGGTTCGATGGCGGGGTGCTCGACGCGATGACGCAAGAGGAGAAGACCGAACTCGACACCAATTCCTTGAACTATGACAAGGACCTCGTCGAAAGCGGGCATATGATCGTCGCCCAGGCGTTGCAGCCGCCAAAATCGGCGGTGACCGTACGGGTGCGCAATGGCGAGACGTCGGTGACGGACGGTCCCTTCGCCGAGACGAAGGAGGCGCTCGGCGGCTTTATCCTGATCGAGGCCAAGGATCTCAACGAAGCGATCCGCATTGCCGCGGGCATCCCGCTCGCCATGCTCGGCGCGATCGAAGTGCGGCCAATCCACGAATTCGGAGCTAAGTGAGGAGAGACCAAATGAAATTTCTATGCCAGATCTGGTTCGACACGGAAAAAAGCAAGCTGGTCCCTCAGACCGAATGGGATGCGCTGACACAGGAGTGCATCATCAGCGACAATCGCTGGCGCGAGAGCGGTCATCTGCTGGTGGCGCTCGCCTTGCATGAACCGTCAACAGCGATCACGGTCCGCCTGCGCAATGGCGACGTCTCTGCGACCGATGGCCCATTTGCCGAAATCAAAGAGCACCTCGGCGGTTTTGTGCTGATCGAAGCCGAGAATATCGACGAGGCGAAGACGATCGTGTCGAGTTTTCCGATCCTCAAATATTGCTCGATCGAAGTGCGCCCGACCTACGCTATCCAGGATGGGAAATAGTCATGCGCTACATCTGCCTGATTTATAACAGCACCGACACCGACGGAACGCTGACGCCTGATGAAACCGACGAACTTATCAAAGCGCATTTCGCTTTTGATGAGGAGCTGTGCCGCGACGGCATCATGATCCACTCCGATGCCTTGGAGATGCCTGACAAGGCGACCGTGCTGCGCGTTCGCAACAACACGCTCTCCGCCACGGACGGCCCCTATGTCGAGACGAAGGAGCACCTGGCCGGCTTCTACGTCATCGAGGCGCCGGATGTGATGATAGCCAGGGAGATTGCCGGACGGATCCCGTCGGCGCGTTTCGGCGCGGTCGAACTCCGGCCCGTGCGGATACTGACCCTGCCGGACTGAGGTGCCCCTTTGGAAAGTGTGATCGAGGAGATCTACCGAACGCAGTCGCGCCGGGTGCTGGCGACGCTGATCCGTCTGCTCGGCGATTTCGACCGGGCGGAGGAAGCGCTTCACGACGCCTTTGCCGCCGCCGCCCGGACATGGCCGACGGACGGCATTCCCGGTAATCCCTTCGCCTGGCTCGTTTCGACGGGGCGTTTCAAGGCGATCGACACGATCCGACGGCGGGCGCGTTTCGATGCTTCGCAGCATCATATCGAAGACAGCCTCTACACGCCCGATGCAACGGAGATCGGCAACATGGAACCGATCGAGGACGACATGCTGCGGCTGATCTTCACCTGCTGCCATCCGCTCATCCCGGCCGATGCGCAGATGGCGATGGCGCTCCGGGAAATCTGCGGACTGACCACCGAAGAGATCGCCCATGCCTTCCTCATTCCGGCGCCGACGGTGGCCCAGCGGATCGTGCGCGCCAAAGGCAGGATCCGGGCGGCGAAGATCCCCTACGAGGTGCCGGGCCGCGAGGCGCTGCCGCCGCGGCTCGACCGCGTGCTGCACGTCATCTACCTCGTCTTCAACGAGGGCTATTCGGCCTCTTCCGGCGAGGACGTGGTCCGCGCCGACCTGAGCGCGGAGGCGATCCGTCTGGCGCGGCTGCTTCTGACGCTGCTGCCTCATCCAGACGTCTCCGGCCTACTGGCCTTGATGCTGCTGCAGGATTCCCGCCGCACCGCCCGCCGCGTCGGAGACGGATCGCTGGTGCTGCTTGCCGATCAGGACCGCTCGCTCTGGGATCATGCGAAGATTACGGAAGGCTTGGCGCTGCTCGCCGCGGCGATGGAAGCGGGAGAGATCGGCACCTATACGCTACAGGCGGCTATCGCCGCCGAACATGCCCGGGCGCCGGCTGCCGAAGAGACCGACTGGCGACGGATCGCCTTCTATTACGATCTGCTTCTAGCAGCACAGCCCTCCCCGATCGTCGAGCTCAACCGCGCGGTGGCGATTGCCATGGCGGAGGGGCCGGCGAAGGGGCTGGAGCTGGTCGATGCCATTCTGGAACGCGGGGAGCTGCAGGCCTATCACCTCGCCCATTCGGCGCGCGCCGATTTCCTGCGCCGTCTCGGCCGGAGGCAAGAGGCGATCACCGCCTATCAAACAGCGCTGTCGCTCTGCCGGCAGGAGCCGGAACAAGCGTTTCTGAGAAGACGGATTTCAGAGCTTGCCGCGACGTCCGAGCGGCAGTGAGATCGCGGTGCCGGTCAGCGCCGAGACGATGATCAGCAGGTGGGCATTGACGCTTGCCTGCGCCAGCGCGGCCAAGGCCATCCGCTCGCTCGAGGCGCCCAGGGCGATGGCGCCGGCGGTGATGCCGGCCGGATAAGTGCCGACGCCGCCTGGCGCATGCATCGGCAGCACGGAGGAGAGCTCGCCGCCGAGCGCGCCGCCGAAGCTTGCCGCCATCGGCAGCACGCCCATCAGGCCGAGCGCCCAGGCAAGCACCATCACCTTCACCAGCCAGTTGACGATGGTCATCGCCCAGGCGCGCGCAAAGGCGACACTATCGAGCGGCAAGCCGTTTTCGATCTCGGCAACGAATTTCTGCGCCTTGTTCGGCAACAGCCTGGCGGCCAGGCGCAGCAGCGGCTTGCGGGCGGCGAAGGCCGCGACCGGCAGCAGCAGGAAGACAGTCCAGAGCGACCAGGCAACAGCCGCGTCGGCTGAAGCGACGGCAAAGCCGATGCCGGCGGCGGCCAGAAGCGCGTGCAGGTCGAGCAGCCGCATGACGAAGAGCGCCGAGGTTCCGCGCGTCAGCGGAATGCCGAATTCGGTGCGCATCAGCAGCGGAAAGCTGGTCTCGCCGGCACGGAAGGGCAGCATGATGTTCAGCAGATTGTGGATTTGCGTGACGCGGAAGAGGACCGCGAACCGGCCGGCTGTCTCGTTCGGGAAATAATCATAGATGCGCCAGGTGCGCAGGAAATAGGTGCTCGTCAGCAGCACCAGCGCACCGATCACCGGACCTGCGCCGACATCGGCCCACTGCCTGATGATAACAGGCCAACCCCAGAACCATTGGATGAAGAGGCCATAGGCTGCGACGATGACGACCGTCAGAACGGTCATGCGATTGCGCATAAACCAGGATTGCCGGCTTTCAACGATCGAACTCTTCATGTAGTAGGCATTCCTCGCTTGGCTTCGGCATAGGCAGCGGTTCCGTCGCCAGGCCTTTTATGAGAAATGAAGGTTGCGCACAACGACGGAGTTGATGGCGGAGGTGGCGAACATGCCTCCACGCCGACGATCCGATCGGACCTTGCCGGCTTGACGTGGAGATCGATGTTGGAGCGGATTACCCGAAGCATTAAGAGTGCAAGCATTTTTCTGGCGGCCTATTTCCTGCTGAACATCGCGCTTCGCATCGCCTTGCCGCATACGCTCGATCTCGACGAGGCGGAGCAATCCTTCTACTCGCAATACCTGCTTGCCGGATACGGTCCGCAGCCGCCCTTCTACAACTGGATCCAATATGCCATCGTTTCGGTGACCGGCATATCGATGTGGGTGCTCTCGGTGCCGAAGAATATCATTCTCTTCGGCTGCTATCTCTTCTACGGGCTTGCTGCCCGTGAGGTGCTGAAGAGCCGTTCGCTCGCAGCCGTCGCCATGCTGAGCCTGATTACCCTGCCGCAGGTCGGCCTGATGGCGCAGCGCGAACTGACCCATACGGTTGCCCTGCTGTTTGCGACCTCGCTCTTCCTTTTCGGTTTTTTCCGCACGCTGCGCCAGCCGACGATCGGGAGCTATCTCCTCATCGGCATTGCCACTGGCATCGGGCTCATCTCAAAGTATAATTTCGCCATCCTGCCCTTTGCCGCCCTCATCGCCGTGCTGCCGGAGCGCGAATGGCGCAGCCATCTCATCGACTGGCGTTTGCTGCCGGCCGCCGTGCTCGCCATTCTGATCGTGCTGCCGCATACGCTCTGGCTGCCTGACAATCTCGCCAGCGCGTCTGCGCCGACACTCGAGCGGATGACTGCCGAACACCTGGCGCCGGCCGGCCTCCCCCGCATCGGGCAAGGACTGCTGTCTCTCGTGATCGCCGTCCTCGGCTTCGTCGCATTGCCGATCGTTCTCATCGCGGCCGCCTTCCGGCGCGACTTTTTTCGCGCGCTCTCCTCTTCCAGCCCGATGATCCGGGTGATCGAGCGGATGATGGTCATTAGCCTGCTCGGCTTCGTCGGCGTGGTCCTCTTCGCCGGCGCGAGCGATATCCACGAGCGCTGGCTCGACCCATGCCTACTCGTCCTGCTGATCTATCTGTTCTTGAAACTGGAAACCGCAGACATCGATCTTTCCGCCGGTCTTGCGCGCTTCCGGCCCGTGGTGCCGGTCTTCATGGTCGTCATCCTGTCGATCCTTCTTTTCCGGATCGTCGGCATTCAATATATCGGCACTTATACGAGAACGAACGTACCCTTTTCCGGCTACGTGGCTGAATTGACCGCGACCCGCAAGCCGGTTCTCATCGTGGCCGGAACCAAGTTCGTTGCCGGCAACATGCGGCTGGAGTTTCCCGACGTTCCCGTCGTGATCCCGTTCTTCCCCGGTCCCGGAGTTCCCGAATATGCGGCTGCGAAGGGGCCGGTTCTGGTTATCTGGCGCGGCGAGACCGCAGATGATCCAACAATTTCCCCCGGCTTCGCCAATGACCTCGTCAAATCGGGCATTCATCTGCCAGAGTTGAAGACGCTGACCCTGCCCTATCTCTTCGGTGACGGCAAACGCAGCTTCTCCATTGGTTACTCCTGGGTGGAAGGCGGCGCGAAATAGCGCCCCGGCAGATCAGCCGATTGCGGGAAACAGGCATTGCCGGCTGGCAACCGGCGGACACTTCATGTAGTAGCCTTCCGCAAGTGCGGCGGCAGCATTCAAGATTGCTCGGCCGCCCGGCCTTTTGGAGATGAAAGTTGCAGACAACCGTAGAGCCCATTCGCGGTACGAATGATCCGGTACAATCGCTCGAACTGTCGCTGGTCGTGCCCATTTTCAACGAAGAGCAAAGCGTCGGCCCGCTCGTCGAGCGTGTCGTGGCTGCGATGGTCAGCTACCCCCATCGCTGGGAGCTGATCCTCGTCGACGACGGCAGCACGGATGCGACGCTCGTCAACGCCCGGAAGTATGTCGGACACGAGGGGCTGGCGCTCAGGATCGTCGAGTTGCAGCGCAACTTCGGCCAGACAGCCGCCATGCAGGCCGGCATCGATACCGCCCGTGGCCGCCTTATCGCGACGATGGACGGCGACCTGCAGAACGATCCGAAGGACATTCCTTCGATGGTCGCCGAGCTGGAACGGCGTGAACTCGATCTCTTGGTCGGCTGGCGCAAGAACCGCAAGGACGGCCTGTTCCTGCGCAAGATCCCCTCCTGGTGCGCCAACTACCTGATCGGCCGCATCACCGGCGTCAAGCTGCATGATTACGGCTGCAGCCTGAAAATCTACCGTGCCTCGATCATCAAGCAGGTGAAGCTGATGGGCGAGATGCACCGCTTTATCCCCGCCTGGGTCGCCGGTGTCGTCCCGAGCTCGCGCATCGGCGAGATGGCGGTCACCCACCATGCCCGCGAACACGGCGTTTCGAAATACGGCATTTCGCGCACCTTCCGCGTCATCCTCGATCTGCTGTCAGTGATGTTCTTCATGCGCTACAAGGCGCGGCCGGGGCATTTCTTCGGTTCGCTCGGCCTGGGCCTCGGCGCCCTCGCCATGCTGATCCTGCTCTATCTCGGCTTCGACAAGTTCATCCTGGGCAACGACATCGGCACGCGACCGATGCTGATGGTCGGCGTGGTACTGCTGCTGTCGTCGGTGCAGATGATCACCACCGGCATCCTGGCGGAAATGATCGCGCGCACCTATTACCGCGACGATGCCTCACCGAATTATATCGTGCGGCAGATCTTCGACGATCAAAGCCAAGCCTAAGCCGGCAGCACGATGCTGGAGCGCGCGACGAGGACGATCAAAACCGCGGGCCTGCTGCTTGCAGCCTATTTCGTGCTCAACATCGTGCTGCGTATCGTGCTTCCGCATTCGCTGGAGCTCGACGAGGCGGAGCAATCCTTCTTCTCGCAATATCTGCTGGCGGGCTACGGCCCGCAGCCGCCCTTCTACAATTGGATGCAATATGCCGTCGTTTCGGTGACGGGCATGTCGATCGGCGCGTTGATCGTTCCGAAGAACATCCTGCTGTTCCTGTCCTATCTCTTCTATGGCCTTGCCGGGCGGCGCGCGCTGAAGGACGAGGCGCTTGCCGCCGTCGGCATGCTGGCGCTGATCACCCTGCCCCAGGTCTCCTACATGGCCCAGCAGGATCTGACCCACACGACGGCGCTGCTCTTTGCTAGCGCGCTGTTTCTCTACGGCTTCTTCCGCACGCTCGACCGGCCCGATATGGCGAGCTACCTGCTGCTCGGGCTTGCGACCGGCATCGGGCTGATCTCGAAATATAATTTCGCGCTGATGCCTATCGTCGCCTTGATCGCCATCCTGCCCGATGCCGAATGGCGACGCCGGGCGCTCGACTGGCGCATGCTGGCAGCGATCACTGTTGCGCTCGTCATCGTCCTGCCGCACGCGATCTGGCTGCAGGGCAATCTCGCATTCGCCTCCTCCGACACTCTGGTCAAGATGGCCGCCGGCAGCGAACCCGCCGGCGCCGTGCGGATCGGCAAAGGCCTTCTCGCCTTTCTCGTCGCCATCATCGCCTTTGCGGCGCTGCCTGTCGCAATCTTCGCCGCCACCTTCCGCCGGGATTTTGTCCGGGCGCTTTCGGCGGGCAACCGCTGGACTGGGATGATGGAGCGGATGATGCTCGCAAGTCTTGCCGGCATCGTTCTGATCGTGCTGTTGACCGGCTCGACGACTGTTCGCGAGCGCTGGCTCGACCCCTTCCTGCTGGTGCTGCCGATCTATTTCCTTGCGAAGATGCAAGCCGCCGGGCTCGAGCTTTCCGCCGGACTGCGCCGCTTCCGGCTGGTGCTGCCGGTGTTGATGGCTTGCGTGCTGATCGCACTCGGCTTCCGCGTCGTCGGTGCCGGGCTGATCGGCACTTACAGCCGGCCGAATGTGCCGATGGCGGGTTTTTCGCGCGAGATGACGCGACAGGCGGAGCCGGCGCTGGTGATCGCTTCCGACACCTATATCGGCGGAAACATGCGGCTGCAATTTCCCGATGTGCCGGTGGTGATCCCGGATTTTCCGGCACCGGGCATTCCGGCCTATGCCGAGGCCAAGGGGCCGGTGCTGATCGTCTGGCGCGGCAAGCAGACGGCGACGGCTGCCGATGCGGTCATGCCGGAGCGGTTCTCATCAGCGCTGACGGCGGCCGGCATCGCGCTGCAGGAGATCGGCTCGCTGTCGCTTCCTTATTATTTCGGCCGCCAGGGCGACAATTTCGCGCTCGGCTACGCCTGGGTTCGGCCGGAGACCAGATAGGATGACCGAGAGCAACCGTCGCGACATCAGTTGGATCTTCGTTCTGCTGGCAGCCTATTTCGTGCTCCAGGTCGGCGTGCGGCTCGCAACCTCGCATTCGCTCGATCTCGACGAGGCCGAACAGGCCTTCCGATCGCAATGGCTTGCCGCCGGCTACGGCCCGCAGCCGCCGTTCTACAACTGGTTGCAATACACCGTCTTCCAGTTTGCCGGCGTCTCGCTGACCGCGCTTTCGGTGGTGAAGAACTTGCTGCTGTTCATCTCCTATCTGCTGTACGGCCTGACCGCGCGGCTTGTCCTGCGCGACAAGGCGCTGGTGGCGATCGCCACGCTCGGGCTGCTGACGATCCCGCAGATGGCTTTCGAGATGCAGCGCGACCTGACTCACACGGTCGCGGTGTTCTTCTCGGCCAGCATCTTCTTTTACGGTTTCATTCGCAGCCTGAAGCAGCCGAGCCTTGCCTCCTACCTGATATCAGGCATCGGCATTGGTTTCGGACTGCTTGCCAAATACAATTTCGCGATCCTGCCGGCGGCAGCCTTGATTGCCGCGCTGGCCGATGCGCGCCTGCGGCCGCGGATCTTCGACTGGCGGCTGGTGCTGACGGCGGCGGTGGCGCTCGTCATCACCCTGCCGCATCTCTTCTGGCTGAAGGACAATCTCGATTTCGCCACCGCACGCACGCTGGAGAAGATGACTGCGAGCGGCGATGCGAGCTATCTTAAGCAGGTGTCCATGGGCGTCAGTTCGCTCGCCCTCGCCACCATCAGCTTTGCCGCATTGACCGTGGCGGTGTTCGCGATCGTTTTCGGCAAGAGCCTTCGTCCGGCGCTCGCCTCCGGCTCGGAATGGACGCGGCTTCTCGAGCGGATGATGCTCGTCTTCTTGGCCGGCATTCTGCTTCTGATCGTCTTCGGCGGCGCGGCGGGCATCAAGGATCGCTGGCTGGTGCCGATGCTCTTCATCCTGCCGCTCTATTTCTGCCTGAAGATCGAGGCCGCAGGCGTCACAACAGACAGAGCGTTCCGGCGTTTTATACCCATCCTCGCCGTCATCATGATCGGCGTACCGGCGGCCCTTTACGGGAGCGTTGCGACTGCGCGCTTTACCGGTCATTACGAGCGGCTGAACAGGCCCTATGCCGGCATGCTGGAAACATTGCGCAAACAGGCCGAACCGGCGGCGATCCTTGCCGACGACAGCCTGCTTGCCGGTAATCTCAGGCAGGATATTCCCGGTGTGCCGATCCTCTCTGTGGACTATCCCGGCTTCAACCCGGATCTTACCGGCCGGCGACGGCTTCTCCTGGTGTGGCTCCTCCCGCAGAAGGGCGGAAGCGAAACACTTCCCCCGGCCATGGCTCAATGGCTACAGGCCAATCTCGGCGTGTCCGCACCGCAGGCGTCGGTGATCGACGTGCCCTATGTCTATGGGCGCGGCGACGACAGCTATCGTTTCGGCTATGCCTGGGTCAATCAGCCGGGCTGAGCGCAATCAGGATTTCAGCTCCTTCCAGGCCAAATCCAGCGCCAGCCTGGTAATCCTCGCCATCTCGTCCACCTCGGCGTGGCTGATGACGAGAGGCGGCGAGGCGAGCATGCGGTCGCCGGTGGCGCGCAGCACCAGACCGTTCGCCAGCGCGTGATTGCGCATCAGCGCACCGACCTGATCGGGCTTGGCATAACGGGTACGCGTGCTCTTCTCGGCGGCAAGCTGCAGGCCGCCCATCAGGCCGATGCTGACGGCTTCGCCGACCAGATCATGGTCTGCCAGCTCTGCCCAGGCCCTGCCGAAATAGGGGCCGATATCGTCGCGCACGCGTTCGACCAGTCTTTCCTCCTCGATGATGCGCAGGTTCTCGAGGGCTGCGGCAGCGCAAACCGGGTGGCCGGAATAGGTGAAGCCGTGATTGAAATCACCGACATCGTTGATCAGCACATCGGCGATGCGGTCGCTGACGAGCACGCCGCCGATCGGCAGGTAGCCGGAGGAAAGCCCTTTGGCGATCGGCGCCAGATCGGGTTCGACGCCGAAATACTGGTGGCCGAACCAGGCGCCCAGTCGGCCGAAACCGCAGATCACCTCGTCGGTCACCAGCAGGATATTGCGCGCCTTGCAGATGCGGTCGATCTCCGGCCAGTAGGTCTCGGGCGGGATGATGACGCCGGCGGCGCCCTGCACCGGCTCGGCGACGAAGGCGGCGACATTCTCCTCACCGAGTTCGTCGATCTTCGCTTCGAGCTCGCGGGCAACCTTGAGGCCGAATTCATGAGGTGAGAGATCGCCGCCCTCGCCGTACCAGTAGGGCTGGCCGATATGGACAATGCCCGGTATCGGCAGGTCGCCCTGCTCGTGCATATATTTCATGCCACCGAGGCTGGCGCCGGCGACCGTCGAACCGTGGTAACCGTTTCTCCTTGATATCACGATCTTCTTCGACGGCTTGCCGACCGCGCTCCAGTAGACGCGGGCCATGCGGAACCAGGTGTCGTTCGCCTCCGAGCCGGAGCCGGTGAAGAAGATATGGTTGAATCGCTCGCCGGCATGGGAGGTGACCTTCTGCGCAAGCAGCGTCGCCGGCGTCGAGGTCGTGCCGAAGAAGGTGTTGTAATAGGGCAGCTCATTCATCTGCCTGGTGGCGGCATCGGCGATCTCCCGGCGGCCATAGCCGATATTGACGCACCAGAGGCCGGCGAAGCCATCGAGATATTTCCTGCCGTGATTGTCGAAGATGTAGACGCCCTCGCCGCGCTGGATGATACGCGCGCCCTCGGCATTCAGCTTCTTCATGTCGGCGAAGGGGTGCAGGTGGTGCGCGGCGTCGATCGCGGCAAGATTCGAGGGTGGGTAAGAATCGGGCATGATTGGTAAAGACCCTCGCGGATTGAAAGGCTGATGTCGATGGGATAGGAGCTTGGCCTTGTCCCGGGGGATTTTCAAGGTCATGGCAAGCGACAGGATGGACGGCAAGACGAAAGGCGACGACCCGCGTTTCGAGATCCTGATCGTCGGCATGAACGGCGACCTGCGCGGCAAGCAGCTTCCGCCCGGCGCCGAAGACAAGGTCTGGGCCGGCGACATCCGCCTGCCGACATCGACGCAGTCGCTCGACATCTGGGGCGACGACAATGACGATATCACCGGCCTGTCGCTGACGATCGGCGATCCCGACGGCAAGGTCATCCCCGACCGGCGCAGCCTGGCGCCGATGCCCTGGGCGCCCGAGGGCTCGATGCAAGTGCTCGCCACCATGCACGAATTCGACGGCAGCCCGAGCTTCATGGATCCGCGCGCCATCCTTGCCTCGGTGGTCGAGCGCTATGCGGCGCGCGGGCTGACGCCTGTCGTCGCGACCGAGCTGGAATTTTACGTGATGTCGGGAAACTGGCGCGAGACCGGACGCCCCTGCCCGCCCGAAAGCCTCACCTATCGCGGCGAACCGAACGGTTTCCAGCTCTACGACATGAGCGCCGTCGACGCGCTCGATGGCTATTTGCAGACGCTGAGGGCTTATGCGAAGGCGCAGAACCTGCCGGCGGATGCGACGACGGCGGAATTCGGGCCGGGCCAGTTCGAGGTCAACCTGCTGCACCGCGCGGATGCGCTGGCAGCCGCCGACGATTGCCTCTATCTCAAGCGTATCGCCGAACAGGCGGCGCGCCGCCACGGGCTGAAATCGACCTGCATGGCCAAGCCCTATTCCGAACATGCCGGCTCCGGCCTGCATGTGCATGCGAGCATCATCGACGGGCAAGGCCGCAACATCCTCGATGCCAAGGGCGGCGAACCGAAGCTACTCAAATCGGTGATATCGGGCCTGCTCGACTCCATGCGCGCGGCGCAGCTGATCTTCGCCCCCTTTGCCAATTCCTACCGCCGCTTCCAGCCGGGCTCGTTTGCGCCTGTGGATCTGACCTGGGGCAGCGGCCATCGCGGCACGGCGATCCGCATCCCCGACAAGGATGGCCCGGCCGCACGCATCGAACACCGCGTCGCCGGCGCCGACGCCAATCCCTTTCTGCTGCTGGCGGCGATCCTCGGCGGCATGCTCGCCGGTCTCGATGGCGAGCTCGACCCCGGCGAGGAGACGACGCCTTCGCACATACCTGCGAATACGACCCGACTGACGCATGATTTCCTCAGCGCTGTCGAGACCTTCCGCACCTCACCCTTCATCACCGATATCTTCGGCGCGCGTTATCAGGCGCTCTATGGCGACACCAAGCGCAAGGAAGCGCTGGCGCATCTGCGCACCGTCTCGGATTTCGACTACCGCACCTATCTGCCGCGGCTCTGAAATTACGCGGCGGCCGACTTACGCAGCCGGCCGACTTACGCAGCGGGCTCGCGGCGTTCGTCCGCATTCACCTGAGCGGCGAGCCCCTGTTTGACGAGAACCTTCAATTCGCCCGGATGCAGCCGGATCGAGACGTCGCGTTCGAGCGGCAGCAGCTCGCCGTCCATGACGCAATTGGCCTTGGAGCGCAGTTTCGGGAAATGCAGGTGCACTTCGGCCGGGTGCATCACCATGACATCGGCATTCTCGCGGACCTTGCCGCGCAGCATGTCGATGGCGAGACGGGCGACACCGAGGGGTTTCAGCGGATTTGCCGTGTAGAAGCCGAGTTCGCCGCTTCTCAAATCATCGGCGTAGAGCAGCGCGTTCTCGCCGAAGGGATTGTTGGAGACTGATATCGCCGACACCCTGCGGCGCTCGCGCATGCCGATCGCCTCGAACTCGACCTCGAATTCCGGCGGGTTGAAGATGACGCCCAAAGCTGCCTTGGTGCTCGCCCGGATCTTGCCCAGCCGGGACCGATAGCTGTAGGCGTTGCGGTAGCGCACCATGCGGGCGTGCAGGCCGGCGGAAAACTGGTGGATGAAGGGCCGGCCGTTGGCGCTGGCGATATCGACATTGTCGACCTCGCCGGAGGCAAGCACATCGAGCGCCTGCCAGATATCGAGCGGCACACGCAGCGAGCGGGCAAAGAGGTTCATCGTGCCGGCGGGCACGACGCCGAGCGCAATTCCGTTTTTCCAGGCAATCGATGCCGCCGCCGAAATGGTGCCGTCGCCACCGCCGGCGACGATACCGTCGATATCGTCGCGCTTGGCCGCCCGCTCCATGGCGGGAACGATTTCCTTTCCTGAGAAGACGATGGCGTCGAAATCATGCCCCGCTTCGCGGAAGGCCGCCTCTGCCCTCTTTTCGTAGGCCAGCATGTCGGTGGTCTTAAAGGTCCCGCCGTCGCGATTGAAAAAGCCTATAAGCTTCATAAGAGCTCCCGTCCCTGGCGCGGAAATGCTCCTGCCTTGCCCCTGAGATGGTTGCGGTATCGGCGATTTCAAGCGCAGCCTTCTTTCCTGACAAAGGGCAGAAATGCAAAAATTGCAATAGACGTATGCACATAGCAGGACGCTGCACTGCAAAAAATGCACTCGACGGCAGCCGCGAGCTCACGGATAGATGGGTCTACCGGAGACATCATCTCCACCTCCCGCCATTTCCACCGATCGGCTTGCGGCCGCGCCTGCGCCAGGGCGCCATTGCCAAGCAGAAACCGCCTCGAGGAGCTCTCGTGAGTGAGATTGCCGCCAATATTTCAGTTGATAGCCAGGATGAAGTGCTGCCGTCGGCAATGACCGTGGCGCTGGTCCAGCTGGCGCTCGCCTGCGGCGGCTTCGGCATCGGCACCGGCGAATTCGCGATCATGGGGCTGCTGCCTAATGTTGCCGAGACCTTCTCGGTCACCACGCCGCAAGCCGGCTACGTCATCAGCGCCTATGCGCTCGGAGTCGTCGTCGGCGCACCGGTCATTGCCGTGCTCGCCGCGAAGATGGCGCGCCGCACGCTGCTTTTGGCTCTCATGCTGATCTTTGCCGCCGGCAATATATCGAGCGCCATGGCGCCGACCTTCGAAAGCTTCACGCTGCTGCGCTTCGTCAGCGGCCTGCCGCACGGCGCCTATTTCGGCGTCGCGGCCCTTGTCGCCGCCTCGATGGTGCCGGCGCATCGCCGCGCCCGTGCCGTCGGCCGGGTCATGCTCGGCCTCACCGTTGCGACACTTCTCGGCACGCCGTTGACGACCTTCTTCGGCCAGTCGCTCGACTGGCAGGTGGCATTTTTCTCGGTCGGCGTGCTCGGCCTGCTGACCGTGGCGCTGATCTGGTTCTACGTTCCAAAGGACAGGGTTTCCGCGGAAGCGGGCTTCCTGCGTGAACTCGGCGCCTTCCGCCGGCCGCAGGTGTGGCTGACGCTCGGCATCGCCGCCGTCGGCTACGGCGGCATGTTCGCAATGTTCAGCTATATCGCCTCGACGACGACTGAGGTGGCGATGCTGCCGGAAACGGCGGTCCCGATCATGCTGGTCCTCTTCGGCGTCGGCATGAATGCGGGCAATTTCATCGGCTCGTGGCTCGCCGACAAATCGCTGCTCGGCACGATCGGCGGGTCGCTCATCTATAATATCGTCGTGCTCACCACCTTCTCGCTGACCGCCGCCAATCCCTATTTGCTCGGTCTCTCCGTCTTCCTCGTCGGCTGCGGTTTTGCCGCCGGCCCGGCGCTGCAGACGCGGCTGATGGATGTTGCCGCCGACGCGCAGACGCTTGCGGCCGCGTCCAACCATTCCGCCTTCAACATCGCCAATGCGATCGGCGCCTGGCTCGGCGGCCTCGTCATCGCCGGAGGTTACGGTTTTGCGGCAACCGGTTATGTCGGCGCGGCGCTGTCCTTCCTCGGCCTCTTCGTCTTTGCGGCCTCGCTACGCCTCGAGCGCCGCGACCGGAGCGCGCAGGCCGTCTGAGGCCAGGCGCAGCTCGCGGCCTTCCGGGCTGCAGAAGACATAAGCGTCACCCCAGGCGGCCAATGCCTGGATCACGGGCTTCAGCGTCATGCCGAGCGGCGTCATTGCATATTCGACCCTCGGCGGCACGACCGGATAGACGGTACGTGACACCAGGCCGGATTCTTCCAGTTCACGCAGCTGCTTGGTCAGCATGCGTTGGGTCACAGCCGGCAGCTTACGCCGCAATTCGTTGAAGCGCAGAGTTCCTTGCATCAGATGAAAGAGGATAACGCCCTTCCACTTCCCGTCGAGGTAAGTCAGCGTCGCTTCGACCGGGCAGCCGGGAAAATTCTTGACGAGCTTGGCGCGCGGCAATGACATTTACAGTATCCTTTTGGGTACTACGTACAGAATTTGTGCATTCTTGCGTTGTCAGCACATAATGCGCATCTAGCTTCCGTGCAACGAACACAGGAGTTTCCCATGCGCGCCGTCGCCTATAAAACGCCCCAACCGATCTCCGCCGAAACCTCGCTGATCGATGTCGAGCTGCCGATGCCGGAGGCTGGGGGCCACGATCTGCTCGTCGAAATCAAAGCGGTTTCGGTCAATCCCGTCGACGTCAAGGTGCGCGCCCATTCCGCACCGCCCGCAGACGAGCTTAAGGTGCTCGGCTGGGATGCCGCCGGCGTCGTCAAGGCCATCGGCGCCGATGTCACCCTGTTCAAGCCCGGCGACGAGGTGTTCTACTCCGGCGTCATCAGCCGCCCGGGCAGCAATGCCGAATTCCACCTCGTCGACGAACGCATCGTCGGCACCAAACCGAAGAGCCTCGACTTCGCTGCCGCGGCCGCCCTGCCGCTGACCTCGATTACGGCCTACGAGGCGCTGTTCGACCGGCTGAAGGTGCAGGACGCGGTTTCGGGAGCGGGACGCTCCATCCTGATCATCGGCGGCGCCGGCGGCGTCGGTTCGATCGCCATCCAGATCGCCCGGGCATTGACCGACTTGACGGTGATCGCAACGGCCTCGCGGCCGGAAACGCAGGACTGGGTGAAGGAACTCGGCGCACATCATATCGTCGACCATTCCAGGCCGATCGCGCCGCAGGTGGCAGCGCTTGGCATCGGCGCGCCGGGATTCATATTCTCGACCACCAATACCGACAGCCATATCGGCGACATCGTCGAAGCGATCGCGCCGCAGGGCCGCTTCGCATTGATCGACGATCCGAAGACGCTCGACATCGTGCCCTTCAAGCGCAAGGCCGTCTCCGTTCATTGGGAGCTGATGTTCACCCGCCCGCTCTACGGCACGCCTGACATGATCGAGCAGCATAAGCTGCTGAACAAGATTTCCGAGCTCATCGACGCTGGAAAGATCCGCACGACGCTTTCAGAGATCGTCGGGCCGATCAATGCGGTAAACCTCAAGACGGCGCATGCCATGGTCGAAAGCGGCAGGATGAAGGGCAAGGCTGTGCTCGCAGGATTCTGAGATCGCAGCCGGCAGGCCCGGTGTTTCCTGCAAGGTCATATAAACCATACCCGCCTGGAATGGCGTATCGCAGGGTGCGACATTCTGGCGTTAAGCATTTACCCCGCTTGACTTTTTCCGCGTTCGGGACCACCTAGCATTCACGTGGATGACACTCGTCAGGCACGGATTTCAACGGAGCCATCATAACGATGCCAAGCGACAGTAGCAGTCGATTGCCTTTGCCGTACGCGACCCTCGTGCGCTGACCGACTCCTGTCGGCTCGCCCGATCGGACGCTACGGCGGATCGACGGAAAGGCGAGCCTCAAATGAATATCAATCGCTTCCCTCTTCGGGCAGGCCATGCCGCCCGTGCCTTCATCAACAACAGCCGCGGCGCAACGATCGCCGAACGCGTCGAAGCGTTGAACGCGCTGAGCGTCCAGGACGCCGGGCGGGTGCTTATCGGCATGCCGCTCGACTATGCGGTCAACATTCTCGACCGGCCGGAGCTTCGCAACGCCGCACAGATCCTTGCGCTGATCAGCGCCGAGGACGCCGCACGGCTGCTGCACGGCATGTCGAACGACCGCGTCGCCGACGTGCTGCTCGAACTCGACGGCGAGACCCGTGCCCGGCTGTTCTCCAGCCTCGACGAACCGGTGCGCATCGCGATCCAGCATCTGATGGGCTATCCGCCCCGCACGGCCGGCGGCATCATGACGACGGAGTTCGTCAGCGTGCCTGATAGCTGGACCGTCGCCCGCACACTCGACCATGTGCGCCAGGTCGAACGCTCGCGCGAAACCGTCTACGCCATCTATGTGCTCGACGAGGTCAGCCATGCGCTGCTGCATGTGGTGACACTGCGTCGCCTCATCACCGGCGAGCCGGACGCTTCGATCCTCTCTGTGGCACAGAAGGGCGCGCCGGTTTCGGCCGATCCGCTGATGAAGCAGGAGGATGTCGCCCGGCTGATCCGCAAGCATGACCTGCTCGCCCTGCCCGTCACCGACGAACATGGGCAGATGCTCGGCATCGTCACCGTCGACGACGTGATCGACACGATGATCTCAGACACGACGGAAGCGGCACAGAGGTTCGGCGGCATGGAGGCGCTCGGCCAGCCCTACATGAAGATCAGCTTCGCCGGCATGATCCGCAAGCGCGCCGGCTGGCTCGCAGCGCTGTTCCTCGGCGAGATGCTGACGGCAAGCGCCATGCAGCATTTCGAAGGCGAGCTGGAAAAGGCCGTGGTGTTGACGCTGTTCATCCCGCTGATCATGAGCTCGGGCGGCAATTCCGGCTCGCAGGCAACGTCGCTGATCATCCGGGCGCTAGCACTCGGCGAGCTGAAGCTTTCGGACTGGTGGAAGGTGCTTTTGCGTGAACTGCCGACCGGCATCGTGCTCGGCGCGATCCTCGGCCTGGTCGGCTTCATCCGCATCGTCTTCTGGCAGTCGGCCGGGCTCTACGATTACGGTCCGCACTGGCAGATGGTCGCCGTCACGGTGTTTGCCGCCCTGATCGGGATCGTCACCTTCGGCTCGATCTGCGGCTCGATGCTGCCTTTCGTGCTGCAGAAGCTCCGGCTCGATCCAGCCAGCGCCTCGGCCCCCTTCGTCGCCACACTGGTCGATGTCACCGGGCTCGTCATCTACTTCTCGGTGGCGCTGCTCATCCTCAGCGGGACGCTGCTCTAACCCGCAAGCAAGCCCGAGGGGAATTATTTCCCCTCGGGCAGCTTCAACGGGCCATGCGTCTTGATGCTGCGGATGGCGAAGTTCGAGCGGATGTCGCTGACATTCGGCAGGGTCAACAACGTTTCGGTCAGAAGCCGCTCATAGGCGGCGAGATCCTCCACCACCACTTCCGCGAGGAAATCGGCCGTGCCCGAAATCAGAAAGCAGGAGACGATCTCGGGGATCGCGAGCAATGTCTTCTGTTGCGCCTCGGAATTCTCGCGGCTGTGATGGGCAACCTTGAATTCGACGAACACGGTCAGGCCGAGACCGACCTCCTTGCGGTCGATATCCGCCGTGTAACCGCGGATGATGCCGGACCGTTCGAGATTGCGGATGCGCCGCAGGCAGGGCGACGGCGACAGGTTCACCTTCTCGGCGATCTCGACATTGGTGGCCCGCGCATCCTCCTGCAGGCACTTCAGGATGGCAATATCGAATTTATCGAGATTTGGCATTTTCGCGATCCCTGTTGGCATCAATTGGCAGAAGATTGCGCATAGCATGATTTTTGAGCCATAGATAGCAAGGACATGCCCTGACCTTTGGCGCTAGTCTTCTCTTCAACCGGACAGGCTCCGGATGAAGGAAAGGACAGGACGATGACCACCATTGCTTTCACGAACGACAAGTCGCCGTCGCAGGTACTGGGTTATGCCGGCGGCACTATTACCGTGCTGATCTGGGCGACATGGTTTCTGGTCACCCGCCACAGCGCCGCAACGCCGCTCGGCTCGATCGACATCGGGCTGATCCGCTTCGGAATTCCGGCGCTGGTGCTTGCACCCGTCTGGCTGAAGACGGGGCTGCTGCCGAAGGCGCTGCCGCTTCACCTGCTGGCGATCATGGTATCCGGTTCCGGCGCCGTCTTCTTCCTGCTGACGACGCTCGCAATCCATTCGACGCCGGCCGCCTCTTCGGGGATTCTGCTCGGCGGCTCGATGCCGCTCGCCGCGGCGCTGATCGGCATTGTGCTGTTTCGCGAAAGGCCTGACGGCACCCGCATCGCTGGGCTCGTTGCGATCGTCGCGGGCGTACTGATCCTGCTCACGCGCAGCCTTGCAGACGCCTCGCTGCCATGGACGAGCTTCGTGCTGCTGCCGGCCGGCGCCATTCTCTGGGCAAGCTATACGCATGCCTTCCGCCGCTCCGGTCTGACCGCCGTGCAGGCGAGCGCCCTGATCGCCGTCTGGTCTTTCCTGATCATGGGCGCGCTTGCCCTCATCTTCGGCATCTCGCTGCCACAGGCTACGCTCCCGGAGATCGGCCTGCAGGTGTTGAGCCAGGGCGTTCTTTCCGGCCTCGTCGCCATGGTCGCCTACGGCACCGCCGTCAGAACACTCGGCGGAACTCAGGCCGCCGCCTTCACGGCGCTGACGCCGGTGCTGGCGACGCTTGGCGGTGGCTTGCTGCTTGGCGAAGCGATCGGCATGACGGAAATCAGCGCCGCCGTGATCACCGGCATCGGCGTGGCGCTTTCGACAGGTATCGCCACACCACGCCGCTGAAATCCAACACCAACAGCAGATCGAAAGCCGCCTGCAGCCATCGCTGCGGCGGCTTTTTCAATGGAGATGGCGTCCTTACCGAGCTTGGAACGGACATCTTAGGCCTGGATGACGACGACCCTGGCGCCGACCTCGACGCGGCTATAGAGGTCGATCACATCGTGGTTCATCATACGGACACAGCCGCTCGACATGGCGAGACCAATCGATTGCGGCTGGTTGGTGCCATGAATGCGGAAATGCGTGTCGCCGCCGCCGCGGTAAAGATACATCGCCCTCGCGCCGAGCGGGTTGTTCGGGCCGCCCGGCATGCCGCCGGCGAGCTTGCGATAGCGCTCCTCGCGGCGCTGCATGTTTTCGGTGGGTGTCCAGCTCGGCCACTCGGCCTTGCGGCCGATATAGGCGTTGCCGGCAAAGGCCAGCCCCTCGCGGCCGACACCAACACCATAACGCACTGCCCTGCCGCCGCCGAGGACGTAATAGGCGCGGCGCGCGGGTGTATCGACGATCACGGTGCCGGCAGCATGCGTGGTTTCGTAGGACACTTCCTGGCGGCGGAGCTCCGGCTTGATCTTGTCGATCGGCACCTGCTTCAGCGGGAATTTTTCGTCCGGAAGTGCGGCATAATTCGTCTGACTGTTCAGACCGGTCGAAGAGCAACCGGCCACGAAAAGCGGCAGAGCGATCAGAAAGCCCCGGCGGGAGATCGTCATGAATGTGTCCTTAGTGCGTCAACATGATGTCGCAAGCTAAGGAAATTATGGTTAACGAACGGCTAACAGCCTCCGGCAGAAGGCGATCACGAAGGCGTCAGCACGCAAGAATTGTCGCGGTGGGGATAATCCGCCTCACATATTCGGATAGACCGGCCCCTCGCCGCCCTGCGGCGGCACCCAGTTGATGTTCTGGTTGGGATCCTTGATGTCGCAGGTCTTGCAGTGCACGCAGTTCTGGGCGTTGATGACGAAGACGTCCTTGCCGTCCTTCTCCACCCATTCATAGACGCCGGCCGGACAGTAACGCGTCGACGGGCCGGCATAGATGTCGTGTTCCGAACTCTTCTGCAGGTTCATGTCCTTGACCTGCAGATGCACCGGCTGGTCTTCCTCGTGATTGGTGTTCGACAGGAACACCGAGGACAGGCGATCGAAGGTCAAGACGCCATCGGGTTTCGGATAGGCGATCGGCTTGTGCTGTGACGCCGGCTCCAGGCTCTCAGCATCGGTCTTGCCATGTTTCAGCGTGCCGAAGACGGAAAAGCCGAACAGCGTGTTGGTCCACATGTCGAAGCCGCCAAGCGCCACGCCGAGTGCCGTGCCGAACTTCGACCACAGCGGCTTGACGTTGCGGACGCGCTTCAAATCCTTGCCGATGTCACCCTTGCGCCATTCATTCTCGATCTCGACGATCTCGTCATGGCTGCGACCGGCGGTAATCGCGGCGGCGATCTTCTCGGCCGCGAGCATGCCCGACAGCACCGCATTGTGGCTGCCCTTGATGCGCGGCACGTTGACCAGACCGGCCGAACAGCCGATCAGCGCCCCGCCGGGGAAGGAAAGCTTCGGTACCGACTGGTAACCGCCCTCGGTGATGGCACGCGCGCCATAGGACAGCCGCTTGCCGCCCTCGAAGGTGGTGCGGATCGCCGGATGGGTCTTGAAGCGCTGGAATTCCTCGAAGGGATAGAGATAAGGGTTCTTGTAATTGAGGTGGACGACGAAGCCGACGGCGACCAGATTGTCTTCCAGGTGATAGAGGAAGGAGCCGCCGCCGGTCTTCATGCCGAGCGGCCAGCCGAAGGAGTGCTGCACCAGGCCCGGCCTATGGTTTTCCGGCTTGACCTGCCAGAGCTCCTTGATGCCGATGCCGAACTTTTGCGGTTCACGGTCCTTCGAAAGATCGAACTTGGCAATCAGCTGCTTGGCGAGCGAGCCACGCACACCCTCGCCG
>NZ_JACCEZ010000013.1:0-155101 GCF_013416305.1 Rhizobium sp. WYCCWR 11128
TGAAGGACGGCGTGCTGCAGCAGTTCGGCACGCCGGCCGAGATCTATAACAGCCCTTCCAACATCTTCGTCGCCGACTTCATGGGATCGCCGGCGATGAACCTGCTCAACGCCACCGTCGAGAACGGCGCCGGCGGGCTCGAAGTCTCGCTGGAGCGGCCGAATGCCGCCCCGCTGAGGCTCCCCGTCATGGCAGGCAATGACGGCCTGACTGCCTATACCGGCAGGGAGGTGATCTTCGGCATTCGGCCGGAGGCGCTGACCGATCCCGATGGCGCCGACCGCAAGGCGCGCTCGCTGACCGAGGGCGATTGCCTGATCGAGGTGGTGGAACCGGCCGGCTCCGACACCTTTGCCGTCACCAAGCTCGGCGGCAAATCTGTCGTCGCCCGCCTGCGCGCCGATACCGGCATCGCTCCAGGACAAAATACCCGCCTCGCCTTCAATCTCGATAAGGCCGTGTTCTTCGATCCGGAAACACAAGCGCGGATTGCGTGATGGCCGTCAGGCGGCCGTCACACCGAGCGTCACCGGCGCGAAACGCGAGGAGACCGCTTCGACGGTGATCTCGCCGGTGAACCCTGTCGCCTCCAGCCAGAAGCCGGCAGTGCCGCCCTGCAGTGGCACGTTGGTCGGGCCGACAATCCTTGCCGGGCCGTGAACCTTCAGCGAAATGCTGTCGTTCATGAAGGGCAGGCGCTGGCCGCGCTGGTCGAGGGCGCGGATGATGACGCGCGTGCTGTCGCGTTCGCGTGCCCTCAGCGTCGAGCTGTCGGCAACGACTTCCAGGGTCGTGGGCAGCGGATCGGCCGCCAGCGTCAGGCTGGCCACCGGCTCCCCGCCGATATAACCGGTGAAGGTGCCGTCGATCCATTCGAGACCCCAGGTGCCGAGCTCGTCGGCGGTAAAGTGCCGATGGTCGAGCACAACGGGCGGATGCGGCAGATGCGGGTAGTTTTCGCGGTCCGGACCGATGCGCTTGCTGAGCGAGCCATATTGCAGCTCCACCTCGTCGCAGTTGGTCAGGATGATCAGCGGCAGCACGCCGCCGATATTGCGTTCGCCGCGCGCCCAGAAGGTCACCGGCTTCATGACGATCTCCTCGGAAGGGTCGCACTGGCTGATATAGGCATAGGCCGCGAATTTCGGCTCGCGGAACATGTCCATCACGCCGTGATAGCAGATGCGGTCGCCGGAGCCGAAATCCTTGTGGGTGTTGTAATCGAACATGCACCAGCCGATGGCGCCGGAGATATCAGGGTCGCCATAGGCGGCATTCAGTACATCAAGGTGCCGGCGCACATGCTCGGCCTGGCGCTGCTCCTGGTCATAAATCTTCGTCGGGTGCATGTGGCCGTTGAACTCGGTGATGAGGTACGGCACCTTGTGGGACAGTCCGGTATTTTCCTGCTGAGCGCGCAGCGCGGTGCGTGGGCGGTTGGCGCCCGGCAGCTCTTCATTGCCGAGGATGAAGTCGTTCATCGTGTAGACGTCTTCGAGCAGCTCGCTCTCGGTGAGATAACGCACGCCGCCGGTCTGGCGGGTGCTGTCGAGTTCGCGGGCGAGGCGATTGGTCTCGGCGTAGAAATCGTGATTATCCTGCGATTCGTTGATGCGCACGCCCCAGATGATGATCGAGGGGTGGTTCCAGTCGCGCTCGATCATGCGGCGGACGTTCTCGATCGATTCCTGCTGCCAGTCGGCATCGCCGATATGTTGCCAGCCGGGGATCTCCTCGAAAACCAGCAGACCGATTGTGTCGCATCGGTCGAGGAACCATTTCGACTGCGGATAATGCGAGGTGCGGACGATATTGCACTTCAGCACCGTCTTCATGATGTCGGCATCGCGCTCCTGGGCGGAGCGGCCGGCGGCATAACCGACATAGGGGAAGGCCTGATGACGGTTGAGGCCGCGCAGCTTCAATGGCTTGCCGTTGAGGAGGAAACCTTCCGGCGTGAATTCGGCGGTGCGGAAGCCGAACCTGGTTGAGACACGGTCGGAGCCGTGTTCGGTCCTCAGCTCGACGGTGACGTCATAGAGCGTGGGATCGGTGATGTCCCAGAGGGCGATGCCGGTGAGGCCACCAAAGGAGAGCGTGGTGCGGCTGCCGATCGTTTCGGTCGCGGCAGTGGCGACCACCGTGCCGTCGGCCTGCTTCAGTGTGGCGGTGACGGTCGCCGAGAAGCTGCGGCCCTCGGGATTGGCGATGTCGACGCGTATGGTCGCCGATTTCTCCGGGCGAAGAACGTCGGTGGTTTCGATCTTGAGATTGCGGATCGAGACCGGGTCGGTGACCTTCAGCCAGACGTCGCGGTAGATGCCGGCATAGGTCAGATAATCGATGCGGCCGCCGAAAGGCGGAATGTCGGGATTCTCGCTGCCGTCGATCTTGACGGTGACGAGGTTCTCGCCCTTGACGAGCTTGCCGGTGAGGCGGGCCTCGAAGGGGGTATAACCGTCCTTATGGGCAATGATTTCCTCGCCGTTCAGATAGACGACGCTGTCGGCCATGGCGGCGTCGAAGACGAGCGAGACTTCGCGGCCTTCGAACTCCGGCAGCCAGCGCAGCACCTTCTGATAGGTGAAGGCGCGCTGATAGCTGGTCTCGTCGAAATAGCTGAAGGGCAGTTCGACAGCGGTATGCGGCAGGCTGACCGACTTGGCCGCATCGAAAGCTTCGAGCAAACGCTGGCCGAAGCCCTCATGGAAACTCCAGCCTTCGTTGAAGGAAACGACGGAACGCATTTCAAACTCTCCCGGTTACAGCATCAGGGACGGTGCGGCGCCTTTCGGCGCGTGAAAATTGAGTCATACTATTCCTCCTTGATGCAATGGGTATGCGAGCTGTTAGGCGGTCGAGCCCCAGCGGGCGGTGCAGGTGAGCGTGATGCTGTGCGGGCCTTCGATCTCGGCGTCATGGCGTTCGATCAGTTCGACGACGGCATCAATGAAGGCAACGTGGTCGAGGCTCAGCGTGGTCAGGTCGTTGCAATCCCAGGCGGCCATAGCGATGCCGTCCTGGCCGACGATGGCGATATCATCAGGCGTGTTCTTGCCAAGCACTCGGCGGGCTGCATCGCGTGCGCCGATCGCCATGACGTCGTTGCCGCAGATGATGGCGTCGACCTTGTCACGGTGCAGCAGGAGCACGGCTTCCTTGAAGCCGGAATCATAAGAATAATCGCCGAAGGCCTGCGCTTCGAAGGAAAGGCCGCGCTTGGCCAGCGCATCGGCGAACCATTTTCGCCTGAGCTTGTCGATCCAGCTTGAATTGGTGCCGGAGAGGTAGGCGAAACGCTTCTTGCCGTCGTGGACGATCTTGTCGATGATCTCGTCGGCGGCTTCAGCGCCGTCGATGCGGATGCTGGAGACGCTTTCGTTGTCGAGCGGCTCGAAGGAGACGATGATCGGCTTGGTCGTGTGGAAAATATCGACCGCGTCCTGCATCGACACCATGTCGGAGAAGACGACGACGTGATCGACCTGATAGGTGGAGGCAAGGCGCATCAGCTGCAGTCGGTCGGAATGATCGGCGCAGCAGAGGATGATCGGCAGCAATTGTCTCGCCTGCAGACGGTGGACGAGAAGCTGTTGTTCCTCGGCCTCGCAAGGGTTGCCGATCGCATTGACGACGAGGGCGACGAGCCGCGAACGCTGGTTGTTCAGTGAGCGGGCGATCGCGTTCGGTTGGTAGCCATGTTCACGCGCGACGGCGAGGATGCGGTCGCGCGTCGCGCTGCCGATGCGCGAATCCGGCGAAAAGGCGCGGGAAATGGTGGCGGAGGAGACGCCGGCGAGTTTCGCCAGTTCCTTCGAGGTGATCCGCCGTCTGCTCATACCGCTCATCTTCAGCGCCTATTGGGCGACGATCCTGACGGAAGCGCCGTCGGCCGCTGCCGATTCCTTGATTGCATCCCATAGCCTAGCGAATCTGAGGCCCATTTCAACGGAGCCGGAGTTTTCCATCTTTCCCTCGCGAATGGCGAGGAAATTCTTCATCGGGTTGCCGAGAATCTCGGCTTCCTCGCGCGGCTCGGCGGTACGCCCGATACTGATCTCGCGCCAGCCACCCCAGGCGTCGATGCGCACGATCGCCTTCGAATAGAAGAAGGTGATGTAGGAAGCGCAGCCCGGAGGGCCTTCGCCGGCGGCCGTCAACGTCGCCAGCGCGCCGTTCTTCAGTCGGGCGGAGACGGCGGTGGCGATATCGACTTGCCTGCCGTGATTGTTCATATAGGCCGAGACGCTGTCGAAATCGGAATTGGCGAGCAGGCAGACGGTGTTCATCATATGGGCGCCGGTGTCGAACATGAAGCCGCCGCCGGAGATATCAGGCTGCTGCTTCCAGTGGCCGTGGTAATTCGACGACCAGCTTTCCCAGATCATGCCCGATATGGCGATCAACTCGCCGAACTCGCCGGCGAGAGCCCGCCGGCGTGTGTCGAGCACCAGCGGCGACAGGCCGCCCTGGAAGGCGGTGACGATGGTGACGCCACTCTTTTTCTGCGCGGCGATCAGCCTCTCGGCTTCAGTGACTGTCGTCACCATCGGCTTTTCCAGAAAGAGGTCGAGGCCGGCCTCGGCAACGGCGGTTGCCTGCTCGGCATGGAAGGCATGCGGGGTGGAGACGTAGACGATGTCGAGTTCGCCCCGGCATTCGGCGAGCATCTGACGATAATCCTCGAAGCCCTTCGGCTCGGGTGCGCCGGCGGCGAGGCAGACGTCGATCAGGCGCTGGCGCGAAGCCGCCGTGGTGTCGGCGAGTGCAGCAAATTCGATCTCCGGCATCTTGACCCAGCTCTCGGCATATTCCGCCGCCTTCAAGCCGGCACCGATGACGCCGAGACGCAATTTCTCAGACATGAAATTCCTCCCTGGATAGATTGTGCACACGATTACACAAACGGTATGGCGATGGCAATATCTAAATAAACAAGTAATATCAGTATATTAAAACTCGCGTTGAAATCTTTTCAAAAACCGTCTTGTCAGTATTTGGAATGCGTGTACATTTTCGCAACCGGTGCTGGAGGGCGCCGTGTCTCTAAAAAAGGGAGGACTTCCGTTGAAGAAGATGGTTCTTGGCGGCCTGTGCGCCGTTCTGCTGAGCGCGGTTTCGACGCTGGCGCAGGCAGAAACAATCCGAATTGCAAATCATGGTCAGGCCGGCATCGACGCGATGAAGTCGACGGTCGAGCGGATCGAAAAGAAATATGGCGTCACCGTCGAGGTCATCGAATATCCGGCACCCGACAAGGATTATCTTACCAAGCTCCTGACCGAGCTCGGCGCCGGCAACGCGCCCGACCTGTTCTCCATCCCGACGACGGCTGCCGTTTCCGACATGGTGGAAGCCGGTTACCTCGCGCCTGTTACCAAGGAGTTCAAGGCCTGGGACGGCTACGCCAACCTCTATGACGTCGCCAAGGAGCTTGCTGTCAGCCCGGATGGCGAAACCTATGTGATGCCGTTCATGCTCGGCATTCAGGAAATCTATTACCGCAAGGACGTTCTCGAAAAAGCCGGCATCTCCACCGAACAGCCAAAGACCTGGCAGGAACTTCTCAACCGCGCGGCCGAGATCAAGCAGAAGACCGGCGCCTACGGCCTGCTCTTTCCGGCCGGCGTTTCCTGGGGAAGCGGTGCCTTCGACGAAGGCTTCCAGCACCTGCTCGTCGGTTCCAGGACGCCGCAGCTGGTCGATGCCGACGGCAAGCTCGATCTGAATGGCGAAGGCATCAAGGATGTCTTCGGCGTCTACAAGGAACTGATCGACAAGGATCTGATGCCGACGCAGCCGCTGCTCGGACCCGAGCCATGGGTCGTGCCGAAGTACCAGATGTTCCCGGAAGGCAAGCTCGCCGCGACCACCTGCGGCTCCTGGTGCTATATTTTCGACTGGGGTCGCGAAAGCAAGAACCCCATCCCTGACGTGACGAAGGTGGTCGGCACCTGGACGGTTCCCGGCCAGAGCAGCGGCCAGTACGTACTTGCCAACCTCGCTGCGCCATGGGCCGTCAATTCCAAGTCGGCCAATACGGAGCTGGCGATCAAGGCGCTGATGGAGATCGGCTCGATCGAGACGCAGGTTTCCTACGCCGCCCGCATCGGCAACATCCCGGCCAGCAAGGGTGCGGCTGACAATGCCGAGTTCCAGAAGCTGACGGAACTGGTTCCGATCCATGCGGCGGCCGGGAACGGCGTGTTCCTGAAGCAGGCCTCCGGTTTCGGCACGGTTTCGGAAGGTGTGGCGCGGGCCACCGAAGCGCTGCTGCGCAAGGAAACCGATGCCGCCGGCGCCCAGAAGATCCTTGTCGACTACGTCAAGGAAACGCTCGGCGACGACATGGTCAAGTAAGCACCGGCATCGTCTCTTCCGCCAGGACGGGGACGCGGCGCCAACGCCCGCGTCTTCCCGCTTTTATTCGACAAGCCGGTTCCATCGATAAGGTTGTGAGCTTCCATGGCCCGAAACTCTCATGAAAAGCGCGCCGAGCGGCAATGGCTGCTGATCCTGCTGCCCTCGCTGGTGCTGCTTCTGGCCTTCGTCATCTATCCGGCCCTCTATTCGATCTATCTGAGCTTCACCAACGAGGCGCTGACCGGGGCCGCGGCCCTTCGGCCCCGCTTCGTCGGCTTCAGGAATTACACGCGGCTCTTCAACGACGCGAAGTTCTGGAATTCGCTGTTCGTCACCTTCGTCTTCGTCATCGGTTCGGCGGTGATCGGCCAGTTCGTGCTCGGCCTGATCTCGGCAATTGCGCTGCGCCGCCCGATCCGCTTTCGGCGGGTGTTCTCGTCGATCATCCTGTTGCCGAACGCAGCCCCTGAAGTCGTCGCCGGTTTCATGTGGATCTCGATGCTGGCGGGCGGCGACAATGCCACACTCAGCCGCATCGTCAGCTTCTTCGGCATCACGCCGGCGGACTGGCTGCAGGTCTTCCCGCTGTCGATGATCATTGTCGTCAACACCTGGCGCGGCATCGCCACGGCGATGATCCTGTTGACGGCCGGCCTTAGCACCATTCCGGCGGAGATCTACGAGGCAGCGCGCATGGACGGCGCCACCCCGTCGCAGATGTTTCGCCGCATCACCCTGCCGCTGATGATGCCGACGATCCTGCTCTATATGCTGATCTCGGCCGTCTCCACCATCGCCGTCTTCGGCCTCGTCTATGCGTTGACGCGCGGCGGGCCGGGTGGGGCGACCGAGGTCGTCAGCATCTATATCTACAACCAGTCCTTTACGGCGTTCCAACTGGGTTATGGTGCCGCGGTCGCCGTCGTCGCGCTCGTCATCTCTCTGATATTGGGTATCGCCTATGTCCGGGCCATGAAGGTGGAGGTCTGACATGGCCGTCGTTTCCCCAAGCGAAACTGCAAACAAGGGTCGCTCCGACCTCATCGCCTATGCGACGCTGTCGCTGATCTCGATCTTCTGCGCGGTGCCTTTCTTCTGGGTGCTGCTCGCCTCGCTCGACGGCAATGCGCAGCTCTTCCTGCACTGGCCGGAGCAGTGGACCTTCGCCAACTATGTCAGAGTCTTCACCAAGGAGGACGGGGCGAAGTGGCTGTTCAACTCGCTCTTCGTGGTCGCTAGCGCGACGCTGCTGGTCATGGTGCTTTCCGGACTCGGCGGTTATGCACTGTCGCGCACCCGGGCCTGGTGGAAGCTGCCCTTCCTCTACGCGATCCTGCTCATCCGGGTGCTGCCGCCGACGGCGCTCGTCGTGCCGCTCTACAAATTCCTGCTGACGCTGAACAATGCGGAAGCGGCAGTGCTCAGGCCGATCTTCGGCAGCTATACGCGTGACATCATGCGCTGGACCGGTTTCATCGACGGTTATCTCGGGCTGATCCTGGTGCTTGCGACGATGCAATTGCCGCTGGCGCTCTGGATCATGAAGACCTTCTTCGATGGGCTGCCGCGGGACTACGAGGAGGCAGCGCTGATGGATGGGGCAACACTCTTCCAGCGCATCCGCCGGGTGCTGATCCCGCTGGCACTGCCCGGGCTTGCCGCCGCCGGGCTGTTCGCCTTCATGTCGGCCTGGGGCGATTTCCTGCTGCCGCTGATCCTCCTGTCGTCGCCAGAGCTGCAGACGCTGCCGCTCGGTCTCTTCCGCGCCTTCCTGCGCATCAACGAGATCGATTACGGCCTGCTGACCGCACTTGCATTCATCTATCTGCTGCCTGCCGTCGTCGCCTTCGGCTTTGCGCGGCGCTTCCTCGTCCAGACTTTTTCGGGCGGTGTGAAGGGCTGAGATCAAGAAAGAGAAACAGATGATCAATCTCAGAAACGTTCGCAAATTCTACGGCGCGCTCGAGGTCATCAAAGGCGTCGACATCACTGTGGAAGATGGTGAATTCGCGGTCTTCGTCGGTCCGTCCGGCTGCGGCAAGTCCACGCTGCTGCGGATGATCGCCGGCCTCGAAGGCATCGATGAAGGCGACCTCATCCTTAACGGCAAACGCATCAACGACGTGCCGCCCGACAAGCGCGGCATCGCCATGGTCTTCCAGTCCTATGCGCTCTATCCGCATATGAGCGTTGCCGAAAACATCGGCTTCTCGCTCAGCCTGAAGAAAGTACCGGAGGCGGAGATCCGCCGGCAGGTGGAAGGTGTGGCCGAAATCCTGCAGCTCACCGATTACCTCGACCGCCGCCCGGCCGCGCTTTCCGGCGGCCAGCGCCAGCGCGTGGCGATCGGCCGCGCCATCATCAAGAAACCGGCGCTGATCCTGTTCGACGAGCCGCTGTCGAACCTCGATTCGGCGCTACGCGTACAGATGCGCGCCGAGCTGCAGCGCCTGCACCGCGAGCTGAAAGCGACCGTCGTCTACGTCACCCACGACCAGGTGGAGGCGATGACGATGGCGGACCGCATCGTCGTGCTCAACAAGGGCGTGGTAGCGCAGGAGGGTGCGCCGATGTCGCTCTATCATCAGCCGGACAATGAATTCGTCGCGACCTTCATCGGCTCGCCGAAGATGAACATCATTCCCGTCACCGCAACGCGGCCATCGGCGGGCAAGCTGCATCTCGATAGCCCGATCGGGCTTTCGCTCGATCTGGCCGATGCGAACGGCGCGGTGCCGCAGGGCGAGGCCAAGCTCGGCATCAGGCCGGAGCATCTGAAGATCGCAGCCGAGGGCCAGGGCCATTTCACCGCCGAGGTCGTCATCGTCGAGCGGCTCGGCGTCGAGACCTACATGACCGTCGGTTCGCAGCAGCAGCCGATCGTGGTGCGCGCCGAAGGCGATATCGCCGTGCGGCCGGGCGACCGCGTGCCGCTGACGGCCGATCCCGCCGCCTGCCATCTGTTCGATTCCGCCGGCCGGGTGATCCGTCCGGCAATCACCTGACAATTTCGCCTGAAACATCAAAGCCTGGACATCGAGGCCCAAAAATCGAGGAATGCCATGACAATCAAGGTCACCATCTGGAACGAGGGACGCCACGAGCAGCTTCACAAGGAGGTTCAGGAGATCTATCCTGATCGTATCGACGGAGCGATCGCGTCAGGTATTGCCCATCCGGATTTCGAAATCCGCCGCGGCACGCTCGATGATCCTGATGAAGGCCTGCCGGACAGCGTGCTCGATGATACCGACGTACTGCTCTGGTGGGGGCATATGGCGCATGAGGAGGTCAGCGACGGGCTAATCGACCGCGTGCAGCAGCGTGTGCTGAAGGGCATGGGCCTGCTGGTTCTGCATTCCGGCCATCATTCCAAGCTCTTCCGCCGGCTGATGGGCACCAATGCCAACCTTTCCTGGCGCGAGACGCCGGAAGGCGATCTGGAGCGCGTCTGGGTGGTCAATCCCTCGCATCCGATCGCCGAGGGGCTGCCGCCCTATTTCGAGGTCAATGCCTCGGAAATGTACGGCGAGCCTTTCGACATTCCGCAGCCGGACGAGCTTGTCTTCATCTCCTGGTATTCCGGCGGCGAGGTGTTCCGCAGCGGCTGCACCTTCCAGCGTGGGCGCGGGCGCATCTTCTTCTTCAGCCCGGGCCACGAGACCTATCCGATCTATCACGACAAGACCGTGCATAAGGTGATCTCGAACGGCGTCCGCTGGGCGCAGCAGAAACACACCGATGGCCGCATCCTGGAAAACTGGCATCGGGCCGAGCCGCTGCACGGCCGCCCCGACAAACCGAAGGCCTGATCTATGGATATTGTGCGCCGGTCGTCTTGATATAAATCGAATACACCGAACGCGTCGCGGTGATGAAGAGCCGGTTTTTCTTGGGGCCGCCGAAGGTGAGGTTGGACACCGTCTGCGGCACCCTGATCTTGCCGAGCAGCGTTCCGTCGGGCGAAAAGCAGTGCACGCCGTCGGAGGCACTCGTCCAGAGATTGCCGGCGACATCGAAACGGAAACCGTCGGGATGGCCGACATCGAGGCTGCAGAAATAGCGGCTGTTGGCAAGCGCTCTGCCGTCGATGACGTCGAAAACGCGGATATGGCGCGGCACGTCATGTTTTGCGGAGCCGGAATCGGCAATATAAAGCTTCGTCTCATCGGGCGAGAAGGCAAGGCCGTTCGGCTGGATGAAATCTTCGACGACGGCGTCGATCGCTCCGCTTGCCGGATCGATCCGGTAGACGTTGCGCGTCGGCTGCTCGGGCTCAGCCTTGTGGCCCTCGTAATCCGACAGGATGCCGTAGGTCGGATCGGTGAACCAGACCCCGCCGTCGGAGTGCACGACGACGTCGTTTGGCGAGTTCAGCCGCTTGCCCTGATAGCTGTCGGCGAGAACGGTGATGGTGCCGTCCGTCTCGGTGCGGGTGACGCGGCGGCCGCCATGTTCGCAGGAGACCAGCCGGCCCTGCCGGTCGCGGGTGTTGCCGTTGACGTAGTTGGAGGGCGAACGGAAGACGGAGACCGTACCATCCGGTGTCCAGCGCATCATGCGTTCATTCGGGATATCGCTCCAGAGAAGGCAGTTCAGGTCAGAAAACCAGACCGGGCCTTCCGTCCAGCGGCAGCCGGAATAAAGCTCCTCGAGGCCGGCGCTGCCGATGACCATTGCACCGAAGCGTTCGTCGCGAATCTCATAAATCGGATTGTCGCCCATGCCAGTTTCCTCCCTGAATGCTGCCGTTCTTTTCCTAGCGGCAAAAAGCTGGAGGTGCCAGAGCCCGGCGATGGAAATGCCGGGCTGAGGTTTTCTCAGAGGGCCGCGACCGGATGCGGCGAGCCGTCATAAGCGCCCCAGATCGACTGGTCGAAGCAGATGACTGAGCCGGTCATCAGGCCGGATTCGGAAGACGATAGGTAAGCGCAGGCGCGCGCCACCTCGTGCGGATCGACGAGACGGCCGAAGGGCTGGCTTGCCGCCGCCTTCTCCAGCCAGTCGGCGGGGGCATCGTGATATTCGCGCTGGATCCGGTCCTCGCCTTCAGAGGCCATCCAACCGATGTTCAGACCATTGACGCGGATGCGGTTGCGCAGGAGCGCATAGGCGGTGTTCTTCGTCAGCGTTTCCAGCGCGCCCTTGGAGGCGCAATAGGCGGCGATGAAGGGCTGGCCGGCTTTGGCCGACATCGAGCCGATATTGACGATCGTACCCTCGATCTTTTCCCGGCGCATGACCTTCACCGCCTCCTGCATCAGGAAAAACGGCGCACGCACATTGACGGCGAACATGGCGTCGAAGAGTTCCGGGCTGGTGTCGAGGATGGTGCCCCGATCGGTGATGGCGGCGGCATTGACCAGCGCATCGACGCGGCCGAAGGTCTCGTCACAGGCGCGCACGACATGCTGTGCATCCTCGACCTTGCCGAGGTCGGCCTTGACGTAGACGATCCTGCCCCCGGTCGCAGCCGAAATCTCCGCCGCCTTTGCCTTGCCCTTGGCTTCGTTGCGGCCGCAGATGATGATGCCTTCCGCGCCGCGTTCGGCGAAGAGGCGGGCGATGGTCGCGCCCAATCCTTGCGTGCCGCCGGTGACGATGGCGATCTTGCCGTCGAGGCGGCCGTGGTCTGTGCTCATGTGGTTCCTCCATTGTGATGATGTGCGAATAGCCTCCCGCGGGTGCGGGAGGCCTTTGTCGGTGTGGATAGGCAGCTTGTTCCCGTTGCCCGTCAGCTCAACTTCTTCTGCGCCTGCTCGGCAAGTGCTGCCGTAAAGGCGTCATCGCTCCAGCCTTCCTTCAGCGCCTCATGCATCAGCTGCGCCTGTGTCTTCGGCGCCAGTCCGCCGAGCGGCGGGTCGCGGTCGAGGTTGGTCGGGAAGGAGTAGCCCTCGGCGCAGGCGGCGACGGCGTTGGCGATTTCGTCAGGCGAGAGCCTGCCTTGAAAGGCCTTCAAGGCGGGAAACAGCCTGGCGCTCATCCTCTCGCGATTGACGGTTTCCATTGCCCGGCCGAAGGCGGAGGAGACCTGCAGGAGGTTGGCGACACGTTTGATGTCGGCCGAGCGGTTGGTGCCGGCGGCATGGAAGAGGGCGGGATTGAAGAAGACGAGGTCGCCTTTTTCGAGCGGCAGCTGGACATGGTTGGCCTCGAAATAATCCCGGAACTCCTGCCGCTTTAGCGCGAGGTAACCCGGCACATAGGTCTGGCTGTGCGGCAGGAAGAGTGTCGGGCCGCTTTCGAGCGGCATGTCGCAATGGGCGACCGCACCCTGCAGCGTCAGCACCGGCGAGAGCCGGTGCACATGCACCGGAAATTGTTCGATCACCTTCGACGACTGAAAGCCGAGATGGTAGTCGCGATGCGCCGACTGCGCCGAACCGCCCGGATTGACGCGGTTGACCTGCGCCGTCATCTGGTAGCTCGGGCCAAGCCAGGCTTCGCTGGCCAGAGCGATGATGGCATTGCCGTAATATTCGGCGAAATTTGCCGGATCGGCGAGGCAATGTTTTTCCAGCGAGTTCCAGATACGGTCGTTGGCGCCGGGTTTGGCAAAATGATCGCCACCGCCGGTCGAGGTGCGGTGCTGTTCCTCGATGATCGCATCGAAGATCACGCTGGCTCGATCGATGATGCCGGTGTCTTCGTAAGCGCGCTTGAACACGACGACACCAGGACCCTCGCCGAAGGCGTCGCAGACTTCCGCCAGCACGGCGCGTCGGCCTTCTGGCGTTGCGGCCGCCGCCATCACCTTGCGGCTGTCATAGATCAGGACGTTTTTTTCGACCGCAGACGCCGAGGGGTAATCGGCAAGCGCGGTGGTCTTTTCCGCAAGGGCGCGAAACTCATCGAGATCGCAGGCGTCTTCGCTCAGCCAGACGCGGTCGGCGCGCAGTTTCTGCTGGTTGTCGGTTTTCATGGCGGGCTCCTCCCTCTTTCCAATGGAGGCACTATACGCCGCGATGCCGGGTGATATAGATCAGAAATCCATCAAAAAACAATCAGGCCGGTCGCATGGCACACCTCTTTCTCGTCAAGGATATTGCCTTCCAGGCCGGGCTCAGCACCGCGACCGTCGACCGGGTGTTGAACGGCAGGCCGGGCGTGCGCCGGCAGACCGAGATGCGGGTGAAGGCGGCGATCGCGGAACTGGAGAAGCAGCAGGCCGGCGCGATGGGCAGCGGCCGCATGCTGGCGATCGATATCGTCATGGAGACGCCGCAGCGTTTCAGCGATGCGGTGCGCGCCGCCTTCGAGGCGGAGATGGCGACCTTTCTGCCCGGCGTCTTCCGCTGCCGGTTCCATTTCGCCGAGATGATGAAGCCGGCCGAACTGGTGCAGCTTCTCGATCGCATCCGGCTGCGCGGCACGCATGGCATCGTACTCAAGGCGCCTGACGTCGCCGAGGTGGCGGCCGCCGTTGCCCGGGCGGATGCGGCCGGCATTCCCGTCGTGACGCTGGTGACCGACCTGCCGAATTCGGCACGCATCGCCTATGCCGGCGCCGACAACCGGGCAGCGGGAGAGACCGCTGCCTATCTGATCGGCGAATTTCTCGGGAATGATGGTGGCAAGGTGCTGGTGACGCTGTCGAGCGGACGGTTCCGCGGCGAGGAGGAGCGCGAAATCGGCTTTCGCCGCATCATCCGCGCCCGCTATCCCGACATCGGCATTACCGAAATCAGCGAGGGGCACGGCACCGATGCCGCGACAGGAACGCTTGCCGCGGTAGCGCTTGCGGCCGATCCCGCCATCAACGCCGTCTATTCGATCGGCGGCGGCAACCGGGCGGTGCTGGCGGCCTTCGACGCGGCCAAACGTCCCGTCCGCGTTTTCGTCGCTCATGATCTCGATGCGGATAATCGCGCCCTGCTTGCGGCGCGTCGGATCGGCTTCGTGCTGCATCATGATCTCAGGACCGATGCACGTTCGGCCTTCCGGGCGATCATGAGTCGGGCGACTGCATTGCCGCGCGCAGTTACGCCCTCGCTTTCATCCGTCGAAATCGTCACGCCCTACAATATGCCCGCGGCCGGGTGAGCCAATTGGCTTTCCTTTAATGCCGAATTCGGGCTACGCTTTAGCACGAGTGAAGGTGAGAACATGGATTACAGCGACGTCAGCACGATTGCAGCCTGGATCACGGAGCAGGGACTGAAGGGCGTTTCGGAAGCCGAACTGATGACCGGTTTCTGCTCGGCTTGCCGGGATGCCGGCCTGCCGCTCGACCGTGGTCTGGCGCTGATGGATACGCTGCATCCGGTGCATGAGGGCCGTGCCTTCCGCTGGGACAGCATCGAGGAAATCCAGACCGAGTTCGAATATGGTCCGACGATCTCGGGGGAGGCGGCGTCGAACTGGCAGCGTTCGGCCTTCTATCATCTTTGGTCTCGCAACGAGCGGGAGATACGCCGGCGTCTCGGCTTCGGCGATCCGATCGATTTCTCCATGCTCGATACGATCGCTGAAGCCGGTCACACGGATTTCGTGGCGATGATGCATCGTTTTTCCGAGGCCGGAACGATCGGCGAGATGGATTGCTTCTTCTCGCATTTCGCGACGAAACATCCCGAGGGCTTTTCCGATCACGACCTCGCCATTCTGCGCAAGCTGGTGCCGGTGTTGGGGTTGGCGATCAAATGTATCGCGCTCGGGCGTATCGCCCGCACCATCGCCGAGGTCTATCTCGGCGAGGACGCGGCGCGCCAGGTGATGGAAGGCAAGATCAGCCGCGGCAAATCGGAGCGAATTTCCGCGGCACTCTGGTTCTCCGACCTGCTGAACTATACCAAGATCTCCGACAGCGTGCCGCCGGAGGAGATCATCCCGCTGCTCAACGACTATAGCGAGGCGGTGATCACGGCGATCCACGAGTCCGGCGGCAACGTGCTGAAGCTGATCGGCGACGGTGTGCTCGCCATCTTTAAGGGCGAGGTGCCAGCGGAGACGTGTCGCGCGGCGCTGAGCGCCGAATCGCTGCTGCGGGAAAAGCTCACCACACTGAATGCCGCGCGTGCGGCCGATGGCCGGGCGACGACCGACGTCTATATCGGCCTGCATATCGGCGATGTCTTCTACGGCAATATCGGGAGCCAGGACCGGTTGGATTTCACCGTTATCGGACCTGCCGTCAACGAGGTCAGCCGGATCGCCTCAATGTGTCGTTCCGTCGATCTCAACCTGTTGATCTCCTCCGATTTCGCCGCGGCGGTACCGGAGCAGCAGCGTACCGCACTCGCCTGCGTCGGACGTTATGCGTTGCGCGGCGTGCAGCGCGCGCAGGAACTCTATACCCTCGACAGCGCCCGGCTGAACAGCTGAGTTCCTGACTGCAAGGTCTATCGCAACAGGCCCTGACCGCCGTCGATCCAGATCGGCGTACCGGTGATGTGTCGGGCGCGGTCGGAGGCGAGGAAAAGGATTGTTTCGGCGACGTCCTCGCTCTTGCCTGCCTTGCCGCCGGCGATCGGGATATCCCCCTGCGGCCAGATGACGGGAACCTCCGTCTCCTCGCGGTGGCGGCTGTCGGTATTGGCGCTGATATTGGTCTCGATTTCGCCGGGGCAGACGGCATTGACGCGGATGCCGTGTCGGCCGAGTTCGAGGGCGAGCTGCAGGACCATGGCGACCTGGCCCGCCTTGGTTGCGGTGTAGGCGGTGGCGCCCGGCGTGGTGAAGGTACGGGTGCCATTGATCGAAGAGACGACGATGATTGAGCCGCCGTGGCGCTTCAGATGCGGAACCGTCAGATGCAGGGTCAGATAGGTGCCGCGCAGATTGACGGCGATGGTCTTGTCCCA
The DNA here is from genome assembly GCF_013416305.1 of Rhizobium sp. WYCCWR 11128. Taxonomy (NCBI): domain Bacteria; kingdom Pseudomonadati; phylum Pseudomonadota; class Alphaproteobacteria; order Hyphomicrobiales; family Rhizobiaceae; genus Rhizobium; species Rhizobium sp. WYCCWR 11128. The sequence continues at coordinate 16,167 of NZ_JACCEZ010000013.1, forward strand.
TTCTTCCGGTTTCAGATCGTCGATCGGCGCCCACACACCGTTGATCCCAGCATTGGCGACTACGATGTCGAGGCCGTCGAAGGTGTCGGTCAGTTGTTCCACGGCGCCTCGCATTTGAGCTTCGTCGCTGGTATCTGCCGTCAACGCGATCGACTGGCCGCCGGCGGCCTTGATCTCGGCGCAAGTTTTTTCGACTTCGTCGGCGGTGCGGCTCAATGCTGCGACCCTTGCACCCTCGGCAGCGAGCCGCAAAGCGGCGGCTTTGCCGATGCCGGAACCGGCGCCTGTTACCAACGCGATCTTTCCCTTCAGCTCCATGGGCGGGCTCTCCTTGCCGTTTTGTCGGTAAGCCAATGCTTCGCATGGCTGTTGGTTCCTGAAGGAGAGCAGGTCGCTGGAGCGCGGTGCTAGAGCCTCCTGAGGAGGCTGTGGCTCAGCGCCCATCTCTCAGGTCCATGGACGGCGGCAAAGAGCAGACCGGCGAGGAAGGTAAAGTGATCGACGAAGAAGCCGAACTCGGCCTGATTCTGCTGCCAATGGGACGGACCGTGGAAGGCGAAAGCGAGGAAGATCACATAGATGGCTGCGAGCAGGCTGGCCTCGGAGAAGAAGGCCCCTGATATGAAAGCGAGCGCCAGCGCGATCTCAAAGAAGGCAGCGATCCAGGTAAGGAATGTCGCCATCGGAAAGCCGGCGGCAGTGATATAGCCCACTGTTGCGCCGATATCGGCAAACTTGAAGCCGGCGGCCATGAAGAAGACGAAGCTGAAGATGATGCGGGCGACGATGATCGCGATTGCTCTGGCCATCCTGAAATCTCCTCTTTGAGCTTCCATTATGACGGACGAGACCCCCGACATCCTACACGGTGAATGAAAAAGGGCCGCTTGCGCGACCCTATCACTTTGAGTTGCGCATAATCCTTTCCGAAAATCGGTTCCGATTTTCGGGGTTATGCGCTCTCACCACTCGGCGAAGCTGCCGTCGGCGTGCCGCCAGATCGGGTTGCGCCAGCGGTGACCTTCCTTCGCGCGCTCGATGACATAGGCTTCGTCGACCTCGATGCCGAGACCCGGACCCTGCGGGATCGAGACGAAACCATCGGCATAGTGGAACACCTCCTTGTTGGAGATATAGTCGAGGATGTCGTTGCCCTTGTTGTAGTGGATGCCGAGGCTCTGTTCCTGAATGAAGGCATTGTAGCTGACGGCATCGACCTGCAGGCAGGCGGCGAGCGCGATCGGGCCCAGCGGGCAATGCGGCGCCAGCGCCACGTCGTAGGCTTCGGCCATCGCCGCGATCTTGCGGCATTCGGTGATGCCGCCGGCATGGGAGAGATCCGGCTGGATGATGTCGACATAGCCGTCGGACAGAACCTGCTTGAAATCCCAGCGCGAAAAGAGCCGTTCACCGAGCGCGATCGGCGTCGACGTATGGTTGACGATATCGCGTAGCGCTTCCTTGTTTTCGGAAAGCACCGGCTCTTCGATGAACATCAGCTTGTAGGGGTCGAGCTCCTTGGCGAGAACCTTCGCCATCGGCTTGTGCACACGGCCGTGGAAATCGACGCCGATGCCGATATGCGGGCCGATCGCCTCGCGGATGGCGGCGATGGTCTCAACTGCTTTCTCCACCTTTTCGTTGGTGTCGACGATCTGCATTTCCTCGCAGCCATTGAGCTTGATCGCCTTGAAACCGCGGGCAACCACTTCCTTGGCATTGTTGGCGACATCCGAGGGCCGATCGCCGCCGATCCAGGAATAGACCTTGATGCGATCACGGAGTTGGCCGCCGAGCAGGGAATGGATCGGCTGGCCGAGCGCTTTACCCTTGATGTCCCACAGCGCCTGGTCGATGCCCGAGATCGCGCTCATGTGGACGGCGCCGCCGCGATAGAAGCCGCCGCGATACATCACGGTCCAGTGGTCCTCGATGAGGAAAGGATCCTTGCCGATCAAGTAGTCTTCCAGTTCATGGACGGCGGCCTGAACGGTCAGCGCACGGCCTTCGACGACCGGTTCGCCCCAGCCGACGATACCTTCATCGGTCTCGACCTTCAAAAACAGCCAGCGCGGGGGAACGATATAGGTGGTGAGTTTGGTGATCTTCATCGCTGTTCTTTCAGTCTCTTCCCGGGTTTGCGATCGGCGGCGCGTCCGCAGATTTGTCGTGATCGATCATTTCGTTCTGCCGATCGCTTTTTCGGCGGCGGCAAGATCGCGCACCGCAAGATCTAGCATGCGGTTGGCGCATTCGCGGGCGCCCGCCTTGTCGCGCATGCGCAGGGCCTCGACCAGCTGGCCGTGAACAAGCACCGCATCCTCGCGATTCTCGACGCCGATATTGGAGGCATGCAGCGCATATTTCAGCGCCGCGTGAATGGCGCTCGACAGGCGGCGGAAGACCTGATTGTGGCTGGCGGTGAGCAGCACCGTGTGGAACATGACGTCAGCATCGGTGAAGCTTTCCGGGTCGCGGGCGCTGTCGCGCATCTGCCGCCAGGCATTGTCAAGATCGGCGATCTCCTGGGCGCTGGCGCGCTCGGCGGCATATTCGGCGGCTGCCGGCTCGATGGTGCGGCGGGCTTCGAGAATGCAGCCGAGCAGGTCGAAATCCTTGATATAGGGACCCATCCATTCAAGCACGTCGGCGTCCAGGATATTCCAGTCGTCCTTGTCGCAGACGGTGGTTCCGATGCGTGGTTTCCCGCGGACGAGGCCTTTGGATTCCAGCACTTTCAGCGATTCGCGAATGACGGTGCGGCTGACGCCGTAGAGTTCGCAGAGATCGTTCTCGCGTGGCAGCGGCGAGCCCGCGGGATAGCGGTCCGCACAGATATCCTGAGCGATCGCCGCCGTGACGTTGCGGCGTACGCGCGGGCGGCGCTCGATGCGGCGGCTTTCGGCCCCGCTCTGTCGCTCGATTGTTTCCAACTCACCTCTCCGCTCTGTCTCGCGTGCTAGGCAACCGAACCTGATTATCCGAATTCGATCCGCTTTGCGACGCTTCCTCCCGGCACCTCGTCAATAATCCTATTATTCCAATCATCATACATTGGCAATTGACTGGTATGATGATTTATCATAATTCATTGGACGTTGCCTGGGAGGCAGCTGCTCGGTTTTTGAGAGTTTAGGGAGAGAGACATGCGCTTGTTCAAAGCAGCCATTCTGGCTGGCACTTTCGCCATTCTGGCAGCCGGCTCGGCATTTTCCGCGGACGTCAAGATAGGGTTTATCGTCAAGCAGCCTGAGGAGCCGTGGTTCCAGGACGAATGGAAATTCGCCGACCAGGCCGCCAAGGAAAAAGGCTTCACCGTCGTCAAGATCGGCGCCGAAGACGGCGAGAAGGTCCAGTCGGCGATCGATAATCTCGGCGCCCAGGGTGCGCAGGGCTTCATCATCTGCACGCCCGACGTCAAGCTTGGCCCCGGCATCGTCGCCAAGGCCGAAGCCAACCAGCTGAAGCTGATGACGGTCGACGACCGCCTCGTCAGCGCCGACGGCAAGCCGTTGGAAGACGTGCCGCATATGGGCATTTCAGCCACCAAGATCGGCGAGACCGTCGGCCAGGCGATCGTCGACGAAATCAAGAAGCGTGGTTGGGACATGAAAAATGTCGGCGCCGTGCGGGTCTCTTATGACCAGCTGCCGACGGCCGTCGACCGTGTCGAAGGCGCGATGTCGGTGCTGAAGTCCGCCGGCTTCCCGGCCGAAAACATCTATGACGCACCGCAGGCGAAGACGGATACGGAAGCAGCGCTCAACGCGGCAACCACCGTCCTCAACAAGCATGCCGACGTGAAATACTGGGTCGCCTTCGGCCTCAACGACGAAGCCGTCCTCGGCGCCGTCCGCGCCTCCGAATCGGTCGGCATTCCGGCGGCCAACGTCATCGGTGTCGGTATCGGCGGTGCGGAATCGGCGATCAATGAATTCAAGAAGCCGGCGGCGACGGGCTTCTTCGGCACCGTCATCATCTCGCCGAAGCGTCACGGCTACGAGACGGCGCTCAACATGTATGACTGGATCGCCAACGACAAGGAGCCGGAAAAGCTGACGCTGACCTCCGGCTCGCTGGCACTGCGCGACGATTACGAGAAGGTCCGCAAGGATCTTGGCATCGAGTGATCGTCCTTCCAAGATGGTATCGTCCGGCGGCCGCTCAGCGTGCCGCCGGGTCTTCCTCGGCGGAGCGATGATGGCTTTCCTCGAATTCAGCAATATCTCCAAGGGTTATCCCGGCGTGCAGGCGCTGGCGAATGTGTCCTTCACTGTCGAGAAGGGTGCCGTTCATGGCCTGATGGGTGAAAACGGCGCCGGTAAATCGACGCTGATCCGGGTACTGTCAGGCGATCAGGCCGCCGATGGCGGAAACATCCTCATCGACGGCGAGGAGCAGAAATACGGATCCGTCCGTGACGCCTTCCATGCCGGCGTCATCGTCATCCATCAGGAACTGCAGCTCGTTCCGGAGTTGACGGTCGCTGAAAATCTCTGGCTCGGACGCTTTCCGGCCAAGGGCGGCGTCATCCATTCGAAAGCGCTGGTCGAGACGGTGCGGTCGAAGCTCGAAGAGATCGGCATCGATGTCGATCCGTCGGCCAAGGTCGCTTCGCTGTCGATTGGTGCGCGGCAGATGGTCGAGATCGCCAAGGCCGTCATGCTCGATGCACGGGTGATCGCGCTCGACGAGCCGACCTCTTCGCTTTCCTCGCGTGAAAGCGAAATCCTGTTTTCGCTCATCGACAGGCTGAAGGCGAAGGGAACGGTCATTCTCTACGTCTCGCATCGGCTCGACGAGATTTTCAGGCTTTGCGACAGCTTGACGGTGCTGCGCGACGGCAAACTTGCCGCCCACCATCCTCAGATCGCCGAAACGACGCGCGAGCAGATCATCTCGGAAATGGTCGGACGCGAGATCAGCAATGTCTGGGGCTGGCGCGAACGTCCGCTCGGCGACGTACGGCTGGAGGTCAAGGGCCTGTCGGGGTCAAGGCTGCGCCATCCGATCAGCTTTTCCGTCCGTCAGGGCGAAATCCTCGGTTTCTTCGGCCTGATCGGCGCCGGCCGCAGCGAGATGGCGCGGCTGCTTTACGGCGCCGATACCAGGCATCAGGGCCAGGTGACGATCGACGGCGTTGCCGTTTCGCCGAACAATCCAAAAGCGGCGATCAATGCCGGCATGGTGCTTTGCCCCGAGGACCGCAAGTTCGACGGCATCGTCCAGGGCCGGTCGATCGAAGAAAATATCGCGATCTCATCACGCCGGCATTTTTCGCCCTTCGGCATTCTGAGCCCGAGACAAGAAGCGGCGCTGGCCGATCGGTTCATCGCCAAGCTTCGGGTGCGAACGCCGTCGCGCAAGCAGGACATCATCAACCTCTCCGGCGGCAACCAGCAGAAGGTCATTCTCGGCCGCTGGCTGTCCGAGCAGGGGATCAAGGTGCTGGTCATCGACGAGCCGACGCGCGGCATCGATGTCGGGGCGAAATCGGAAATCTACGAAATCCTCTACGAGCTTGCGGCCGACGGCATGGCGATCGTGGTGATTTCAAGTGAGTTGCCCGAAGTCATGGGCATTTCCGATCGCATCATGGTGATGTGCCAGGGCAGGGTGGCGGCCAATGTCTCCCGTCCGGATTTCGACGAGCGCAGCATCCTGACGGCAGCGCTTCCCGACAAGAATGCCGCAGGCACCTTTTAGAACCAGGAATACGGACGATGAATTCGTTGAAAAAAATCCTTCTCGGCGAACAAGGGCTGGTGGTGATCTTCGCTGCCGCCTTCGTGATCGTCTCGCTCTTCGTTCCGAACTTCCTGACCGAGCGAAACATGCTGGGGCTGCTGCAGTCGGTCGTCACGATCGGCATCGTCGCGTGCACGATGATGTTCTGCCTGGCGTCGCGCGATTTCGACCTTTCGGTCGGATCGATCGTCGCCTTCTCCGGCATGATCGCGGTGATGGTCTCGAACGCGACGGGCTCCATTCCCGTCGGGCTGCTCGCCGCCCTGCTGTGCGGCGCCGTCGTCGGTTTCGTCAATGGTATCGTCATTGCGCGCTTTCGCATCAATGCGCTGATCACCACGCTTGCGACCATGCAGATCGTGCGCGGGCTGGCGCTGATCGCCTCCGATGGCCGCGCTGTCGGCATCAACGATCCCGCCTTCTACCAGCTTGCCCTGTCGCGATTTCTCACCGTGCCGACGCCGATCTGGATCATGCTGATCCTTTTCATCCTCTTCGGTTTCGTGCTCAACCGCACTGTCTTCGGCAAGAACACCCTGGCGATCGGCGGCAATCCCGAGGCCTCGCGGCTTGCCGGCGTCAATGTCGTCAACATGCGGGTCTGGATCTTTGCGCTGCAGGGGCTTGTCTGCGGCATTGCCGGCATTCTGCTTGCCTCTCGCATCACCTCCGGCCAGCCGAATGCGGCGACAGGGCTTGAGCTTTCGGTGATTTCGGCCTGCGTTCTCGGCGGCGTCTCGCTGGCCGGCGGCCGGGCGGCGATGAGCGGCGTCATCGTCGGCGTGCTGATCATGGGCATTGCCGAAAACGTCATGAACCTCTTGAATATCCAGGCGTTCTATCAGTATGTGGTCCGCGGGCTTATCCTGCTGATCGCAGTGCTGCTCGACAATTTGAGGTCTTCGGCTGCGGGGCGACGCGGATGAACCAAGGACAAGACGGGGACGACATCGAACTGAGGCATGGCGATCTCGCTGTCCGGGTCAGCCGTCGGGGCGCCGCCGTCACTGCCGCGACCTATCGAGGCATCCCCTTTCTCGTAGCGGCCGGCGGGCCGGATGGAGCGATGGCGAATTTCGCGATGGTGCCGTTCGGCAACCGCGTGGAAGGCAATATCATGTCCTTTGCCGGACGCGACTATGCCTTCCAGCCGAATACTGCCGATCCGCTCTATCGGCACGGCGACGGCTGGCTCAGCCTCTGGCAGCTTGAAGACTCCAGCCCCGAGCATACGCAATTCTGCTTTTCCCGGAGCGCCGACGGGGTCTCACCTTATGCCTATCTGACCCGGCAGGAGATCCGTCTCGCCGGCGATGCCCTGGTGCTGAGGCTTTCCGTGGAAAATCGCGGCCAAGCCGCCCTTCCTTTCGGGCTCGGTCAACATCCCTTCTTCGCGCGGACGCCAAAGACGCGACTGACGATTGCTGCCGATCGTTACTGGAACGAGCGGCCCGACCATCTTCCCGATGTGCCCGGCCCTGTGCCCGATGATTTCGATTTCAGGTCCGAAAAGCTTTTGCCGCAGAAATGGATGAACAATGCCTTCGAGGGGTGGAATGGGCGGGCGGCAATCGCCTGGCCGGAACTTGGAATCCAGGCGGCGCTGGAAGCCGACGGTGCGCTCGATCGCTTCATGCTGTATATGCCGGTCAACCGGAGCGACTTCTTCTGCCTCGAGCCGATGAGCCATCTGCCGAACGGCCACCACCTTCCCGATTTCGGTGGGCTCACGCCGCTTGCGCCTGGTGAGGCGCTTGCCGGCACGGTGACGATCCTGATGTCGGCGCTGCCGGTTCAACCGAAGGGGTGATAGGATGGCCAGCCGTCTGCAGGGCAAGAACATCCTGATAACAGGTGCTGCGCAGGGTATCGGCCTCGCGATCGCAAAGGCTTTCATGCGGGAGGATGCCGCCGTCTTTCTCGTCGATCGCGATGCGGCGCTGCTGGCTCAGGCGGCGAAAGAGCTCCAGAGCAGCGGCGGCCGGCTTGGTTATCTGCCGGCCGATATTACCGATGCCGGGACGATCACGACATTGGTCGCTCAGGCGAGTGAAGAGATCGGACAGCTGAACGCACTCGTCAACAATGCCGGGGTGAATGTCTTTTCCGAACCGCTCGAGACGACGGACGAGGAGTGGAACCGCTGCTTCGACATCAATCTCAAGGGCGCATGGAACTGCTGTAAGGCGGTGCTGCCGGGGCTGATCGAACAGGGCGGTGGCGTCATCCTCAACATCGCCTCGACGCACGCCTTCACCATCATCCCGCACACATTTCCCTATCCGCTGGCAAAACACGCCCTGCTCGGGATGACGAAATCCTTGGGGCTCGAATATGCCGCCCGAAATATCCGTGTGAACGCGCTGGCGCCGGGCTATGTCTCGACGCAGAAGGTGATCGATTACTGGAACAGCTTTCCCGATCCGGAGGCGGCAAAGGCCGAGACGATGAAACTGCATCCCGGCGGGCGCATCGCGACGCCGGAGGAGATCGCCATGGCGGCCGTGTTCATGATCTCAGACGAGTGCCCGTTCATCAATGCCACCTGCCTGACGATTGATGGCGGCCTCAGCGTGCTGCAGCATCCCGCCTGAAAGGGCTTCGATAGCGCTGATTTTTACAAGCCTGTCGTCTTCTCGGGATAGAGCATTATATTGCCCATCGGGAAGGCTATCTGACCTCCCGCAGGCATGGAGCGGCCCCTGCCGCTTTCTGAAAACACAATTGAAAACAGGAGGACGGCATGCAGATCAATCGCACGGCTTCGGCTCATTGGACCGGTGGCCTCAAGGACGGCAAAGGGCTGATTTCGACGCAGAGCGGCGCCCTGAAGGATTATCCCTACGGCTTTGCGAGCCGCTTCGAAGGCATTGCCGGCACCAACCCGGAAGAACTGATAGGTGCTGCCCATGCCGGCTGCTTCACCATGGCGCTGTCGTTGATCCTCGGCGAAGCCGGCTTTACCGCCGAGCATATGGAAACCTCCGCCAAGGTGACGCTCGAAAGCGTCGAGGGCGGTTTTGCCATAACCGCCATTCATCTCTCGCTCTCCGGCCGTATTCCCGGTGCCGATGAGGCGACCTTCACCGAACTCGCCAACAAGGCAAAGGCCGGCTGCCCGGTTTCCAAGGCGCTCGCCTCCGTTCCGATCACACTCGACGTCAAGGTCGTCTGACCCGTCACTCCATTGACGAAGTGCCGCGCGCTTCTCGCCGCGGCACTTTCCATTTGCTGCCCCCATTGTCGGCGTCCGCCTATTCCGACGTCATCGGCTGTCGGACAGGCCTTCTCACCATTCATCGAGTTATCGCTTCCGCCGGACCGCGCTCGTCCGGCGAGACCTTGTGCTGCGCCCCAGTATGTTGACAAGTAACGTCTGATATTTTATGACTGACGAAATTCGAAAATCGTCAGTCATAATTCGGGTCTCGAAAATCATGAACGACATTGCGGAAAATACGCTCGACATCACGCGGCAGGAGAATGTCACGCGCATTCTGGATGCAGCCGAGCGACTGTTTCGGCACTATGGCTACAGCAAGACGACGGTGGCCGACATTGCCCGCGATCTCGGCATGTCGCCGGCCAATATTTATCGTTTCTTCGCCTCCAAGGTCGAAATTCACCAGGCGCTCTGCGGGCGCATGCTCGCCACCGCCTATCAAATCGCTTACGACATCCGCCATCAGCCGATCAGCGCCAGCGAGCGGCTGCGCCGCTATGTCGAGACCCAGCACCAGTTGACGCTGGATCTGATGCTCGACGAGATGAAGGTGCACGAGATGATCATCGTCGCGATCGAACGCGACTGGCATGTCATCGAGAAACATATCGACCGCGTCCATGATCTCATTGCCGAAATCATCGCCGAAGGCATTGCAGCCGGGGAATTCGCCGAGCAGGACCCGGTCGTTGCCTCGCGCTGCTTCGGCGCTGCGACGAACACGCTCTGCCATCCGCAGATGGTGGCGCAATGTCTTGCGAAAACGAACCGCGCGAGCGTCGACGAGCTGATCAGTTATGTGATCAGGGCGCTGAAGAAATAATGGACGGCAGCCGCCGCCGAAACCCCAAACGATCCAGGAGTGCGGAAGATGTTTTCGCTCAAGACCCTCAGCCATCGCATGCCGTCCGTCGCCAGTCTCGTGCTCTTCGGCGCCATCGGCATCGGCGTTTCCGCCTGCTCGGAAGAGAAGGCTGAGGTCAAGCAAGTCATCCGGCCGGTGAAGGTCGTCGAGATCGCCAAGGCCGGCGACACCCGCAAGCTCGACTATTCGGGCTCGGTCAAGGCACGCACGGAGATGAACCTCGGATTTCGCGTCGCCGGCAAAATCACCGAACGCCTCGTCGATATCGGCGACAAGGTGAAGCCGGGCGACGTGCTCGCTCGGATGGACTCCACCGATTACCAGCTGGCGGTCAAGACGGCGGAAGCCAATCTCGCAGCCGCTGAAAAAGGCGTCGAAACCGCCGATCTCGTGAACAAGCGCAATCAGCAGCTGTTCGACAAGAATGTTTCGCCGAAATCCCAGCTCGAGCAAGCGTCGCTCAGTTACGATCAGGCCGTTTCAAGCCGCGATGCCGCCGTCTCGGCGCTCGATCAGGCGAAGAACCAGGTGAGTTATGCGGAGCTGAAGGCCGACCACAACGGGATTGTCACGACGATCAATGCCGATGTCGGCCAGGTCGTTGCGTCGGGCACTCCCGTCGTCGCCGTTGCCGTCGACGGCGAAAAGGAAGTGCAGATCGCCGTTCCGGAAAATGACATTGCCGAATTCAAGCCGGGCAAGACAGTCAAGGCCAGCTTCTGGGCTGACGACAGGCTGGTGCTCGACGGCAAGGTGCGCGAGGTTTCCGGCAGCGCCGACCAGCAGTCGCGTACCTTTGCGGTTCGGGTGAGCCTGCCGAACGATCCGCAGGTGTTGCTCGGCATGACGGCGACGATCGAGGCCGATGTCAGCAACGGCAACAGCTATGTCTCGATCCCGCTCAGCGCCCTGGCTGAAAAGGACGGTAAGCAGATGGTCTGGACCGTCGACCGCGACACGGCGACCGTGCATGGCCGCGACATCAAGGTCGCCGATTTCACCGGCGACGGCGTGCATGTGACCGAGGGTCTCGATACCGGCGATCTCGTCGTTTCGGCCGGCACGCAGTTCATGAGCGAAAACCTGAAGGTGAAGGTGCCGGACCAGCAGTCGGCCCTGGCTGCCACGGACCAGACCGTCCGCTGAACGCGCCATAAAGAGAGAACAGGACCATGGACGCCACCACCACCGAAAAGCGGCCCTTCAATCTGTCGCGCTGGGCGATCGGACATCCAAGCATCGCCCGCTTCCTCTTCGGGCTGATCATCATCACCGGCGTGCTCGGTCTGATGCGCATGGGCCAGCGCGAGGACCCCGAATTCACCTTCCGCGTCATGGTCGTTCAGGCGATCTGGCCGGGCGCTTCCATCCAGGAAATGGAAGATCAGGTCGTCAACAAGATCGAGCGCAAGCTGCAGGAAACGCCGCATATCGACTGGGTCAAGTCCTATACGCGGGCGGGCAGTGCGATCATCACCCTGCAGGTCAAGGGCGACACGAATTCGCAAGAGGTGGCGGATGCCTTTTACCAGGTGCGCAAGAAGGTCGGCGACATCTCCAGCGAGCTGCCGCAGGGCCTGCTCGGCCCCTATTTCAACGACGAGTTCGGCGATACCTTCATCACGCTGCATTCGATCAGCGGCGACGGCTATTCCTATCCGGAACTGAAGAAATTCGCGATCCAGGCGCGCGACATGCTGCTGACGACGCCGGGCGTTGAGAAGGCGGTCATCATCGGCGACCAGCCTGAGAAGATCTATATCGACGTCTCGTCGAAGGCGCTCGCCGAGCGCGGCCTGACGATCCTCGATCTGCAGAACGCCATCAAGGGCCAGAACAATGTCGATCCGGCCGGCTCGGTCGATACCGGCCTGCGCTCGGTGCGCATATCGGTCGAAGGCGACGTGAAGAAGGCGGCCGATATCCGCGAACTGCGCCTTCGCGCCGGCGGCCAGGTGACGCGCCTCGGCGATATCGCGACCGTCAGTTCCGGGCTCGAAGATCCCTACCAGCGCAAGTACCGTTTCAACGGCCACGACAGCGTTCAGGTCGGCGTCGTGATGGCCAAGGGCTTCAATGTGACCGATGTCGGCAAGGGCGTGGAGGCGACCTATCAGCGCTTCGAGGAGGCGCTGCCCTATGGCGTCGCCGTTGATCAGATCGCCAACCAGCCCGACGTGGTGACGGATGCGGTCAGCGAATTCATGCATGCGCTCGGCGAAGCTCTCATCATCGTGCTGGTCGTCTCGTTCGTGTCGATCGGCTGGCGATCGGGCCTCGTCATCGCCATCGCCATTCCGCTGGTGCTCGCCGCCACCTTTGCGCTGATGTATGAACTCGGCATCGACCTGCAGCGCATCTCGCTCGGCGCGCTGATCATTGCGCTCGGCCTGCTCGTCGACGATGCGATGATCGTCGTCGAGATGATGGAGCGAAAGCTGGAGGAAGGGCTCGTCAAGATCGAGGCGGCAAGCTTTGCCTATTCCTCGACCGCCTTCCCGATGCTGACGGGCACGCTGATCACCACGGCCGGCTTCATTCCCGTCGGCTTCGCCGCCTCGACGGCCGGCGAATATGTGCGGTCGCTGTTCTACGTCGTCGGCATCGCGCTTGTCACCTCGTGGTTCGTCGCGGTCTATTTCACGCCGTGGCTCGGCTATATGATCCTCAAGCAGCGCCATCATGCCGGCAAGCATCACGACGCCTTCGACACCGGCTTCTATCGTCGGCTGCGCGGCACGGTCGGCTGGGCGGTGCGCCACCGCGTCATCGTGCTGCTGCTGACGCTCGGCACCTTCGTCACCAGCCTCTGGGCCTTCCAGTTCATTCCGCAGAATTTCTTCCCGCAATCTTCGCGGCCGGAAATTCTCGTCGATCTCTGGCTGCCCGAGGGCACCAGCATCAAGGAAGTCGAAGTGCAGGCAAAGGCGCTCGAAGCCAAGATGATGGATGATCCCGACAAGAAGTTCATCGCCACCTATATCGGCGAAGGCGCGCCGCGCTTCTTCCTGCCGCTCGATCAGCAGCTGCGCAATCCGAACTTCGCCCAGCTGCTCGTCATGGCCAATGACGAACCGGCGCGCGAGCGGCTGATCGTCAAGCTGCGGACGATCCTTGCGGAAGACTTCCCCGATATTCGCGGCAAGGTCGACCGCCTCTTCCTCGGTCCGCCGACCGGCTGGCCGGTGCAGATGCGCGTCATGGGGCCTGACCGCCAGGAAGTCAGGGAGATCGCCGATCAGGTAAAGGCGCGCTTCCAGGCCAATCCGGAGCTCGGCGCCATCCATGACGATTGGCTGGAAGAGGTGCCGGCGATGAAGCTGGTGATCGACCAGGACCGCGCCCGGGCACTCGGCGTCACCTCGCAGCGTGTGCGCCAGATGCTGCAGACCGCCATGTCAGGGGCTGCGCTCGACGATTTCCGCGATGGTGAGGAGACGGTCTCGATCGTCGCCCGCGAGCCGGATGCCAGCCGTTCGCTGCTGTCGGCGGTCAACTCGGTCTATGTGCCGACGGATTTCGGCGGCTTTGTACCGGTCTCGCAGGTCGCAAAGGTCGTGCCCGTCATGGAGCAGGGCATCGAATGGCGGCGCAACAGGCTGCCGACGATCACCGTGCGCGCCACGCTGCCTGACGATGTGCAGGCGAACGATGTGGTGATGAAGATGTATGCCGACATGAAGGACCTGCGCGACAGCCTGCCTGCCGGCTACCATGTCGAAATTCAGGGCGGCGCCGAGGATGCGGCGGAAAGCCAGATGTCGATTGCCGCCAAGGCGCCGATCATGCTCGCCGTCATCATCGTGCTGCTGATGGTGCAGCTGCAGCATTTCGGCAAGGCGATGCTGGTGCTCGCCACCGGTCCGCTCGGGATCATCGGTGCGGCGGCCGCATTGCTGATCAGCGGCGCGCCCTTCGGCTTCGTGGCGATCCTCGGCGTCATCGCGCTGCTCGGCATCATCATGCGCAACTCGATCATCCTGGTCGACCAGATCGACCAGGATATCAAGGCCGGCATGCATCGGCAGGAGGCGATCGTCGGCGCGGCCGTGCGGCGTTTCCGGCCGATCATGCTGACGGCGCTGACCGCCGTGCTGGCGCTGATCCCGATCTCGCGCGGTGTCTTCTGGGGTCCGCTCGCCTACGCGATGATGGGCGGCATCCTGGTTGCGACCGTGCTTACCATTCTGGTTCTGCCCGCCGGTTACGCCCTTTTCTTCGGCCGGGAGCCGAAGACAAAGGACGAGCCAGGCCAGCATGCCGACGCCATCCAGGAAGAGGCGGATGACAGACATCCGCCGGCGTTGGCAGCAGAGTGAGGACGGCGCGGCGAAAGCCGCGCCGTTTTCCTTGCAGGTCACAGCTTCCTCATCAAAACGCGTCGCTGCCCACAGCGCCGCGCAGTCTTTACAGCCTGCTCCGTCTTGGAGCTGCGCGCCGATTCCATTGCCGCCTCGAAAAAGCTAAGCTGCGAAAGCATGCCGGGAGACCAACCGCGATCCCGGCCACTCAGCGACGAGGCAGGGCACGACCATGGCCGATTACCATCTGGAAGCAAGCTGGAGCCCGATCGAGGGCAATTTCGGGCGCCTCACCTTCACGCTTTTCAACCTTTCGACCGAACCGCTGTCCGGCTTCTCGCTCGCCTATACATCAGAGACGCGGATTGCCGACAAACATGTCTGCGACGGCGGCAGCCTCAAGCGGCGGGTCGCGCATTTCCATGAATTCCTGCCGCCCGAGGGGCTGAGCGTGCCGCCCGGCGGGCGCTGGCGGTTCACGGTCGAGGGGCTGACCAGGGCGCCGAAACATATGACATCAGGCGTCAAGTCGGCCTATCTGACACTTGGCGACGGGCGCCACGTTCCGGTTGGTTTCGGCGATCTGATGCTCGAAGGCCGGGATGGTGGCGTGGCGCCGCCCATTCTGCCGCCGGGCCGGGCCGAGGAACCCTATTCGCTGCTGCCCTGGCCGCTGGCGCTCGGGCTGAAGGCTGGAGAGCTGCCGGTCGTCCTTTATCCGGCCGCGCGGACGCGGGCCGATGCGGTCAAGGCACTCTCGCTGGTTCTCGCGCTTTACCAGCGGCTCTATCCGGCCGACAACGTGCCGTTTTCCCTCAGTGCCGTCGAAGGCGGGCGGGCCATTCGTTTCGTCACCGAATCGTCGATCGCTGCCTTCGCTTACGAATTGCGTTTTACCGCGCATGAGATCGTGCTTTCGAGTGCGGATGATGCCGGGCGGCATTACGGGCTGATCAGCCTGGCGCAATTGCTGCACGGCGCCCGCGCCGATCGCGAGCACTTCAAATTCCCCAGTTTCGGCACGATCGCCGACCAGCCGCGTTATGACTGGCGCGGCTGCCATCTCGATGTGTCCAGGCAGTTCTATCCGGTGGCGGACGTCGCGCGGCTGATCGATATTCTCGCCTGGAACAAGCTCAACATCTTCCACTGGCATCTGACCGATGACGAAGCGTGGCGGCTGGAGATCAAAGCCTACCCCGCGCTGACGGAGATCGGCGCCCGGCGCGGCCCGGACGAAGTGCTCGTGCCGCAGCTCGGCGACGGGGCGCAAACGCGCGCCGGCCATTACACACAGGAGGGCGCTAGGCGGATCGTTGCGCATGCAGCCTCGCTGCATATCGAGGTGGTGCCGGAAATCGATATTCCAGGCCACAGCATGGCGACGCTGTTCTCACTGCCCGAGCTCGTCGACGGGCAGGAGGCGCCGGACAGTTACCGCTCGGTGCAGGGTTATCCGAACAACGCTCTCAATCCGGCTGTAGAATTCACCTACGAATTTCTCGGCAAGGTGTTCGACGAAATGGTGACGCTGTTTCCCGGCGAATATCTCCATATCGGCGGCGACGAAGTGGCGCATGGCGCCTGGCTTTCCTCGCCGCTTTGCAAGGTGCTGATGGAGCGGGAGAAACTTGCCGGCACCGCCGAGCTGCAATCCTATTTCCTGAAACGTATCAAAGCCATGCTGTCGGAGCGCGGCAAGAAACTCGTCGGCTGGAACGAGGTCTCGCATGGCGGCGGGGTCGATCGTGACGGCACGCTGCTGATGGCCTGGGAAAAGTCCGAGGTCGGCATCGAGCTCGCACAGCAAGGTTACGACGTGGTGATGACACCGGGGCAAGCCTATTATCTCGACATGGCGCAGGCAGAGGCCTGGGCCGAGCCCGGCGCCAGCTGGGCGGGCTACGCACCGCCGGAACATACCTATGCTTACGAGGCTGAGGGCGAGCTGCCGGAGGCGCTGCAGGAGAAGATGCGCGGCATCCAGGCCTGCATCTGGACCGAGAACTTCCTCTCGCGCGCCTATTTCAACCGGCTGGTTTTTCCGCGGCTCCCGGCAATCGCCGAGGCTGCCTGGACGCCTTCGGCGCGCAAGGACTGGGATCGATTCGCAGCGGTCGTTCGGATGTGGCCGATGCTTTAAGGAATCGCAATTCCGGACGGAAAATCGCTTCGCACTTTTCGTGGAACTGCTTCAGGCCGCCTCGGCCTTCAGTCCCAAAAGTGCCGCGCCGATCAGGCCGGGTTCGATGCGGCATTCGCTGCGCACCACCAGCGGGCGCTCGAACTTGCGCAGGATGCGGACGCGCACGGCGTGGTCGAGCTCGGCAAGCAGCGGCTCGACATTGGAAAGCCCGCCACCGACCGGTACGATGGTCGCGCCGGTGATGTTGATCGTCAGTGCTAAGGGCGAGGCGACGAGATCGACATAGACGTCGATCGTCCGTGTCGCCTTCTCCTCTCCATGGCGCCACTGAGCGATGATCTCCTCGCTGGCAAGGTCGAGATCGTGCAGCGTCTTATGCAGGCGCTCCAGGCCGCGGGCGCCGCCGACAGTGTCGACGCAACCCTTCTGGCCGCAGCCGCAGGTATAGGCGGGAATGGCGACGGGCGGATTGCCGGCTGCGGATGCGATGATCGGCCCGTGACCCCATTCGCCGGCAAAGCCGCCGGCCTCGTTGACGAGGCGTCCGTCGGCAACCAGGCCGCCGCCGACGCCGGTACCGAGGATGGCGCCGAAGACGATGCGGTGGCCGCGGCCGGCGCCGAGACCGGCTTCGGCCATCGCGAAACAGTCGGCGTCGTTGGCGATCAGCACCGGCAGGCCGAGCTCGGCTTCGAGGTCGGCTGCGAGCGTGCGGCCGTGGATGCAGGGAATGTTGGCGCAGATCAGGCGCTGTGTATCGGGATCGACGACGCCGGCGATGGAAAGGACGATGCGGCTCGGCTGCTCACCGGTTTCGGCGATGATGCCGCGCAGGGTCTCGACGAAAGCGGCAAAATCATCCCTGGGCGTCGGGCGGCGGCCGAGGGGAACGATGTCTGTCTCGGAGCGTGCGATGCCGCCCTTGATGGCGGAGCCGCCGATGTCGAATGAAATGATCATTGCCACTCTGCCGTTTCTCTGGTCTCCCAGCGTCTGCTTGCATTGTTGGCGGGGAATTTCAAGCGCTCATTCGGCGGTGGTGCCGCCGGCTTTAGGGTCGTGCCGTGTGGCATCCCCTCTGTTCTGCTTGATATCTCTGCCACCGGCGGGAGATGGGACAGGCGGGACGGGTTTCCGTCTTCCATCCGTGATGGCACGTTAGAGAAGTCCGGTGAGCCCACGCCCATCGGCTCCGATCGCAGCCGCAATTTCTAACCCCGCAAGTCATTCAATTGGCATATTGCATCGCCAAAATCCGGCCCTACACTTTCATCAACTGCCGGACCCACGACCATCGATACGAGAGAAAACAGTACCATCCGAAGAGCACGTCCCAAAGGCCGCCGCCTCTCATCCATTTTGCGGCAGATGGCCGCCGATCAGAGCCGCGAACGGATCTCGATCGGCGATCTGTTCAACACGATGGGCGACAGGGCGATCAGCGCGTTGATGCTGATCTTCGCGCTGCCGAACGCCTTTCCCACTCCGCCGGGCACCTCGGCCGTGCTCGGTGCGCCATTGGTCTTCCTGGCAGCACAGCTGACCTTCGGGCTGAAGCCCTGGCTACCGAAGGTGATTGCCAACCGTTCGATGCGCCGGGAGGATTTCGAGACCATTGTCGGCCGCATCCATCGCTGGCTCGCCTGGGCCGAGCGCATGTTGAAGCCGAGGCTTGCGATCTTCGCCGAACCGCCGGCGGAATATCTTGCCGGGGCGGCATGCCTGCTGCTGTCGATCGTACTGCTGCTGCCGGTCCCGCTCGGCAATATCCTGCCGGCCGTCACGATCTCCGTCTTCGCGTTCGGGATCTTGGGCCGTGACGGGCTCTTCGCGCTCATCGGCTTCGTGATGACGGCCGTGTCGCTCGTCGTCGCCGGCGGGGTGATTTACGGTCTCGTGAAGGCGGCGATCTATCTCGTCGTGCAATGGTTTGCCTAAACGGAGTTTGCTTGAGTGATGGCGGTTATTTGGCCGACCTCTTTGCAACAGGCTCGACATTTGCCGGAATTTTGTTTTGATCTGGCGCGATACAGACTCAAATCATGTTCGGCGGCGGCACGCCGGCTCATTTTGCGCGGTAGGCGATAGATGGTGAAAAGATCCGAGACCCCTGCACGGCTCGACGACGCGGCGCGTGCCGGCTGGCTCTATTACGTCGCCGGGCGTACGCAGGATGAAATCGCCGCTGCGATGGGCATCTCGCGGCAATCGGCGCAGCGGCTGGTGTCGCTGGCGGTCGCCGAGCGCCTGATCAAGGTGCGGCTCGATCATCCGATCGCCGCCTGCCTGGAGCTCGGCAGTCAGCTGCGGCGGAAATTCGGGCTGAAACATGTGGAGGTGGTGCCGAGCGATCCCGCGTCGTCGTCGACGACGGTCGGTATCGCCGAGGCGGCTGCGGCCGAGATCGAGCGGTGGCTGAAACGGCCAGAGCCGATCGTCCTCGCCATTGGGACCGGCCGCACGCTGAAGGCGGCCGTCGACCAGCTTCCGGCGATCGAATGTCCCAATCACCGCATCGTTTCGTTGACCGGCAATATCGCCCCGGACGGATCGGCGGCCTACTACAACGTCATCTTCAGCATGGCCGATGCCGTGAAGGCGCGACACTATCCGATGCCGTTGCCGGTGCTCGTCACCTCGGCGGAGGAGCGGGAGCTGCTGCATGGCCAACAGCTGGTGCGCTCGACGCTGAATATGAGCGCGCAAGCCGATGTCACCTTCGTCGGCATCGGCGAGCTCGGCATCGATGGGCCGCTCTGCGTCGACGGTTTTCTGGAGAAGGACGAGATGATGGAGCTGATGCGCGGGGGGGCCGTCGGCGAGATCTGCGGCTGGATCTTCGATATCGACGGCAGGTTGATCGACAACCCGATCAACGAGCGCGTTGCATCGGCGCCGATCCCGTCCCGCGACGCATCGATGGTCATTGGGCTCGCCAAGGGCAAGCGCAAGTTCAAGGCGATCAGGGCTGCCGTTGTCGGCCATCAAATCAATGCTTTGATCACCGATGAAGAGACTGCTGAGTTTTTGCTCAGGAATTGAGCAAAAAATATCCTAGTTAAATCAATTGGATGAATACCCTCTTCGGCATCGCAGCAACGATTGCCGATTGACATTCGTTATCGTTTGTTGAGTAATTGCCCATGAGCGAAGCGAATGCTCACACCCCATCTTCTGGGAGGAAGATTATGACATTGAAAACTTTTATGCTGGGCGCCTGCTCAGCACTGGCGTTTGCCGGCATGGCTTCGGCCGAGACGCTGACAATCGCAACCGTGAACAACGGCGACATGATCCTGATGCAGAAGCTGACGGATGATTTCAAGGCGAAGAATCCCGGCATCGACCTTGAATGGGTAACCCTCGAAGAGAACGTGCTGCGCCAGAAGGTCACGACCGACATCGCGACCAAGGGCGGCCAGTACGATGTTCTGACGATCGGCACCTATGAAGTTCCGATCTGGGCAAAGCAGGGCTGGCTGGTGCCGCTCGACAATCTCGGCGCCAATTACGACGTCGACGACCTGCTGCCGGCGATCCGCAGCGGCCTGACCATGGACGGCAAGCTCTATGCGGCGCCGTTTTACGGCGAAAGCTCGATGGTCATGTACCGCAAGGACCTGTTCGACGCTGCCGGCCTGAAGATGCCGGACGCCCCGACCTGGGACTTCATTGCCGACGCTGCCCGCAAGATCACCAACAAGGACAAGGAAGTCTACGGCATCTGCCTGCGCGGCAAGGCCGGCTGGGGCGAGAACATGGCCTTCCTGACGGCGATGTCCAACTCCTTCGGCGCCCGCTGGTTCGATGAAAACTGGAAGCCGCAGTTCGACCAGCCCGAATGGAAGGACACGCTCGACTTCTACGTTAAGCTGATGAAGGATGCCGGCCCTCCGGGCGCTTCCTCCAACGGCTTCAACGAGAACCTGGCGCTCTTCCAGACCGGCAAGTGCGGCATGTGGATCGATGCCACCGTTGCCGCATCCTTCGTCAGCAATCCGAAGGACTCGACCGTCGCCGACAAGGTCGGCTTCGCGCTCGCTCCCGACAAGGGTCTCGGCAAACGCGGCAACTGGCTGTGGGCCTGGAGCCTCGCCATCCCAGCAGGTTCGCAGAAGGCCGAAGCGGCCGAGAAGTTCGTCGCCTGGGCCACGAGCAAGGACTACACCAAGCTTGTCGCCGAGAAGGAAGGCTGGCTGAACGCACCTCCGGGCACCCGCACCTCGCTCTATGCGAATGCGGAATACCAGAAGGCGGCTCCCTTCGCCAAAATGACGATCGACTCGATCAACGCGGCCGATCCAAGCAAGCCGACCGTCAAGCCGGTTCCCTATGTCGGCGTCCAGTTCGTGGCGATCCCGGAATTCCAGGGCATCGGCACGGCGGTGGGCCAGCAGTTCTCCGCAGCTCTTGCCGGCCAGCTCTCGGTCGACCAGGCCCTGCAGGCAGCACAGCAGTTGGCCACCCGCGAAATGACCAAGGCCGGCTACATTAAGTAAAACCTCCTGAGCAAGAGGCGGATCCTTGACAATCCGCCCCTCTGGGCCGCCGATTGCCCGAACTGCATCGGCGGCCGCTTTTTTCCAGACAAAGCTGCCTTGCGGCCGCTCCCCGCTTCAGTCCAGATCGGTGATTGCCATGGCAACGTTACATACCCGCTCCTCCGCGCGCCTGATGATTGCGCCCTCCGTGCTGCTCCTCTTTGCATGGATGATCGTCCCGCTGGCGATGACCATCTACTTCTCGCTGCTGAACTACAATCTGCTCAACCCCGGCATGGAAAGCTTCGTCGGTTTTCTGAACTATCAGTACTTCCTGACGGATCCGGCCTTCTTCGCGGCGCTGATCAACACGCTGCTGCTTGTCGCCGGCGTGTTGTTGATCACCGTCATCGGCGGCATCGCCTTTGCGCTGCTGCTCGACCAGCCGATGTACGGCCAGGGCATCGTGCGCATCCTGGTGATTGCGCCGTTCTTCGTCATGCCGACGGTGGCCGCACTGGTCTGGAAGAACATGTTCATGAACCCGGTCAACGGGTTGTTTGCCCATCTTGCCAAGGCGCTCGGCCTGCAGCCGATCGACTGGCTGGCGAATGCGCCGCTGTTTTCCGTCATTCTGATCGTCGCCTGGCAATGGCTGCCGTTTGCCACCCTCATCATGCTGACGGCGCTGCAGTCGCTCGACGAGGAGCAGAAGGAAGCCTCCGAAATGGACGGCGCCGGGCCGATCTCGAAGTTCATCTACATCATCCTGCCGCATATGGCGCGCGCCATCACCGTGGTGATCCTGATCCAGACGATCTTCCTGCTTTCGGTCTTTGCCGAAATCCTCGTCACCACCAATGGCGGGCCGGGCACCGACAGTACCAACCTCACCTATCTCGTCTACGTGCAGGCGCTTCTCCAGTTCGATATTGGCGGCGCATCGGCCGGCGGCATCGTGGCTGTTATCCTCGCCAATATCGTCGCGATCTTCCTCGTCCGCCTCGTCGGCAAGAATCTGGAGGCTTGAGATGGCCAGAAAAGTCACAACGCAGCGCAAGCTCATCGTCACCGCGATCGCCTGGACGCTCGGTATCCTGATCTTCTTCCCGATTCTCTGGACGTTTCTCACCAGCTTCAAGTCGGAGGCCGATGCCATTGCCTCGCCGCCGCAGTTCCTGTTCTTCCACTGGACGACGGAGAACTACGCCGAGGTGCAGAGCCGGTCGAACTATCTCGGCCACTTCATGAACTCGGTAATCATCTCCTTCGGCTCGACGCTGATCGGCCTGATCATTGCCATTCCGGCCGCCTGGGCCATGGCGTTTTCGCCGACCAAGCGGACCAAGGACGTGCTGATGTGGATGCTGTCGACCAAGATGATGCCGCCGGTCGGCGCACTGATCCCGATCTATCTGATGTTCCGCAATTTTGGCCTGCTCGACACGCGCACCGGCCTGGTGATCGTGTTGACGCTGATCAACCTGCCGATCATCGTCTGGATGCTCTACACCTACTTCAAGGAAATCCCCGGCGAGATCCTCGAGGCGGCGCGCATGGATGGGGCGTCGCTGATGAAGGAGATCGTCTACGTGCTGACGCCGATGGCGGTGCCCGGCATTGCCTCGACGCTGCTCTTGAACATCATCCTTGCCTGGAACGAGGCGTTCTGGACGCTTAACCTCACCGCCTCGAAGGCGGCGCCGCTGACGGCCTTCATCGCCTCCTATTCCAGCCCCGAGGGTCTGTTTTACGCCAAGCTCTCGGCGGCATCGACGATGGCCATCGCGCCGATCCTGATCCTTGGCTGGTTCAGCCAGAAACAACTCGTCCGCGGCCTGACCTTCGGCGCTGTGAAATAACATAAAAGGGAGAGAAACATGGGCAGCATTACCCTTCAGAAGGTTTCCAAGGTCTTCGGCGAAGCCAAGGTCATCCCTTCGATCGATCTCGACATCAAGGACGGCGAGTTCGTCGTCTTCGTCGGCCCGTCGGGCTGCGGCAAGTCCACGCTGCTTAGGCTGATCGCCGGGCTCGAGGACGTCTCCGGCGGCAAGATCGTCATCGACGGCAGGGACGCCACCGAAAAGGCGCCGTCCGAGCGCGGCCTTGCCATGGTGTTCCAGTCCTATGCGCTTTATCCGCATATGAGCGTGCGCAACAACATCGCCTTCCCGCTGAAGATGGCCGGCATCGACAAGGCGGAGATCGATCGCAAGGTGAGCGATGCCGCCCGGGTGCTTAATCTCACCGACTATCTCGAGCGCAAGCCGCGCCAGCTGTCCGGTGGCCAGCGCCAGCGCGTGGCGATCGGCCGCGCCATCGTGCGTCAGCCTTCGGCCTTCCTGTTCGACGAACCGCTGTCTAACCTCGATGCGGCGCTACGCGTCAACATGCGCCTCGAAATCAGCGAGTTGCACCAGCAGCTGAAGACGACGATGGTCTACGTCACCCACGACCAGGTCGAGGCGATGACCATGGCCGACAAGATCGTCGTCCTGAACAGGGGCAATATCGAGCAGGTCGGATCGCCGCTCGAACTCTACAGTCGCCCCCGCAACCTGTTCGTCGCCGGCTTCATCGGATCGCCGAAAATGAACTTCATCACCGGCCAAAACGCCGCCGCGCTCAACGCTCATACCATCGGCGTCCGGCCCGAACATGTGCTGCTGTCGATGGAAAGCGGCGACTGGAAGGGCAGGGTCGTGGTCGCCGAACATCTCGGTTCCGACACCTTCCTGCATATCGATGCCGATGGCATCGGCATGCTGACGGCGCGCGGCAGCGGCGATTTCGCCGCCAAAGCGGGCGATACGGTCTTCCTGACGCCGGACCGTTCGCGTATTCATAAATTCAACGAAGGCGGTCTTGCCATCTGAGGCAGGCGGCCGGGCCGGGGGCAGGCATGCGAGCCGGACGATGGCGCCCGGCCGTCTCGGCAAGAAGACCTTCAAGAGGACTGAAACATGACGTGCAAACTATCGCTGGCAACGCTATCGGATGTGGCGCGCACTGCTGCCATCCCTGGATATGACAGGGCGTCGCTGAAAGCCGGCATCGTGCACTTCGGCGTCGGCAATTTTCACCGGGCCCATCAGGCGATCTATCTCGACGATCTCTTCAACGCGGGCACGGATCACGACTGGGCGATCGTCGGCGCTGGCGTGCTGCCGTCGGATGCCGCTATGCGCGAAAAGCTTGCGGCGCAGGATTTCCTGACGACGGTGGTCGAACAGGACAACAACAAGACGGCGGCGCGCGTCACTGCACCGATGATCGACATCCTGCCGGTCGGCGATGCCGCTGCGATCATCGGCAGGCTTGCCGATCCCGAAATCCGCATCGTTTCGATGACGATCACCGAGGGCGGTTATTTCATCGATGCATCAGGCACGTTCAATCCGGCCCATCCGGCGATCGCCGCAGACGGCGAGAACCCCGATGCGCCGAAGACGGTGTTCGGCCTGATCGTTGCCGGCCTGAAGGCGCGCAAGGACAAAGGCATCGGACCCTTCACCGTCATGTCCTGCGACAACATTCCCCATAATGGCATCGTCACCGCCAATGCCGTCGTGGGCACGGCGGCACTTTCGGATCCTGCCTTTGCCGACTGGATCCGCGCGAATGTCGCCTTCCCGAACGCCATGGTCGACCGAATCACGCCGGCGACCAGCCAGCGCGAGATCGATTTCCTCAGGGACAATTTCCAGATCGAGGACAGTTGGCCGGTCTATTGCGAGGAATTCAAGCAATGGGTGCTCGAGGATAAGTTCACCGCCGGCCGGCCGGCGCTGGAAAAGGTCGGCGTGACCTTCGTTGCCGATGTCACGCCTTACGAGCATATGAAGATCCGCATCCTCAACGGCGGGCATGCCGCGATCGCCTATCCGGCGGCGCTGATGGACATTCATTTCGTGCATGATTCCATGGAAGACCCGCTGATCCGCGCCTTCCTCGCCAAGCTCGAGAAAGACGAGATCATTCCGATCGTACCGCCGGTACCGAACACGTCGCTGACGGATTATTTCGCGCTGATCGAACATCGCCTGCTCAATCCGAAGATTGCCGACACCATTCCGCGGCTGGCGCAGGACGGCTCGAACCGTCAACCGAAATTCATCCTGCCGTCGACGCTCGACAATCTGAGTCAGGGCAGGGATGTCGTCGGTCTGGCGCTGGTTTCAGCACTCTGGTGCCGTTATTTCGCCGGCAAGACCGACAGCGGCAAGGATATCGTCTTCAACGACGCGAGCGCAGAGCGCCTGCATGCGGCAGCGCTGAAAGCCAAGGACGATCCGTCGGCCTTCCTCGCCTTCGACGATATTTTCGGCGAAGTGGCGAAATCCGAACTTTTCCGCAAGCGTTTTGCCCATGCTCTCAAAACCCTGTGGGAAAAGGGCACGCGGGAGACGCTGCAGCTCTATCTCGACGGCAAGCTCGCAGTGTAAGAAATTCGGTGGCGGTCTCTACTGCCGCCATTCATCCGGCCTTGCGAGTGAAGCGGGACGGTAACGCGTTCGAATTGAACTCAGGTTGGGTCTTGCATGGCTGATGCTGAAACACGGCTGGTGATCTTCGATTGCGATGGCGTACTCGTCGACAGCGAGCCGATCTCGATCAGCGTGCTCGTCGGGGCGATGAACGATCTCGGCGTCTCGATCACCGAGGACCAGGCCTATGAGCGTTTTCTCGGCCGCAGCCTGTCGACCCTCATCGATACGCTGGAAACCGAATTCAACGTCCATGCCGACGAGGAATTCCTCGAGCGTATCCGCATCGAACTCTACGCCCGTTTCCGCACGGAACTGAAGCCGCTCGACGGTATCGCCGCGGCGATCGACGGGCTAGGCGTTCGCTGTTGCGTTGCCTCCTCCAGCCAGATGGAACGAATCCGGTTGTCGCTATCGGTGACTGGGCTTCTCGACAGGCTGCCCGACATCTTCAGCGCAACGATGGTCAAGCGCGGCAAGCCGGCGCCCGATCTCTTCCTGCATGCGGCGCGTGAAATGCAGGTTGAGCCGGCTCATTGCCTTGTCGTCGAAGACAGCCCGGCCGGCATTGCCGCCGCCAAGGCGGCAGGTATGACGGTCTTTGCCTTTACCGGCGGATCACACGCCAATTTCACCGGATATCGTGCCGAACTCGACCGCCTTTCGCCTGATGTGGTGTTTGACGCCATGCCGGATTTGATACACCTTGTCCGCAACCATAAGCTGGACGGGACCAAGACTTGATGCGTGATCATGTGGTTGCGGTGGATATCGGCACGGGCAGCGCGCGCGCCGGCGTCTTCGATGCACGCGGCCGTCTGCTCGCCAAGGCCGAGCATCCGATCGTGATGAACCGGCCGCGCGAAAACCATGCCGAGCATGATTCCGAAGACATCTGGTCGGCCGCCTGCACGTCAGTGCGCAGGGCGATGGAGCAATCCGGCATCGCCGCCGCCTCGGTCGGAGCGATCGGCTTCGACGCCACCTGTTCGCTCGTCGTCCGTGACCTCGAGGGTCGGCAGCTCAGCGTTTCCACAGGCGGCGAGAGGCGTTTCGACACGATCGTCTGGCTCGATCACCGGGCGCTGAAGGAAGCCGATTTCTGCACGGCGACGGAGCACAGGGTGCTCGAACATTCCGGCCACGTGATGTCGCCGGAAATGGAAATGCCGAAGCTGATGTGGCTGAAGAAGAAGCTGCCCGCCACATGGGAAAAGGCCGGCTACTTCTTCGATCTCGCCGATTTCATGACGTGGAAATCGACCGGATCGGCCGCCCGTTCGCGCTGCACGCTGACGGCGAAATGGAACTATCTCGCCCATCTCGAAAAGGGCTGGCAGCAGGATTTCCTGGAACGAATCGGCCTTGAGGACCTTCAGGCGCGCGGCCACCTGCCGGATGAGACCACGCCTGTCGGAGACAGCGTCGGTCGGCTGACTGAGGAAGCGGCGGAAGCGCTGGGGCTGACTGTGGACTGCCGTGTCGCCGCCGGGATGATCGACGCCTATGCCGGCGCACTCGGCGCGCTCGGCGGCTATGCCGCTGATCCTGTCAAACGCGAGCACCAACTGGCGCTGATTGCCGGCACATCGAGCTGCATCGTTACCTTCTCGCGGGAGCGCAAGCCAAGCCATGGCATGTGGGGTCCCTATTACGAGGCTGTCTTCCCGCAATCCTGGCTGGTGGAGGCCGGGCAATCGGCGACCGGCGCGCTACTCGACCACATCGTGCGCATGCATGCGGCCGGCGGCGAGCCGACGGCGGCGCTGCATCAGAGGATCGTCGCGCGTATCGCCGAATTGCGGGCCGAGGAGGGCGATGCCTTCGGTGCGCGGATCTTCGTGCTGCCGGATTTCCATGGCAACCGTTCGCCGCTCGCCGATCCGCATGCGGTCGGCGTCGTCAGCGGACTGACGCTCGATACGTCCTTCGACGGGCTCTGCGCGCTTTATTGGCGCTCTGCGGTGGGGATTGCGCTCGGCATCCGCCATATTCTGGAAATGATGAAGGAATACGGCTACATGACCGATACGCTCCATATCGCCGGCGGACACGTGAAAAACCCGGTGCTGATGGAGCTTTATAGCGATGCGACCGGCTGCAAGGTCGTGGTGCCAAAGATGAACGAAGCGGTGCTGCTCGGCACGGCGATCGCGGCCTCCGTCGCCTGCGGCCTGTACAAGGATCTGGCGGCGGCCGGCGAGGCGATGTATCCGGGCGCCGACGAACGGCTTCCCGACAAGGCGAAGCAGGCGCTCTACGACCGCGACTACCGCCGTCTTCTCGCCATGCACCGGCACCGCGCCGAATTGGAAACGATGCAATAGAGCAGCGCGTGTCTTTCAGACGCGCTAAAGGAACTCTATCACTCTGAACCTGCGCATAGTCCCTTTAAATTAGTGGTTCGCCGTCTCGCCGAGCACGGTCGCGAACTCCATCATGCGGCGGCGGCGAAGTGCCGCCTCCTCTCCGACTTGGAGGATGACGGATTCCGACAGGCAGTCGAGCAGCGCGATCAGCGGCGGAAGATTGTCGAGATCGGGGGCACGAGCGGGCGGCAGAGGCAGCATGACGTTCGACTGGTCCGCCATCCAGTCCGCTTGCTGCGGCGAAATGAGCACGACCTTATAGCCGTAGCGCCGCGCCGTTCTGGCAAGCAGCCGCGCCTTGGCGAAGCGGCGACAATCGATGATGACGAGCAGTGCGTCGTCGACCGCCAGCCGGGCGAAGAGTTCCGCAAAACGATTGTCGGCGGCGTCGAGCGTGCGCACGCCGTCGCGGGCTTGTGTCAGCCGCTGGCAGAAATGATTGGCCAGGCTTGCGAGCCGCGCATGCGTGGCGATCGACACTTCGCGGGCAGTGCTGATCAAGCCGACGGCTTCCGACCAGTGCGGCTGCGCCGTCAGATGATAGATATGATGGAGGGCCTGGATCTGTTCGGCAACCAGCACGGCCAGCGGTTTGCCCTCCGCGGCGTCGGCATGCAGCTCGCTCATGGCGCTCTGTAATTGCGCCGGCGATGTCGTCACGGTCTCGCGAATCTCCACCTTGACGCTGTCCAATCCCTGATAACCGAGCGAGCGCAGGAAGCGCCCGACGGTCATCGGCGAGAGATCCAGCCTGTCGGCAACGGACGCAGCCGTCTCGAACGGCAGGTCGTTCAGATGTTCGGTGAAATATTTCGCGATACGGCGCTCGGCCGGTGTGCCGGTTTTTGCGTATTGCCTGAGTTTTTGCACAAAGTCTTCCACGGCAGCCTCCCCATCTTCCTCAGAGGCGTTCCGTGGATGCGCTGTTGCGACCCCTTGTCTTTGCAACTATTTCGGAAGCTGCTTCTCAGGCCCGTGCGTATTTCATGTATGTCACAATATTATATTAGTATTTAGTTTTCGACAAGTTTTCTATTACTGAATGCAATTTTATTCTCTCTTGTCGGTGGCCCGCATCTTCCCTACATCTTCGGCGCAACCGGAGACGCCTGAGACATGATTCTTGACGCCGCTCGACTTTCGCTCGCCAATCTGTTCGCAACGGAAACACGCTCTGTCTTCTGGAAGGTGCTCGGCCTGACGGTTCTCGTGCTTGTCGGCCTCTGGTTCGCGCTGCGCGGGGCCTTCATGGCCTTTCTCTTTCCCTGGCTCACGAGCTTCTTTCCCGATATGCCGGATTGGGCGGGGTGGTTCGCTCTCATCTTCGCAATTTTTGCCGGTATCGGCCTTGCTCTCATGCTGGCGTTGCTGCTGTCGCCGGTGACGGCGCTGATTGCCGGTCTGTTTCTCGACGACGTCGCCGAGGTCATCGAAAAGCGCGACTATCCCAAGGACACGCCGGGCACCGCCATGCCGCTCGGTCCGGCGATGGCAAGCTCGATCAAGTTCCTCGGCGTGGTGATCCTCGGCAATATCGTGGCATTGCTGCTGCTGTTCATACCCGGCGTCAATCTGGTCGCGTTCTTTCTGGTGAACGGCTATCTGCTCGGACGGGAATTCTTCGAATTCGCCGCCATGCGCTTCCGTTCGCCGGATGAGGCGCGGCTCTTCCGCGCCAAGCATGCCTCCACCGTCTTTCTCGGCGGGCTGATGATCGCCCTTTTCCTGGCGATCCCGATCGTCAATCTTCTGACGCCGCTTTTTGCCGCCGGCATGATGGTGCATCTGCACAAGCTGGTTTCCGCACGAGACACCGGGTTGCGAGCCTGAGGCTCAAGCGGGCAGGGCGGAGGCGTCGTACATCGCCGCGAATTCGGCGCTCGGCGGGATCGGCTTGATGATGTCGATCAGCACGCCGTTCGGATCGGCGGTGATGAAATGCCGCTGGCCGAAATCCTCGTCGCGGATTTCTCTGAGAATTGGCAGGCCGGCGTTCCGGCAGGCTGTATAGATCGCATCGACATCGGCGACCTCGAAATTGAGGAGCAGGCCGGACACCCTGCCGCGGGCTATGGCCGGGATGGTCTCGTGGCTGCCGTCAAGGATGGCAAGCGCGATATGCTCCTCCTCTGCCGATTGCAGGTGAACATACCAATCGCTTTCGAACAGAGCTTTGAAGCCGAAATGCGTGCAATAGAAGCTGGCGGTGCCGGCAACGTCGTCGGTCATGATGACAGGGTAATAGCTCGTCGATTTCATCTCGTTTTCCTCCTTTTTTTGTTTACATGCAATGTGTATGTTTTTGTCTATTAACATACATTCTGTTTGTATGTAAAGAGGTATGCATGAGTCGCAGCAATCGCGAAAGAACGGAGCAGACGAGGCAGGCACTGATCGATGCCGGTCGAGGTCTCTTCGTCGAGAAAGGTTATGCCGAAACCGCGACGCCGGAGATCGTCACGGCGGCGGGAGTGACGCGTGGCGCGCTCTACCACCATTTTGAAGACAAGAAGGCGCTTTTTCGGGCGGTTATCGAATGCGAGGCGCGCGCGGTGGCCGCTGCGATCGAGGCGCGCTCGGCGTCCTACGGCGCGCCGCGTGCCATGCTGATCGCCGGTGCCTCGGCCTATTTCGATGCGATGATGGCGCCAGGGCGCACGCGGCTGCTGCTGATCGAGGCACCTGCCGTTCTCGGCCCGCTGGCGAGTGCGGCGATCGATGCAGAGAATGCGGAAGCGACGCTGAGGGCAGGGCTTGCAGCGATGCTTCCAGAGGCCGGCGCTATGCTCGAACCGCTGACGTCGCTGCTATCGGCGGCCTTCGATCGCGCGGCGATCGCAATCGAGGCGGGCGGTGAAAGGCGGCATTACGAGCAGGCGATCGCTGTCCTACTCGACGGCCTCGCCGATCATCTGCGGCGGTAGCTCGACCAGCGGCGCCGGCACATCCCAACTCTTCTCCGGCGATTTGCAGAGATCGGCGATGATACAGCGCTCGCATTCGGGCCGGCGTGCCTTGCAGGTATAGCGACCGTGCAGGATCAGCCAGTGATGGGCGTGATAGAGGTAATGGCTCGGGATCACCTTCATCAGCCGCGCCTCGACCTCGTCGGGCGTCTTGCCGGGGGCAAGCCTGATGCGATTGGCGATCCGGAAGATGTGCGTGTCGACAGCCATCGTCGCCTGGCCGAAGGCCATGGAAAGCACGACATTGGCGGTCTTGCGGCCGACGCCCGGCAATCTCACCAACTCGTCGCGCGTTTCCGGCACCTTGCCGCCGAATTGGTCGACCAGCATCTGCGAGAGCGCGATGACGTTTTTCGCCTTGTTGCGATAGAGGCCGATCGTCCTGATGTGATCGCGCAGCCGCTCCTCGCCGAGATCGAGCATCTTTTCCGGCGTATCGGCGATCCTGAAGAGCGCGCGCGTCGCCTTGTTGACGCCGACATCGGTCGCCTGCGCCGAAAGTGCCACGGCGACGACGAGTGTGAAGGGGTTGATATGCTCGAGCTCGCCCCTCGGTTCCGGCCGCTGCACCGAGAAGCGGCGGAAGATCTCCTCGCGCTCGGCCAGTGAATAGACCGTGCGCACCACAGCCGCCGGTTTGCGGCGGGCGATCACATTCGCGTCCTGAGGCATCTTGGTCACGGATTTGAGTTTCGGATTTGCCATGGAAACTCTATAATCGGCAGCCATGATGGAAAGCAACGCCGACAGCTTCAACGAGCAGCCTGTTTTCGCTGCCGAGCTCTTTCCCCACCGGTCGCTCGGCCGCCGGGGCTTCAAGGTGCTGCTTGCCCTATCCGGTGCCGTCTGCTTGCTTTACGGCACGTTCTTCATCGCGACGGGGGCTTGGCCGATCGGCTTGTTCTTCGGACTGGATTTCGTGCTTCTCTACGGCGCCTTTTGGCTGAATTACCGCTCCGGGAAAGCGCGCGAACAGGTGACGGTATCGCGCACGGACGTGTCGGTGCGCAAGTTTGCGCCCTCGGGACGGATGGTGGAGCATCATTTCAATCCGTTCTGGACGCGCTTCCTCGTTCGCCGGCACCACGAGATCGGCATCCTTTCCATGCATATCTTCGGCGAAGGCCGGCGCACGGATATCGGCTCCTTTCTCAATCCCGATGATCGCGAAAGCTTCGCCAAGGCCTTCAAGGGAGCGCTGGCGACGGTCAAGCAGCGGATCTGAACCTATCCGGCGGATGCGCAAGAATCGGGTGGTTTGCTCACCGCCTATTGACTATCTCCTGGTTACAAGGAGAAAGACGATGAATATGATTGCCAACCTGCAGACAGACATCACGCCTGACGGCCCTGATTATGACATTGTCCGTCGGGTGATCGAACTCATCACCGAGGATTACCGCGACCAGCCTTCACTGGAGGCGATCGCGGCGCGGCTCAACCAGTCGCCGACCCAGCTGCAGAAGACCTTCACCCGCTGGGCCGGGCTGTCGCCCAAAGGCTTCCTGCAGGCGGTGACGCTCGACCACGCCAAGCGGCTGCTGCGCAAGGAAGACATGCCGCTGCTCGAGACCTCGATTGAGGTCGGCCTCTCCGGGCCGAGCCGCCTGCACGATCTTTTCGTCACCCATGAGGCGATGTCGCCCGGCGAATGGAAGGCCAAGGGCGGTGGTCTCATCATCCGCTACGGCTTCCACATCTGCCCCTTCGGCGTGGCGCTGATCATGGTGACCGACCGCGGCCTTGCCGGCCTTGCCTTCAGCGATTCCGGCGACGAGCGGGCCTGCCTCGAGGATATGACCTGCCGCTGGCCGAACGCCGAATATGTCGAAGACCTGCAGGCGACGGTTCCCTATGC
The DNA here is from genome assembly GCF_013416305.1 of Rhizobium sp. WYCCWR 11128. NCBI lineage: Bacteria > Pseudomonadati > Pseudomonadota > Alphaproteobacteria > Hyphomicrobiales > Rhizobiaceae > Rhizobium > Rhizobium sp. WYCCWR 11128. Next base: position 48,614 of record NZ_JACCEZ010000013.1, read on the forward strand.
CGCCCGCATCTTCGAGCCCGGCAAATGGTCCTCCGATCAACCGCTGCGTGTCGTGCTGATCGGCACGGATTTCCAGGTGCGCGTCTGGCAGAGCCTGCTGAAAATCCCGTTCGGCAAGGCCGTCACCTATTCCGATATCGCCAACGATATCGGTCGGCCGACGGCGCAGCGCGCCGTGGGTGCGGCGGTCGGGGCAAACCCGATCTCCTTCGTGGTGCCTTGCCACCGGGCGCTTGGCAAGAACGGCGCGCTGACGGGCTACCATTGGGGCCTCACTCGCAAACGGGCGATGCTCGGCTGGGAATCGGCGCACGCCTGAATGAGGTTTCCTGGGCGGAGCGGCGGGTCGTTCGCCGCTTATCGCTCTGCCACTTCTCCCTGCTGTGGAGAAATGACAGACGGTGACGTCTCGGCCAGTTCCAATAACGCCCGTGCCGCACTTTCATCGGTGATCAGCGTGTTGCAGCCGATGCGCTTGATCGTCGCACGGATCGCCACGGCCCGATGGGCGCCACCGGAGGAGAGCACGATATGCTTCGCCTCTTTCAGCGTATCGAGATCGACGGACATCACGCGCCGATTGATCGAGTGGTCGACCGAATTGCCGTCCTTGTCGAGGAAGTTGAACATCGTGTCACAGACGCAGCCGGCATCGATCAGTTCCTGCAGCTCGGCCTTCGAGATCCAGCCCTCCGACAGCGAGGTCGAATGCGGGCCGATATCGCCGCAGCTGACGATCGCCAGATCGAGATTCTCGGCGAGGCGGTAGATCGTGTCCAGCCCGCATTTCTCGATCAGATTGCGCTTCGTCTCGACGGAGTCGACGAGAAGCGGCGCCAGGAACATGTAGCACTCGGCGCCGAGCTGATTTGCCAGCCGCCATGTGTAGTCGATCGGGTTCGTCTGATGCACGGCGACGATGCCGCCCAGCAGCGAGACGACCTTGCAATTGGCGCGGCGCGGCGGCCGGAAGCTCGACAGCGAAGCGGTCATGGTGCGGCCCCAGCCGACGCCGATGGTGTAATCGTCGGGGATGGCTTCGGAGAGGAACTGGCCAAGCGCCAGGCCGACATTTTTAGCCAGCGAATTGACGTCACCATTGACCGGCGCAGGGACGACGATCGCCTCATCGAGGCCATAGGCACGCTCCAGCTTCACCGAAAGTTCAACGCAGTCGCCGATCGAATCGTTGATCCAGATCTGGACTTCGCTGCGTTTCATCGCCTCGTCGAGCAAGCGGATCACGGTGGTGCGGCTGATGCCGAGCTGTTCGGCGACGTCCTTCTGGGTCAGGCCCTCGTTGTAATAGAGCCATGCCGCCCTTAGTCGTAGCGAGGATGCCTCCGAATAGGCCGTGTGCGTGCCGCGTTTGAGCTTGACCACATCTCCTCCGCACGATTTCCTGCCCTAGATCCCTGATAGGATGAAAGGCCTTAGCGACGCTTTTGTTGCTGGGGATAATGACGGGTGTGACACTTATGTCAATTGAAATGCACAAATGTCCTTGACTTTTCATAAGGCGAATGGCGATAGTCCGGGTGACACACGTCGTTCTTGTCCGTCCGAGGAGGACATAGTGCGGGCATGCCGAAAGTCACGACCGGCCTTCCAGCCGCAAGCGGCATCGCTTGCGTACGAACGGCCGTTCGTTCGCGGCCGGAACACGGCCACTGTCCTTCACGTTTATGAATCATCCGTGACGGATGCGCGCATTTTCGCCTGCAGCATGCAAACAACCTGTCGGTAGATCACCTTTGCCCGGCGGAACTCGCGCCGGTCGCAGCCCAAGTTCAACAAGGATTATTGACCATGACATCCAAGCTTGACCAACTTCGCGAGATTACCACCGTGGTCGCCGATACCGGCGACATCGAAGCCGTCGCCCGCCTGAAGCCGGTCGATTGCACGACGAACCCGAGCATCGTGCTTAAGGCTCTCGGCACGCCGATGTTTGCCGACGCCATCAAGGAAGCCGTCGCCTGGGGCAAGAAGCAGGGCGGTAATTCCGAAGCCGTTTCTTCCGCCGTCGCCGATCGTCTCGCCATCTCCGTCGGTGCAGCCCTGGTGAAGCTCGTTCCGGGCCGCGTCTCGACCGAAGTCGACGCCGATCTTTCCTTCGATACCGAGGCTTCGCTTGCCAAGGCGCGCGCCATCATCGCCGCCTACAAGGATCGCGGCATCGACCAGGACCGCATCCTGATCAAGCTCGCTTCCACCTGGGAGGGCATCCGCGCTGCGGAAGTGCTGCAGAAGGAAGGCATCGACTGCAACCTGACGCTTCTCTTCAGCAAGGCCCAGGCGATCGCTTGCGCCGACGCCAAAGTGTTCCTGATCTCGCCCTTCGTCGGCCGCATCCTCGACTGGTACAAGAAGTCGACCGGCAAGGACTACACTGCCGAGGAAGATCCGGGCGTTATCTCCGTCCGTGAAATCTACAACTACTACAAGGCGAACGACATCAAGACGATCGTCATGGGCGCCTCCTTCCGCAGCGCCGGCGAAATCGAAGCCCTTGCCGGCTGCGACCGCCTGACCATCAGCCCGAACCTGCTCGACGAGCTCGCCAAGGATGACGGCAAGCTGGAGCGCAAGCTCTCGCCGGAGAGCCGCAAGCCGGATCCGAAGGTCTCGGTCGACGAGAAGACCTTCCGCTGGATGATGAACGAAGACGCGATGGCGACGGAAAAACTCGCCGAAGGCATCCGCGCCTTCGCCAAGGATCTCGGAACGTTGCGCACCATGGTGCAGAAGGAACTGCAGCTCGCCGCCGCCTGATCAGGCGCGGCATACAATTAGAGCCTTTCCGGGTTAGATTGCAGCATTCTGTTGGCTCAAACGGAGTCGGCCGGTCGATCAGCCGGCCCGTTTCAGCCAACCCGAAGGGCCGGGCATCTTTCCGCCAGGATCAAAGGCGATCGGCTCGGACTTATCTTGGGGTATGCCCTTCGCCAATCGCCTTTGCCCTGACGAAAACCTGCTCCGGCAGAATGCTGCAATCTAACCCGGAAAGGCTCTAAAGGCGCGGCTGCCGGCTGGCAGGCGCGCCTTTTTCATGCTGTTATCAAGGGCATATGCTGTCGGAGACCGATATGGCGGATGAGGAACGGGCAAATTCGCTTGCGGCATTTGCCTACAAGCATGCGAGCTTCGTCATCGCCGTTGTTGCCGGACTGGTGGTCTTCTTGGCTCTCACCTCCCGCGAAGTCAGCGCCGGCAATATCTTGTTCGGCTGGAATGTCAGCGCCGGCGTTTTTGTCGCGCTCAGTTGGCGCAAGATGCTGCGGGCGACGGTTGAAAGCATCCGGAAACGCTCGGCGGATCTCGACTTCTCCGACACCGTCCTGCTGGCTCTGTCGATCGGTGCCGCACTTGCCAGCATTGCCGGGATCGGCCTCGAGCTTCATTCGATCAAGGAGGCGGCACCTGATGTCGCGCTGGCGCGGGCAGGTGTTGCGGTTCTGACGATCCTGATCTCCTGGATCTTCCTGCATACGCTCTTCACCATCCACTATGCCCATTATTTCTATGGCGGGGCGGACGAGGAGGGTGGCCTCAAGTTTCCCGACGGGATCGAAGAACCCGGCTACTGGGATTTCCTCTATTTCTCCTTCACCATCGGTGTTGCCGCACAGACGGCGGATGTCGCGGTCAGTTCGACCAGCATGCGCAAGCTGACGCTGCTGCATGCCGTGCTGTCGTTTCTGTTCAATACGACGATCCTGGCGCTTGCGATCAATGTCGGGGCGAGCCTGCTATAATGCATCTTGCCGAAGCGGGCTAACCACCTGCTCTTCAAACCGGAGGATATGATGGAAAGCGCCTCAAACCGGCCCCGATTGGCCGATCTCATTCTTCTCATCGGCAGGCTTCTGCTGTCGCTGATCTTCCTGCACGAAGCTTGGTCGCTCGCTGCAGATATCACGGCGACTTTCGACATTTTCGCAAAACTGGGGCTGTCGGCGCCGCTGGCGCTTGCCACCATTGCCCTTCAGATCGGCGCCGGCCTTTCGGTTGCGACAGGCTTTCTCAGCCGGCTTGGTGCATTGGCGCTGGCGCTCTTCTGCCTGGCGACTGCCATGCTCTTTCACACGAATTTAGCGAGCCAGAACGAACTGCTGCATTTCGAGAAGGACCTGGCGATTGCCGGCGGCATGTTCGTGCTGGCGGTTTCGGGTGCGGGATCGATATCGATCGACAAGCTGCTGAGAAAGCGAACGAGCAAAATGCCTCCCTGGCTCAGGGCGGTGTTGTCGTGAATGCCCCCGAAATTCGAAGGTCTTCGGCGCTGAATTTGATGAATTTCGCGGACGCTCCGTGGCGCAATAAAACCGAATAAAACCGAACAAACAGAAGCGTCGATGCGGGCTACACTTTTGGCGACAGGTCAGGAGTGTGCCAGTGATGTCTTCCGCGCAAAGCAATCAGCAAAAGCCAATTCTCGTCTTTCTCGGAGAAGACGCTGCCTGCGATATCGTCTGGAAATTGAATGAGAACGGATATGTCGCGGCGGCTGTGTCCTCGGTGCCGGAACTTTTCGACGCCTTGCGTTCGGACCGATATTTTCTGGCCGTAACGATGCGATCGGATATCGACATGGTCCGAAACATCAAGCCGATACTGGTCATCAATCTGGAGGTGTTCTTCCATACTGTCCAGTCGGCCACGAAGTCCGTCCGCTCCTCGAAGGAGTTCGACAGCGACGCATTTCTGAGAAGGATCGCGGCCCTCACGGAGTCAAGGACAGGCAGGATTAGTGCAGTCCGAAAAGATCCGGCCGCAAACGAGACAGTGATTGCAAGCACGGCGAAGGCATCCCGGTGGCGGGCCGCCACATCTCTTCTGTTAAGTCGCCGCGCCGCGCCCGGCGCAGAACGGGCCGATTAGACGTGGGCGCATTCTCATCCCCGACGGACCGGTCTTCACCCGGCTCAGATCCCCATGACCGCGCCCCGTCTCTCCGGCTGTCCACGCTGCGCAACGTTCCGGACGGATCCTATGGGCATCTTTCTGCCGGGTTTCGTCAGCTTGAAACCGTCGTTCCGAAACCAGAACTTCTTACTTGGTGCGGGTGTCTTTTGATCTTTCAGTTGCTCGGGGCAGCGTCAGCAAGCGGATATATCATCACGGCGTTATTCTTGCTCGTGGCGCTCGGTCGGTTCACCAGAAACATCCTCGATAGACTGACCGCACGGCTGCCGAAGCGCTCGGCATTGAAGCATTACACGACTGCGATCGTCTCTCTGGTGTTCTTTTGCCTGATCGTCGTTCGGATGTGTTTCATCGCCACCGTCATCATCGACAGCGCCATCCAAGGTGACCATGTGGAAGTCAGCGGTGACCTCGAAAGGCAGTTTTGACGGCGGACTCCGTGTCTGAAATCCCGCAACATATCTCAACATTATCGAATATAGCATTGCACGATACTTGATATCCTGAAGGCGGAGCCGTGTCGGTGCGGCGACAGATCGTGTGGTGGTGACAGGGGCCGAGGCCGCCTGACCGAGACACGGTGAAACGTGGTAATTTCGCGCCGAGAGACATCTTCCCGCTAGAGAACGAATGACGATGGCATATGAAATGGCAGTTCCGAATCAGGCTCATCTCCTCATCGTCGAAGACGATCCCGCCATCGCGGATATGCTGGTGGATCTTGTCCGAAGCAGCGGCTTCGAGGCCTCGTCGGTGGAAAGCGGCGCGGCTATGGATCGAATGATGGCGCGACAGCAATTCGATCTCATCGTCCTCGATGCGATGTTGCCGGGCGAGGACGGTTTTAGCATCTGCAGGCGGCTTCGTGCGTCGTGCTCGGTGCCAATCCTGATGCTGACGGCGCTCCAGGAGGATATCGACCGCATTCTCGGCCTGGAGCTCGGAGCCGACGACTACGTCACGAAACCATTCAATTCCCGCGAGCTGCTGGCCCGGATCAAGAGTATCCTTCGAAGAGCGTCATATGCTCATCATCAGGAGGAAGCACTTGGACCGATGATGTTTTCGGGTTGGCGCATCGATCCCAAAAGCCGTCAACTCCACGACGCGGACGGAGCGCAGGTTTCCATGACAACCGCGGAGTTCGATATCCTCCTGGCCTTCTGCTGTAATCCCAACAAGGTTTTGACGCGCGAACAGCTGTTATCGATGACACATGCCGGATCGGCGGGGCCGGTCGAGCGCAGCATCGACGCCCACATCAGCCGGGTCAGGCAAAAGATCGAACCAAATCTGAAAGATCCGACCTTCATAAAGACGGTGCGGCTGGGCGGTTATCTCTTCGCATCCAAGGTAGAGCGTCTCTCTTGAGAAATTTTCGGCAAGCTTCGATCCAAAACCAGATCCTCATATTGGCGACCTTCCTTGTCGTGCTCGTTTCCGTGGTGGCGACCGCCATGGAGCCCTATATCTACGGCCGTCATGATCGCGGGTTTCAAAACGGCCTGTTTGCTGCCAGAGCGGCGATGGTCGCGGAGCAATTTGCCCAGGCAGGTTCAGCGCAAGACGAAGTCACCGTTCTCAAGAGAGCAGCGGCACTCGGTGTTGGGGTCGAGAAATTGTCGCTGGAGCAGCCGTTTGCCGGCAAACAGCAGATGGTATCTCCCAGCGAATTGGTGGCGCGTATCAACACAATGCTCGCCGACAATATTTTTGCGGCATTTCATCGCTTCGTCATCGGTCAATCGCACCCGGATGTCCTGACTGTCAGAATTGACGACAAGCGTGCCCTCGTCTTTCAACTGCCGGTTTTTCCAAGCTATGTCTGGTTTGTTCCGGCAGCCGCGAGCGGGTTTTTGAAAATCGTCATCCCATTGGTGCTGCTTGCATATTTCAGCAGCTGGCTTATCACCGAACCTCTGAGGCACTTTGCCGTCGCTGCAAAGCGAGCGAGCATGGAAGGCAGTTGGGAAAAGCCTTTCGAACCGGACGGCGCAGCCGAGATTCGAAGTCTGGCGGAATCGCTGAACGTCATGAGCGATCGAATTCAGAGCATGGCGGAGGATCGAACAAGAATGCTGAGTGGCGTGGGTCATGATCTCAGGACGCCGCTGACGAGATTGCGGATGCGTGCCGAGCGTTCCGGCGAGCCCGAGCTTCGCAGCCTGATGCTGGCTGATATCGCCACCTTGAGTTTCATGATCGACGAGTGCCTGGCCTTTTTCAAAGACGCATCCACTGCGGAGACGGATCGAAAGGTCGATATCTCAAGCCTGCTGCAGACGATTGCGACAGACTTCTCCGACATGGGCGTCGATGCGAGTTTCACCGGTCCGCGGCGACTGGCCTTTGTCTGCAAACCTCAGGCCCTGACGCGGGCAATTACCAATCTGGTCGACAATGCGTCTCGTTATGCAAAGCAAGTCGAAATCGATCTGCAAGAGAGCGACGATGGCGGGATCAAAATATCGGTGGGCGACAACGGCCCTGGTTTGACCGACGAGGCCAAGGCGAAAGTTCTGGAGCCGTTCTTCAAGGTGGACAAATCCCGCCAAATCGGTGCCAAAGGCGGTTCCGGGCTTGGGCTTGGTCTTCCGATAGCCAAAGGAATTGTCACCAAAGCGCACAACGGACAATTGACGTTACTGGACAGGAAGCCAACCGGCTTGGTCGTCGTAATCGATCTTCCCGCGCCTCACGGGATCCAGCCCGGAGGCTCGCCGTCGATCCCTTCGTCACATTGACTTACTGCCCGTCGTGGCGTCGTCACGCATCGCGCTGCCTTCGCAGCAAAAGATGGCTCGCGAACATTTCCGCATATCATAGCAAACACAGCAACATTCGAATTCCATAAAACCGGTGCCAGCAGATCCTATGCCATTCGGCATTTCCAAAGCTGGAGCCAAGTCCTTGATAAAAAATTTGAAAATCGGCGCCGCACTGATGCTCGCCTGTTCGAGCCTTGCCGCATGCACGACCCCTGACCCCACGGTTTATTCCGGACTTGCTTCGGCATCGCAGCTCCAGCCGAACACTGAGGATAGAACCGGCCGCGTGCCGTATCGCTATCAGACGAAAGTCAACTGGAGCCAGTACAACCGGATCATTGTCGATCCCGTTACCGTCTATAACGGTCCTGACAGTCAGTTTGGCAAGGTCTCTGAAAAAGACAAAGCATTCCTTGCCAATTACATGCAGGGTCAATTCACGGAAAAATTGAAGACGCGCTTTGCTGTCGTCAGCACAACCGCTCCGGCAACTCTCAGATTGCATCTGACGCTGACGGGCGCCAAGGCAACGACTGCGGTCCTCGGAACGGTCACGCGCATCGACGTCGCAGGCGGATTGTACAACACCGTCCAGGCCGCTCGCGGCAGAGAAGGTTCGATGACCGGTTCGGTGAATTATGCCGTGGAGATCTATGATGCTGCGAGCAATCGTCTCCTGTCTTCCTATGTCACCAAGCAATATCCCAATGCGATGAATATCGGCGCCAGCTTCACGGCGATGGATGCCTCCATGGTGGGCGTCCGTAAAGGTGCCGATGCTCTGCTAGCCGAGTTGAAATAGGCGATAGGAGCAAAGGGGCTGTGGCGACCACAGACGGAGAGGGCCGCAAGCGCAAGGCACAGCGGCCCCCGCGACCGCTCACAGGATCGCCTGGCCGGCCATCAGCGCAAGGACAAGGAAGATCAGGAAGATCACCAGCGCGATGCCGAAGAGAACGCGTGCAATCGTCGCAGTCGCTGCGGAGACGCCTGAGAAACCGAAGAAGCCGGCGATGATTGAAATCACGAAAAATATCAGAGCCCATTTCAGCATGACATCATCCTTTGCGTTTGCTTGGGAAAGACGCGGTAACCGGGAAAATGTTCCAGGTCGTTTGAATGGAATGGCGATCTCCGGGGAGCACCCTCCCGGTGCTACCGATGGGCATTGCGTCGAATTTCCTACCCTTGCCTTTTCGTCTGTCAGCCGTGATTGATCATCACGTGGCGTACGGCGGTGTAGTCCTCCAGCGCGTAGACCGACATGTCCTTGCCGTAGCCGGACTGTTTGAGGCCGCCATGCGGCATCTCATTGGTGAGCATGAAATGTGTGTTGATCCAGGTGCAGCCATATTGCAGGCGGGCGGCTGTCTTCATGCCGCGGCCGATATCTTTGGTCCAGACGGAGGAGGCCAGGCCGTAGTCGCTATCGTTTGCCCAGGCAACGGCTTCGTCGGCATCGGTAAAGCGGGTGACGGAGACGACCGGGCCGAAGACCTCGCGGCGGACGATCTCATCGTCCTGCAGGGCGCCCGCGATGACAGTCGGCGTGAAGAAGAAGCCCTTGTCGCCGGAAACCTCGCCGCCGGCGGTGATCTCCATGTGCTTGTGTTCGGAAGCGCGGGCGACGAAGCTTTCGACGCGGTCGCGCTGGCGCCTGGAGATCAGCGGACCGATCTCATTTTCGGTATCGTCGGGCTGGTTGAAGCGGATGCTCGAGACGGCCGAGGAGAGATCGGCGACGAAATTGTCGTAGACCCTGGCATCGGCATAGATGCGGCAGGCGGCGGTGCAGTCTTGACCGGCATTGTAATAGCCGAAGGTGCGGATGCCTGCGACGACCGCATCAATATCGGCATCGTCGAAGACGATGACCGGGGCCTTGCCGCCGAGTTCCAGGTGGGTGCGCTTGACCGTCTTGGCCGCGGCCTGCAGCACCTTCTTGCCGGTGGCGATATCGCCGGTGATCGAGACCATGCCGATCTTGGCGTGATTGATCAGGGCGTTGCCGACACTTTCACCACGGCCGAGGATGACGTTGACGACGCCTTCGGGAAGGATTTCGGAGAGCAGCTTCGCCATCTTCAGCGACGTCAGCGGCGTCTGCTCCGAAGGCTTGAAGACGACGGTATTGCCGCCGGCGATCGCCGGCGCCAGCTTCCAGGCCATCATCATCAGCGGATAGTTCCACGGCGCGATCGAGCCGACGATGCCGATCGGATCGCGGCGGATCATCGAGGTGTGGCCGGGCAGATATTCGCCCGCCGCCGGTGTGTGCAGGTTGCGCACGGCGCCGGCGAAGAAGCGATAACAATCGACGATCGCCGGGATCTCGTCGTTCAGCACGGCATTGATCGGCTTGCCGCAGTTCAAAGCCTCCAATGTAGCAAAGCCTGTGGCGTCCTTCTCGATCGCATCGGCGATCTTCAATAGGTAGCCGGAACGTTCGCCCGGCGTCGTCTGCGACCAGCTTGTGAAGGCTTTTTCGGCGGCATCGACAGCGGCGTCGACCTGGGAGAGCGAGGCTTCGGCAAGGTCGATCACCGTCTCGCCCGTCTTCGGGTTCAAGATGTGCTCTTCCGTCTCCGTGCCTCTTTCGAAGCGGGAACCGATCAGCATTTGGATATCCATGATGTTCTCCCTTTTATTTGCCAGCGCCGGCGATCTGGTCGCCATCGCGGGTGAGGTAATAGGCTGCCAGGATCGGCAGGAAGGTGACGAGCACCACGACCATGGCGACCACATTGGTGACGGGGCGCTGGCGCGGGCGGATGAGTTCTTCGAGCATCCAGATCGGCAAGGTCGATTGCTGGCCGCCGGTGAAGGTGGTGACGATGACCTCGTCGAAAGACAGCGCGAAGGCAAGCATGCCGCCGGCCAGAAGGGCGGTCCCGATATTCGGCAGGATGACATGGCGGAAGGTCTGAAAGCCGTCGGCGCCGAGATCCATCGAGGCCTCGATCAGTGAGCCGGAGGTGCGGCGGAAGCGGGCGACCGCATTGTTGTAGACGACGACCACGCAGAAAGTGGCGTGGCCGAGCACGATCGTCCAGACCGAAAAGGGGATGTCGAACAGGCTGAAGGCGGAGCGGAGCGCAATGCCGGTGATGATGCCGGGAAGGGCGATCGGCAGGATGACCAGCAGCGAGATCGCCTCGCGGCCGAAGAACTTCGTCTGGCTGACGGCTGCGGCACAGAGCGTGCCGAGGACCAGCGCGATCGCCGTGGCGATGACGGCGACCTGCACGGAAAGGCTGAGTGCTGACCAGACGTCCGGCCGGTTCCAGGCGACGGCAAACCATTGCAGCGTCAGCCCGGGCGGCGGCCATTGATAGCTCTTCTCCTCCGTCGTGAAGGCGTAGACGAAGATCAGCAGGATCGGCAGGTGCAGGAAGAGCAGCCCGATGGCAGCGGCGATCTTCAGGGGCAGCGGCGATCTCTTGAGGTCAGAGCGCATCGAACGCCCCCAATTTCCTGGCGAGCGACAAATAAAGTGCCATGATGACGATCGGCACGACGGAGAAGGCGGCGGCGAGCGGCACATTGCCGGCCGTTCCCTGCTGGGCATAAACCGCCTGGCCGATGAAGAGCCTGGACGAGCCGATGATCTGCGGGATGATGTAATCACCCAATGTCAGTGAGAAGGTGAAGATCGAGCCAGCGACGATGCCGGGGAGCGCCAAGGGCAGGAGCACGGTGCGGAAGGTCTGGCGCGGCGTGGCGCCGAGATCCGCCGAGGCCTCGATCAGGTTGCCGGGCACACGCTCGAGGGCCGCCTGTGTCGGCAGGATCATGTAGGGAAGCCAGATATAGACGAAGACGATGAAGGTGCCGAGGTAACTCACCGAAAGCGAATTGCCGCCGATGACGGGCAGGTTCAGGGTCGCGTCAAGCAGCCAGGCGAGATGGAGCTTCTCGAAGATCCAGGTGAGGATGCCTTCCTTGGCGAGGATCAGCTTCCAGGCGTAGATCTTGACGAGATAGCTCGACCAGAGCGGCAGCATGACGCCGAGATAGAAGAGCGCCTTCCATTTGCCTTGCGCATAACGCGCCGCATAGTAAGCGATCGGGAAGCCGATCAGAGCGGCAGCGAGCGTGACCAGCGCCGACATGACGAGGGTGCGGATGATGATGTCGAAATTCGCAGGATTCAGCAGCTGGGCATAGGTCGACAGGGTGAATTCGGTATTCACCAGCCCGGAGAAGTCGTCGATCGAGAAGAAGCTCTGCAGAAGCAGGGCTATCAGTGAACCGATATAGATGATGCCGAGCCAGAGCAGCGGCGGCGTCAGCATCAGGAAGAGCAGCAGCTTCGGGTGCCGCCAGAAGGCATCCGACAGTTGGCCGAAGAAACCGCCACGCCCCGGAAGGATCGATGTCTTGCCGCCTGTGATGGTGAGCGCCGTCATGCCGCATCATCCATGTAGTGGATATCGGCCGGTTGCCAGGCAAGGCGGATACCGGCGCCGACATCCGGCACCGGCGCGCCCGCCGGCAGCATGACATGCAGCCGGCTGCCCTTGAGATCGACGCTGAGACGCGTGGCGGCGCCGAGGAAACTTGCATTTTCGACTTTTGCCTCGACGCCGTCGCTTGCCAGCCGGATCGCCTCGGGGCGCAGGCTCGCCCAGCGTTTCTCGCCGCCGAGCAAGGCCATCAGCTCAGGCGCGATGACGTTCGACGAGCCGACGAAATCGGCAACGAAGCGGGTCTTCGGGCAGCGGTAGATATCCTGCGGCGTGCCTTGCTGGACGATGTTGCCATCGTTGAAGACGGCGACGCGGTCGGCCATGGACAGCGCCTCGCCTTGATCGTGGGTAACGAAGACGAAGGTGATGCCGAGCGCGCGCTGCAGGCTCTTCAATTCTTCCTGCATCTGCTCGCGCAGCTTCAGGTCGAGCGCACCGAGCGGCTCATCGAGCAGCAGCACTTTCGGTTTGTTGACGAGCGCGCGGGCGAGCGCCACGCGCTGCCGCTGGCCGCCGGACAGTTGGCCGGGGCGGCGGGCGCCGTAGCCCGGCAGCTTGACGAGCTCGAGGGCATCGCCTGCCGCCTTCATCCGCTCCACCTTGCCGACGCCCTTGACCATCAGCCCATAGGCAACATTGTCGAGGATATTCAGATGCGGAAAGAGCGCGTAGTCCTGGAACACGGTGTTGACGTTGCGGCGATAGGGCGGAACGCCGTCAGCCGTCTCGCCGAAGATCTGGATATGGCCCGCGGTCGGCTGTTCGAAGCCGGCGATCAATCGCAGGCACGTCGTCTTGCCCGAGCCGGATGGCCCGAGCATGGCAAAGAATTCGCCGGGCGCGATCTCGAGATCGACGCCGTCGACGGCGCGAACCTGGCCGAAATGGCGCGACACCTGCTGGAAACGGACGGCTGACGTCATTGGGGGGCTCCGGCTTCTTTGCTTTTCGAGAGGCTGCGGTCTTGGGTTTATGCGACCCCGCCCCAAACCCCTCCCCACGAGGGGGAGGGGCTTAACCTGCCGTACCCATTTGCAAATACCTTGGTGTTTCGGCAGGATTCGACGGTGCCATTCAAGGCCCTCCCTTGTGGGAAGGCGTTGGGGAGGGACTTTACCCAAGTGGACCGGCCCGGTTCACCGTCCGCCGATCACGCCAATATAATCCGACACCCAGCGATGGTACGGCACGCACTCGCTCTGTGTCGTGCATTTGGCGACCGGGGTCTTCCAGAACTTGATCTTGTCGAAGTGATCGAAGCCGTTGGTGGCGCAGCCGCTATCGCCCATCAGCTCGTTGCCCTTGCAGGCGGCGGGAACCGAGGGCACGGCGCCGAACCAGGCGGCGGCGTCGCCCTGGACCTTGGCCTTCAGCGAATGTTCCATCCACATATAGGCGCAGTTCGGATGTTCGCTGTCGACATGCAGCATGGTGGTGTCGGCCCAGCCGGTGACGCCTTCATCCGGGAAAGTGGAGGCGATCTTCTGCTTGTCGGCCTGCAGCAGGTTCACCTGGAAAGGCCAGGAGCCGGAGGCGACGACGCCTTCGTTCTTGAAGTCGTCGATCTGGATCATTGCATCGTGCCAGTAGCGGGAGACGAGCTTGCGCTGGCCGCGCAACAAGTCGAGGGCGGCCTTGTACTGGTCCTCGTTCAGCTCGTAGGGATCCTTGATGCCGAGATCCGGCTTGTGGGCCATCAGATACATGGCGGCATCGGCGATGTAGATCGCGCCGTCATAGGCCTGGACGCGGCCCTTGTTCGACTTGCCGTCGGGCAGCGTCTGCTCCTCGAAGACGACGTTCCAGCTGGTCGGCGCCTTGTCCTTGAAGGCATCGGTATTGTACATCAGCACGTTCGGCCCCCAGAGATAGGGCACGCCGTAATGCACGCCGCCGACCGTATACCACGGGCCGTTCTGCAGGCGCTCGTCGACGGTCTTGAAGCTCGGGATCAGATCGGTGTTGATCGGCTGGACACGCTTGCCGGCGATGAGGCGGAGCGAGGCGTCGCCCGATGCCGTGACGAGATCGAAGCCACCCTCGTTCATCAGCGACACCATTTCATCCGAGGTGGCGGCGGTCTTGACGGAAACTTTGCAGCCGCTCTCCTTTTCGAAATCGGTGACCCAGTCGTAGTTCTTGTCGGTTTCGCCGCGTTCGATATAGCCGGCCCAGGCGACGATGCTGACCGCACCTTCGCCTTTGCCCAAGGCCTTCAGCGGTTCAGCGGCGATTCCCTGCGTTGCGAAGCTCAGGCAGGCGAGCGCTGCCGTGCAGGATTTCAACAGATTCGTCATCATCCGTCTCCCGGTTTGCCACTTCTGTGGCGGTTTGTTCCCGGATGAAAAGGTGACGCGAAAAAGCCGCTTTCGCAAATTCATTTATCAGAAAGACGGTATCGGAAATTCCGATATCAGCGGATACGCCCGGATCTTAAGCTCTCGGCGATACCGACGAAATCGCGCGCCGCCTGCGGCAGGCTGGAGCCCTTGCGCCAGACCATGCCGACCTGGACGACGGGCAGCGACCCCGAGACGTCGCGGCTCTCGATGCGGTCGCCTTCCAGCGACCATGGTCGGTAGACGAGATCGGGAAGCAGGGCTACGCCGGCGCCTGTTGCCACCAGGCTGCGCACCGCCTCCACCGAGCGGGTGCGGAAGGCGACATGCGGGCGGGCGCCGAGCGCTGAGAGCAGCTTGCCAGTATTCTCCTCGATTTCGTCGACCGTCAGCATGATCAGCGGTTCGCGGGCGATGTCGGCGACCGAGATGATGTCGGCCGACACCAGCGGATGGCCCATCGGCAGCCATAGTCGATAGGGCGAGGTTTCGAGGATTTCCGCCTGCAGCGCCATGCGGTCGCGCAGGTTTGATATCACCATGACGGCAACATCAAGTTCGCCGCCGACCAGGAGATGTTCGAGGTAACCGCCATTGTCCTCGATGGCGCTGACCTCGATGCCCGGACAGGCGCGCCGGTATCGCGCCAGGAGATCGGAGAGCACATAGCCGGCGACAAGCGAGGTGACGCCGATGTTCAATGTGCCGGAGAGGGCGCTTTGTTGGCCGGAAAAGCTGGTCCGTGCATCGGAGACGGAGGCCAGGATCTTCGTCGCATGACGTAAGAACTGGTGGCCGTTATGGGTGATTGTCAGGCCGCGCGGATGGCGCTCGAAGAGCGCGACGCCGAGGTCGGTTTCGAGCTCCTTCAGCGCTTCCGTCACCGAGGATTGCGAGATCGAAAGGTTCTGTGCGGCTCGCGTCACCGAACCCTGTTCGGCGACGGCGACAAAATATTGAACCTGGCGAAGCGTGAAGGCCATGGGGTTTTAGAGCATGGCGGAACGGGCCGTGGCAAGCGGTCGGAAAAAGCGGACCTTTTTTGGTATTTTCCTAAAATGGAGCGGGCTTCGCATGCCCACTTAAACTTTCGGAAACGTCATTTCCTTAGCTTTCTCAGCACTTGTCCTGCGTTGGAGTTTCAGATGGCGGAGCAGTTGGCGTGAAGGCCTTACTGCGCATATTCCGGCCTTCCCGGAAATTGGCAATCATCATTGGCGGAGTCGCTCTTCTCATGGGCGTGTCCGGCGGTGCCGCGGTCTATGTCGGCAAGGACAGGCTGATCGGTGCAACTGGTGGTGGCTACGGGCTCGAATGCAGTGACGTCAACCTGGTGACGATCCGCAAGCAGGATCATGTCTGGGTGCGCAAATATATCAAGACCGAACCGACCGACGGGATGACGCGGGTCAAGACCGCGCTTCGTGTCGCTCAGGCGGTTTATGCCGCGCAGAAGCCGGATCTGGTGCAGGTGGTGGTGCTCGACGAAAACGGACCGACGATGCGCGCCGATATTCGCGGCCGGGCGATCGGCGCCGATGTCGTCTATATCCCGCATCCCGACAAGACCGTTCCGGGCCTCGACGACAAGTCCTATACAGCGCGCTACTACGACGGCAAGGCCAGCGAAAACGGGCTGTTCTTCGGCGAGCGGATAGAGATGCCGTTCGACGAGATCGCCATGATCAGTGCCGCTTTCAAGGATCCCGAGGATTGCGTCGACCCGGTCGCGGTTGCTTCCACAAAGGGTGAGGGCAAGGCAGCAGCTGGCGGACACGGCGCAGCGCCGGAGACCAAGGAACCGTCTGGTCAGGAGCAGGCTGCCAAGGATGCAGCCGCTCCCGCAGAAAAACCGCCGGCCAAGAGCGGGCACTAAACCCAAAAAATCAGGCGGCAGGCCTGATATTTTCCCTTATCAGCGAGGCGTCGCGCGCCGGCGGCTGGCCGAAGAAGCGTGCATATTCCCTGGTGAATTGCGAGGCGCTCTCGTAGCCCACCGAGTAGGCGACCGAGGAGGCGTTTCCTGATTGGGAAATCAGAAGCTGGCGGGCCTGCAGCAGGCGGATACGCTTCTGGAACTGGATCGGGCTCATCGCCGTCACAGCCTTGAAATGGCGATGAAAAGCCGAGACACTCATGGAAGTGAGGGCGGCGAGTTTTTCGACCTCGACCGCTTCGGCATAGTGCTCGCGAACCCAGCGAATGGCGAGCCGTATCCGCGACAGGGCGCTATCGGGTGCTGCGATATCGCGCAGCATCCGGCCCTGCGGTCCCTGCAGCACGCGATAGAGGATTTCGCGTTCGTAGGCCGGGGCAAGGGCAGGGATATCCTGCGGGCGCTCCATGAGTTGCAGCATCCGCAGCCAGGCACCCAGAAGTTCCGGCGTCATGCGACAGACGGAATAGCCGCCGCTTTGTCCCTCCTGGTAGGATTGCGGCGGAAGATCCAGGAGAAGCGCTGCGACCCTTGCCGGATCGAGCGATAGGCTGACGCCGATATAGGGCCGGTCGGGACCTGCCTGCTGCACCATGCCCGTCGCCGGCACATCGATCGATATCACGAAGTAGCTCGCTGGATCGTAATAATAGTCCTGCCCGGCAATCGTCAGCGTCTTGCTGCCATCAAGAATGAGGTTGACCATTGGCTCATAAACGGCGCCGAGCTTGTGTTCGGGGATCTCCCCCTTGACCATCAGTATGCCGGGTATGCCGGTTTCCGTCGGGCGGTTCTCAGCGTGGGCCGTCAAGCGGCGCATCTCTTCGAGCATTGTTTGCATGCCGAAATCCTGACCCAGCAAGTGACACGGCGCAAGGCAAAAGCAGGAATAGGCAAGAACGAGGCAGTTTCCGGCGGAGTGCAGGCCGGCTGTTTCCCATAGCTTCCGGCCATCGAAGCAAAGGAGACAGAGATGAAAATCGCAATCATTACCGGCGGCAGCCGTGGCATTGGTCAATCGGCAGCGCAGGAATGCGCAAGGCGCGGCATGGGTGTCATTCTCACCTATAACAGCCACAAACCAGGTGCGGATGAAGTCATCGCCGCGATCAAGGCAGAAGGCGGTCAGGCCGTTGCGCTTGCCCTCGATGTCGGTGATGCCGACAGCTTTCCGGCCTTCGTGGCGGAGGTTAAAAGGCTGCTTTCCACTTACTGGGGCCGGGATACATTCGATTGCCTCGTCAACAATGCCGGTTTCGGCATGTTCAATCTTATGGAGACGGTGACGACGGACCAGTTCGACGCTCTGATGAATGTCCACCTGAAAGGGCCGTTCTTCCTGACGCAGGCCTTGCTGCCGCTGATGGTCGATGGCGGCGTGATCCTCAATGTAACGAGCGCTTCCGTTCGCGTCGCAACAGCAGGTGTTGCACCCTATGCAGCCCTCAAGTCCGGACTTGAGACGTTGACCCGCTATCAGGCGAAGGAGTTCGGCGATCGCAGGATCCGCGCCAATGCTATCTCGCCCGGTCCTATCCGCACCAATCTTGCCGACGCTGCACTGGACAAGAACCCGGAGTTCGCCGCGTTGCTTGCCTCACAGACGGCTCTCGGCCGTATCGGCGAAGCCGAGGATGTCGGCCGCGTCATCGCCATGCTCGCGTCCGACGACGGCGCATGGATCAATGCGCAGACGATCGAGGTCGCCGGCGGCTACATGATCTGAGTGTGGTGACGAGCGCGATCATGACACAAGCCAACGAAATAACGTCATTCCGGTTGAAGGGCCGGCTGACAGTGTCTTGGTCCATCGGCTCGGTTTTTCACCAGTCTGCCTAAAACAAAACGGAGCGTCCTTTCGGGCGCTCCGTTTTTCATTTAAAGAATGTTGTTCTCAGTCGGTTTTGCTGCGGCGGGCCGGGAAGAGGATGACGTCGCGGATCGACGGCGCATTGGTCAGAAGCATGATGAGACGGTCGACGCCGATGCCGAGGCCACCTGCCGGCGGCATGCCCTGGTCGATCGCGTCGAGGAATTCCTCGTCCAGCTGCTTTTCCTTTTCGCCGCGGGCATGCGCCTGTTCGAGCTGCTCGACCATGCGGCGGCGCTGCTCTTCGGGATCGTTGAGTTCCGAGAAGGCGTTGCCGAGTTCCCAGGCATTGCAATAGGTCTCGAAACGCTCGACCAGGCGCGGCTCGCCCGGCACTTCCTTGGCGAAAGGCGAAATATCCTTCGGGAAATGCGTAACGTGCGAGGGTTGGATCAGCGTCTGCTCGACCTTCTCTTCGAAGATGAAGGCGAGGCATTCACCCCAGGTCCAATCCTTCTCGACCGCGAAGCCGGCAGCCTTGGCGGCGGCGCGGGCCTCTTCATCCGTCTTGATGGCCCGGAAGTCGATACCAGTCGCTTCCTTGACGGCGTCCGGCATCGGCACGCGCTTGAACGGGCCCTTGAAGGACATGGTCTTGTCGCCGAAGGGAAATTCCGTCGTGCCGTGAATGGAAAGCGCCAAGCTTTCGAACAGCCGCTCGACGAGGTCCATGATGTCCTCGTAGTCGGCATAGGCCCAGTAACACTCCATCATGGTGAATTCCGGATTGTGCCGGGTGGAAACGCCCTCGTTACGGAAGTTCCGGTTGATCTCGAAGACCTTGTCGGTCAGCCCCGAGACCAGCGTGCGCTTCAGGAACAGTTCCGGCGCGATGCGCAGGTACATGTCGAGCTTCAGCGTGTTGTGATGCGTCTTGAACGGCTCGGCGGTGGCGCCGCCATAGACCGAATGCAGCATCGGTGTCTCGACTTCCATGAAGCCGTCATTTTCCATGAAGCGGCGGATACCGGAGAGGATCTTCGAGCGCTGCTGGAAGCGGAGCTTCGAATCCTCGTTGGTCATGATGTCGAGATGGCGCTTGCGATAGCGCAGCTCGATGTCGGAGAGGCCATGCCACTTTTCCGGCATCGGCAGCAGCGACTTGGTCAGCATCTCGATCTTCTGGGCATTGATCGTCAATTCGCCGCGCTTGGTGCGGCGTACGATGCCGGTGACGCCGATGATGTCGCCGATGTCGATCATCGGCAGCAGCGCACGGGCTTCTTCCGGGGTCGTGTCCTTGTGACTGAAAATCTGGATCTTGCCGCCGGCATCGTGGATGTCCATGAACATGCCAGAGTTGCGCGACGAGTATACGCGGCCGGCGACAGTGACGACATCCTGCGTCTCGACGTCAGGTTCCAGATTCTCGTACTTCGCGATGAGCTCGGCATTGGTCATCGTGCGGTGGAAATGCGCCGGATAGACCTCGCCGACCTGCTCGCGCAGCAGCTTCAGCTTCTGAGCGCGCACTTCCGTCGCGTCGGAGGAAAGGGTGTTTTCAGTCTTGTTGTCAGCCATTGTCGAAATCCTCTGACTGTTCTTACTTCGAGCCGACGAGGGCGGCGACCGCCTGCGAGGCGAGCTTCAGGCGCTGACGCACGACCGACCGGCCGAGGATTGCCATGGAATCGAAGAGCGGCAGCGAGCGCGACGAGCCGGACACGGCGACGAAGAGCGGCGAGACCACGACCTTCAGCTTCTTGCCCATGCGGTCGGCGATCGCGCGCAGCTCCGCCTCGATCGTCTCGACGTTCCATTCCAGGATCTTTTCGAGATCCGGCTGAACGGTGTTGAGGATCTCCAGGATCTCTTCCGGCGGCGACTTGATCTTGGCGAAGTCGGAAGGCTGCAGGCCAAGATCGGACTTCAGCAGGAAGCCGGCAAGATCGGGCAACTCGCCGAGCTTGGAAATGCGTGTCTGCGATAGGCGCAGACCTTCCTTCAGGCGGTCGTTTTCCATCGCCCAGGTCAGCACACGCACCTGGAATTCCTCCTCGGAGAGCTTCTCGCGGATCCAGCGGCCGTTCAGCCAGTCGAGCTTTTGAATGTCGAAGATCGCACCGGCCTTGGAGAGGTTTGCCGGGTCGAACTTCTCGGAGAGCTCGTCCATCGTCAGGAGCTCTTCGCCCTCGGCGATCTGGATGAAGAACAGGCCGAGGAAGTTCATCAGCGCTTCCGGGATATAGCCGAGCGCGGAGTAATAGGAGATCGAGGTCGGGTTCTTGCGCTTCGACAGCTTCGACTTGTCGGCATTGCGCATCAGCGACAGATGCATGAAGACCGGCTGATCCCAGTCGAAATAGCGATAAAGCAGGATGTGCTTCGGCACCGAAGCCAGCCATTCCTCGCCGCGCGCCACATGGGTGATCTTCATCAGATGGTCGTCGATGACGTTGGCCATGTGATAGGTCGGCATGCCGTCGGCCTTGACGAGCACCTGCATGTCGACCGAATCCCACGGAATGGAGACATCGCCGTAGACGCCGTCCGTGAAGTCGCAGGAGCCTTCGGCCGGGATCTTCATGCGGATGACGGTCGTCTCGCCGGCGGCCATACGCGAGGTGACTTCCTCGGCCGCAAGATTCAGGCAGAGACCATCGTACTTCGGCGGCTTGCCGGCGGCGCGCTGGGTTTCGCGCATCTGCTCCAGCCGCGCGGGTGTGCAGAAACAGCGGAAGGCATGGCCCTTGTCCAGCAATTCCTGCCCGTAAGGCTGGTACATTTCCTTGCGGTCGGACTGGCGATAGGGGCCGTAGGGGCCGCCGATATCAGGGCCTTCCTTCCATTCCAGCCCGCACCATTTCAGGGCGTCCAACACCTTCGATTCGAATTCCGGGGTCGAGCGCGTCGCATCGGTATCCTCGATGCGCAGGATGAACTCGCCGCCATGCTTCTTGGCAAAAAGGTAGTTGAAAAGAGCGATGTAAGCGGTGCCGACATGCGGCTCGCCGGTCGGCGAGGGAGCGATGCGGACGCGGACGCCGGTAGCTGTCCCGGAAACTGTCATTGTGTGTGCCCGTCAATGAATGCCGGACGGCTTTCATGGGAAAGCGACGCACGGCCGGAAGGATGCAGATAGCTTCATCGGCAAACCGGCCGGAAAAAGGGCATGCGCCCGCACTATCCGCCGATCGTCCGTTCGGCTGGCCTTAGGCCATATTCAACCGGGCGCGTCAAGAAAAACACGCCAGGAATGGCCTGATGGCAATGCGTGAGGGCGCGCCGGTTCCGCCGCGCCCTCCAGCCCAAGCCTCAATGCGCGGCGTCGCGTTTTCGCTTGCGGGCGTTGCGCGCGAACATGTTCAGCACCTCGACCAGCGCCGAGAAGGCCATGGCGGCGTAGACGTAGCCCTTCGGCACATGGAAGCCCATGCCTTCGGCGATCAGCGTCGTGCCGATCATCAGCAGGAAGGCGAGCGCCAGCATGACGATCGTCGGGTTCCTCTCGATGAAGTTGGCAAGCGGGGTCGCGGCAACAAGCATGACGGTGACGGCGGCGACGACGGCGACCACCATGATCGGCAGATGTGGCGTCATGCCGACGGCAGTGATGATGCTGTCGACGGAGAAGACGAGGTCGAGCAGCAGGATCTGGCCGATGGCCGATGCAAAGCCTGTCGTGGCCGAACTTGCGATGAAGTCCTCGCCGTGATCTTCCGGATCGACGCTGTGGTGGATTTCCTTGGTGGCCTTCCAGACGAGGAACAGACCGCCGGCAATCAGGATCAGATCCTTCCAGGAGAAGCCGTGGCCGAAAGCTTCAAACAGCGGTTCGGTCAGTTGCACGATCCAGGCGATGGTGCCGAGCAGGGCGAGACGCATGACGAGCGCAAGACCGATGCCGATCTTGCGGGCCTTCTCCCGGTGCTCGGGCGGCAGTTTGTTGGTGAGAATGGAAATGAAGATCAGGTTGTCGATCCCGAGAACGACTTCCATCACCACCAGCGTGATGAGCGCCACCCAGGCGGCCGGATCCTGAATGAGCGTCATGATTTCCTGCATCAGCATATATCCCCTTTGCGTCACATGAGTAATGACGCTCGCAATGTAATGTCGCCGGCCTTCCAGGCAAGCGCCGCAAGGGGGTATACGAAACCGATGTGACTTTTATTCCCTAGAACAGGATTTAAGGCCGGGTCGGCCTTAAATTTGAATCCTGCTCTAAATTAAAGAGTTAGAGCAGGATGTCGTCCGAAAACCGCTCGCACTTTTCGGTATCATGCTCTGATCGGCAACCAGATTTCGGTGACGCCCATGCCGGTATAGGGGTCGAAGCGCTCGTCGTAGCGTTCGAACATGTCGGGTGTCTCGCCGTGCTCCAGGCCGGAGGTCGGCCACCATGCGCCAAATATCCGGTTCATCGTCGCCGGAATGCCGGAGACATGGCCACGATGAGCAAAGACGACGTAACGCTGGCCTGGAAGCTTGAGCGTTGCAAAATCGGCCGGCAGATCGCCGGCATCGGAAATTTCGACCGCGGCCATATAGCGGAATTTCTCTGCTTCACCATCGATATGGGTGCAGATGCCGTAGGCGACGTTGCCTTTCTGGCCGGAGATATGACCGAAATGGGCATTGAATTCCTGCCAGAGGGAGGGGATGGCGGCATTGCCGCCATAGGGGTAGGTCTCCTGCAAGCCGGCAAACAGCATCGGTTGAAGGGTTTCGAAGCGGGGCGGTTCGATGTCGTTGAGGTGGGCGGGGTCCATTCTGATCGGCTCCAGCAAGGTAAGGTTACGGGCGTGCCCCTGTCTGCGCACCGCATCCGGCGTCATGCCGAACTGGTCGCCGAAGGCACGGGTGAAGGCTTCGTGCGAGCCGTAGCCGGCGCAAAGCGCAACCTCGAGAATGGTGAATGAACCGCCGACCAACGCCGGCACGGCGCGGCTGAGGCGGCGCCCTCTTATATAGCCGCTGATCGAGTGACCGGTGACGAGCCCGAAGACGCGCGACAGATGGTAGCGCGACAATCCGGCTGCTTCCGATATCTCTTCCAGCGATATATCGCTTTCGAAATGGCTCTCGATGAACCAGATCGCCCGTCCGACGGCGCTCATCCTTATTCTCCTGGTTGCGGCTTCTTCCTTAAAGAAAAGCCGGCAACCGGATTTGATCGCTATTGCGGAATTTTGGCCGATGGAACGCGGCGGTCAAGGATGCGGTCTGACGGTCTCGTGCCGGCGTGCGCCGTAAGCGGCCATGAAGACCCGGATGGCGCCGCGGATGACGCGCTCGATTTCGTCACGCGGCGGCGGCTCTTCCATGCTTCCGAACAGGCGGAGCTTGAAGAAACTACCGCTGGCGAGATCGAGAAATTGACCGGCGGCCAGATCGATGTCGTCGATCTCAAGTGCGCCTTCGGCGATGTGGCGTTCCAGGAAATCGCGCATGATGGTGCGCAGGTTTTCCGGGCCTTTGAAGAAGCGTTGACAGAGCACCGGCATGCGGTCGCGAACGCCGAGAACGGTGCGCATCGCGCTGATGACCTTTTCATCGGTCATATGGGTGACGAAGCTTATCCCGAATTCGTACAGGCCGGCTTCGGGGTCGTCATGTTCGGCAAGCGCCGTGCGCACGGCCGCCACGAAGGCGGCGCGCTCGGTCTCGATCATCGCCGAAAACAGTTCTTCCTTGTTGGTGAAATAGACGTAGAGCGTTCCCTTGGAGACTCCGGCCTCGCGGGTCACGTCGTTCATGCTGGCGGCGTCGAACCCCATCTTCATGAAGACGCGCTTGGCGCCGGCGAGAATCTGCTGGCGCTTGGCCGGATCTTCGCCTGCGGCAAATCGGCCTCCGGCAGCGGGAGGACTGAATACGGCGGCGTGGTCGGGTTTCAGCGTCATGTCCTCTTAACTGTGTTGACGGTTTCGCATGTTCTCTAAAAGAAATCGAACCGATTGGTTCTATACATCTTGATATGGCGATAAAACAGGTTTAAGTCAACTGAACCGAACCGTTCAGTTCGATTATTTACTCCAGATCGGTAAAGTGGCTATGTCTAGCAACCAGAAGAGCAACGTCGCGCGTATCGTCAGCGAAAACGCCGGGACCGAAGAGGTCAAGGCCGAGGTCGCGGCTGTAGAAGCTCCGACGGCGGAAGCCCGCGAAGTTCCCTCTGCTCCTGCACAGTCGGCACCGGCTTCGGTCGCCGCACCCGCGGCTGCGAAGAAGCGCCGCAGCCCGGTGCTGCCGATCGTCGTGCTTGCCCTTCTCGCGGGCGGCGGCTGGTATGGTTACGAATGGTGGACGAACGGCCGCTTCATGGTGTCGACAGACGACGCCTATATCGAAGGCGATATCGCAACGATTTCGCCGAAGGTCACGGGCTACGTCGCGAAGGTGAACGTTGTCGCCAACCAGGAAGTCAAAGCGGGCGACGTGCTTGCCACGCTTGATAACGGCGATTATCAGAACGCCCTCGACTTGGCCCAGGCCCAGATCGTCACCGAACAGCTTTCGCTGCAGCGTATCGACGCGCAGATCGAAGGTGCGAATGCGAGCCTCGTGCAGGCGCAGGCGCAGAAGGTGGCACTCGAAGCGGCCGTTCGGGGTGCCGAGATCACCCAGAAGCGCCAGACCGACCTTCAGGCGAAGTCGGTCGGCACCGCCGCCGATCTCGACAACGCCAATATCGCCCTCGACCAGGCCAAGGCCAATCTTGCCGGCGGCGACGCCAACATCACCGCCGCACAGGCCAACATCACCATTCTCCGGGCCCAGCGCAAGGAAGCCGAAGGCTCGGTCCGTTCGCTTGAGATCTCGCGCGACAAGGCCGTCCGTGACCTCTCCTTCACCGTGCTCAAGGCGCCTTATGACGGCATTGTCGGCAACCGCTCCGTCCAGGAAGGCGACCTCGTTTCTCCCGGCCAGCGCCTGATGGCGCTCGTTCCGGTGCGCCAGCTCTATATCGACGCCAATTTCAAGGAAACGCAGATCCAGCATCTGGTGCCGGGCTCGAAGGTCAACGTCCAAGTCGATGCCTATAGCGATCATCCGATCGTCGGCACCGTCGAATCGATCTCGCCGGCTTCCGGCTCGGTCTTTTCGCTGCTGCCACCGGAAAACGCCACCGGCAACTTCACCAAGGTGATCCAGCGCGTGCCGGTGCGTATCGCGCTGCCGCAGGATGCGCTCGACAGCGGCCGTCTGCGCGCGGGCCTGAGCGTCGTCGTCGACGTCGACACCCGTACGGCGCCGAGCAAGTAAGCCTTCAGGAAAGGCAGAGGTGATCTGATGGCCGGGAGCGCGACAGCAACGGCGGGAACGATGCCGACGGCACCCGCCCATGCCGACGAGCGCATGGATCCGAAGAAGCTCATCGCCTTCTTCGCGATGGTGCTCGGCATGTTCATGTCGATCCTCGACATCCAGATCGTCTCGGCCTCGCTTGCGGAGATCCAGGCCGGCCTTTCGGCCGGCAGCGACGAGATCGGCTGGGTGCAGACGTCCTATCTGATCGCAGAAGTGATCATGATCCCGCTTTCGGGTACGCTGGCGCGCATCATCTCGACGCGCTATCTTTTCGCGATCTCGGCCGCCGGCTTCACCATGGCGAGCGCGCTTGCCGCGACGGCGACGAATATCGACCAGATGATCGTCTACCGGGTCATCCAGGGCTTCATCGGCGGCGGCATGATCCCGTCGGTGTTTGCGGCAGCCTTCACCATCTTCCCGCCGTCGAAGCGCAGCATCGTCTCGCCGATCATCGGCTTGATTGCGACGCTGGCGCCGACCATCGGCCCGACCGTCGGCGGTTATCTCAGCCATGCCTTTTCCTGGCACTGGCTGTTCCTCGTCAACATCGTGCCCGGCATCATCGTCACGATCGTCACCTGGAACTTCATCGATTTCGACAAGCCGGAACTGTCGCTCTTCAAGAAGTTCGACTGGTGGGGTCTGATCTCGATGGGTGTCTTCCTTGGCGCGCTGGAATATGTGCTCGAAGAGGGCAATTCGAACGACTGGTTCAACGACAGTTTCATCACCATCGCAGCGGTTGCCTCCGGCGTTGCAGCCATCGTCTTCTTCTATCGCGCCTTCACGGTGGATTTCCCCGTTGTCGACCTCAAGGCCTTTTCGAACCGGAATTTCTCCTTCGGCTCGGTGTTTTCCTTCGTCATGGGCATCGGCCTCTATGGTCTCACCTATATCTATCCGGTCTATCTCGGGCGCATCCGCGGTTATGATTCACTGATGATCGGCGAGACGATGTTCGTCTCCGGGCTTGCGATGTTCTTCACCGCGCCGATCGCCGGCCGGCTGTCGACCAAGATGGATCTGCGCCTGATGATGGTGATCGGCTTCGTCAGCTTCGCCGCCGGCACCTTCATCATGATGCATCTGACGGCGGATTGGGATTTCTACGAGCTCTTCATCCCGCAGATCCTGCGCGGCTTCGGGCTGATGATGTGCATGGTGCCGATCAACAACATCGCGCTCGGCACGATGCCGCCCTCGCGCATCCGCGGCGCGTCGGGCCTGTTCAATCTGACCAGAAATCTCGGCGGCGCCGTCGGCCTTGCCGTCATCAATACCGTGCTGACCAACCGGCAGGACGTGCACTACGAGCGGTTGCGGGAGAATATGGACTGGGGCAATCCGGCAGCGATCGACCAGATGAACAACATGGCCGCCAACTTCAACACCTATGGCATGGATGGCGCCTCGGTTGCGATCAAGCAGATGGTCGGCCTTGCCACCAAACAGGCGATCATTCTTTCCTTCAGTGACGTGTTCCTGATCCTGACCGCACTCTTCCTTGCCATGATCCTCGGTGTCGCCATGATCAAGAAACCCGCGCCGCAAGGCGGGGGAGGCGGTGGCGGCCACTGACCTCCGGCCTGCCGCCCCTTGAAAAGGCCCTCTTCGGAGGGCCTTTTTGTTTGCCGTTTCCAGGCCGCTATGTCATCAGGTCGATCATCGCCACCGGATCGGTCCGAAGCGAACATGCCGGGAAAACGATGCGGAAACCCGCCCGTTCGATTTTTTGATTTACGTACATCAAAATTGGCGCTAATGGTCTCGTCAGGAGGAATGATGAGGCCAACCGTTCACGATATCGCCGCCGCCGCCGGTGTCAGTCTGGCGACTGTCGACCGGGTTCTCAACCAACGTCCCGGTGTGCGCCACGTCACGCGGGAAAAGGTCGAGACCGCGATCCGCGAGCTCGGTTATGTCAGAGACGTCGCCGCCGCCAATCTTGCCAAGGGCCGCACCTATCCGCTGGTCTTCATCCTTCCGGCAAGCGATAATTCCTTCATGCACGGGCTCAATGCCGAGATCCGCCAGGCAGTCCTCCGATCGTCGGCCGAGCGCACCGATATCCGCACCATCGAGGTGCCGGCCTTCGATCCGGCCGCCCTCGTCTCCGTGCTCGAAGAGCTTTCCCGGGAAAAGCCCTGCGGCATTGCGCTGGTTGCGACCGATGCGCCCGAAGTACGCGCCGCCGTCGACAGGCTGGTGCGCGAGCGCTTTCCCGTCGTCACCCTGGTTTCCGATCTCACGGGGTCGCTGCGCCATCACTATGCCGGCGTCGACAATATCGCCGCCGGCCGCACAGCCGCCCGCCTGCTCGGACGATTCCTCGGGCCGCGAAAGGGCGAAATCGCCGTGCTCGCCGGTTCCATGCTGGTGCGAGACCATCGCGAGCGGCTGGAGGGCTTCACCGCTGTCATGGCCGAGGAATTTCCGGATCTTACGATCCTGCCGGTTCTCGAAGGCCGCGACGACCCGGAGGTCGCCCACAGGCTCGTTGCCGACGCGCTCGGGAATGCCAGCATCATTGGCGTCTACAGCCTCGGCGCCGGCAATCGCGGGCTGATCCGGGCGCTGAAGGAGAAGGCCGTCGATCGCATACTGACCGTGATTGCCCACGAGCTGACCGCCCATACGCGCGCAGCACTGATCGACAATACGATCGATGCGATCCTCAACCAGGATGCCGGCCATGAGGTGCGTAGCGCCATCCGCGTGCTGAAAGCCAAGGCGGACGGGCTTGCCGTCATCGAAGCGCAGGAGCGCATCCGCCTCGACATATTCCTGAAAGACAATCTGCCGTAACGGCAAAGGGAGAAATACCACATGTATCTGGGTCTCGATCTCGGAACCTCCGGCGTCAAGGCGATGCTGATCGACGGTGATCAGAAGATCGTCGGCTCGGCCAACGGTTCGCTCGACGTGTCGCGTCCGCATTCCGGTTGGTCGGAGCAGGAGCCGGCCCACTGGGTGCGCGCCACGGAAGGGGCTGTCGCCGGCCTCAAGGCAAAACATCCGAAGGAGCTGGCGGCGGTCAAGGGCATCGGCCTTTCCGGCCAGATGCATGGCGCAACGCTCATCGATGCGACCGACAAGGTGCTGCGCCCGTGCATCCTCTGGAACGACACGCGCAGCTACGTCGAGGCCGCAGCACTCGATGCCGATCCGCGCTTTCGCACGCTCACCGGCAACATCGTCTTCCCCGGCTTTACGGCGCCGAAGCTCGCCTGGATCGAGAAGCATGAGCCCGATGTCTTCGCCAAGATCGCCAAGGTGCTTCTGCCGAAGGACTATCTGCGTCTCTGGCTGACCGGCGACTATATCTCGGAAATGTCGGATTCGGCCGGCACCTCCTGGCTCGACACGGGCAAGCGCGCCTGGTCCTCCGAACTGCTGGCCGCCACCAACCTTTCCGAGGAGCAGATGCCGGCGCTCGTCGAAGGCACCGAGCAGGCCGGCAAGCTGCGGTCCGAACTGGCGGCGCAATGGGGTGTATCAGGTGATGTCGTCGTTGCGGGTGGTGCCGGCGACAATGCGGCCTCGGCCTGCGGCATGGGCACGGTCAGCGATGGCGCCGCCTTCGTCTCGCTCGGCACATCAGGCGTGCTTTTTGCCGCCAACGGTTCCTATTTGCCGAAGCCGGAAAGCGCCGTGCATGCCTTCTGCCACGCGCTGCCGAACACCTGGCACCAGATGGGCGTCATTCTGTCGGCGACCGACGCGCTCAACTGGCATTCCGGCGTGACCGGCAAATCGGCCGCCGATCTCGCCGGCGAACTCGGCGAGACGCTGAAGGCTCCCACCGGCGTCACCTTCCTGCCCTATCTCTCCGGCGAGCGCACGCCGCATAATGATGCCGTCATCCGCGGCGCCTTCATCGGCCTTGAACATGAAAGCAGCCGTGTCGTTCTTACCCAGGCGGTGCTCGAAGGCGTCGCCTTCGCCATCCGCGACAATCTCGAAGCGCTGCGTTCGGCCGGCACCGACATATCCCGGGTCACGGCGATCGGCGGCGGTTCGCGCTCGCGTTACTGGCTGGCGTCGATCGCGACCGCACTCGGCGTTCCGGTCGACCTGCCGGCTGACGGCGATTTCGGCGCGGCCTTTGGTGCCGCCCGCCTCGGCCTGATTGCGGCAACGCGCGCGGATCCGATTGCGGTCTGCACGCCGCCGGTGACGGCAGGCACGATCGAGCCGGCGTCGGCACTCAGCGGCGCTTACGAGGATGCCTACAAGCGTTATCGGGCGCTTTACCCGGCGATCAAGTCGCTGGCGCATTGAGAACTGGAGCCCAGCGGCCCCCGCATCCGACCCTACGGGCCACCTTCTCCCCTCGGAAGAAGGTGCCGGCAAGCGGATGAGGGGCTCTGGCGTAGGCCAACAATTCAGAACTTCGAAAAGATACGAACCCAAGGAGAACCAACATGAGCACCGGATTTTTCGGCGATATCCAGAAAGTAAAATACGAAGGCCCCGACAGCACCAATCCGCTGGCCTTCCGCCATTACCAGCCGGACGAGATCGTCATGGGCAAGCGCATGGAAGACCATCTGCGCTTTGCCGTGGCCTATTGGCACACCTTCACCTGGCCGGGCGGCGATCCCTTCGGCGGTCAGACTTTCCTGCGTCCCTGGTTCGAAGACACGATGAAGGCCGCCAAGCTCAAGGCTGACGTCGCCTTCGAATTCTTCTCGCTGCTCGGCTCGCCCTATTACTGCTTCCACGATGCCGACGTGCGTCCGGAAGGCAAGAACTTTGCCGAAAACACCAAAAACCTCAACGAGATCGTCGATTATTTCGCCGAGAAGCAGGCCGCAACCGGCACCAAGCTGCTCTGGGGCACAGCGAACCTCTTCTCCCACCGCCGCTATATGTCGGGTGCAGCCACCAATCCGGATCCGGATGTCTTTGCTTTCGCTGCTGCGACGGTCAAGACCTGCATAGACGCCACGCAGAAGCTCGGCGGCGAGAACTACGTGCTTTGGGGCGGCCGCGAAGGTTACGAGACGTTGCTCAACACCGATATCGGCCGTGAGCTCGACCAGCTCGGCCGCTTCCTCAACCTCGTTGTCGAATACAAGCATAAGATCGGCTACAAGGGCACGATCCTGATCGAGCCGAAGCCGCAGGAGCCGACCAAGCACCAGTATGATTACGACGTCGCCACCGTCTATGGTTTCCTCAAGAAGCACGGTCTTGAAAACGAGGTGAAGCTCAATATCGAGCAGGGCCACGCGATCCTTGCCGGCCACTCCTTCGAGCACGAGCTGGCGCTTGCCAATGCGCTCGGCATCTTCGGCTCGATCGACATGAACCGCAACGACTACCAGTCCGGCTGGGATACCGACCAGTTCCCGAACAATGTTCCCGAAATGGCGCTCGCCTACTACCATGTTCTGGCTGGTGGCGGCTTCAAGACCGGCGGCACCAACTTCGACTCGAAGCTGCGCCGCCAGTCTCTCGACCCGGCGGATCTGCTGATCGGTCATATCGGCGGCATGGATTGCTGCGCTCGCGGCCTGAAGGCCGCCGCCAAGATGATCGAGGACAAGGCTCTGTCGCAGCCGCTCGCCGATCGTTATGCCGGCTGGGATTCGGCTGAAAGTCAGAAGCTCTTCCGCGGCGAATATTCGCTGGACGAGATCGCCCATTGGGTCGAGAGCAAGGACGTCAACCCGCAGCCAAGATCGGGCAAGCAGGAACTGCTGGAGAACGTCGTCAACCGTTACGTCTGACGATCAGCGCCGGCGGCCATTGGTCGCCGGCGCAACCCTCTCCGAGCGGGCGACGGCGCAAAACCTTCAGCCTCTATTGGTTTACCGTTTCGACCAGTTGCGCGAGGGCGCCGAGACGGAGTTTCGAACCACCAGATCCGGCCGCAGCAGGATTTCCGTTTCGGTCGGCCGGCCATCGGACAGAAGTTCCAGCAGCAGCGCCATTGCCTGCTTGCCGATCGCCGTTCTCGGCTGGCGGATCGTGGTCAGCGGTGGGGATATGAAGACGGCCTGCGGCACGTCGTCGAAACCGGTCACCGAGAAATCCCGCGGAATGTCGTAGCCTCGCGCGCCGAGCCCGACCATGACGCCGATCGCCGTCTGGTCGTTGACGCACATGAAGGCGGTTGGAAGCGTGTCGCGCATGAAAAGCTGTTCGACCGCATGCCGCCCGCTTTCGATCGTCCCGTCGCCTTCCAGCACGATCCTGTTGTCGGGCGGGATGCCGGCGGCATCGAGACCGGCATCGTAACCCATACGGCGCCTGGTATAGGCAAGCCGGGTGCGCGAATCGCCGATGAAGGCGATCTTGCGATGCCCTTCGGCCAGCAGCAGCTCCACCGCTTTGCGAGCGCCCTCGGTATCGTCGACGCCGACATAGGGAATGCCGCCGTTGAAGACGGGCTCGAAAACGCCGACGCTCGGCGGCAGCCGCGCGGTCATCGTCTGATGCCCGAAGGGCAGGATGCCGGTGAAGAGGATCAGCCCGGCAGCCTGGTTGGAATTTAGGAATTTCAGATATTCGAGACCGCGCTGGGCGTCGTTCTGCGTGTGGCCGATCAGGATGCCGTAGCCGTGCGCGCGCGCTTCGTTCTCCAGCCCGACGAGAATGTTGGAGAAATTGGGATCGCCGATATCGGGCGCTACCACAAGGATCATGTTGGAGCGGCCGAGCCTCAGGCTGCGCGCCATGGCGTTGGTCGTATAGCCGGTGATGGCGATCGCCTGGTTGACCTTGAGCCGCGTGGAGTTGGCGACCTTTTCCGGCATGTGGATTGCCCGGGAAACCGTCGCGATGGAGACCTCGGCGATCCGGGCGACGTCTTCGATGGTTGCGGGCGTGGAATTCGACACTGAGCTCTGCCTTGGGCTGTCTTCGCCGCGACACTACACAGACTTGTCGAGAGGTCAAAGGCAGGCTTCAACTGATCTGTGTAAATCAACGATGTAAACCTTTACATGATGTATGTAAAGGTTTACATAAGGCGCCAGAGCGGACCGGGAGCCGCTTTGGGGAGGACCAGATGACCGTGGAGACCGCCGACACCGCACCCGTGGTGCTGTCCGCCAGGCGCATATGCAAATCCTTCAGTGGAGTGCAGGTCCTCTTCAGCGTGAACTTCGATCTCCGCGCCGGCGAAATCCATGCGCTCATGGGTGAAAACGGCGCCGGCAAGTCCACGCTTGTCAAAGTTTTGTCCGGTTTCGAACAGCCGAGTTCCGGCGAAATCCTGCTCGATGGGAAGCCCGTCGTCCTGCCGCCCAACGGCGCCGCCGAGGCGCTCGGCATCGTCATCATCCACCAGGAATTCAACCTCGCCGACCATCTGACCGTGACGGAGAGCCTGTTCCTTGGGCGCGAAGTCACGCGCTTCGGCGTGCTTGACCGCAAATATATGCGGTCGGAGACCCGCAAGGTTCTCGACGTGCTCGGTTCGCATGTCGATGAGAATGCGCTGATCAGCACGCTTTCCATCGCCGACAAGCAGATGGTCGAAATCGCCAAGGCAATCAGCCGCGACGCGCGGGTGGTGTTCATGGACGAGCCGACCGCCGTGCTGTCGCGGGAAGAGACCAGTATGCTGTTCAAGCAGGTTCGCAAGCTGCGCGACCAGGGTACCAGCTTCGTCTTCGTGTCCCACAAGCTCGACGAGGTGATGGAGTTGACCGACCGCGTCACCGTGCTGCGGGATGGCCAGTGGATCAAGACATCGCCGACATCCATTCTGGACGGGGAATCGATCGCGCAGTTGATGGTCGGTCGCGAACTTTCCAGCCTCTATCCCGCCAAGGTCGAGCCTGATGTCGACGAGGAAATCGTCCTCAGCGTCGCCTCGGTGTCGACGGGCTATGTGAAGGATGCGAGCTTCGAGGTGCGCAAGGGCGAGATCATCGGTTTTTCAGGCATGATCGGCTCTGGTCGCACCGAGCTGATGGAAGCGATCGCCGGGTTGCGGACCCGTATCGAGGGCGAGGTGATCATCAAGGGGGAAACGGTTCCCTCCGGCGACGTGCATGCCGCCAATCGCTGCGGGCTCGCCTATATGACCAAGGACCGCAAGTCGAAAGGCCTGCTGCTGCGCTCCGGCATGGTGACCAATCTGACACTGCAATCGCTCGGAAGGCATGCTCGTCACGGCTATCTCAGCCCGGGCAGTGAAGCGGCCGCAATGGCAAAGGCCAAGCGCCGCTTCGACATCAGGGTTCGTGACGGCAATATCGTCGCCGGCCGCATGTCGGGTGGGAACCAGCAGAAGCTGCTGCTTGCCAAGGTCATGGAGACCGAGCCTGACATCATCATCATCGACGAGCCGACGCGCGGCATCGATGTCGGCACCAAGCAGCAGATCTATCATTTCATCTCGGCACTCGCCCGGGACGGCCGGTCGATCATCGTCGTGTCGTCGGAGATGCCGGAGGTCATCGGCCTCTGCACCAGAGTGGCGGTGATGCGCGAAGGGCGTATCGTCGGCGTGCTCGAGGGAGACGAGATTTCCGAGCAGGAGATCATGCGTTACGCCGCCGGGCTCAAGAAGAAGGCGGCCGCCTGAGGGCTGAAGCAGGCTTCGCCGATCAGGACGACACATAAGATGCCCAGAAAATATGGGGCGGGAGGTTGGTTTTGGAAATGAGTGTCAACGAGGAGACCAGGGAAATCCGGCGCCGATCCTGGCGGGATGTCGACCTGCGTGCAGTCGCGCCTTTTGTCGCCCTGGCACTGCTGCTGATCGTCGGAGCCCTGGTCAATCCTAATTTCATCGGCATCACCAACCTTGCCAATGTCGCGACACGCAGCGCCTTCATCGCCATCATCGCGGTCGGTGCGACCTTCGTGATATCTGCAGGCGATCTCGACCTGTCGGTCGGCTCGATGGTGGCCTTCGTCGCCAGCCTGATGATCCTGCTGATGAATTCGGGCGCCATCGAAAACCCGGCCCTGATGCTGACGGTCGCGGCCGTCTTCACGATCGTCGCCGGTGCGCTTTGCGGCCTGGCGAACGGCCTGATCACGACGGTGGGCAGGATCGAGCCCTTCATCGCGACGCTCGGCACAATGGGCATCTATCGCGGCCTGACGACATGGCTGTCGCAGGGCGGCGCGATCACGCTTCGCTCCGCCGATATCCAGACGCTCTATCGTCCGGCTTATTTCGGCAATATCGCCGGCGTGCCGGTGCCGATTGCGGTGATTTTGGCGGTGACGGCGGTTGCGGCCTTCATCCTCTATCGCACCCGCTACGGGCGCCATGTCGTCGCGGTCGGATCGAACAGCGATGTCGCTCGCTATTCGGGCATCGCGGTCAATCGCGTCAGGACGATCGCCTTCGTCATCCAGGGGCTGTGCGTCGCCATTGCCGTGTTGCTCTACGTTCCCCGTCTCGGCTCGACGTCGGCGACGACGGGCATCCTGTGGGAACTGCAGGCGATTACGGCCGTCGTCGTCGGTGGTACCGCGCTGAAGGGCGGCGCGGGCAGGGTCTGGGGCACGATCTGCGGCGCCTTCATTCTCGAACTCGTCGGCAACATCATGCTGCTTTCGAATTTCATCAGCGAGTATCTGATCGGCGCCATCCAGGGTGCGATCATCATCATCGCCATGTTCGTCCAGCGCTCGCTGGTGCGTAAATCATAAATTGGCAAATCATGAATTGACCGGGCTTACAGGGCGTCCGGTCCCGTATGGAAAAGTCCCTGAAGTTATTGGGAGGAAATAGAATGCGTAAATTGATGTTGGGCCTGGCGGTTGCGGCGGTGACGTTCGCCGGCGTCGCTCACGCCCAGGACAAGAAATTCACGATCGGCGTATCCATTCCAGCCGCCGACCACGGTTGGACGTCGGGCGTCGTGTTCCATGCCGAACGTGTCGCCAAGCTGCTGATGGCCGAACATCCCGGTCTCAATGTCATCGTCAAGACCTCGCCGGACGCTGCAAGCCAGGCCAACGCGGTGCAGGATCTCGACACGCAGGGCATCGACGCCCTCGTCATCCTGCCGTCGGATCCGGATCCGCTCGTCAATGCCATCAAGGAAGTCAAGGGCAAGGGCAAGTTCGTCGCCCTCGTCGACCGTGCGCCGAGCAACAACGACAAT
Organism: Rhizobium sp. WYCCWR 11128; assembly: GCF_013416305.1. Lineage (NCBI taxonomy): Bacteria > Pseudomonadati > Pseudomonadota > Alphaproteobacteria > Hyphomicrobiales > Rhizobiaceae > Rhizobium > Rhizobium sp. WYCCWR 11128. The sequence continues at coordinate 84,267 of NZ_JACCEZ010000013.1, forward strand.
TCCGTGCGCGACCTTTATGTCGCCGGCAACAATCCGGCTCTCGGCGAAGTCGCCGGCAAGTACATCAAGGACACGACGCCGGACGCTGAAGTGGTGATCATCCGCGGTCTGCCGATCCCGATCGACCAGCAGCGCCAGGACGGCTTCGACAAGGGCATTGCCGGCTCGAACGTCAAGGTTCTCGACCGCCAATACGGCAACTGGAACCGCGACGATGCCTTCAAGGTCATGCAGGACTACCTGACCAAGTACCAGAAGATCGACGTCGTATGGTGCCAGGATGATGACATGGCCGTCGGCGTACTGCAGGCGATCGAGCAGGCCAAGCGCACCGACATCAAGTATGTCGTCGCCGGCGCCGGCTCCAAGGACATGGTCAAGAAGGTCATGGACGGCGACAAGCTGATCCCGGTCGACGTTCTCTATCCGCCGGCAATGGTCGGCACGGCGATGGAGCTGACGGCGGCAGCCCTCTACGATCAGGTCCCGGTTCATGGCAGCTACATTCTCGATGCGACGCTCGTCACCAAGGAGAATGCCAAGGACTTCTATTTCCCGGATTCGCCGTTCTAATCCATCGACTTGAGACATGCGCCCATTCGAAAGGATGGGCGCATTTTTTATGCTTCCATACAGTGGCTGGCCGAAAATGCTGCACGTACCTCTTGCCCGCCAAAGCCCATCGTGATTAGCTCGCAGCCATATCGCATCTGGCCTCGCGCCAAATCACGAGCCAAGGGCGAGGAGGCGCCTTGCTCCCGCCAAATAGCGTGCTACAACATCTCAGAAACGTTTACGGTCGATATTCAGGGAGGAATCTGACATGAAGACGATCAAGGGCCCCGGCCTTTTCCTTGGCCAGTTCGCGGGCGATACTGCTCCTTTCAACTCTTGGGACGCGATCACCAAATGGGCGGCCGACATCGGTTACAAGGGCGTCCAGGTGCCGACCTGGGCCAGCCAGCTGATCGATCTGAAGAAGGCTGCCACGTCCAAGGCCTATTGCGACGAACTCGCCGGCAAGGCTCGCGAAAACGGCATCGAGATCACCGAACTCTCCACTCACCTGCAAGGCCAGCTCGTCGCCGTTCACCCGGCCTATGACGAAGCCTTCGACGGGTTCGCTGCACCGGAGGTGCGCGGCAATCCGAAGGCGCGTCAGGAATGGGCAGTCGAGCAGGTCAAGATGGCGCTGACGGCATCCAAAAACCTCGGGCTCAAGGCGCATGCGACCTTCTCCGGCGCGCTTGCCTGGCCCTTCATCTATCCCTGGCCGCAGCGTCCTGCCGGTCTGGTCGAGACTGCCTTCGACGAACTCGCCCGTCGCTGGACGCCGATCCTCAACCATGCGGACGAGAACGGCATCGACGTCTGCTACGAGATCCACCCCGGCGAGGACCTGCATGACGGCATCACCTTCGAGATGTTCCTGGAGCGGGTGAAGAACCATCCGCGCGCCAACATGCTCTACGATCCCTCGCACTACGTCCTGCAGTGCCTCGATTATCTCGACAACATCGACATCTACAAGGACCGCATCAAGATGTTCCACGTCAAGGATGCGGAGTTCAATCCGACCGGGCGCCAGGGCGTCTACGGTGGCTATCAAGGTTGGGTCGAACGCGCCGGCCGGTTCCGTTCGCTCGGCGACGGCCAAGTCGATTTCGGCGCGGTGTTCTCGAAGATGACGGCGAATAATTTCGACGGCTGGGCCGTGGTCGAATGGGAATGCGCGCTGAAGCATCCGGAAGACGGCGCCCGCGAAGGCGCCGAATTCGTCGCCGCCCATATCATCCGCGTCACGGAAAAGGCCTTCGACGATTTTGCCGGTAGCGGCACGGATCAGGCTGCGAACCGGCGGATGCTGGGGCTTTCTTAACAGCACACACCGGTTGGTGGCTCTTGCCCCTCACCCTAACCCTCTCCCCGTAAAAGACGGGGAGAGGGGACGTGCCTTGCGAGAGCGAGCGGGGAACGGAGAGGGTGCGACACAGTCCCTTCGCCCCGTTTACGGGGAGAAGGTGGCGGCAGCCGGATGAGGGGCGAATCCGCACCAAGTTTAATTTCAGGAGGAATCAATGGCAATTGAAGCATCAACCGAACAGACACGCGAGCCGCGCATCCGGCTCGGCATGGTGGGCGGCGGCGCGGGCGCGTTTATCGGCGCGGTGCACCGTATCGCGGCACGCATCGACGATCAGTACGATCTCATCGCCGGCGCGCTGTCGGCTTCGGCCGACAAGGCGATCGCATCCGGCCGCGACCTCGGCCTCGATCCGTCGCGGACCTATTCCAGCTATCGCGAGATGGCGATCCGCGAGGCGAAGCTGAAGAACGGCATCGAGGCGGTGGCGATCGTCACGCCGAACCATGTGCATTACGATGCGGCCAAGGAATTCCTCAAGCGCGGCATCCATGTCATCTGCGACAAGCCGCTGACATCCAACCTTGCCGATGCGAAGAAGCTGAAGAAGGTCGCCGACGAGAGCGGGGCGCTCTTCGTGCTGACGCATAATTACACCGGCTATCCGATGGTGCGCCAGGCGCGCGAGATGATCGCGAATGGCGAACTCGGCGACATCCGCGTCGTCCAGGCCGAATATCCGCAGGACTGGTTGACGGAAGCGGTTGAACAAACCGGCCAGAAGCAGGCCGCCTGGCGCACCGATCCGGCGCAGTCCGGCGTCGGCGGCTCGACCGGCGATATCGGCACGCATGCCTATAATCTCGCCGCCTTCATCACCGGCCTGGAGCTCGACAGCCTCGCCGCCGATCTCGACAGTTTCGTTCCGGGCCGCCGGCTGGACGATAATGCGCATGTCATGCTGCGCTTCAAGGCGAAGGGCTCTGAGAAGCCGGCCAAGGGCATGCTCTGGTGCAGCCAGGTGGCGCCCGGCCATGAAAATGGCCTGATGGTGCGCGTCTACGGTACCAAGGGCGGGCTGGAATGGACCCAGAAGGACCCAAACTACTTGTGGTACACGCCGTTCGGCGAGTCGAAGCGGCTGATCACCCGGGGCGGCGCCGGTTCAGGCGCTGCTGCCGGTCGTGTCACGCGCGTGCCATCAGGGCATCCGGAAGGTTATCTCGAAGCCTTTGCGACGATCTATACCGAAGCCGCGCATGCGATCAACGCCCGCAAGAAGGGCAAGGCCGTCGACAAGGCAGTGGTCTACCCCACCGTCGATGACGGCGTGAAGGGTGTGGCCTTCGTCGAAGCCTGCGTCGCGTCTTCGAAGAAGAATGGCGCCTGGGTCAAGCTCTGAATTTAATGATCCGCGTCATTGCCGTCGCCCAATGAAAAACGCCGAGGCGACCTCGTCTGAAGTCGCCTCGGCGTTTTTGTTTTATTTCTGATCAGGCCGCTGCAGTGCGGCCACGCTTTAGCAGGTTGTCGACGCTCAACGGTCCGGCACCTGCCGCCACCAGATAAAGAAACACGAAGCAGAACAGGATTGCCGCCACGCCGCCGTTCTGGGCGGGATAGATGCCCTTCGACGCATGCCCGATGAAATAGGCGAAGGCCATCAGGCCCGAGAGCACGAAGGCTGCGATACGGGTCTGGAATCCCACCAGGACCAGGAAGCCGAGCGTGAGTTCGATAAGCCCAGCAACCCAGGAAAGCGAGCCGACGGGCGGCACGCTTGCCGCAATCGGAAAATGCAAAATCTTCTGCGTTCCGTAGCTGAAAAGCACAAGCGACGAGACAATGCGCAGCAAGCTCAGCAGATGGGGCTGCAGCAGATGGATCGAAGACAGCATTGGATTCCTTTCATATTTGTGATGCCATTTCCCGTGTAAAGGTCGTGGTCCCAACAGCAAGTCACGACTGCTGACATTGCCGTTATGAGTGGGGGAGGGTGGAGAAGTAGGCGTTTCCTGCAACGTTGCAGTTTTTCTCGACGCCGACCTGTACTTTGCCTTCACGCTTGGCTAAATCCCGGCAAACGGCCTCAACCTAGAGATAGGATTTACAGATGATCGATCCGAAGAAACTCGCAGAGCGCTTTCCCGGCGACTTCACCTTCGGCGTCGCCACCGCCGCCTTCCAGATCGAAGGCGCCAGCAAGGCCGATGGCCGCAAGCCATCCATCTGGGATGCTTTCTGCAATATGCCCGGCCGTGTCCATAATCGCGATAACGGCGATATCGCCTGCGATCACTATAATCGCCTGGAGCAGGACCTCGATCTCATCAAGGAGATGGGTGTCGAAGCCTACCGGTTCTCGATCGCTTGGCCGCGCATTATCCCCGACGGTACGGGTCCGGTGAACGAGGCCGGCCTCGATTTCTACGACCGGCTGGTTGACGGCTGCAAGGCGCGCGGCATCAAGACCTTTGCGACGCTCTACCATTGGGACCTGCCTCTGTTGCTCGCCGGCGAGGGCGGCTGGACTGCGCGCTCGACTGCCTATGCGTTTCAGCGCTATGCCAAGACGGTGATGAGCCGCCTTGGCGATCGCCTCGACCGGGTCGCGACCTTCAACGAACCCTGGTGCATCGTCTGGCTCAGCCACCTCTACGGCATCCATGCTCCCGGCGAGCGCAACATGCAGGCCGCCCTTCATGCCATGCATTACATGAACCTTGCCCACGGTCTCGGCGTCGAGGCGATCCGCTCGGAAGCCCCCAACGTGCCGGTCGGGCTTGTCCTCAATGCCGCCTCGATCATTCCTGGCTCCGATAGCCCAGCCGATCTTGCCGCCGGCGAGCGTGCGCATCAGTTCCACAACGGCGCTTTCTTCGATCCCGTCTTCAAGGGTGAATATCCGCAGGAATTCATCGCGGCGCTCGGCGACCGCATGCCCGTCATCGAGGATGGCGACCTGAAGCTCATCAGCCAGAAACTCGATTGGTGGGGCCTGAACTATTATAAGCCCGAGCGGGTCACCGACGATGCCGAACGCAAAGGCGATTTCCCCTGGACGGTGGAAGCGCCGCCGGCAAGCGACGTCAAGACCGATATCGGCTGGGAAATCTATGCGCCGGGCCTGAAGCTCTCGGTCGAGGACCTCTACCGCCGCTACGAGCTGCCGGAATGCTACATCACCGAGAATGGCGCCTGCGACAACACCGATGTCGTCGACGGCGAGGTCGACGATACGATGCGCCTCGACTATGTCGGCGATCACCTCGAAATCGTTGCCGGCCTCGTCAAGGACGGCTATCCCCTACGCGGCTATTTCGCCTGGAGCCTGATGGACAATTTCGAATGGGCGGAAGGCTACCGCATGCGCTTCGGTCTCGTCCATGTCGATTATGAGACCCAGGTACGCACGGTAAAAAAGAGCGGCAAATGGTATCGCGAACTTGCGGCCAAATTCCCGAAGGGCAATCACAAGCCGGGTTAGGGGCGCGTCCTCAGGCGGCGACACAAAAATAGCTCGTCAGAAGCCTGCAACAGCCGGTTGCTTAAACGTTTTTGAACCCTTGGCTGGCAAAGTCCGACGGTCAGGGAGTCGTAATGCAGACAGCCGGAAAGTCGCAGAGCAAGGGATCGGGAATAGGCCGTCACATCACCGTCACGGGCGTGCTTTTCTCCTTCGCGGTCATCGTCGCAGTCGTCACCATCATGGTGCTGACGGCGCTTGAACGTGTGGCCGAAAATTCCAATGTTCTCGATGACGAGCGCTCGCGCGAAACGACGATCGGCGCGTTGAAGACCTTCGAGGATCAGCTCGGCGCGACGCTTGACGATTACGCCGCCTGGGATGACGCCGCCGTCAACGTCTACGCAGCCGACGGTATGGCCTGGACGGTGAGCAACTACGGCGAGATGTCGGTCAACAGTTCGCTTTTCGACATGGCGATCGTCATCGATGCCGAGAAGAAGGCGATCATGGCGTATCGCGATGGCAAACCGATGGCGGAGTCGCTCACGGATTTCTTCGCGCCTTCGCTCTGGACCCTCTTCGACACGGTGAAGGCGGCCGGCCAGGCCGATCGTCCTCAGGCGATCGGTTTCGTCACCACCAAACGGGGCATAGCCGCCGTCGGTGTGGCATTGGTCCGGAAAAAGTCCGGTGCGCTGGATGTGCCCGCCGGCCAGCAGCGCTATCTCGTTTTCGCCCGCCATCTCGATGACGACAGGGTGACCGCTCTCGGCCAGACCTATGTCATCGGCGGGCTGAGGCTGGCGCCGCCGAGTTTTGCGGCCGACTACCTCGTCCCGATCGTCGATCCGACGGGGGCAACGCTCGGCAAGCTCGTGTGGATCTCGCGTTCACCCGGCGATATCGGCTATGCGCAGGTGCGGCCGATGGTCATCCAGGCGCTCGGCCTCGTCGGATTGTTCTTCGTGGTGCTGCTGGTCATCGGCTGGCTTGCCGGCCGCCGCCTGAAGGCGGAGGAAAACAGCGCTCGCGAGGAGGCGCTGCGCGACAGGCTGAGCGGCCTTTCCAATCGCGACGGTCTCGGGCTCGCCGTCGATCGTTTTGTCGTCGAAGCACGCCAGACCAAGCGCAACGTGCTGCTTCTCTATCTCGACCTCGATGGCTTCAAGGAAGTCAATGACAGCTATGGCCACGGCACCGGCGACCAGTTGATCCGGGCGGTCGCGGCCGGGCTCGCTGTGCTCATTCCGCAAGGTGCGGTTCTCGCCCGCATCGGCGGCGATGAATTTGCCATCGCCTTTCTCTCCGACAGCGAGAATGCCGCCGCCCTGCAGCTTGCCGAGCAGATCCTCGATTTTCTTGTCGAGCCGCTGGAGATCGGTCGCCGTGTCGTCGTCGTCGGGGCAAGCATCGGCATTGCCATGTCGCCTTCCGGGACGATCGGGCGTGAGGAGCTGGTGCGCCGTTCCGACCTTGCCATGTACAAGGCGAAGGAGGCCGGCCGCGCGCGCATGACGCTCTACGATCCGTCGATGGACGCCGATCGAGAGCAGCGCAATGCGCTGGAGCTGGATCTCCGGATCGCCATCGAAAGCGGCGACCTGACGCTCGCCTACCAGCCGCTGATCGATGCGGCGACGCATGCGATGACCGGTGTCGAGGCGCTGGTGCGCTGGAACCGCCCAGGCCATGGCCCTGTTTCGCCCGAGCTGTTCATCCCGATCGCCGAGACCAGCGGCCTCATCGAATCGCTCGGCTTGTTCGTGCTGCGCAAAGCCTGCGAGACGGCCAAGCAATGGCCGGACCTCAATGTGTCGGTCAACGTCTCGCCCGGCCAGTTCCGCAATCCCGCCTTTACCGACTATGTGCGCTACGTGCTGAAGCAGACGGAGATCGAGGCCGGCCGCATCACGCTCGAGATCACCGAAGGCTACATGATCCAGAATCCGCAGCGCACCCGCCAGTCGATCGAACGGTTGAAGGCGCTGGGGGTCAAGGTGGCGCTCGACGATTTCGGTTCCGGCTTCTCCTCGATCGGTTATCTCAGACAGTTCGGCTTCGACCGCATCAAGATCGACCGCTCGCTGGTCATGGGTGTCAACGACAAACGCCAGCGCGAGATGCTGCAGGCGACGGTGGCGCTCGCCCGCTCGCTCGACATTCCGGTGACGGCCGAAGGCATCGAGACCGAGGAGCAGGCGATAGCCATGCGTCTTTTCGGCTGCGACTGCCTGCAGGGCTATTTGTTCGGAAAGCCTGTGACATCAGACCTCATCACCGAGATGTTGAACGAGCGACGTGCAGCGGAGCCGGAAGCTCGGCGGCGCATCCAGGCGGCAGGCTGATCCAATCAGAATTTTGGCTCAGCTGCCGATATGTCGCTGGCCGCGCTTTTTCGCGAGGGCGATCTGGTGCTGACGCTGGCGGTAGCGCAGCCGGTCTTCTTCCGTGCGCGTGTCGTAGCAGTGGCTGCAGGAAACGCCTTCCTCGTAAAGCGGCGAAGTCATTTCCTCGGCAGTGATCGGGTTGCGGCAGGCGTGGCAGAGCCGGTGTTCGCCTTCCTTCAAACCGTGCTCGACGGACACGCGCTCGTCGAAGACGAAGCAGGCGCCATCCCAGAGGCTTTCCTCCTGCGGCACTTCCTCCAGATATTTCAGGATGCCGCCCTTCAGATGATAGACCTCGTCGAAGCCCTCAGCCTTCATGAAGGCGGTGGCCTTTTCGCAGCGTATGCCGCCGGTGCAGTACATGGCGACCTTCGGCTTGTTGTGCAGACCGGGATTCTGACGCACCCATTCCGGAAACTCACGGAAGCTCTTGGTCTTCGGGTCGAGCGCGCCGCGGAAGGTTCCGATCGCCGTCTCGTAGTCGTTGCGGGTGTCGATGACGATGGTGTCGGGATCGGAAATCAGCGCGTTCCAGTCCTTGGCCGCCACGTAGGTGCCGACCACCTTGTTGGGGTCGATATCTTCGACGCCCATGGTGACGATTTCCTTCTTCAGCTTCACCTTCATGCGCAGGAAGGGCATTTTCGAGGCGCGGCTTTCCTTGTGCTCCAGGCCCGAAAATTCCGGCTGGGCGCGCAGGAAGGCAAGCACGGCGTGAATGCCGGCATCCGGGCCTGCGATCGTGCCGTTGATGCCTTCATGCGCCAGAAGCAGCGTTCCCTTGACGCCGTTCTCCTCGCAAAGCGTCTGCAGCGGCGCCTGCAGGTCGGCAAAGCGCGGCACGGAAACGAAATGGTAGAGTGCGGCCACGAGGAACGGGCTGGTGTGTGTCAGGCTGTCGGTCATAGGCCGGAAATACAGAAAATCGGCGGGCCGCGCAATTGCCTTCGCCAGTGGCGGCCTTGACCGGTGACCGATTACGCTCGCGCCTGCCACGCGGAAAACGGCCGCACGCCGAAGCTCCGGTCGGGGATTGCGTCGAGAACGCTGATGAATTCGATCGAGTGCCCGTCCGGATCCTTGAAATAGATAGACAGCGCCGGCATCCAGCCGAGAACCACCGGCTCCGTCACCGGTTCACCGGTAAAGCCGAGAGGTTCCACACCCTTTGCCCTGAGAATGGCGGGCGCCTGCAGCATGCCGCCGGCGGTCATGCGGAAGGCGATATGCAGCCGCATCTTCAGCGGCCCGCTTCCGGTTTCCCAAAGGCCGAGCATGCCGGTCTTCCTGTCGTCCACCCAGAGGAAAGCGACGTTGCGCTCCTCGAATGAGGCTGCCGGTTCGAGCCCAACGACATCGCGGTAAAAGTCCGTGGAGGTCTTGAGATCGGCAACGGTCAGATGGGTCTCGTAGAGCCCAAGCACCTTCGGCATTGCGGCATTTTCGGCGGTCATATTTTCCTCGCGGGTCAAGTTTCTGCTTGTTCGACCACCGCAAGCTAGGACCTCAAGATTGGTTGAGGTCAATAGGGTTCCTTGTGATATTGCCGATGCGATGGGAAATGCAGAGCTGCGCGCAAGCACTTCCGATTTCGCGGGCTCTCAATTCCCGGCCATCAGCCAGAGAAGCTCGATGCGCTGGGCTTCCTCGTCGGCATCATCGGCGAACACGGCTTCGGCTTTGACCAGCGCTTGCCGCCGGTCTTCCTGCTGGCGGAAGATGATGATGTCGAGCAGATGCGCCAGGTCGTCATTGCGGGTGAAGAGCTGCGGTTCGGCCTCGACCAGTTCGGAGAGCACGGTGAGATCGTGGATGTGGCCGAGATCCTCGACGAGTTCCTTGGCCGCATCGCGCTTGGCCTTCATCGCGCCCGGCCAGACGTCACGCAAAAGCGCATGGTAGAGCCGATAGTCGTAGGTGCGTTTGCGCAGATCGTGGAAGTCGTCGGCCGATGCCTCGCCGTGGCAAGCCGCAAGCGCGGTCTTGGCCTTCCGCGCGGTACGGCGCCAACTTTTTGCCAGCATGCGTGCATTCTTGCGGTGGCCGCGATCAAAGGAGACGGCGTCCAGGGCCGTGATCGCCTCCTTCAGAACGTCGGAGGTTTCCGCGAGCCGCTGTTCCAGGCCGCTTTCGGCTTCCGCCATCCAATCACGGCGCCCTTCGAGAATGGTGACGATGCGGCCGAGCGCCTCGCTCTCCTCGTTCCCGCGGGCTGCATGCTGCAGATACTGCGCGGTGCCGATGAGGGCTGCAGCATCGCGGATCGCCGAAAGTGAGCGTGCGGCATCGCGCAGCCTCGCATTTTCCTGGGCCTGAAAATCCGGCACCTCGCGGGCCACGAGGCGGTAGAGCGAGCGTAGTCGCTTCAGGTTCTTGCGGAAAGAATGGATCGCCTCATGCGCGCCGTCCGGGCGTTCCCCGAGGACAGTGATAGCGTGTTCCAGCTGCTTGGTCGCAGCGTTACGGAACGCTTCGGTGAAATCGGCGTCAGGCCGAATGCGATAGGCCATGCCTGTCGTGCCCGTATTCTGTGGCAAGGGCCTGGTTGGAATAGCGGAAATCTCCGGTCACTTCGCGGCCGAGCCAGGTGGGCAGGGCCGGATCGTCGGTTTCCGCCGCCATCTCCACCTCGGCAATCACCAGTCCGCGATGCTCGCCGGTAAAGACGTCGACTTCCCAGACGAAGTCCTCATGCGGAACGCGATAGCGCGTCTTCTCGATGACGACGCCGATCGCGTTCTGCAACAGCTCTTCGGCATCGGCGATCGGGATGTCGTATTCGAATTCGTCACGGGTGATGGTGCTTCGGCCGATCTTGATCGTCAGTTTCGCATTCCTGCCGTCGAGGATGCGCACGCGCACGGAACGATCGTCCATCGAGGCAATGTAACCCTGCCTGAAGACAGATTTCGTCTCGACGGCGGAACGCCATCCATCGCTGCGTACAAGAAACTTCCGCTCGATCTCTTTCGCCATGCCGGTGAACCTTTTGTGACGATTGCGGCACGGTAGCCCAATTTCCAAGCATTTCATACCCTTCTCGTCATGCGGTCCGGTTTTATCTCGACAAGGTTCCGCGGGGGCGTTATTCGGGGTCCGAATTCAATCGTTTCAAGGAGGTCGCGCGACCATGGGCGAGAAAACAGAGAAGCTCCTTTCCATCCTGAAACTCCAGCCTGTCGTTCCGGTATTGATCGTCGACGATGCGAAGACGGCGGTGCCGCTGGCCCGCGCGCTCGTCGCGGGCGGCCTGAAGGCGATCGAGATCACCATGCGCACGCCGGCAGCGCTCGAGGCCGTGCGCGCCGTCGCCGCAGAGGTCGAGGGGGCCGAAGTCGGCGCCGGCACGATCCTCAATGTCGCCCATTGGGAAGCCGCCGTCGAGGCCGGTTCGAAATTCATCGTCAGCCCGGGCACGACGCAGGAACTGCTTGATGCCGCTGCCGATTCCGACGTGCCGCTGCTTCCGGGGGCTGCGACCGCCAGCGAAGTCATGGCACTGCGCGAAGAAGGCTACCAAGTGCTGAAATTCTTCCCGGCGGAGCAGGCCGGTGGCGCCGCCTATCTCAAGGCGCTGTCCTCGCCGCTTGCCGGCACGCTGTTCTGCCCGACCGGCGGTATTTCGCTGAAGAACGCCAATGATTATCTCTCGCTGCCGAACGTCATTTGCGTTGGCGGCTCGTGGGTGGCGCCGAAGGAACTGGTCGCGGCCGGCGACTGGGCTGGCATCACCAAGCTCGCGGCAGAGGCGGCGGCGCTGAAGGCCTGAGTTTCGGCTGGGGCGGGTGAGTCTCATGGCTCAATCCCGCTCCCCCTATTTGTATTTCACCCGTCGCAAACCTATGTACTCCTCCAGTTTCAAATAGGGAGATGACGAGGAATGTTCGACGCAAAGAAGCTTCTCGACCAGTTTTTGGGTTCGCAGGTGCCAGGTCTTGGCGGTTCGGTCCGCGACAGGGCCGGTGACGCCGTGCAGACGGCAAAGAACAATCCGCTGGCGACAGGTGCGATTGCAGCCGCGCTTCTCGGCACCAAGACCGGTCGGGGTATTGCCGGCAATGCACTAGCGATCGGCGGTCTTGCCGCGATTGCCGGCCTCGGCTACCAGGCCTACAAGAATTACCAGGCGGGGCAGGCGCCCGCAGCCCCCTCGGATGCACCGTCGGCAAACAATCCGGTCCTTCTGCCGCCGCCTGTCGAATCTGGTTTCGGGCCGACATCGCCTGCCGGCAGCAATGAATTCGTGCTGGTGCTGATCCGCGCGATGATCGCCGCCGCCAAGGCCGACGGTCATATCGACGATGCCGAACGCGCCCTCATCATGGACAAGGTCAAGGCCGCCGACGTCAGCGGCGAGGCTGCGGCCTTCATCGAGCATGAACTCGCTTCGCCGACGGATATCGATGCGCTGGTTGCTGCGGCGGTGACTGAAGAACAGCGCGTCGAGCTTTACACCGCCTCGCGGCTCACTATCGAGCCGGATTCGCGTGCCGAGCGCGGTTATCTCGATCTGCTTGCCGGCCGCCTCGGCCTTGCCGACCAGTTGGTGGACCATATCGAGGCGACGGTGTCGTCGGCCAAGACGACCTTGTCACAGTGACATCTAAAGCATGTCGCGCAAAAGTGTGCAGCGGTTTTGCGACAACGACATGCGTTGGAAATAAGGCCTAAAGCGCGACGCGCTTTAGGCCGGTTGCCTTTGCCGGGCGGCTGGCCTATCCACTCTTCGGAAAAGAGGAGTGAACATGCGCGATCTTGCAAATTTCAACGGCTGCCCGGCGCCGAAGCCGGTCACGCTGAAGGGCCGCTTCGTCACCGTCCAGCCCTACCGGCGTGAGGAACATCTCCAGGCGTTATGGGATGGCCTCGGCGGCATGGGCATCAACCCGTTGCTTCTCTATTTCGCGCAGGACGATTTCTCCGGTATCAACGATTTCGCCAACTGGCTGGAAACCGTCTATACCAAGTCCGGCTGGCTCACCCATATCTTCCGCGACAACGCCACCGGCAAGATTGTCGGCATGGCGAATTACATGCGCGCCGACCCGGCAAACGGCGTCGTCGAGATCGGCGGGGTGGCGCACGGGGCCGAGATGAAGCGGTCGCCGCTGTCGACCGAGGCGCATTACCTGATGGCTAAGCACGTCTTCGAGGATCTCGGCTACCGCCGCTACGAATGGAAATGCGACAATAAGAACGAGGCGAGCAAGACGACGGCTGCGCGTTACGGCTTCAGCTTCGAAGGGGTCTTCCGCCAGCATATGATCTCCAAGCATCGCAACCGCGATACCGCCTGGTTCTCGATGATCGATGCCGAATGGCCGATGATCAACGATGCCTTCGAAGCCTGGCTCTCGCCGGAGAATTTCGACGCCGAGGGCAACCAGATCCGTCGTCTGCAGGACATCCGCGCCGATCTTGAAAAGGAAAGGCTGGTATGAGCCCAGAAAGCCGCTCGCAGGCGACCGCCGCCGGCATTATCCTGCTCAGTGCCGCCTTGGTTATTTATTTCCTGCCGACCATTGTGCTGTGGATTGGCAATTTCTCGCCGACGCTGGCGATCGTCGTCGGCGTCTGCCTGATCATGGCGTTTTTCGCAGTCTTCTGGCTGCGGGCGCGTTACCAGCGCCGCCGGGGAAAGTAGTTTTATCCCTGCAGCGAGGCCCCGAGCAGCAGGGCGCCCATCAGCATGACAAGCACGGCGCCGAGGATTTCGATGGCATTCCCGACCCAGATCGAGGCGGTCGAGCCGCGTCCGGAGAGGCGGACGGCCGCACTCTTGGCCGTGACGGCAAGTGTGGCAAGCAGCGAAACGGTGATCGCCGTGCCGAGCGACATGGCGGCGACCGAAAGCACGCCGCCGAGATAGAGCCCGTTCAGCAGTGAGAAGGTCATGACCAGCAATGCGCCGGAACAGGGGCGCAGACCGACGGCAACGATCGCCGACCAGGCCTCGCGGGCGCTGAACCTGTCGCCGCCGAGCAGGGCCGGATCGGGCACATGGGCATTGCCGCAGGTCTCGCAGACCATGCCGGGAACGAAGGTATGGCCGGCTTCGACAGGCTGCGCCTTGCCGTTGAAGGCATAGGCTTGGCGTTCGGCCGCGTTGTCCTTCCAGTCGAGCATCATGCTGACCGGACCGGCAGGCGTCGCCATCAGCCGGCGGCGCGGCATGTTGCCGACCAGCGAGCGCAGTTTGCGGAACAGCAACCAGCCGCCGAAGAGGATGACCATGACGAAGCTTGCGATCTCCATCGCGTGGGTCGCCGCCGTCAGCGTAATGCCGGTGCCGCGCAGCACCAGCCAGGCGCCGCCGACCAGCGCCACCGCCACCACGCCCTGGACGAAGGCAGAAATGAAGGAAATCACCACGCCGCGCTTCAGCTCGACCTCATTGGCGATCATGTAGGAGGAGATGACCGCCTTGCCGTGGCCGGGGCCGGCGGCATGGAAGACGCCATAGGCGAAGGAGAGGCCGATCAGCGATGCCAACTGCCACGGGTCTTGGCGCATCGCCTTCAAGGCGCCGGTCAGCGCCCGATAGAAGGCCTGCTGCTCATAGTTCACATAGAGCAAAAGCGGCGCGAGCGGCCCGCCTGTCGGCTGGAAGCTCGGCTCCGCCGTACCGATGCCGAGCGGCGATTGCGCATGGGCGAGGCTTGCAGCCGTTACCAGCGCAAGGGTTGCAGCGGAAAGGATGAGGGGCAGGCGTTTCGTCAGCATGTGACCTCCAGCCGGGTGGCGAAGAGTTTGGACATGTTGGTGCCGGTGGGATCGTTGAAGAAGGCGTCTGTCAGCGACTGCTTGTTTTCCGAGATCACTTGGTCGGCATCCGGCCGCACCACCTGATGTTTGCAAGCCTTGAAGCCGTCTCCGACGATCGCCAGCTCGGTGTCGGTGGGAAAATCGATCGAGGTGTAGAGCGTCGGGTCATAGACGCCGAAGGTGAGCCTGCCCTTGAGCGGCATCTTCTCCACCGGCTTCACTGCAAAGAACATCAGCAGCTGGCCATCCTTGTAGTCGACATGGATGATGTCGGGCTTCTGGACGGTGATGTTCTTCCCGTTGATCGTCAGGTTCATGTAGTAGTCGTAATCGGCAAGAGACTTCTTGACCGTGTTGCCGACCTCGGTCAGTTCGTTCGGCTCCAGCTTCAGGTCGGTGTTCTTGTCGAAATCCATGACCACGGAGGACGAAAAGACCTCGTCGAAGCGCCAGACATTGCGCAGTTCCTCGACACTGCCGTCCTTGCCGGCCACGACTTCGAGGCGCGCTTCCACGAAGATGTGCGGATGCGCAAAGGCGGCGGCCGGCGCCAGCGAAAGAAGCGCGGTCATCAGTATTGTTGAATGTCTCATCTATCCCGCTGCCTTGTTCGCTGCCCCTGACTTCTTGCCAGAAATTGGGACGGAATTGGGACCGGGCTCGGCATCGGCTTCGCGGGGCAGGATGCCACTGCATAATTCCTTAAATCGGAATCGATTTAAGGATAAAATTATGCAGCATTCAAAGTGCTACAGCGTCCTTTGCGCGTCTGAAAAGACGCGCGGCGCTGTAGAGCGGGGCGGAATGTCGCATCGCTTCGCAAGGGCGCCGGCTTACGGATGCTTCTTGAACCAGTTGTGCAGGTAATCGACGAAGATTCTTACCTTGGCCGGCAGGTAGCGCCGGTGCGGGTAGACGGCATAGATGCCGCGGTCGGTCGGGGTGTAATCGTTGAAAAGGGTCACCAGTTCGCCGCTCTCGATCGGCTTGCGGGCGATGAAATCTGGGATGAAGGCTACGCCGATGCCGGCCAGTGCTGCGCGTAATGTCGCATGCGGGCTGTTGACCTCTATCGGTCCGGAAACGGCGACGGCGAACGAGGTGTTGTCAGGATTGTGGAAGCGGATGCTCGCCTGGGTGCGCGCATTGGTATCGACGATGAAGGGGACGCTGGAAAGGGCCGACGGGTGATCGAGATCGGGATAACGCTCGAGAAATTCAGGGGTGGCGCAGATATGGATGCGGAAATCCGAGATCTTGCGGGCGATCATGCCGGAATCTTCGAGCTTGGTGATGCGGATCGCCACGTCGAAGCCTTCCTCGATCAGATCGACGAACCGGTCGTCGGCGGCGATCTCCAGCGAAAGGTCGGGGTTCTCCTTGGCAAAATCGATCAGCGACTGGCCGACATCGGCATCGACGAAGGTGCGCGGCACCGAGATGCGCAGCCGTCCCTTGAGCTGTGCATTGTTTTCGCGCACGAGATCGGCGAGGTTATCGATCTCCTTCAGGATATCGGAGGCGGTACGGTAATAGGTATGGCCGGCCTCGGTCATCGAGAACTGCCGGGTGGTGCGGTTGAGCAGCAGGGCGCCGAGCTCGTCTTCCAATTCGCGCACATATTTGGAGAGCAGCGCCTTGGAGCGGCCGGTGCGCCGTGCCGCGGCGGAGAAGCCTTCGGCCTCGACGACATCGATGAAGGCGCGTATGCGGGTCAAGGTATCCATGGCACCCCTCAGGCTGTTTCGGAATGTTGAACAAATTGGCTCGTCTTGTTCAATAATTTTTTTAGCCCCGAGATCAAAAAATCGCTTGATTATGAAGGCGAATATTCTTATTTCCCACTCAGCCCAAAGTCGCACGTGCCCATGGGTGTCCGCCGAACCCTCGAATTGGTGAGGAAATCGGTAAGGTACCTGGAATTAACCCCTCCAGTCGCTATTCCGGCCAACCGGAAAATGCGAGGACGCCTGAAGCAACGACGGTGCGGGCCTTTTTGTTCTCTCCCTGCTTTCCATCAGCGGGGGTTACTGAAGAGGCACACCATCATTGCCGGAAGTGCGGTTGGGATTCTCCCTCCAATCCATGGCAGACAAAGCCGAACTTACACCGCATCGCGGCGTTGGTTCATTATCTGCGCATCGAGCGCTTGCTATGGTTCCGGGGTCTCCACCGGCTGGTTCCAATGCGAGCTATCGTATGCCCTTTGTCCTCCGGTTCATGCCGGAGCTCTGGAATTGGAAGAGGGAATCGATATGACCACCCAGCGCATCCGCGACTTTCTCGCAACCCGACGTCCCGACGGTCCCTGCCTCGTGGTTGACCTCGACGTCGTTCGCGACAATTTCCACGCCTTCCGTCACGCCATGCCGGACAGCGCCATCTATTACGCCGTCAAGGCCAACCCGGCCCCCGAAGTGCTGAAGCTGCTCGCTGGCCTCGGCTCCAATTTCGATTGCGCATCCGTTGCCGAAATCGAAATGGCGCTCGAAGCCGGTGCGACCGCCGCCCGCATCTCCTATGGCAACACGATCAAGAAGGAACGTGACGTTGCCCGCGCCCATGCGCTCGGCGTCAGCCTCTTTGCTGTCGACAGCCACGAGGAAGTCGAGAAGATTTCGCGCGCCGCTCCCGGCGCCCGTGTCTTCTGCCGCGTGCTCACGGATGGCGAAGGCGCCGAATGGCCGCTGTCGCGCAAGTTCGGCTGCGTTCCGCAGATGGCTGTCGACGTTCTCGTCTACGCCCATCAGCTTGGCCTGCAGTCCTATGGCGTCTCGTTCCATGTCGGTTCGCAGATGACCAAGGTCGATGCCTGGGATTCGGCGCTTGCCGATGCCAAGCGCGTCTTCGTATCGCTTGCCAAGCAAGGCATCCACCTGCAGATGGTCAACATGGGTGGCGGCTTCCCGACCAAGTACCTGCGTGACGTTCCGTCCGCAGAAGCTTACGGCAAGTCGATCTACCAGGCGCTGCGCACGCATTTCGGCAACCAGATCCCGCAGACGATCATCGAGCCGGGCCGCGGCATGGTCGGCAATGCCGGTGTCATCAAGGCGGAAGTCGTTCTGATTTCGAAGAAGTCGGACAATGACGATGCCCGCTGGGTCTTCCTCGACATCGGCAAGTTCGGCGGTCTCGCCGAGACGATGGACGAAGCCATCCGCTATCCGATCCGCACGGAACACGACGGCGACGAGATGGAGCCCTGCGTCATTGCCGGTCCGACCTGCGATTCCGCCGACGTGCTTTACGAGAAGAACCTCTATCCGCTGCCGATCTCCCTTTCGATCGGCGACGAGGTCCTGATCGAAGGCACCGGCGCCTATACGACGACCTATTCGGCGGTCGCTTTCAACGGTTTCGACCCGTTGAAGGCCTACGTCATCTAAGGTCGTTTCCGCCGGCCCCGTAACCAGCCGGGGCGGCAACTTCACAATTTTCCTTCATCGCCGCTGATAACGGTATTGGGTACGGGAGGCCAAGATGGCCGCTGTTCTTGATTCTGTCCGCGCATTCTTTGCGCCTACCACTTTCGCCATCGACGCCGAAAATCCCTCGGATGTCGTTGCGCGTGAAAACTTGCTCGAGCGCGTCATGGGCGCGGGTCGCCGCAAGAAGTCGTCGGAGAAGATCCGCCGCAACCGCGTTCCGGCCGAGGGTCTTGCGCTCGTCGCGCGCGATCGCGACGGCCATGTCATCGGCTCGGTGCGGCTCTGGAACATCGAGGCCGGCGTCAATGACGAAGGCACGCCGATCAATGCGCTGCTGCTTGGACCGCTCGCCGTTGCGCCCCATCAAGGCGGCAAGGGCATCGGCTCGGCACTGATGCGCGCGGCGATCCTCGAAGCGAAGAAGCGCGGACACGGTGCCGTTTTGCTCGTCGGCGATGCTGCCTATTACGAGCGTTTCGGCTTCTTTGCCGAAAAGGCTCGCCATCTCGTCATGCCGGGTCCGTTCGAACGTTCGCGCTTTCTTGCGCTCGAGCTCACGGAAGGCTGGCTTGACGGCGCGGCCGGCATGATCGTCCCCACGGGACGCATGCTGGCCAGCGCGCCGGTTCGCCGCGCAGCCTAGAACAGGATGATTTTAGGCCGGGTCGACCTAAAATCTGACTCCTGTTCTAAATTAAAGAGTTAGAGCATGATGTCGTCCGAAAACCGCTTACACTTTTCGGCATCATGCTCTAGCGCATCGGCCCGAAAAGACGCGCGGAGCTGTAAGACTACGCCGACCGGCCGGCCAGGTTGGGAATTTTTCCCCCGGCTGGTAATATCCGCGCCGTTTGACCACGCAGGCAGGCGGGCCTGGTGTGGTTGCGGCGCGGATTGTCTTTCTGGCGAGTGAAGCGGCGCGGTCGCTAGCTCCCCGACGCACGCGGAAACACAATCGCGTGAAATGGGTCGCCGGCACGCGAACATATCGCGACGATATCCTATGTTGCATCGCATGATCCGCCTTCTTTCCCTTCTGCTTCTCTTCTGCCTGCCGCTTGCCGCAACGGGGCCGGTGGCTGCCCAGAGCACGGCTCCCGCCGTCGGCGGGCTTGGCCCGCGTCTCGATCGCGCGGCGAGCGACCCGGCGATGAGGCCTCTCAAGACGGTGATTGTCGCTCGCGACGGACGCGTGCTCAGCGAACGTGGGTTCCATGGTCATTCGCCGTCGGAATCGACCAATATCAAATCCGCTTCGAAGTCGATCATCTCGGCGTTGGTCGGTATCGCCATCGACAAAGGCATGCTGACGGGGCCGGATCAGAAGATCGCGCCGATCCTGAAGGCCGATCTCCCTCTAACGCCCGACCCGCGCATCAACGACATCACCATCGGCAATCTTCTCTCCATGCAGGCTGGGCTCGATCGCATGTCGGGGACGAACTACGGCCGCTGGGTCTCCTCGCGCAACTGGGTGCGCTTTGCGCTGTCGCAGCCTTTCGTCGATCAGCCCGGTGGCGAGATGCTCTATTCCACCGCATCCACGCATCTGCTTTCGGCCATTCTCACCAAGGTCGGCCGGCGGCCGACGCTGGTGTTGGCGCGCGAATGGCTCGGCCCGGTCGACGGTTTCCGCATCGGTGCATGGGAGCGCGATCCGCAGGGCATCTATCTCGGTGGCAATCAGATGGCGATGAGCGCCCGGTCCCTGCTTGCCTTCGGCGAACTCTACCGTAACGGCGGCAAGACCGCCGACGGCCGCCAGATCGTACCTGCCGACTGGATCGCCCAGTCGTGGCAGCAGCGCACCAACTCACGCTTCTCCGGCGATGAATATGGCTATGGCTGGTTCACGCGGCAGATCGGCGGCGAGCAGGTGCACTTCGCCTGGGGTTATGGCGGGCAGATGCTCTACATCGTGCCGTCGCTCGATCTCACCGTCGTCATGACCTCGGAAGAGAGCGGTCCGTCTGCCCGAAATGGCTACAGGGACTTGCTGCACGGTCTGTTGGCGGACATCATCGGCTCGGTGCGGGCCGCTTGACGACAGGGCCGCGTGTCTTTCACACGCGCCAAGGGTGCTGTAGGATTTTGAATGATGCAGCGGGGAAAAACCCGCGATCGTTAAATTTTTAGCGAAGGCTCCAATCAAACCGCAAAACGCTTCCTGTAAGTTCCGCGAGAATTTCGGGAAAGCGCCATGCTGCTGGATCTCAGGACAATCTATTTCATTGTTGCCGTGAGCTGTTTCGTGCTGGGCATTCTCCAGCTTGCAGCCTATGCGACGGGTCGCTTCGAGAGGTGGCCGCTCTGGTGGGGCTTGAGCAACCTTCTTGTCGGCGTCGGCTCGTTTCTCGTCGCGCTGCGCAATCTCGTTCCCTACTCTGTCTCGGTCGACGGCGGCAATATCGTCACCATCGCCGGCTACATGCTGATGTTCTTTGCCGTGCGGGTGTTTTCGGGACGAGCGCTCGACCAGCGCACTTTCTGGCTTGCCATCTTGCTCGTCAGCGTTCCTGTCGTCCTCATCGTCAGCGATCCATCGGCAGTCTCGGCGAGGCTCCTCTACGTCTCCGTCATCTGCTGCCTCTGCGATCTTGCCGTTGCAAGGGAGGCAATCAGCATTGTCCGGCGCGAGAGGCTTTATTCCGCAGCCTTGCTTGTCGGCCTCTACGCCTGCACTGCCGCGATCTTTGCCGTTCGCAGCATTCTCGCGGCGACCGGTGAGATCGGTGGGCCGGATCCTTTCGGCGGCAGTGCAATACACAGCTGGATGGCAGTATCGGCGGTCGCGTTCATCATGCTGCGCAGCATGGCGATGGTGCTGATGGCCGCCGAGCGCAGCCGAAATCAGCTGACCGAACTCGCTCACCACGATCCGCTGACCGGCGCGCTCAATCGCGGCGGCCTTGCCCAGCATCTGCCGGCTCTCGGTTCCCAGCCGGTATCGCTGCTGATCATCGATATCGACCATTTCAAGCAGCTGAACGACAGGCATGGCCATGCTGCTGGCGACGACATCCTGCGGCTTTTCGCCAGTGTTTCGAGGGGCATCATGCGCTCGGACGATCTGCTTGCCCGTCAAGGTGGGGATGAGTTCCTGGCGGTGCTGAAAAACGTTTCCCGGGAAGATGCCGTGGCAATTGCCGAGCGCATCCGTCTCGCCTTCGCCGCTGCCGTCATGCAGCAGCCGGATCTGGCCGTCTTTCCGACGCTGAGCGTCGGCGTTGCCGCGCGTGCGGAAAGCGGTGGAGACTTTGAACGGCTGATGCATAAGGCCGATGAGGCGCTCTATCGTTCGAAGCGCGAAGGCCGCAACCGGGTCGAAGTCTTTGGAGAAAATCAACAAGCTGCGTAGGAACGGGGCAAACTCGTCTATCTCAGAATGATCCTAGATATTCTGGTCCATCGTCTCGGCCGGGATTTCGTCGGCGCGGTGGACGCGCACGAGCGTTGCCGGCACGCCGGCGACCGTGCAATGCTCGGGGACCGGCTTCAGCACGACGCTGCCGGCCGCGACTTTGCTGAAGGCACCGATTTCGATATTGCCGAGGATCTTGGCGCCTGCGCCGATCATCACGCCGTGGCGGATCTTCGGGTGGCGGTCGCCGGTCTCCTTGCCGGTGCCGCCGAGCGTGACGTTCTGCAGGATCGATACTTCATCCTCGATGACAGCCGTTTCGCCGATGACGATGCCCGAACCGTGGTCGAGCATGATGGATGCGCCGATCCGGGCCGCCGGATGGATATCCGGGCCGAAGACCAGCGAAACGAGATTGGCGAGCCAGCTGGCGATCTCCTGACGGCCGGCGATCCAGAGCGCATGGGCGATGCGATGCGTCTCAAGCGCATGAAAGCCCTTGAGATTGAGAAGTGCGTGCAGAAATGTCGTGCAGGCCGGATCGCGCTCGCGCACGGCGATGAGATCGGCCTCGACCTTCCGCATGATATCGTCATCAAGTGTGGACAGGATGAGATCGAACAGATCACCCGTTTCCACCTGCGCTACGGAGAGCCGCGCGGCCAGCACGCGGGCGATGATCTCATCGTTGTTGGCAGTGTCTGTTACCTGAGCGGCAAGCAGCCGCTGCAATATCGGCTCGCGCGCGGCAAGCTCGGCCGCCTCGGCGCGGATCACGGTCCAGACGGATGCGTCGCCCAAAGGCTGCGGCTGTTGCTCGGCCAAACCGAGGCCGGTCGATTTCGGCATTCCCGTTTCCTTTGTCAGCCTGGGCGTCGCGCAAAGCGCCTCCGTGCGGCTCATGTTTCGCCCGGGCAAAGCATTTGGCAAGCCCTGAGCATATTCTAGCCGCCAGACGGTTGCAGGCGAAGTGTCAGCTCCGGAAGCCGGCGCCAATGATAAAGCACGTCAGGCTCCCGTTCTTCGTTGTCGGCGCCATCGGTTTCCTCTTCGGCGGTAAAACCGTGCTGTTCGTAGAAGCTGCGAGCGCCTGCATTACGCTTAAACGTCCAGAGCCTGATCTCGTTCATCTCCTCCTTGGCGCAGCCGAGGAGGGAAGAGCCGATACCCATGCCCTGGAAACCGGGGAGAACGTAAAGCTGCTCTATCCAGTTGTCGCCATAGGCGATGACGCCGACCAGCCGGTTGCCCATGGCAGCACCAAGGATGGTGCAGTTCGGCAGCAGATGCATGCGCCAGTACTGCTCCTCTTCCTCGGGCGTATGCACATCCGGCAGCCAAGGCAGCCGTTGCCACAGGGCGACACGTCTGATTCCGGCCGCGGCTTGCATGTGATCGGCCGTGAGCGCCACGATTTCAGGTTCCGTCAGGGCGTCGTCCATTGCCGGCAACGGGTCTCAAGCCGAAATATCGATGACGCCGCAATCGCCGGCTTCGGAGCCGAAGGCGAGAAGCTTGCCGTTTTTGCTCCAGCTCATCGCCGTGATCGCGCCCTTGCCGGGTCGGCGCAGCAGCGCTTCCTTGCTGTCGGCGATGCGCACGGCGAGGATCATGCCGTCGATGAAGCCGATGGCGAGAATGTCCTCGAGCGGATGGAATTTCACCGCGGTTGCCATGATATTGGCGCGGGTGCCGAGCTCCAGCGGCGCCTTGCCCATCGGCCCGTCCTTGCCCTGGAAGGGCCAGACGATTGCCGCAGGCGCGCCCGAAGACGCGAGCCACTTGCCCTTGACCGACCAGGAGAGCGATTTCACCTTGGAGGGGTAGCCGGTCATGCGCATGTGACGGGCTTCGGTGCCGGGCTTGATGTCGAGCTTCCAGCCGTGCAGTGCGTTTTCCTGCATCGAGGTGACGAGGAAATTGCCATCCGGCGAGAAGGTGACGCCAGTATGTGCACCCTTCCATTCCAGATCGACCGGCTTGGCGTTCATGCCGATCCAGTGCAGCGACACACCGTTGTAGCGCGCCGCGGCGATGCGCAGCCCCTTCGGCGCAAAGGCAAGGCCTTCGACGGTGCGCTCTTCGGGGAATTCCTTGGTCGTGCCATCGGCAAGGCGAACCAGCGAACTCTTGCCGTAGGAGTAGGCAACGGCGCCCTGCGGGCCGGCTGCGACTTGCGAAATCCATTTTCGCGGCGCGGTCGCGATCTCGCTGACGCTGCCGTCGGCGGCAATGCGCAGCACCTTGCCGTCTTCGCCGCCCGAAATCAGGCTCTCGCTGTAGGGATCGCGGATCGCGGTGAGCATGCCCTGGTGGGCTTCAGAAACCCTGTCGCCGCCGTCCAATCGGTGGAATGTACCGTTTGCGCTTGCGAAGAAGGGAACATCACCTAAAAATTCGACGGCCAGAACGTGGCCGTCGAGATCAAGCGGTGCAACTGTCGGCATCAGGCGGCTGCCTCGCAGGCCTTGAAGGAGGTTTCGAGCTTCTCGCGGTCGAGTTCGCGGCCGATGAAGACGAGACGGCTCTCGTGCTTTTCGCCTTCCTTCCACGGCCGCTGGTGGTCGCCCTCGATGATCATGTGCACACCCTGAACGACGTAACGCTCGGGATCGTCCTTGAAGGCGATGATGCCCTTGAGACGCAGAATATTCGGCCCCTGCGTCTGGGTGATTTTCTGGATCCAGGGGAAGAAGCGCTCCGGGTTCATCTGGCCGCCGCGCAGCGACACCGACTGCACCGTCACATCGTGGATCGCCGACATCGCGCCATGGTTATGGGCGCCATGGTGATGATGGTCGTGGCCGTGCTCATCATGCTGATGACCGTGATGATCGTGATCGTGATCATGATGGTGGTGGTCGTGATCGCAATCGGGGCCGCAGACATGGTCGTCATGGCCGTGCTCGAGGAAATGCGGATCGTTTTCGAGCGCGCGTTCCAGGTTGAAGGCGCCCTGATCGAGCACGCGGGCGAGGTCGACGCCAGAGCGGCTGGTCTTGTAAACGCGGGCAGCCGGGTTGATGGCGCGGACGATATCCTCGATCACATCAAGTTCTTCCGGGGTCACCAGGTCGGTCTTGTTGATGATGACGACGTCGGCGAAGGCGATCTGGTCTTCTGCCTCGCGGCTGTCCTTCAGGCGCAGCGGCAGGTGCTTGGCATCGACGAGGGCGACGACGGCGTCGAGCTCGGTCTTGGCGCGCACATCGTCATCCATGAAGAAGGTCTGGGCCACCGGCACCGGATCGGCAAGGCCGGTCGTTTCGACGATGATGCCGTCGAAGCGGCCGGGGCGGCGCATCAGGCCTTCGACGACGCGGATCAGGTCGCCGCGCACCGTGCAGCAGACGCAGCCATTGTTCATCTCGTAGATTTCTTCGTCCGACTCGACGATCAGGTCGTTGTCGATGCCGATTTCGCCGAATTCATTGACGATGACCGCATATTTCTTGCCGTGATTTTCGGAGAGGATGCGGTTGAGCAATGTCGTCTTGCCGGCACCGAGGTAACCGGTGAGCACGGTAACGGGAATGGGCTTCTGGGTGGAGATCGCGTCGGTCATGAGAACCTCTAGGATTAGGCGTGCGGCCGAGCGGCTTGGGATCGGCTGCTTGAACGGTTGGTCTCATATAATGGCTTGAGCGTGGCAGTTCAAAGGGTTTTATAATGTTATAAGATCACATCGTTTGCGCGGCGCAGGCCCACCTTCACCGGAGCTGTTCGACGTCGAAGGCATCGACATCTTCGAGCAGTTCCGTCAGTCCCTTCACCGCATGGGTAATCAGTGCCTCACCCTTCTCTGCCGTCGCGGCCGCGGCGTTGCCCGCAGCGCCTTGCGTGTTGAGATCCGACATCTTCCAGCCAAAGGCGTGCGGCCCGTAGGCGCGCAGATGCTTGAAGCGCACGGCGAATTCCGTCTGTCGCGAGGAAAAGTCCGCCGCCTTCGCCATATCCACCTTATCGGGATGAAGCGCCAGCATCACCGAGGTCTCGATATCGCCGCCATGGATGCCGATCGCCTTTTCCTCCGGCGTGACCACGCCATCCGGCGCGCCGAAACGGGTCCAGCTCGTCGCCACCGCCAGCATGGCAAAGCGAACCCGCGCCTCGGTCGCGACAATGGTCATGACGGGCGAATTGCCGCCATGGGCGTTCAGCATCACGAATTTGCCGATGCCCTGCTTTGCCAGCCCCTCGGCGATGCCGAGCCAGCGGTTTACCGCTTCGTCGAAGGCAAGCGTCTTCGTTCCTTCAACATCCATATGCTCTATGGAATAGCCGACAGATTCGGCGGGCAGGAAGGTGACCGGCAGGCCGGCGGGCAAGGCCATCTTCAATCGTCCGGCGATACCTTCGGCAATCAGGGTGTCGGTTTCGAAGGGCAGATGAGGGCCGTGCTGTTCGTGGGCGCCGAGCGGCAACACGGCGATCAGATGGCGCCCGTCAGGTGCAAAGGCCGGGTTGCTGTCCTCGAAGCGCGGCGAAGGCGTCATCATCCGGTGGTTGCCTCTTGTTTATGACGAGATCCTGAGCAATGTCATATCGCAGCGGCGTCGGGGCTTAAAGATCAAAGGGATGGCTATGGGAAAGAAGCACAAGGACGGCAAAAAGAACAAGTCCAAGAAGAAGGACCAGACCGAGTATACGCTCGTCGATCTCTCTCCGGCGCTCACCCAGGCGGCGCGTTCCATGCGGACGGTGCTCTCGCGCAACCTGCTCGAAAGCGGCCTCTATGCCGGCCAGGACGGCGTCATTCTCTCGCTTGCCGAGAGCGACGGCATGACGGCAGGCGGCCTTGCCCAGAAGCTTGGGGTCAAGGCGCCGACGATGACGCGCACGATCGGCCGCATGGAGGCGCAGGGCTTTCTCGAGCGCAAACCCGATGCCGAGGATGCGCGCCTCACCAAGGTCTATCTCACCGAACTCGGCCGCGGCAGCGTGCAGGGGATCGAGATGGCGGCCTCGGCCTGCGACAGGCTGGCGACGCAGGAGTTCTCCGAGAAGGAAATCCGCAATCTCGTCCGCCTGCTGAAGGCGATCGATGCCAATCTGCAGGCTGAAGCCATTCATATCGAAGAACCGGACGAAGACTGAAATTTCCCCGAAAGACGAATTGCTTCCACCGATTAAATCTTTTAATTAAACATTTTAAGGGCCGCGCCGGTTTGCTGGCGGGGTCTTGCTGCTTACGTGCTGCCTGGAGGAGGACACGTGGTCCAGAAGATCAAGCTTTCGACAATCGCCGAAACGCTCGGCATTTCAACGGCGACCGTATCGCTTGCCTTACGCGACAGTCCGCTCGTCGCCGGCAATACCCGGGAGAAGATCAAGGAACAGGCGCGCGCGCTCGGCTATATCTACAATCGCCGTGCTGCCAGCCTTCGGACCTCGCGCTCCGGCATCATCGGCGTCGTCGTACACGACATCATGAACCCCTTCTACGGGGAGATCCTGAAGGCGATCGAAAGCGAACTCGACCGCAGCCGCCACACCTTCATCCTTTCCAACCATTACGACAATGTCGAAAAGCAGCGCACCTTCATCGAGACGCTGCTGCAGCTCGGTGGCGACGGCGTCATCATGTCGCCGGCGATCGGTACGCCGCCGGAAGACGTGCAACTGGCGGAAGACAACGGCATGCCGGCGATTCTGGTCGCTCGCTCGATGGAAGGGCAGGACCTGCCGACCTATCGCGGCGACGACAGCTACGGTATCTCGCTTGCCACCAACCACCTGATCGGCCTCGGTCATCGCTCGATCGCCATGATCGGCGGCACGGACCAGACATCCACCGGCCGCGATCGCTACCAGGGCTATGTCAATTCACTCCGGAAGGCCGGCATCGAGGTCGATCCGAACCTGCGCATTCCCGGTCCGCGCTCGAAACAGGGCGGTTTCGAGGCTGCAGTGCACTTCCTTTCGCTGCCGCAGAAGCCGACCGCAGCCGTCTGCTGGAACGATCTCGTGGCAATCGGCCTGATGAACGGCATTGCGCGCGCCGGCCTGGTGCCGGGACGCGATATTTCCGTCACCGGCTACGACGATCTCGAGGAGGCCTCGATCGCTACGCCTGCGCTAACGACCGTCTGGAACGGTCAGGCCGAGGTCGGGCGCCTGGCCGCCCGGGCACTGCTCGATCGCCTTGCCGGCAGCCATGAGCCTGACGGTATGCATCTGATCAAGCCGGAAATGCGCATTCGCCAGTCCACCAGTCCCCATCGGCCGCGCGCCTGAACCAAGACCGCCATCCAAGAGGAAAAGCTATGTCCCGCATCGCCATTCTCGTTCCTGGGAAGATACACGAGCGTGTTCTCGAAAGGTTGAAGGATCGTTTTGAGATTATCGCCGTCCCGCGCGAGGAGAAGCTTGCGCTCGACGGCGAGATCGCCGGCCGCATCCGCGGCGTCGCCGTGTCCGGTTCCTTCCTGGGCGCCTGGATGGACCAACTGCCGCATGTCGAGGTTGTCGCCAATTTCGGTGTCGGTTATGACGGCGTCGACGTGAAACATGCCGCCGAAAAAGGTATTGTCGTCACCAATACGCCTGATGTGCTGAACGATGAGGTCGCCGATACGGCGATCGGCTTGCTGCTGAACACAGTCCGCGAGTTGCCGCGGGCCGAAGCCTGGCTGCGTGCGGGCAACTGGAAGCCGGGCACGGCCTATCCGCTGTCGCGTTTCTCGCTCAAGGGCCGTCATGTCGGGCTTTATGGCCTTGGCCGCATCGGCCTCGAAATCGCCAAGCGGCTGGAGCCGTTCAAGGTGAAGATCAGCTATCACACACGTTCACGCCATGCCGACGTGTCCTACGATTATCACCCGACGTTGAAGGGGCTGGCGGACGCGGTGGATACGCTGATCGCCATCGTTCCGAAGACGCCGCAGACGCACAAGACGATCGATGCCGATATTCTGGCAGCACTCGGCCCTGACGGCATTCTCGTCAATGTCGGCCGCGGCTGGACGGTGGACGAGGAGGCGCTGAGTGCCGCGCTTGCTTCCGGCGCGCTCGGCGCTGCCGGTCTGGACGTCTTCTATGAAGAGCCGACCGTGCCGGCCGACCTGCTGGAACCGACCAATGCCGTGCTGCTACCGCACGTCGCCTCCGCGTCCGTGCCGACACGCAATGCAATGGCCGATCTCGTCGCCGACAATCTCATCGCCTGGTTCGAGAAGGGTGCGGCGCTGACGCCGGTGCCGGAGACGCCACAGAAGGCTTAGGTGGTTGGCACGGCGGACGATGCTTGCCAAGTAACGGATATGGCGCTTCGCCGGCACCGCGCCGTCAGGCGATCGCCTGCGCTGACATGACCGGCAGCTTGGCCGCGGCATAGCTGCGGACGGCGTCGCCAAAAGCGGCGAACAGCTGGTTCGAAGACTTGTCGGTTTCAGCCCAATATTCGGGATGCCATTGCACGCCGACGGCGAAGGCCTTGGCGTCGATAACGGAAACGGCCTCCACCGTGCCGTCTTCGGCGATGGCTTCCACCTGCAGGCGTGGGGCGGTTCTGGCGATTGCCTGGCGATGCAGGGAATTCACGCGGATCTCGCCCGGACCGAGAATGCCTGCAATGCAGGAGCCTTCCTTGACATGGACGGTCTGGCGAATGGCGTACATGCCGTCCCGGTCGACGCCTTCTGGCCGGCGGTGGTCCCAGATGCCGGGTTGCTCCTGGATCTCGCTTGCCAGCGAGCCGCCGAGGGCGACGTTCAGCTCCTGGATGCCGCGGCAGATGGCAAGCAGCGGGATGGCGCGGTCGATGGCGCGGCGGATGAGCGGCAGGCTGGTGGCGTCACGGGCGGGGTCGAACGGGCCGTCCTTGTCATTCGCCTCGGTACCGTAGAGCGAGGGATGAACATTGCTGGCCGAGCCGGAGACCAGCAGACCGTCGACGCGGTCGAGGATCGCATCGGTATCGTAGCCTTCCTCGAAGGCAGGGATGATGAAGGCCATGACACCGGATGCGTTCAATGCGGCGCGCAGATATTGATGCTGCACGGCATGCCAGGTCGCGCCGTCGAAGCTACGGATATCGGCAGGAATGGCAACGATCGGTTTCGTCATATCAGCCCCAGTCAAAATCTTTGTGCTCGTCGTTTCTTCCGCCTGAACGGCCGTCAAGTCAACGCTTGGCTGTATCAGGTGGCAAAATTGCGAGGGAAGCGGCACCCTGCCTTCCCGGCTTACGGCTAAGCCGCTGATTCTGATAGATACGTGCGCGTTGCCTTATTGCCGTCTTGATGCCAAAGGCTAATAGACTAAAGCTTGAATCGCGGCTTGCGCCATGCTTAGGTTTGCCCTTGCTGCGGGTAGGGGTGAGATCGGCCGCGCAGTGTCATCTATATGGGAGGTTTTTGATGGATCGTCGTTCGTTTTTCAAGAAGGCGGGAACCGCCAGCGCCGGTGCGGTTGCCGCAACGGCATTGGCAGCGCCTGCGATCGCGCAGGAGAATCCGAAGATCGCGTGGCGCATGACGTCGTCGTTTCCGAAGAGCTTGGATACGATCTATGGCGGAGCCGAGGATATCGCCAAGCATGTCGCCGCCGCGACGGACGGCAATTTCACGATCCAGCCTTTCGCGGCCGGTGAAATCGTGCCGGGCCTGCAGGCCGTCGATGCCGTTGCCGCCGGCACGGTCGAGGCAGCCCATACCACCTCCTATTATTTCGTCGGCAAGGACCCGACTTATGCCATCGGAACGGCCATTCCGTTCGGGCTGAACAGCCGTCTGACCAATGCCTGGTACTATGAAGGCAACGGCAATAAGCTGATGAACGAGTTTTATGCCACGCAGGGCATGTATGCCCTGCCGGCCGGCAATACCGGTGCGCAGATGGGCGGCTGGTTCCGCAAGGAAATCAATACGCTCGATGACCTCAAGGGCGTCAAGATGCGCATTGCCGGCCTTGCCGGCCGCGTCATGGAGAAGGTCGGCGTCATCCCGCAGCAGATCGCCGGCGGCGACATCTATCCGGCGTTGGAAAAAGGCACGATCGATGCGGCGGAATTCGTCGGTCCCTATGACGACCTGAAGCTCGGCTTCCACAAGGTGGCGAAGTACTACTATTATCCGGGCTGGTGGGAAGGTGGCCCGACGGTGCATGGGTTCTTCAATCTCGAAAAGTGGAGCAGCCTGCCCAAGCATTATCAGGCAGCGCTGACCGACGCCTGCGCCTTCGCCAACACCAACATGCTGGCGAAGTACGACACGAAGAACCCAACCGCGCTGAAGCAACTCGTCGCGGAGGGCGCGACGTTGCGCCCTTTCAGCCAGGAGATCATGGAAGCCTGCTTCCAGGCAGCGACGGGCATCTACAGTGAAATCTCGGGCACGAACCAGTATTTCAAGAAGATCTACGACGACCAGACCGCCTTCAAGCGGGACGCCTATCTCTGGATGCAGCTGTCGGAATACACCTTCGATACGTTCATGATGATCCAGCAGCGGGCCGGAAAGCTCTAAGCTTTCCGCCGTCGACGCGTGCGCAATAACAAAACCCCGGATCTCCATCCGGGGTTTTGCTTTTGCTGGACTAGAGCCTTTCCGGGTTAGATTGAAGCATTCTGTTGGCTCAAACGCAGTCGGATGGTCGACCGGCCCGTTTCAGCCAACCCGAAGGGCCGGGCATCTTTCCGCCAGAGCAAAGGCGATCGGCTCGGACGTACCAAGGGGTATGCCCGTCGCCAATCGCCTCTGCCCTGACGAAAACCTGCTCCGGCAGAATGCTGCAATCTAACCCGGAAAGGCTCTATTTTGCCGGTGGCGGCGGTGCTCCCGGCAGGCCGTTCAGCGGCGGCAGGGTCAGGCCTGGGATCTGCGGTGAGCCATTGCCGCCGCCGCCCAGCGGCGGCAGGCCGAGCTGGCCGCCGAAGCCCGGGACTTCGATCTTGATCGAGTTCGGGTCGACCTTCGGGCCGTGATCCAGCCAATAGGTGACCGATTGCGGCCAGAAGATCACGATCGCCACCAGGATCAGCTGCATACCGACCCAGGGGAGAGCCCCCATGTAAATATCCGAGGTCTTGACGTCCTTGCTGGCGATCGAGCGCAGGTAGAAGAGTGCGAAGCCGAAGGGCGGATGCATGAAGCTCGTCTGCATGTTCACGCAGATCAGGACGCCGAACCAGATCAGGTCGATGCCGAGACTGGAGGCGACGGGGGCGAGCATCGGGATGACGATGAAGGCGATCTCGAAGAAATCGAGGAAGAAGGCGAGCACGAAGATGAAGATGTTGACGAAGATCAGGAAACCGACCGGGCCGCCCGGAATGCCCGACAGCATGTGCTCGATCCAGCGCGAGCCGTCCATGCCCTGGAAGACCAGGCTGAAACAGGTGGAGCCGATCAGGATCATCACCACCATGGATGTGATGTGCGTGGTCGATGACATGGCTTCGCGGATCAGCGGCCAGGTGAGGCGGCGATTCATGGCGGCAAGTACAATGGCGCCGACGACGCCGAGCGCGCCTGCTTCCGTCGGCGTTGCAAGACCCATGAAGATCGTGCCGAGCACCAGGAAGATCAGCACGATCGAGGGGACCATGCCCATCAGCACCTTCGCGAGCAGAGCCCAGTTGAAATCGCCTCGCACCTCTTTTGGCAGCGGCGGCATCGATTTCGGCCGGATAATCGACATGACCAGGATGAAGAGCACGAAGATCGTCACCTGCAGGATCGAGGGGCCGATCGCGCCGAGATACATGTCACCGACCGACCTGCCGAGCTGATCGGCGAGAACGACGAGCACGAGCGAGGGCGGGATCACCTGCGTGATCGTGCCCGAGGCGGCGATGACGCCGGTGGCAAGGCGCGGATTGTAGCCGTAGCGCAGCATGATCGGCAGCGAGATCATCCCCATGGTGATGACGGAGGCGGCCACCGTGCCGGTAATCGCGCCGAGTACGGCGCCGACGAGGATGACGGCATAGGCAAGGCCGCCGGGTATGCCACCGAAGAGCTTGCCGGTGCCTTCGAGCAGGTCCTCGGCCAGGCCGCAGCGCTCCAGCACCGCGCCCATGAAGGTGAAGAAGGGAATGGCGAGCAGGAGGTCGTTGGAAAGGATGCCGAAGAAGCGCAGCGGCAGAGCCTGCAGGAAGACCTCGCCGAAATGACCGGTGACGATGCCGATGATGGCGAAAAACAAACCGACGGCGGCGAGCGAAAAGGCGACCGGAAAGCCGTAGAGCATGAAGATGATCATGCCCAGGAACATGGCCGGCGGGATGATGCCGAAATCAAACAAATCCGTGTCTCCCAGCCCGCGTTACTGCAGCGGCTTTTCGTATTTCGTATCGATGCTGATATAGCCGGTGAGCGCTGCGATCCGCTTGACCAGTTCCGAGAGGCCCTGAAGGGAGAGCAACGCGAAGCCGGCAACGAGGATCAACTTGACGGGCCAGCGGATCAACCCACCGGCATTGCCCGATATTTCCCCCTGATGATAGGAGAGCGCGAAGAAGGGCCAGCACAGCCAGGTGAGATAGACGCACGCGGGAAGGAGGAAGACGATGAGGCCGACGATGTCGATCCAGATCTTCGCCCTGTCGGAAACAGAACCATAGATCAGATCGACGCGAACATGCTCATTGTTGCGCAGCGCATGCGAGGCGCCGAGCATGACGACGAAGGCGAAGAGATACCACTGGATCTCCAGCCAGCCGTTCGAACTGTAGTTGAAGGCATAACGGACGATGGCGTTACCGGCGCTGATCAGGCAGCAGAACAGCACCATATATTCGGAAAGTTTGCCCATGAACTGACTGATCGAATCGATCAGCCGGCTTGCGGCCAGAAGTACCGACATTCGCCTCCCCTTGTTCTTGTCCCGCCGGTTTTCCGGCAGTTTTCCCACTTGCAATCGATGTAGACCACGGCCTTTGAAATTGGAAGGATAAATGCCTCGCGTTGGAGTATAGTCTTAGACGCATCGGCCTCGCCGTAGGGCCGTCAAATATTTCAACAACCCAGGCGTGGATAAATTATTTCAGTAATCTCGCCGGTAGGCTGCATTAACTCGCGTAGGCTGTGCAGTTCACCCTATGGTTTTAGAAAATTTGACCAAATGTTTGATTCCATTGAAATCAATTTTTAAAGGGTTGGGCTTAGAATTCCCGCGCACAGGGAAAGTGTGGATGAAGCCAGATAACCCGAACAGGGTCCCAATAGATGTGTATCTGTCGTTTGTGAGTTCCCTCTCCGGGAATCGCATGACGCTTCTTGTTGGCGTGATTGTACATGTTGCGACGTGCCTTGCCGTGGCTGCCAAGACACAATACTCCATCTACATCCTGCTGTCGGTCGCCTTCCTTCTGGTCTTCGGCGCTCGCATGGCCATCTTCCGGCAGTTCGATCGTGTCGACAAGCAGAGCCTGTCGCACGCCGGAATCGAACGGTGGGAGCAGGTTCTCGTTGCCAGTGGAGCCTGCACCACGGCGCTCCTCGGCATCGCCAGCGGCTACGCCATCTTCGTCGTGCGCGATTCCTTTGCGGAGCTTGCATGCATTTCCGTCACCATGGCAACCATGGTTTCCGTCGTCGGCCGCAATTACGGTTCGCGCTTCGCAGTCGACCTCCAGACGTTCTTCTGCTGCCTGCCGATGATCGTCTGCAGCCTGCTGGTGCTAGATTTCTATCGCGGCGTGTTGTCGATCCTCCTCATTCCTTTCTGGCTGACGACGCGGGCCATGGCAAACGGCGTGCGCGATTTTCTCTATGAGAACGTCATTGCGCGCCGGGAAATCACCATCATTGCCGACCGTTTCGATACGGCGCTCAACAACATGCCGCACGGCCTCGTCATGGTCGATGCCGAAAACCGCATCCAGGTGGTCAATCGCAAGGCCTGCGAGCTTCTGAAGATCGGTGCGCCGGAGCGGCTGAAGGACCGCGACCTCGGCGCCGTGCTGCGCTACGGCGCGCGCTACAGCTTCATGGATGCCTCGCAGCCGGAGCTCATCCTGCGCCAGCTCACCCAGGTCGCCGAGGGCAGCCTGTCGCGCACGCTCATTCATTTTCCCGAGAGCCTGTCGCTCGAATTCTCCGCCAGCCGCAGGGCCGACGGCGGCGCCGTGCTGATCTTCGAGGACGTGTCAAGCCGGGTGAAGGCGGAGCAGAAGATCCTGCACATGGTGCGCTTCGACGCGCTGACCGGCCTGCCCAACCGGCAATATTTCGGCCAGTTGGTGCAGGAGTATTTTGCCAAGTATCCGAAGAAGAACGGGCCGCTCGGCTTCATGGTGCTCGATATCGACGAGTTCAAACATGTCAACGACATGCGCGGCCATGTGACCGGCGACCATCTGCTCTGCGCTATCGCCGCCCGCATCAAGCAGGCTTCCGGTAATGCCATCCTCGGCCGGCTGATGGGCGATCAGTTCATTCTGTTCTTCCCGCGTGCGAAGGAGCAGGTCTCGCTCGACCGCGAAATCCGCCGCGTTCATGCCGCGATTCAGGGTAACTACGAGGTCGACGAAGTGACTTTTCTCGTTTCGCTCAGCGCCGGCTACGCGATTCTCGAAAGCGACGCGTTCGCGATGGACGAATGGAGCGTCAAGGCGGATCTTGCTCTGTTCGAAAGCAAGTCGCGCTTCAAGGGCGGCATCTCAGGATTCGAGCGGGAGATGGACGGCCGCTATATCGAGCAACAGAAGCTGAAGGCGGATCTGCGCGATGCGGTCTCGGCGCAGGCGCTGCATCTCGTCTTCCAGCCGATGTTCCGGGCCGACGGCTCGCGGATCGAATGTGCCGAGGCCTTGGCGCGCTGGGTGCATCCGGAGAGGGGCTCGATCCCCCCCGATGTCTTCATCCGGCTCGCCGAAGATATGGGCATCATCTCCGACATCACCCGCTTCGTGCTGTTCAAGGCGTGCAGCGAATGCATGAACTGGCCGGAACATATCGCCGTTTCGGTCAACCTTTCGGCGCGGGATCTGCGCGATGCCGACATCCTTTCGGTGGTTGCCGAGGCGCTTGCCCATTCCGGCCTCGCCGCGGCACGACTGCATCTCGAAGTCACCGAGAGCTGCCTGATCGACGAGCCGGCGGCGGTGCGCGCCATCCTGGCGGAGCTCAGGTCCCGCGGCATCACCATTGCCATCGACGATTTCGGCACCGGTTTCTCCAGCCTCAGCTATCTCGACACGCTGCCGCTTGATATCGTCAAGATCGACCGGTCCTTCGTGCGCAACATCGTCGAGGATGCGCGCCGCCTCAAGCTCTTGCGCGGCACAGTCAATCTCGCCCGCGAACTGGGCCTGAAGATTGTCATCGAAGGCGTTGAGACCGAGGAGCAGCTGGCGCTGCTCAACAAGCACCGCAGCGCCGATCTCGTGCAGGGTTACGTTTTCTCGCGGCCGGTGCCTTCCCAGAACATCACGCTGCTACAAGAGGGCATCGGCCGCCGCACCGTCCAGCGCCGTCGCAACAAGGTCGCCTGAGCCGCCTGCAAGTGACTGGTTATCCAGCCGAAAATCTTGCGCCCCGTTAACCTTAATAATTTAAATCCAACGCAAATTCTTAGATTTTCTTGCCTATATGCCGCCGGTATATGATTAATGATCCGTTAACGAGCGGATCGAGAGAATGTCAGACACACTTTTTACGCGTGGCGATTTCAGCAGGAAAATCCTGGAAATTCTGGATAATGTAGAGTATCGCCGCGTCGAAAGCGGCGAAGACATGGAGGAAGTGGAGCGGCTGCGCTACAAGGCCTACAGGGCCCACGGCGCGCTGTCGCTTGCCCCGGAAGGGCTATTGGATGATGTCGATTTCGACAGCCATGCCTATATCTTCGGTCTGTACTATTATGGCGAACTGGTCAGTACGATCCGAATTCATTATGTGACGCCGGAGCATCGTATCAGCCGGTCCGGAGAGGCCTTTCCCGAGGCGATGGATGAGCTTTTGGACGCCGGGCTGACCTTGATCGACCCGGCGCGTTTCGCGGCCGATCCGGAGTTCACCGCCGACATGCCATGGGTTCCCTATCTGACGCTGAGACCCGCCATCGTTGCGGCAGCGTATTTCCGGGCGGACCGCGTTATTCAGTCCGTCCGGCCCCCGCATGCCGCCTTCTACAAGCGGGTCTTCTATGCCGATACCATCGTGCCCGGCCGGCTGGCGGAGAGTTACGGGGTTGACGTGACGCTGATGGCGACGAACGTGATCGAGGTCGGGCGCAAGCTGTTGACGCGCTATCCTTTCTTCATCTCCAGCGCCAGCGAGCAGCGCATGATGTTTTCGCGCAATCCCAACGACACGCTGCCGCCGCTCACCATCATTCCGACGGCGCGTTTCGTGCCGCCAGGCGAACTTGGCACCGATCTGCCGCTGTGATTTCCCTTTCTCCGCGATAGAGAGGCGATGCCGTCAGGGCAGATGAGGGGTGGACGACAGGCGAAAACCGCATCTGTCGCCGGATCTCCTTTCATCCGACCGTTGAGGTCGTCTTCTCGTCCGGATGAGGTCGCTGCGAGGCGCGCCTGCGGCATTCTCATGCATTGCGCTTTCGCCTGTCATTGTGTAATCCCTGCACGTAGGGATTTCCCTCGCCTAGAGGGAAATTAGGCAGCGCAGAGGCATTTCAGGGAGACGATATTTATGGCCGAACATCATACCGGACCGGTCGAGACCGGCGCGCCGATGGATTACAAAGAACATGAAAAGACCTACGACATGTTCATCGCCAGCGCGAAATACGGCTCGATGCTTCTCATCGTCCTCCTGCTTGCTATGACCGCCGGTTTCTTCGGCGGCGCCGGCCTTCTCGGCGGTCTCTTCGTCTTCATCATTCTACTCGCTGCCGGCATCTTCCTGCTCCGCTGATCGCATAGATTCAGAGGGTCAGAGCGTCCTTTGTGCGTCCGAAAGGACGCACGGCGCTTTGAGGGGAGGAGAGCTTCTCCGAAGCTTTTTGAATGAGGTGCTTGGCCTGCGCAGGGAAGCCTGCGGCGGTCTGGCTGACCCGGAGGAGGGGGCAGTTGGGCAATACCGTTTTCGTTGCAAGGGAAAACACGGGCGAGGAGACGCGCGTCGCCGCCTCCGCTGAGACCGTGAAGAAGATGAAGAGTTTCGGCTTCGACGTCGTCGTCGAAGCCGATGCCGGTGCGGCTTCGCGCATTCCCGACGGGGAGTTCGAGGCCGCCGGTGCCAGGATCGGCAGTTTTGCGGATGCAGCCTCGGCCGACGTGGTGCTGAAGGTGCGCCGTCCCAGCGGATCGGAAATCTCCGGCTATAAAAGCGGCGCCGTGATCATCGCCATCATGGATCCCTACGGCAATGACGAAGCGATCGCGGCACTGGCAAGTGCCGGGCTTTCGGCTTTCGCGATGGAACTGATGCCGCGCATTACCCGCGCCCAGTCCATGGACGTGCTGTCGTCCCAGGCCAATCTCGCCGGTTACCAAGCCGTCATCGAGGCAGCGGCGGTTTATGACCGCGCCATGCCGATGATGATGACGGCAGCCGGCACCGTGCCGGCTGCCAAGGTCTTCGTCATGGGCGCCGGTGTCGCCGGTCTTCAGGCGATCGCGACCGCGCGCCGCCTCGGCGCGGCGGTCTCGGCCACCGACGTTCGCCCTGCCGCCAAGGAACAGGTCGCTTCGCTTGGCGCCAAGTTCATCGCCGTCGAGGATGAAGAGTTCAAGGCGGCGGAAACGGCCGGCGGTTATGCCAAGGAAATGTCCGCCGACTATCGGGCGAAACAGGCGGTTCTGGTTGCCGAACACATCGCCAAGCAGGATATCGTCATCACCACCGCGCTGATCCCCGGTCGTGCGGCGCCGCGCCTCGTTTCGCGCGCCATGCTCGCTTCGATGAAATCAGGTGCGGTCGCCGTCGACCTCGCGGTCGAGCGCGGCGGCAATATCGAGGGCGTCGTTCCCGGCGAGGTTGCCGATGTCGAAGGCGTCAGGGTGATCGGTTTCGCCAACATGCCGGGCCGGGTTGCGGCCAGCGCTTCGGCGCTTTACGCCAAGAACCTCGTCACCTTCCTCGAGACCATGGTCAACAAGGAGACCCGGAGCGTCGTCGTCAATCTCGACGACGAACTCGTCAAGGCGACGATGCTGACCTATGCCGGCGACGTCGTTCATCCCGCCTTCGGCGGCGCGAAGAAGGGAGACATCTGATGGCCAGTGAAGCAATGGACAGAGCGCTGGAACAGCTCGACCAGGCGGTGACCGCCGTCATCACGGCGGCGGCCCAGGCACCGGAAGCGGCAAGTGCTGCGACCGGCGGGGCGATCGATCCCTTCGTCTTCCAGCTCGCGATCTTCGTATTGTCGATCTTCGTTGGCTATTACGTCGTGTGGTCGGTGACGCCGGCACTGCATACGCCGCTGATGGCCGTCACCAATGCGATCTCCTCCGTCATCGTCGTCGGCGCGCTTCTGGCGGTCGGCATCTCGACCAGCGGGCTTGCCACCGGCTTCGGCTTCGTCGCCCTGGTGCTCGTCTCGGTGAACATCTTCGGCGGTTTCCTCGTCACGCAGCGGATGCTTTCGATGTACCGCAAGAAGGACCGGTGAGGGACTGATGACCAATATCGCAGCCTTCCTCTACCTCGTCTCCGGCGTGCTCTTCATCCTGGCGCTGCGCGGCCTGTCGCATCCGGCCACCAGCCGCAAGGGCAATCTCTACGGCATGATCGGCATGGGGATCGCGATCCTGACGACGCTGGTGCTGGCAACCCCTGACTTCGGCGGTTTCGTGCTGATCGTCCTTGGCCTTGCCATCGGCGGCAGCGTCGGCGCCTATGTCGCCCGCACCATCCCCATGACCTCGATGCCGCAGCTCGTCGCCGGTTTCCATTCGCTGGTCGGCCTCGCCGCCGTGCTGGTCGCAGCCTCCGCGCTCTATACGCCTGCTTCCTTCGGCATTGGCGAGATCGGCCAGATCCACACCGAGGCGCGCGTCGAGATGGCGCTCGGCGTGGCGATCGGGGCGCTGACCTTCACCGGCTCGATCATCGCCTTCCTGAAACTCGATGGACGCATGTCCGGCAAGCCGATCCTGCTGCCCTACCGGCATGTGATCAATGCGAGCCTGCTGGTGCTGATCGTGCTCTTCATCATCGGGCTTGCCGCCACCGAGAGCCATTTCGACTTCTGGGCCGTCGTCGCGCTGTCGCTGGCGCTCGGCGTTCTGCTGATCGTGCCGATCGGCGGGGCCGATATGCCGGTCGTCGTGTCGATGCTGAACTCCTATTCGGGCTGGGCCGCGGCCGGCATCGGCTTCACGCTCGGCAATCTGGCGCTGATCATTACGGGCGCGCTCGTCGGCTCCTCCGGCGCGATCCTCTCCTACATCATGTGCAAGGGCATGAATCGTTCCTTCGTCTCCGTCATCCTCGGCGGTTTCGGCGGTGAGACGGCGTCCGGCGGACCGGATACATCAGACAGGGCGGTCAAGCTCGGCTCGGCCGAGGATGCGGCCTATCTGATGGCCAATGCATCGAAGGTCATCATCGTGCCGGGATACGGCATGGCGGTCGCCCAGGCCCAGCATGCGCTGCGCGAGCTCGCCGATAATCTCAAAAAGAACGGCGTCGAGGTGAAATATGCAATCCACCCGGTCGCAGGCCGCATGCCCGGCCACATGAACGTGTTGCTCGCCGAGGCGAATGTTCCCTATGACGAGGTTTTCGAGCTTGAGGACATCAACTCGGAATTCGCCCAGGCCGACGTCGCCTATGTCATCGGTGCCAACGACGTCACTAATCCGGCGGCGCGCGACGACAAGACCTCGCCGATCTACGGCATGCCGATCCTTGACGTCGACCGGGCAAAGACCTGCCTCTTCGTCAAGCGCTCGCTCGGCTCCGGTTATGCCGGCATCGACAATACGCTGTTCTACAAGGACGGCACGATGATGCTGCTGGGTGACGCGAAGAAGATGACCGAAGATATCAACAAGGCGCTCGCGCATTGATCGCTACACCCGCCCTTCGGGCGGCTGTTTGATTCATCCAAGCAGGCAACTACTGTGCCTTGGCCGACGCGGCTGCTTCCGTCAGGTCTCGCCCGGCACGAGCGTCATTTTCTCGACGCCGATCGCCAGGTTCAAACCTTCCTGAGCCTGAACGTTCAACGGCTGCAGCATGAATGCCTTGTCTGTGCCGCCGGCGATGACCTTGGCGCCGGCGCCTGCACCGATGCTCGCATCGGCGCCGATCCCGTAATATTCGCCGGCAAGGGCGAATTGCGGGATATCCGTGCCGGTCTTTGCCAGCACCTGCCAGATCATGACGCTCTTGCCGGTCTGGCCGATATCGAGGCCGAATTTCTCGATTTTGCCGGCATAGACTGCCTTGGCTCCGCCGGCCGCCGACGTGTAGGTGCAGATAAGGTTCTTCTGCGAGGTGACGATCAGACCCTGGCCGCCATCCGATCCACAGACCAGACGGCCAAGCGTGACATAGTTTTCCGCGCCCGCCGGGCTCGCCCAGGCAGCGGCTGTCAGTGCCGCGGCTGCGATCATCGTTTGCTTGAACATGGTCTTTCTCCTTTGGAACGACCTGTCCGAAACGGGTGGAGCTAGCGATTGTTCCGGGACTCTTATTCCCGCTCCAGCGTGGCGCGCTGCGCCGTCAGCACCCATAACAGGCCTTCGGGCCGGAAATCGATCTCAACCGTCCCGCGAAAGGCGGAGGCGGCATGAGCCTTGATAACGGTCGTGCCGAAGCCCGAGCGCGATGGCTCGGTGACCGGCGGGCCGCCGCGCTCTTCCCAGGTGAAGCGGAGCAGGGCATCCGGCTTGTCCTCCTCGCTGACGTCGAGCCATTCGAAGCGGACACGGCCTTGCGGTACGGAGAGCGCACCGTATTTCACCGAATTGGTGGCGAGCTCATGCAAGGCGAGACCGAGATTCTGCACGGCATCCGGTTTCAGCACGAAGTCTTCGCCGCTGATGTCGATCTGCTCGCGCGATTGCGGGAAGGCGTGCAAATGGATGTCGACGACCCGCCGCAGCGATACCCCTCCCCATTGTTCGCTGGTCAGGAGTTCGATCGAACGCACCAATCCCTCAAGGCGGTCGGCGACCGCGGCGCGGAAGGTCTCGACGCTGTCGGACTGCTTGGCGAGCTGGCGCATCATTGCCTGGGCAAGTGTCAGAAGATTCTTGGTGCGGTGGACGAGTTCATGCATGACGAAACGCAGCCGGTCCTCGGTCTGGCTACGGTCGAAAGAGGCATTCGAAAGGGCAATCGCCACCTGGTTCGCCTCGATGACGCTGGTCTCGACCGGCGAAACGATATGACCTTCGCCCATCCGGTTTGCCATGTCGGCGATATCGCGGATGGTGGTGCGCACCTGTCTTGCGACGGCATAGGCGGCCAGCACGGCGACAAGCACTAGTGCCACGCCGCCGATGATCAGGAAACGCCAGGTGCTGAGGATCGAAGCCTGCGCGATCGGTCCCCAGATCACCGTCTTCCACGACCAGCCGGGAATCTGAGCATAACCGAGGAGCATGTGCGGCAGGATCGTTTCGTCCTCGAAGACGCCACGGGAGACGGTGAGCGCCGGCAGAATGCGCGGATCGAAAGGTGTGCCGGGTTCGAGATTGGCGGGGCCAGTGGCCGCGACGACGTGGCCGCTCTCATCGATGACGGCGGCCGACCAGCCGGGGCCAAGGCCCTCGGTGGTCACGAGCTTGCGCAGATCCTGGGCGTTTTGCGTGATGATAAGGGCTGCGACCGGCTCATTCTTCCGCGGCAGCGTGACGTTATAGACCCATTCGCCGCTGGTCCG
This sequence comes from Rhizobium sp. WYCCWR 11128, assembly GCF_013416305.1. Classification (NCBI taxonomy): domain Bacteria; kingdom Pseudomonadati; phylum Pseudomonadota; class Alphaproteobacteria; order Hyphomicrobiales; family Rhizobiaceae; genus Rhizobium; species Rhizobium sp. WYCCWR 11128. The sequence goes on from NZ_JACCEZ010000013.1 coordinate 126,298, forward strand.
GCCGCGAAAGACGTCGGACGCTTCGATGCGACCGGACGCCATGACCGCCTCGAGTGCGGGGATATTCGCCGTCTGGCCGAGCGGCGTGCCGAACGCCCGACGGGTGTTCAACAACTGCTGGCCGCTGCGGTCGACGGCGATAACGAAAAGCGTATTGTCTCTGAGGGCCGTTTCCGTGCGCTCATGGAAGGAGGCGAGATTGCCGTTTTCAAGCTCCGGTGAACTCGAAAGCAGCCGCAGCGTCGTCGCCATGTCCTGAAGCTGGCGGTCGATGATGCGTGAAAGGGCAAGCGCATCCTGGGCCGTCTCTCGCTTCAGCGTCGAACGCTGGTTGTCCTCCAGCTGCAGCAGAAGCAGCGCCACGAAGGCGAAGATCGGCAGTGCGATCGCCACGGCCATGGCGACGAGGTAGGTGCCGATCGAAGCCTTGGGAAAGAACAGCGCTACGATTTTCATCTGTTACGCCACATCGCATGCGCACATGCATAATTCCTTAAATCGGAATCGATCTAAGGACAAAATCATGCGGGAATTCAAAGTGCTAAAGCGTCCTTTGTGCGTTTGAAAAGACGCGCGGCGCTGGAATGCGCTTGGCCCGCAACGGTTTTGGCTTGCGGCCAGGAAAGCAAAGATCCGCATCTCTCGCAAACCGCCCCCAACACGTGTTCGACCATCCGATAGCGGGCTATCGAAGCAGGCCCATGTTAGGGGGAGCAAGAGCAGGTTGCAACACACTATGACAGGCGATCGACGACGAAGGACGCTTTTTCGGCTTCTCTTTGCAGGGCGGTGCGGCCGGCTTGCGGCAGCATCGTTTCCTCCGCCCGGCATGACACGATATCACCTCGATGATATCTAACGGCCGGAAGATTCGTTTGAACCATCTGAGGTTTGGCCGCAGCCCCGATGGGCGGTGCCACCGGCAAGAGGCGGTTGCGAGCCGCCCGATGCTTCGGGCCGCCCAATGATGTCCTTAGCCGGCTGGGGCGACGCCGACGCGAGCAAGGCCGTCACGAGCCGGCTGGTACTTCGGATCGAGGCCGATCGCATGGCGATAGGAGCGGGCAGCCTTGGCCTTGTCGCCGCGGCGTTCGTAGACGAGCGCCTGATTGGCCCAGGATTCGGCGATGTTGCCGTTAAGCTCGATTGCATGGTTGAAATCGGCAAAGGCGTTGTCGTCGTCGTTCAGCGCGACATAGGAAATGCCGCGGCCATTATAGGGCTCGGCCGAATTCGGCGCGAGCGAGATCGCTTTCGAGAAATCGTCGATCGCCTTATCCTGCTGATTGCGCTTCTGATAGAGCAGGCCACGATTGTGATAGGCGCGGCCATCGGTGGTACCGAGCTGGATCGCCTTGTCGAAATCGTTGAAAGCCTGGTCGTCCTGTCCAGCCATGCGATAGACATTGCCGCGGCCGATATAGGCGACGTCGTAGCTCGGATTGATCTGCAGGGCGGCATTGTAATCGGCAATCGCCTGAGCCTGCTGGCCCATGTTGCGATAGACGAGAGCGCGGTTGGCGTAAGCCTGGAAAAACCGCGGATTGATCTGCAATGCCGTGTTGAAATCGTTCAGCGCCGGGCGGAATTGGCCGGCGCGGCCATAGGCGGAACCACGGACGTTGTAACCTTCGGGATCCCTCGGATTGGCGTTGATGACCGCCGTCAGCGACGCGATATTCTCTTCCGAACCCTGCGCCTTGTCGATGCGGATTACGGCATCCGTGGTATTGGTCGTCTCGCAGCCGGCGAGGCCGAACATTGCCGCCAGCGCCAAAGCGGGCAGGAATGCGGTTTTCTGCAAGCGCAAAGCGCGGGACGGATTGAAGGTGTTGACAGCCATTCGGGCTCGCTTTCCCCATACGGCATATCCGGTACGCGGATATGCGATCTTCAGCGGCAAACTAAAAAAGGCGGCGGCGAACCCATCGCCCCCGCCACAATGCATCTGAAAACGTCGAAAAAACGACGGCAACGCTCAGCGTGCTGCGACCAGACCTTCGCGCTGGGCGCGCTTACGGGCCAGCTTGCGAACGCGACGAACAGCTTCAGCCTTCTCGCGAGCACGCTTCTGCGACGGCTTCTCGTAGTAGTCGCGCATCTTCATTTCGCGGAAAATGCCTTCGCGCTGCATCTTCTTCTTGAGAGCGCGGAGAGCCTGATCAACATTGTTATCGCGGACAAGTACCTGCACGAGAATCACGTTCCTTTGGTTGGTTGATGCCGGAGGCGGCGCAGCGGCCAGAGGCAAAACAATAACGTTCGCGCGGCCGGAGCCTTGCGATTGGTGATGCGAAATAGCAGATCGGGTACGGGAAGTCCAGATGGATATGGGAGGCGAGCGGAAAAATCACGCCTCGCCTGATATCCGGTCATGATCGGGCCGGTTCGGGCGCAGCTTCATCCAGCGCGGCGATGGCCTCCTTGAGAGCTGTCCTGGCCCTTAGGCGATCGGCAGGCTCCAGCCGGCTCATATCCAGGTGCAGGTCGAGGCCGGAGAGGTGCTCACTCAGAACGCGGCTCTTGTGGTCCGCACCGAGTGTCAGCCCATCCACCCCATAGGGCACGATCTCGCGCTGTATGCCCTTCATCGTGATCGGCGGCAAGGGGTGAGCGTCGACGATTTCGTTCACCAGCGCATAGGTTTCGTAGCTGATGACGATCTCTCCTCCCTGGGCGATCGATTGCAGCCGGGCTGCGAGATTGGCCTCCGCCCCGATGATCGTATAGTCCATGCGGTCGCTGCTGCCGAAATTGCCGACGTTGCAATAACCGCTGTTAATTCCCATGCGGACGACGAAAGGCTCTTCGGTGCCGTTTCTGCGCCATCTGTCCTTGAGTTCGCCGAGACGGCGCTGCATGTCGACGGCCATTCGCAGACATGCTTTCGCGTCTTCCTCCGGCCCGTTGGTTTCGGGATCGCCGAAGAAGACCAGCATCGCGTCGCCGATGAATTTGTCGACCGTGCCTCCGTGCTCCAGCGCGATGTTCGACATCTCGGTCAGATATTCGTTGAGCATCTCCGTCAGGGCTTCCGGCTGCAGGCGCTCGGTCGTCGCCGTGAAGTCCTTGATGTCGGAGAAGAAGATCGTCAGGCGCTTGCGCTCGGTATGGACGACGACGTCCTTCTGCCCGGAGAAGATGCTCTTGTAGATCTGCGGCGAGAGATAGCGCGAAATCTTCATGGAAACGCTAGCGAGGAATTCGTTCGCCGCTTCCAGGTCCTGGTTGGCGCTATGGATGGCGCGCGTCTGCTGCCGCTGGAGCACAATGAAGCTGATGCCGATGATGGCGACGAAAAGAAAATAACAGAGCAAGTATTTGAAGGCGAAGACGTTGCTCGCATAGGGCTGCCTGATGACGACTTCCTGAATGCCGCGTACATCGCCCACTTTCCAATCGGTCTTCGGGCTTTCCGGATGGGTATTGTGACAGGCAACGCAGGCCTGGCCCATGACGACGGGGGTGATGAGCCGCAAGGTATCGGTCAATCCGACGCGGGTGAGATCGTTCAGCGTCTGCTGCGGATTGGCACGCAACGCGGCGAGCGCTTGTCTCTCGAAATCGTCGAGCTCGTGGGATGCGCGGCTCTTGAACGGCAGGTCGGATACGAAACGGTAGGTGATATTGGCCTGCTGCTCCTTGATGACGTCGCCGAGTTCCAGGGAGAGCGTGGCCGGCAGCGGGATGGCGCCTGGAATATTCGCGTAAGTGTGTGAAACGACCGTGCCTCCGGTCGCGCCGCTGGCATGGGCGGCGAGAACACGGCCCACGACATTCGCGGAATAATAGGAGCGGATGCTCGATATCAACGAGCTCATGTCGCGCGCCTGGCGGCGCAGGGTATTCCCCGAGAGATCGCTGATATCAAGCCAGACGGCAAGTGGCAGCCCTGCGAGCATTGCCAGCACGACGACAATCAGCCAGTAGCCGCTGCGGCGTGCGGCGGATTCGGAAATCACGGCGACCTTCATCCCTCTCTCGAAAAGCATCCGATTTCGATCGTTACAAGAACATTTCGCTGCGCGCCGGGCAAGGTCGAAGCCTTGTCATCCAGGCAAAAGCCCGGCCAAAACTGGAGGCGTGGCCTTATTGAAGACGGTTCCCTGCCGTCCGCCGGAAAGCGAAATGCGGGAGGCTGAAAAGACGGCGTCCTTGATGCATCTGCGAATGGCGTTTGGACCGAAAGCGGCGTAGCCTGTCTGCCGGCAGGTGCGGGCCGTTCTGTCGGCCGTCGGAGGGGACAGCCGGTGAGATCATGACGCGCGTGCAGCAAATCGGTGTCGTTATCGGCCTGGCGATCGTGGCTATGCTGACGATCCTCCGGGCAGGCGATCCCGGGATTTTCAAGCTGATCCGGGGCGTGACTTTCGATGAGTATCAGCGGCTGGTTCCCAGGACCTTCGAGCCGATGCCCGTCCGCGTGATCGACATCGATGAGACGTCGCTGCGCGAATTCGGCCAGTGGCCGTGGCCGCGGGACCGCATGGCTCTGCTGGTGGACCGGCTTTCCGAGATGGGTGCCTCAGCCATTGCCTTCGATGTTCTCTTCGCCGAGCCGGACCGGCTGTCGCCGCGCAATGTTGTGCGCGACGTTGCCGGTGTGGATCCTTCCTTGGCCGAGAAGCTGCCAGACAATGACGAGATATTCGCCCGTTCGATTGCCGGAAAACCCGTCGTGCTCGGCTTCGGTCTTTCCAACGAGGGCAACTACCGGCCGCCCGTCAAGGCGGGCTTCGCCTTCACCGGCGAAAGTCCTGTCTCGGCTCCGCCCTATCTCGGCGCCTCGACGCCGCTCAGACCGCAATTGGAGGCCAATGCGGCGGGGCTCGGCCATATCAGCCTCAACCCCGGCAATCCCTCGCCGGTGGTGCGGGCGGTGCCGCTGTTCCTGACAGACGGTGAACAGCTCTATCCGAATCTCGCGATCGAGGCTCTGCGCGTGGCGCAGGGGGCGTCGACCTATGTGCTATCGGGCGCGCCCGATCGCGCCGGCATCATGACATCGGCAAAGATCGGGGATTTCGTCGTGCCGCTGACGGCGGCGGGCGAACTCTGGCTTTATGTCAGCCCCGACCGGGCCGAGCGGTACATATCCGCCCGTCAGGTGCTCGCGGTCGACGGGGCCTCTCCCGAGGTCGCGGCCGCCATCGACGGCAGCATCGTCTTCATCGGCACATCGGCGGCCGGCCTGCAGGACATCCGCGTCACCGCGCTCGGCGAGAATGTTCCCGGCGTTTCGCTGCATGCGCAGGCCGTCGAGCAGATCCTCTCCGGCCATTTCCTGTCGCGGCCCGACTGGGCCGACGGGCTGGAAATCCTGCTGATCGCGGTGCTCGGCTGCCTGCTCGTCGTGGTGACGACCTTCGTCAGCCCCGCCGTCGCTCTGATCTGCGGGCTGCTGATCACGGCGATGGCGCTGGTGGCGTCCTGGCTCTCGTTTCTTTATGCAGGGCTTCTCTTCGATCCACTGGCTCCGATCGTCAGCGGATCGATCATCCATTTTGCCGCGACCTCGTTCAAGATCCTGGTGATCGATCGAGAGCGACGCGAGGTGCGGCGCGCCTTCGGACATTATCTTTCCCCAGCGCTGCTCCACCGTATCGAGCATAATCGCGACGCATTGCGTCTCGGCGGAGACGACCGCGAGTTGACGATGATGTTCGTCGATGTCAGGAATTTCACCGAAATGAGCGAGCGGCTGGCGCCGACGGATGTCGTCGCTTTCCTGAACACGCTGCTCGATGCGTTGAGCCGCCATGTCGTGGCGAATGAGGGCACGCTCGACAAGTTCATCGGCGACTCGATCATGGCATTCTGGAATGCGCCCGTCGATGTGGCGGATCACGAAGCCAAGGCTGTTCGCGCAGCGCTTGCCATGCGCGAGACACTCGCCGAATTGAACGCCGGCGACGCCTTTGGCTTCGGGCCCGATCAGCAAGTCAGCATCGGCATCGGCATTCATACTGGCCTTGCCTGCGTTGGCAATATGGGCGCCAAGACCCGCTTCAACTATTCGGCTGTCGGAGATGCCGTCAACGTTGCGGCTCGAATCGAGTCCTCCTGCAAGGAGGTCGGCTTCGATATCCTCATTTCCGACAGCACGGCACGGTCAGTGCCGGGAATGGCGCTGATCGAGGCCGGCGCGCTCCCGCTAAAGGGGAAGAGCAGCCGGACACAGATCCTCGCCGTTGTCGGCGATGAGCGGGTCGCAGCATCTCTGGAATTTGCCGCGCTCAAGGTCGTCCACAATCAGTTGATGCAGGCCCTGCAATCACACTCAAGGAATAGCCGAAAGCTTATCGGTACGGCAAAGCTCAGGGCTGTGCAGGTGATCGGCGGTCTGGCTGAGTTCTACGAGCGCGTATCCCGCAGAGCCGATCATTTCCGCGAGGTGCCGGAGGAGGTCGAAAAAAGCGCCGCAGATTGACAGGGCTCAGCGACCGCGATTGAAATTATGACCCCTGTCGCGGTTCCGATCGTTGTCGTGATCTCGATCTCGATCATGGTGGCGCTCGTGCCCCCGATGATCCAAACCGTGATTTCCGGGCTTGCCATCATTGTCATGCCGGCCGTGGCCATCATGCTTGTCGGGCCTATCCGGCTTGTCATGATGGGGCTTATCGTGGTGCGGCCTGTCATGATGAGGCTTGTCGTGATGCGGCTTGTCGGGCTTGTTCGGCCGCTCCTTTTGCGGCTCGGCCTGTCTCTGTGGCGGATCCTGCCTTTGCGGAGCAGGCGCAACTGCCGGCGGAGGCCGCGTCCTGTCTTTTCTTTCCGGCGCGGCTGAGGCCATATTGCAGCCGCCGAGCATGCCGATGCCGCCCGCAAGTCGCTGATTGCCGGAGAGGAAGGGTAGGGCGCGCTGATTTCCGAGCGTCGCGAGGATGCTGGGGTCGACCCGGCGTGCCGCGGACATATCGCCATTCGGCTTGGCCACCACGCAATCGCAGCGTTGCTGTAGTTGCCGGCAGCCGCCCGGGCCGCAGAAACGGGCAGCACCATTCAGCAGCACGACGGCGGTCGTACCATCCGGGCCGACGTAGAAATCGAAAGCGGTGCCACGCACGCCGATCGTGCCGGCGGGAGTCAGGATCTGGTAGGCCGAGGAATTGGAATTGCCGCTGACCCAGCGGAATGTGCCCTTTGCCGCCCTGATCGTCAGTTTCTTGACCGATTGGGAATCATCGAAGACATATTTGTCGATCACGACCGACGAACCCCAGCCGACCGCGAGCTTCGTGCCGTCACGAAACACGAATTGGCCAAGCCCCGATTGCGATGTCTTGATGCGTTCGTTGCGATGGACGCGGGTGTCGACCTCGATCGGCCCGCTCTGTCCCGTCACCTGTGTCTTGATGACGACGGCCTGGCCGACCGGCTCGGCGGCGAGCGCCGGCCATGCGCCGTTTAACGCGATGCAAAGCATCGCGACCGATACTGCGCGCCAACCCCACATGATACACGTACCCCCGGGAACAGGCGATTGTTAACATTTTAGCAATTGCTTGTCTTCTAACCCTCTTGGGTTAGGGCCGGGCCGGCGGCTAAGCGGAAATGCAGACGCTTGGGTCATCGGCCTGGAAGGGCATTCTCATCAGCGTGTCGAAAGCAAAGCTCTCGTGCGTCGCAAAAGAACCGTTGTGCCGCATTTGGATTTGCGATTTGTATGAGCGCGGAGAACAGGCCCTTTCCCGAAGGAGAAGAAGGCGGATGCGGAAATATTCGGTTTTTGCCGTGGCACGGGAGGCCCTTCGCGGCCACAAGGGCTGGGAGAAGCAGTGGACTTCGCCTGAGCCGCGCGCCGAATATGACGTCGTCATCATCGGCGCCGGTGGCCACGGGCTGGGTGCCGCCTATTATCTCGCCAAGGAGCACGGCATCACCAATGTGGCGGTGATCGAGAAGGGCTGGCTCGGCGGCGGCAATACCGGGCGCAACACCACCATCATCCGCTCGAACTATCTCTACGAAGAGAGCATGCACATCTACGAGCATTCGATGAAGCTCTGGGAGGGGCTATCCCAGGAGCTCAACTACAATGTGATGTATTCGCCGCGCGGCGTAATGATGCTCTCGCACAATATTCACGACCAGCAGTCCTTCAAACGACATATCCATGCCAACCGGCTCTACGGCATCGACAATGAATGGCTGACGCCGGAGCAGGCGAAGGCCTATTGTCCGCCGCTCGATATCTCGGCCAGCGCGCGCTACCCGATCAACGGCGCAGCCCTGCAGCGGCGCGGCGGCACGGCCAGGCACGACGCGGTTGCCTGGGGTTATGCACGGGCGGCCTCAGACCGCGGGGTGCACATCATCCAGAATTGCGAAGTGACCGGCATCCGGCGCGGTCCGGACGGACGGGTGACCGGGGTTGAGACCTCGCGCGGCTTCATCGGCGCCAGGAAGGTCGGCGTGTCGGCGGCCGGCCATACGACGACAGTCATGCAGATGGCCGGCGTGCGCGTGCCGCTGCAATCGAGCCCGCTGCAGGCGCTGGTTTCCGAGCCGCTGAAGCCGATCTTTCCCTGCGTCGTCATGTCGAACACGGTGCATGCCTATATCTCCCAGTCCGATAAGGGAGAGCTCGTCATCGGCGCCGGCACCGACCAATACAATTCCTATTCCCAGACGGGCGGGCTGCAGATCATCACCCATACGCTGGATGCCATCTGCGAGCTCTTCCCGATGTTCCGCCGCGTCAAGATGATGCGGCAATGGGGCGGCATCGTCGACAATACGCCGGATCGTTCGGCGATCCAGTCGAAGACGCCGGTTCCCGGGCTTTACGTCAATTGCGGCTGGGGCACCGGCGGCTTTAAGGCGACGCCGGGCTCGGCCAATCTCTTCGCCCATCTGATTGCTCGCGACGAGCCGCACAAATTCAATGCCGGGCTGACGCTGGAGCGCTTCCGCAGCGGCCGGCTGATCGACGAGGCGGCGGCGGCGGCGGTGGCGCACTGATGTGGACGGCGGCTCTCCTGACGATCGGGATCAGCGGCGCGGCAATGCCGGCCGGTGACGTCTTTCCCGGCGTCGGAGATTTCCGCCTGCAGAAGATCCACAGGGCCGCCGGCGAAAGCGAATGGCCCTTCGTTGCCGAGAGCGGCACGCTGCTTTGCGCGATGGTCCTGCGCCAACCAGCCGTCTATTTCGTGCCCGAGGTCGCCGGAACGCCGGGACGTGCCTTCGTGATCGACAACGATATCACCATGATGGCTTTTGCGAATATCGGCATGACCGGTGTGCTGGAGCCCTACGACAATTTCGAACAGCTTCTCAAGCGCCTCGTTCCCTATGTGACGATGGGAAAGCGCCTTTGCAATCAACCTCCCGGAACCAATGTTTCCGGATCGGAACTCTAAGACGGGTAACACATGCTGCTGATCTATTGCCCCTACTGTCAGGAAGAGCGCTCCGAGCTCGAATTTCGTGGCGCGGGTGACGCGCATATCGCGCGGCCCGCCGATATCGCCTCGATTTCGGACGAGGACTTCGAGTCCTATTTCTTTATCCGCGACAATCCGAAGGGGCTGATCTTCGAACGCTGGCGGCATATTCACGGCTGCGGGCGCTTCTTCAATGCGGCGCGCGATACGGTGACCGACAAGTTCATCGTGACCTACAAGGCGGGTGAACCGAAGCCTGAGATCGGTGCGGCGGTCCAGCAGCATGGGCCTGTCGAGACATATGAAGCCGTGGAAGGAGAGGCGCAATGAGCGGCGCGAACCGTATCGCCGGCAAGGGGCGCCTGACACCGGCCAGGACCGCGCGCTTCAGCTTCGACGGCAAGAGCTATACAGCGCTCGAAGGTGATACCGTGGCCTCGGCGCTGATCGCCAACGGCGTGCATCTTCTGGGACGTTCGTTCAAATATCACCGGGCCCGCGGTATTCTGTCGGCAGGGGCCGAGGAGCCGAACGCGCTGATCGACGTTTCCCGCGATGTGGCGCGCAAGCAGCCGAACGTGCGCGCCACCGTGCAGGAAGTCTTCGACGGCATGATCGTCAGCTCGCAGAACCGCTGGCCCTCGCTTGCCTTCGACATCGGCGCGGTCAACAATCTGATGTCGCCGTTCTTCGCCGCCGGTTTCTACTACAAGACCTTCATGTGGCCGCGCGCCGCCTGGAAACACGTCTACGAACCGCTCATCCGTCGCGCTGCCGGCCTCGGCGTCGCACCGACGGAGGAGGATCCTGACCATTATGCCAGCCGCTATGCCCATTGCGACGTGCTGGTGGTCGGCGCCGGTGTTGCCGGGCTCTCGGCGGCGCTGGCTGCGGCCGAGACCGGCGCGCAGGTGATCCTTTGCGACGAGCAGGCGGAAGCCGGCGGCGCGTTACGCTACGATCTCGGGGTAAGGATCGACGGACAGGACGGCAATAGCTGGGCACAGAAGGCTGTGGCGCGTCTGAAGGCGATGGACAATGTCGAAGTGCTGGTCCGCACGACCGCCTTCGGCTACTACAACCACAATTTCGTCGGTCTTGCCGAGCGCGTCACCGATCATATCGCCAAGCCTTCGCGCGATCTGCCGCGCGAGCGGCTTTGGCAGGTCCGGGCCAAGCGGGTCATCCTTGCCACCGGCGCGATCGAGCGGCACATGGTATTTCCGAACAACGACCGGCCGGGCATCATGCTCGCCTCGGCGGGGCGGATGTATCTCAATCATTACGGCGTTGCGGTCGGGACCAAGGTCGGCATCTACACGGCGCACGACTCGGCCTATGAGGCGGCCTTCGATCTGAAACGATCAGGTGTTTCGATCGCCGCCATCGTCGATAGCAGGCAGGCGCCGGGAGCGGCAGTGCTGGCAGAGGCGCGGGCGCTCGGCATCGATGTTCTGGCCGGCCAATCGGTCGTCAACACGTCGGGGCGGCTGCGCATCTCGTCAATGACCGTGGCGCGTAACGGCGGCGGTTCGCCGCGCAAGATCGCGGTCGATGCGCTGCTGGTTTCGGCCGGCTGGACACCGTCCGTCCATCTGTTCTCGCAGTCGCGCGGTAAAGTGGCCTTCGATGCAGAAAGCCAGCGTTTCCTGCCCGGCTCCTATGCGCAGGACTGCCTCTCGGTCGGCGCCTGCAACGGCACCGACGACCTGCAGCGGACGATCGAGGAATCGCTTGCCGCCGGCGAGCTGATGGCGCAGGCCACCGGCAGAAGCAGCGGCGAGAAGATCGCAATTTCGGCTGAGCAGGCTTATGACTGGACGGGCGGGATGATCGGCGCTGCCGAAGGCGCCGGGCCGAAGACCAACGCCAAGGCCTTCATCGATTTCCAGCATGACGTCTGCGCCAAGGATATCCGCCTCGCCGTGCGCGAGGGCATGCATTCGATCGAGCATATCAAGCGCTTCACGACCAACGGCATGGCCTCGGACCAGGGCAAGCTCTCCAACATGCATGGCCTGGCGATTGCCGCCGAAATGCTCGGCAAGGAAATCCCACAGGTCGGGCTCACCACTTTCCGTGCGCCCTATACGCCGGTCACCTACGGTACGCTGATCGGTCATTCACGCGGAGAGCTGTTCGATCCGACACGCAAGACGCCGCTGCACGGTTGGGAAGAAGCCCATGGCGCGGTCTTCGAGGATGTCGGCAACTGGAAGCGTGCCTGGTTCTATCCGCAGGCCGGCGAGACCATGCACCAGGCGGTCGCTCGCGAATGCCGGACGGCACGCGAGGCGGCCGGTATCTTCGACGCCTCGACGCTCGGCAAGATCGAGGTGGTGGGGCCGGATGCTGCGGAATTCCTCAACCTCATCTACACCAATGCCTGGGATACGCTGAAGCCCGGCAAGGCCCGCTACGGCATCATGACCCGCGAGGATGGCTTCGTTTATGACGATGGCGTTGTCGGACGCCTGGCGGACGACCGCTTCCACGTCACGACGACGACCGGTGGCGCGCCGCGTGTTCTCCATCATATGGAAGATTACCTGCAGACGGAATTCCCGCATCTGAAGGTATGGCTGACCTCGGTGACCGAACAATGGGCTGTCATCGCCGTACAGGGGCCGAAGGCGCGCGAGATCGTCGCGCCGCTGGTCGAAGGGCTCGATCTTTCGAACGAGGCCTTCCCGCATATGAGCGTTGCCGAGTGCACGGTCTGCGGCGTGCCGGCGCGGCTCTTCCGCGTCTCCTTCACCGGTGAGACCGGCTTCGAAATCAATGTGCCGGCCGATTACGGCCAGTCGGTGCTCGAAGCGGTCTGGGCCAATGCCCAGCCGCTCGGCGCCTGCGTCTACGGTACGGAGACGATGCACGTTCTTCGCGCCGAGAAGGGCTACATCATCGTCGGGCAGGATACCGATGGGACGGTGACCCCCGATGACGCCGGACTTTCCTGGGCGGTTTCGAAGAAAAAGACGGATTTCGTCGGCATTCGCGGGCTGAAGCGGCCGGATCTCGTCAAGGACGGGCGCAAACAGCTCGTCGGCCTCGTCACCAAGGACCCGAAGCTGGTGCTCGAAGAAGGCGCGCAGATCGTCGCGAGCCCGAACGAGCCGAAGCCGATGACCATGCTCGGCCATGTCACATCAGCCTATTGGTCAGAAAATTGCGGCAGGTCGATCGCCTTCGCGCTCGTCGCCGGCGGCCGGGCGCGGATGGGCGAGACGCTCTATGTGCCGATGCCGGACCGGATGATCGCCGTCGAAGTGACGGATCTGGTATTCTTTGACAAGGAAGGGGGCCGCATCCATGGCTGATGTCGCAATTCGCAAACCGGCGCTTGCCGGACGTCTCGGCGGCTCCGCAGCGGTACGGCTGACGACCGCTCCCACTGCCAGCCGGGTGGCGCTGCGCGCGCCGGCGGGATCGCTGGCAGCAATTTCCTCTGCTCTCGGCCTGGCGCTGCCGGATGCCCCGAAGACATCCGGCCGAGCCGGCGCCCGATCGGCGCTCTGGATCGGGCCGGACGAGTGGCTGGTGATCGACGAGGCCGGCGCCGATCTGATGGCAGCACTTTCCGGTGCCGGCACGCTGCATTCGGCGACCGACGTTTCCCACCGCAATGTCGCGATCATCGTCTCGGGACCGGGTGCCGAGGCGACGCTTTCGGCCGGCTGCCCGCAGGATCTGTCGCTTTCTTCCTTTCCGGTCGGCGCCGCATCGCGCACGATTTTCGGCAAGGCGGAAATCGTGCTTTTCCGTACGGAAGAAGACACGTTCCGTGTGGAATGCTGGCGGTCGTTTTCGGAGTATGTCTTCGGGCTGCTGAACGAGGCGGCTGAAGACGCGGGGCACTGAGCCCCAGCGGGGCGTGCGCTCATTCAAGAGGTAAGCGAATGCTGCATCATGCCTCCCTCGGCGTTTCCGACATCGAGCGGTCGGCGGCATTTTACGATGCTGCCCTTGCCGCGCTCGGTTATATCAGGGTCTGGGACGATATCAGGCCGGGGCAAACAGGGCAGGCAATCGGCTACGGCCTTCCCGGCGGCGGGGACAAACTGGCGATCAAGCATAGCCCGGACGGCCAGCGTGCGCCCGGCCCGGGTTTTCATCTGGCGTTTGCCGCGCCGAGCCGCAAGGCAGTCGATCAGTTTTATGTGGCGGCAATCGCGCAAGGCGGCAGTGACAATGGCCGTCCCGGCCTGCGGTCCCATTACGGTGAGCATTATTATGCGGCGTTCGTCATGGATCCCGACGGGCACGCTCTCGAAGCCGTGTTCAATTCGGCTGAGTAACAAAAGCAGTTTTGCTTAGACGTCCTCGGGACGGTCCTTTGGGTCGAATTGGATGATGGTGATCCATTTTGCCGTCAGTGCCGGCTTCTTCTCGTTTTCGATCTCGATCGCGACGTCATAGGTGGTCATCAGCATGCCGGCGCCGCGGAAGCGGGCTTCGGAGAGCAGGAAGCGGCCGCGGACGCGGGCGCCGCTTTTCACCGGCGTCATGAAGCGGACGCGATCGAAGCCGTAGTTGATGCCGAGGGTCTGCTCGCGCACTTTCGGCAGGCAATTGTAGTTCATCGTCGACAGCAGAGACAGGGTCAGGAAGCCGTGGGCGATGGTGCCGCCGAACGGACTCTCGGCCGCCGCGCGCTCAGGATCGACGTGGATGAACTGATGGTCGTCGGTCGCCGACGCGAAGGCGTCGATCATCGTTTGGTCGACGGTGACCCAATCCGAAAGGCCCGTTTCCATGCCGATCAATCCCCGCACGTCGGAGAGTGAAATTTCCGTGACCATGAATTCCTCGTGAAACAAGCCGCCGCGGCAAAGCCTTATCGTGCATTTGTGACGATTGCGACAAGGATTTGCGCGAGGGAGGGGAGGCGGTCAATTTTCTACGAAAAAGGCAATCGAGCGCGGCTCGACGGTTGCGCGGCCACCGGTTTTATTTGCTCCATCAGGGGTCAACTGGCGCCAGCCCGGTTCGCCCTCAGAAGGCAGCGTGAAAAATTGGCGGCTCCCCGAGCGATTGAAAAGCACGCCGAGCCGGGTCTGCCTGCCGCGAGAGGAGCGGTCACCGGTCGATAACAGCATGCCGAGGGTGGAAAGCGACGGCGTCTCCCATTCGGCAACGGTCATCGGCTCGCCGGAGAGCGAAATCCATTCGACATCGCCGTTTCCTGACAGGAAGTCCGTTTCAGAGAAGACGGTGAAGCGGCGACGCAACCCCGCAACGAAGGCGGTGTGGGCGATGAGATCCCCGTCCAACGCTTTCCAGTCCAGCCAGGTGATCTCGTTGTCCTGGCAATAGGCGTTGTTGTTGCCGTGCTGGCTGCGGCCGCCCTCGTCGCCCGCCGTCAGCATGATGCTGCCGCGGGTGGCAAAGAGAGTTGAGATCAGCGCCATCACATCGTCCCGGCGACGCCTGCGGATCGTCGGATAGACGGTTTCCCCCTCGACGCCGTTGTTCCAGGAGTGGTTCTCGTTATGGCCGTCACGATTGTGTTCGCCATTGGCGTCGTTGTGCTTTCCAGCATAGGAGACGAGATCGATTAGCGTGAAGCCGTCATGGGCGGCGAGGAAATTGACGCTGCGCGTCTCCTTGCCGTTGTTGCGGGAGAAGATGTCGGAGGAGCCGGCGAGTGCGGTTGCAAGCGCGCCGGTCTTCCAATCGTCACCGCGCCAGTAGCAGCGCAGGTCGTCGCGAACCCGGTCGTTCCATTCAAGGAAGGGCGGCGGGAAATTGCCGAGCTGGTAACCACCCGGGCCGATATCCCAGGGTTCGGCAATCATGATCCGGTCGGCAAGCACATCGTCGGAGAGGATCGCGGCCAGTGTTCCGTCGCGTTCGAAGCCCGTCGCGGTGCGGCCAAGCACCGGGGCGAGATCGAAGCGAAAACCGTCGACGCCGGCGTTGAGCACGAAATGGCGCAGGCTGTCGATGACGAGGCGGCGAACCTCGGGATGATCGCAGGCGAGGGTGTTGCCGGTGCCTGTGTCGTTGACGAGTTCGCCCGGGCAATTCTGGGCGTGGCGATAATAATGCAGGTTGTCGAGGCCACGCAGCGACAGCGTCGCGCCGTAACGGTCGCTCTCGCCGGTATGGTTGAAGACGAGGTCGAGGATGACGGCGATGCCTTCGGCATGGAGGGCCGCGACCGTCTCGCGCAGCTCCGTCATGCCGCCGGGGACGAGCCGCGGATCGAGCGCCATGAAGGCGACGGGATTGTAGCCCCAGCCGTTGGTGAGGCCGAGCGGCGGCAAATGGCGTTCGTCGATCCAGGCAGTGATCGGCATCAGTTCGACGGCATCGACGCCGATCCGCTTCAGATGCGCGACGACGGAGGGATGGGCAAGGGCTGCGACCGTGCCGCGCTCAGCCTCCGGCACGTCGGGATGAAGAATGGTGAAGGGCCGCACCGCCACCTCATAGATAAAGCCGCCTGGCTTGAACAGCGGCTTGCGGATCGCGGCTCGGGTATCGGTGGTGACGATCGCCTTCGGCATCAGATCCTGGCTGTCCTCGCCATAGATGCCGAGGCGGGGATCGTAGCGGAACGGCCTATCGATCTCCTTGGCGTAGGGATCGATCAGCAGTTTGGAAGGATCGTACCAGAGGCCGTTATCGGGCGCATAGATACCGTCGGCGCGATAGCCGTAGCGCGCGCCCTGCTTCAGTCCGTCGACAAAGAGACGATGAAAGTAGTTGCTGTCGCGCGCCATCGGCAGGCGCGCGAATTCCCTGTTGCCGTCATCCTCGAAGAGGCAGAGTTCGATCTGTGCGGCATGATGCGACCACACGGCAAATTCGACGCCGGTCTCGAAGACGATCGCGCCGGCTTGCGCCGAACTGTTCCCCCGCATGTTCCCCCCGGATCAGGTGATCACGGTTGGCGCATCGCGTCCCGTGCGTTCACGAATGCTGGCTATGCTTTCGGCGGCGGCGATCAAATCGGCGAGCGCTTCCTGCGTTTCGATGTTGTGGCGAGTCGAATCCGGCTCGTAACGCTCGATATAGACACGCAAGGTTGCGCCAGACGTGCCGGTGCCGGACAGGCGGAAGACGACGCGGGAGCCGCCCTCGAAGAGCACACGGACACCTTGATGCTCGCTCACCGATTTGTCGATCGGATCGTGGTAGGCGAAGTCGTCGGCCTTCTCCACCTTCAGGCTGCCGAAGCTCTTGCCGGGCAGAGTGGGAAGCTGGCTGCGGAGATTGTCCACCAGGCCGTTCGCCGCATCGGTGTCGAGGCCTTCGTAATCATGGCGTGAATAATAATTGCGGCCGTAGGTCTGCCAGTGCTGCGTGACGATGTCGGCGACGCTCTCGCCGCGCACGGCAAGAATGTTCAGCCAAAGAAGCACGGCCCAGAGGCCATCCTTTTCGCGGACGTGACTGGAGCCTGTGCCGGAGCTTTCCTCACCGCAGATCGTCGCCATGCCGGCGTCGAGAAGGTTGCCGAAGAATTTCCAGCCGGTCGGCGTTTCGTACATGCCGATGCCGCGCTTTTCGGCAACGCGGTCGGCAGCACCCGATGTCGGCATCGAGCGGGCGATGCCGGCAAGGCCGCCGGAATAGCCGGGGGCGAGATTGGCGTTGGCGGCGAGGATCGCCAGGCTGTCGGAAGGCGTGACGAAGATGCCGCGGCCGATGATCAGATTGCGGTCGCCGTCGCCGTCGGAAGCGGCGCCGAAATCGGGCGCGTCATCGCCCATCATCTCATCGAAGAGTTCCTTGCAATGCACCGGGTTCGGGTCCGGGTGATGGCCGCCGAAATCCGGCAGCGGCATGAAATTGCGCACCGAACCCGAGGGAGCGCCGAGACGATTTTCGAAGATTTCCTTGGCATAGGGACCGGTGACGGCGCTCATCCCATCGAAGGCAATGCGGAAGCCGAGGCTGATCAGATTGCGAATGGCGCCGAAATCGAACAGCTCTTCCATCAGCGCGGCATAGTCCTCGACCGGGTCGATGACCGAGAGGATCGTGCCGCCGGGAAGCTCGTCCTTGCCGATGCGGTCGAGATTGACGTCGGCGAAATCGGCGATCTTGTAGCTGTCGATCGTCTTGGAGCGCGCATAGATCGCGTCGGTGATCTTTTCCGGCGCCGGGCCGCCATTGTTGATGTTGTATTTGATGCCGAAGTCTTCGGTCGGGCCGCCGGGATTGTGGCTGGCGGAGAGGATGATGCCGCCGAAAGCCTTGTATTTGCGGATGATGTGGGAAGCGGCCGGCGTCGACAGGATACCGCCCTTGCCGACCATGACCTTGCCGAAGCCATTGGCCGCGGCCATCTTGACAGCCTTCTGGATCACTTCGCGATTGTAGTAGCGTCCGTCGCCGCCGATGACCAGGCACTTGCCCTGATAGCCTTCCAGCGAATCGAAGATCGACTGGATGAAGTTCTCCGCATAGTTCGGCTGCTGGAAGACCGGAACCTTCTTGCGCAGGCCCGACGTGCCGGGTTTCTGATCCAGATAGGGCGTGGTGGGGACGGACTTGATCATTTTAGGTCACATGCCTTTCGAGACGAGGCTTGAATAGAGGGCAGCGTAGCGTTCGGCGCTCTTCTCCCAGGAGACATCCGATTTCATGCCCTGCTTTTGCAATTGGGTCCAGAGTTTTCGGTCCTGATAAAAATGCATCGCACGGCGGATTGCCTGTAGCATGCCTGTTTCGGTCACGGGGGCAAATTGTATGCCGGTTGCGACTTTCGCCGCAAGTGCGGCGTGATTGGCGTCGATCACGGTGTCGTTCAAACCGCCGGTGCGGGCGACGATCGGCACGCAGCCGTAACGCAGGCCGTAAAGCTGGGTCAGGCCGCAGGGTTCGAAGCGTGAGGGGATGATGATCGCATCGCAGCCGGCCTGCATCAGGTGCGACATTGGCTCGTTATAACCGATCGAAACGCCGATGCGGCCGGGGTGGCGGCTGGCGGAGGCGAGCAGCGCGCCTTCAAGGGCGGCTTCGCCGGAGCCGAGCACGACGAGCTTGCCGCCCATGGCGACGATCTCATCGGCGATGTTGGCGACGATATCCATGCCCTTCTGCCAGGTGAGACGGCTGATGACGCAGAAGATCGGGGCGTTGTCATTGTCGAGACCGAAGAATTCGGCGATCGAGCGCCGGTTCTCCTCGCGATTCTTCAGCGTCGTCTGGCCATAATGGGTGTGGACGACAGGATCGGTCGCCGGGTTCCAGATATCGGTGTCGATGCCGTTGACGATGCCGTGCAGATCGTCGATGCGGCTGGCGATGACGCCCTCGAGCCCCATGCCGAATTCCGACGTGAGGATCTCATCGGCATAGGTCGGGCTGACCGTCGTGATCGCATGGGCAGTCTTGAGGCCGCCCTTGAGGAAGCCGACAGTGCCGTAATATTCGATGCTGTCGGTGGCGAAGGAATGGGCGGGCAGACGCAGGCCGGGAAAGATCTCGGAACCGAACTGACCCTGGAAGGCGATGTTGTGGATGGTCAGCACGCTCGGCAGTTCCGGCGTCGGGTAATAACGCATATAGACCGACGTCAGCGCCGCCTGCCAGTCGTGGGTGTGGACGAGATCCGGCCGCCAGCCGGGCAGCAGGCCGGCGGCGATCTCGGAGGCAGCGAGCGACAGGGCGGCGAAACGACGCCAGTTGTCGGGATAGTCCTTGCCGAGCGGATCGAGATAGGGTCCGCCCGGCCTGTCGTAATAGGCCGGCGCATCGAGGATGAGCAGATCGAGGCCCTCGTGCTGGACCTCCAGCACGGTCGCCCGCTCACCGAGCAGGTCGGGGAATTCGAGCCTGACGACGGCGTCGCGAATGACCTTCATCACGGCGGGATAGCCGGGGAGAAGGGTCTTGGTCTCGACTCCGAAGGCTTTCAGAGTAATCGGCAGGGCGCCGGACACATCGGCCAGACCCCCTGTCTTGATCAAAGGGAAGACTTCGGACGAAACCGAAAGAACTTTCATAAGTCAGATATCCAGCTTGTCGATCATCGGTTGCGTGATCAGGCAGATGCCGCTTTCCGTTCGCCGGAAGCGCTTGGCATCGAGCTCGGGATCCTCGCCGACGACCAGGCCTTCCGGAATGACGACACCATGGTCGATCACCACATTCTTGAGCTGCGCGCGCCGTCCGACCTTCACGTTCGGCAGGACGACCGCTCCTTCCAACTTGGAGAAGGAGTTGGCCCTGACGCCCGTGAAGAGCAGGCTGTTGTTGAGCATGGCGCCCGAGATGATGCAGTCGCCCGACACAACGGAGGAGGTGGCCGAGCCGCGGCGATCCTCGTCGTCATGGACGAATTTCGCCGGCGGGGTGATCTCGGCATAGGTCCAGATCGGCCAGGACTTGTCGTAGATGTCGAGCTCCGGAACGATCGCCGTCAGGTCAATATTGGCCTGCCAATAGGCGTCGATCGTGCCGACGTCGCGCCAATAGGGCTCGTGCTCGAAATCGGAACGGACGCAGGACTTGGCGAAGCGGTGAGCGACCGCCTTACCGTTCTTGACGATATAGGGGATAATGTCCTTGCCGAAGTCGCGGCTCGAGGTCGGGTCGGCTGCGTCGCGGCGCAGCGCATCGAGGAGGAACTTGGTGTGGAAGACGTAGATGCCCATCGAGGCGAGGGCGAAATCCGGCTTGTCGGGAATGGGCGGCGGATCGGCCGGTTTCTCGACGAAGGCGATGATCTCGTCCTTCTCGTTGACATGCATGACGCCGAAGCCGACCGCTTCCATGCGCGGCACTTCCAGGCAGCCGATGGTGACGTCGGCGCCGGAATCGACGTGCTGCTGCAGCATCCACTCATAGTCCATCTTATAGACGTGGTCGCCTGCAAGAATGACCATGTATTCGACGCCGTAATCCTGGATAATGTCGATGTTCTGATAGACGGCGTCGGCCGTGCCTTCATACCATTGCGTCTCGGAGACGCGCTGGCTGGCGGGCAGAATATCGAAGCTCTCGTTGCGCTCGGGGCGGAAGAAGTTCCAGCCGCGCTGCATGTGACGGATCAGCGAATGCGCCTTGTATTGCGTGGCGACGCCGATGCGGCGGATGCCGGAATTCAGGGCGTTCGACAAAGCGAAATCGATGATGCGGGCCTTGCCGCCGAAATAGACGGCCGGCTTGGCACGCCGGTCGGTGAGTTCCTTGAGACGGCTTCCCCTACCGCCCGCCAGAACATAAGCCATTGCATCGCGGGCAAGTGGCTGAACGCGCTTTTCTACCATTTTCTCCTCCCACCAGTCACTAATTTTCAGGTTCAAGCATGATTGTCGCCAAGGGCGGCAAGGTGATCGAGCAGGTGATGTTGCCGCCGGCATCGACGGCCTGCACGCGCCCGCCATTGCCCTTGCCGCTGCCGCCGTAGATGTCGGCATCGGTGTTCAGGATTTCCCGCCAGCGCCCTGCGGACGGCAGGCGGATCGAATAATTCTCGCGATAGACAGGGGTGAAATTGGTGATGACGGCGACCGGCTTCTGGCCCGGCGCCTTGCGCAGCCAGGCAAAGACGGAATTCTGGTGGTCGTCGGCGACCAGCCATTCGAAACCTTCGCCCTCGCAGTCACGCTCATGCAGCGCCGGCTTGCTGCGATAGGTGAAATTGAGGTCGCGCACCAGGCGCCGCATGCCCTCGTGCATACGATATTGAAGCAGGTTCCAGTCGAGTGCCTTCTCTTCGCTCCACTCGCTCCACTGGGCGAATTCCTGGCCCATGAACAGCAGCTTCTTGCCGGGATAGCCCCACATATAGGCGTAGTAGGCGCGCAGATTGGCGAACTTCTGCCAATCGTCGCCCGGCATCTTGGCGATCAGCGAGCCTTTCCCGTGCACAACCTCGTCATGCGAGAGAGGCAGGACGAAATTTTCCGAATAGGCGTAGAGCAGGCCGAAGGTGAGTTCGTTGTGATGGTGCCCGCGATAGATGGGATCGCGGCTCATGTAGCTCAGCGTGTCGTGCATGAAGCCCATGTTCCACTTGAAGCCGAAGCCGAGGCCGCCTTCATGGACGGGTTGCGAGACCTTCGGCCAGGAGGTCGATTCCTCGGCGATGGTCATGACGTTGGAATTTTTGCCGTAGATGCGGATGTTGAGATCCTGCAGAAAACGGACCGCTTCGAGGTTCTCGTTGCCGCCATATTCGTTCGGGATCCATTCGCCGTGCTTGCGCGAATAATCGAGGTAGAGCATCGAGGCAACGGCATCGACGCGCAGGCCGTCGAGGTGGAATTTTTCGGCCCAGTAGAGCGCGTTGTTGACGAGATAGGAAACGACCTCGGTGCGGCCGAAATTGTAGATCGCCGTGCTCCAGTCCGGGTGGAAGCCCTTGCGCGGGTCTTCGTGCTCGTAGAGTGCCGTGCCGTCGAACCAGCCGAGGCCGTGTTCGTCGGTCGGAAAATGCGCCGGCACCCAGTCGAGGATGACGCCGATTCCGACCTTGTGGCAGCCGTTGACGAAACGGGCAAAACCCTCCGGCTCGCCGAAACGAGCGGTCGGCGCGTAGAGGCCGGTCGTCTGGTAACCCCAGGAGGGGTCGTAGGGGTACTCGGTGATCGGCAGGAATTCGATATGGGTGAAGCCCATGTCGGCGCAATAGGGGATGAGGCTGGAGGCGAGCTCGTCCCAGGACAGCATCGTGCCGTCCTGCCGACGTTGCCAGGAGGCGGCATGCACCTCGTAGATCGAGATCGGCTGGCGGCGCTTGTCGGTCTCGCGCCAGTGCTTCAGATGGGCCTCGTCTTCCCACTCCTGCTCCAGCTCGGCGGCGGTGACGGAGGCGGTCTTCGGCCGCAGCTCGCTGCGGCGCGCAAAGGGATCTGCCTTCAGCGGCAGCAATACGCCGTCCTGGCCGCGGATCTCGAACTTGTAGGCAACGCCGACCGGTACGTCAGGGGCAAAGATTTCCCAGATGCCGCTATCGGCACGGAAGCGCATCACGTGGCGCCGGCCGTCCCAATTGTTGAAATCACCGACGACGGAGACGCGCTGTGCGTTCGGCGCCCAGACGGCGAAATGGATGCCCTGGGCGCCGTCATGCTTGATGAGGTGGGCGCCCATCTTGTCGAACAGGCGCAGGTGCGAACCCTGGCGGGCGAAATAATCGTCCATCGGTCCGAGCACCGGACCGAAGCTGTAGGGATCGGTGACTGCCCATTCGGCATCGCCGCGCCGGGCGCGGTAACGCACCGGCAGGAGTTTGGTGAGGGAAACCGGACCGGCGAAGAAGCCATCGGCATGGAGCTGCTTCAGTTCGCCGATGACGCCGCCGTCGAGCGTCATGGCGGTCACCTCCTCCGCGCCCGGGATGAAGCACCGGGCGACGAAAGCGTCGCCGGCCTGGTGCACACCGAGGACGGCAAAGGGATTGGAATGCGAGCCGGCAAGGATTGCCGTGATTTCATCTGCCGAAATTTCCCAGGAAAGCTTTACTTCAGGGACGGTTTTCGGCGTTTTCATCCGGCTCTCCAGATTTCGTCTGCATATTGTCTGATCGTACGGTCGGAAGAGAACCAGCCCATCCGCGCCGTATTGTTGATCGTCTTGGTGTACCAGGCGGACTGGTTGGTCCAGATCTGGTCGACTTCGCGCTGGGCCTGGGCGTAGGCGTCGAAATCGGCCGCGACCATGAACCAGTCGTGCGAATAGATGCCGTCGATCAGCGACGTATAGCGGTTGCGGTCATCGGGCGAGAAGACGCCGGAGCCGATGGCGGCAAGCGCCTGGGCGAGTTCGCGCGATCCCTCGATGATGGCGCGCGGATTGTGGCCATCACTGCGGACTTTCGAGACCTCGTCGGCCTTGAGACCGAAGATGACGATGTTGTCCTCGCCGACATTGTCGCGCATCTCGACATTGGCGCCATCGAGCGTGCCAATCGTCAGCGCGCCATTGAGGCCGAACTTCATGTTGCCGGTGCCGGATGCTTCCATGCCGGCGGTCGAGATCTGCTCCGAGAGGTCGGCGGCCGGAACCATGACTTCGGCGAGAGAGACATTGTAGTTCGGGACGAAGACGATCTTCAGCAGACCGCGTACCGACGGGTCGTTGTTGATCGTGCGGGAGACGTCGTTGATCAGCTTGATGATGAGCTTGGCATTATAGTAACTCGGCGCCGCCTTGCCCGCGAAGAGTTTCACGCGCGGCACCCAGTCGAGCTCGGGATGCGAGCGGATCTGGTCGTAGAGCGCGACGGCCTCGATGATATTCAGCAGCTGGCGCTTGTATTCGTGGATGCGCTTGATCTGGATGTCGAACATCGCCGACGGGTCGAGCTTCACGCCCATGCGGCTGGCGACGAGGTTGGAGAGTGCCACCTTGTTGGCGCGCTTTATCGCTGCGAATTTCTGCTGGAAAGCCGGATCGGAGGAATGCACGTCAAGCGCACGCAGCTTCTCGGCATCATCGAGGAATTCGTCGCCGATCGCCTCGCGGATCAGGCCGGTGAGGCCGGGATTGCACTGCTGCAGCCAGCGGCGCGGCGTGATGCCGTTGGTCTTGTTGTTGATGCGGTCGGGATAGAGCTTGTGCAGATCGGCGAAGACCGTGACCTTCATCAGGTCGGTGTGCAGGGCCGAGACGCCGTTGATCGAATGCGAGCCGACGAAAGCGAGGTTGCCCATGCGCACGCGGCGGTCGCCGCTTTCATCGATCAGCGAGATCGAGCGGATTTCCCCATCGGAGAAGTTCTTGCCCTTGCGAGCGTCGATCAGGATCTTGGCATTGATCGCATAGATGATCTGCATGTGGCGGGGCAGCAGACGTTCGAACAGCGGCACCGCCCAGCTTTCCAGCGCTTCGGGCAGCAGCGTGTGGTTGGTGTAGGAGAAGGTGCGGCGGGTGATGTCCCAGGCCTGGTCGAAATTCATCCCGTGTACGTCACAGAGCAGACGCACGAGTTCGGCGACCGAGACGGCGGGGTGAGTGTCGTTCAGCTGGATCGCCACCTTGTCCGGCAGCGAAGTGAAATCGTCATATTGCTGCAGATGGCGGCGCAGGATGTCCTGCAGCGAGGCCGACGAGAAGAAGAATTCCTGGCGCAGGCGCAGTTCCTGGCCGGCCGGGGTGGCGTCGGCAGGATAGAGAACCCGGGTCAGGCTTTCGGCCTTGTTGCTTTCGCGCAGCGCCCCGATGTGGTCGCCGGCGTTGAAGGCATCGAGCAGGATCGGATCGATCGGCTGCGCCGACCAGAGGCGCAGCGTGTTGACGCGCTTGCCGCGCCAGCCGACGGCCGGCGTGTCGAAGGCGGCGGCGATGACGCGCTCGGCCGGTTTCCAGACGTAGCGCGGCTGGTCGTCATGGGTTGTAATAAATTCGACGGCGCCGCCGAAGCCGATTTCATAGGCGCTTTCGCGGCGCTCGAATTCCCACGGATTGCCGTGGGCGAGCCAGTTTTCCGGCAATTCCACCTGCCAGCCGTCGGCCAGCTGCTGGCGGAAGAGGCCGTGGACATAGCGGATGCCGTAGCCATAGGCCGGAACCTCGACCGTCGCCATACTCTCCATGAAACAGGCAGCCAGTCGGCCGAGACCGCCGTTGCCGAGTGCGGCGTCCGGCTCCAGGCCGGCAATGACGTTGACGTCGACGCCGAGCGAGGCGAGCGCATCGCGCACCTCCTCCATCAGTCCGAGGTTCGAGATGGCGTCGCGCATCAGGCGGCCGATCAGGAATTCGAGAGAAAGATAATAGACGCGCTTGGCGCCGGTCGCATAAACCTCGCGGGTGGAAGCCATCCACTTGTCGATGATGCGGTCGCGCACCACCAGGATGGTCGCGGTCAGCCAGTCATGCGGCTTTGCCACCTTGGCATCCTTGCCGATGCGGTAGGTCAGACGTTCGATAATTTCTTCAGCGAGAATTTCCGGCCTTGAACTGCGAGGGGCGGGGGAGGGGATGATCGGCTTGGAAACAGTGTTCATCGTCAGGTCTCGCCAATTTTAATTTGGTTTCAGGATGTTATGCCTGATTTAATCAATTTGTCGCTTGCGCCGCCGACAGTTTATGCATCGTTACTAAGCACTTGCAACAAAGGATTTGGACAAACAAAAAATTTGCGAAAGCTTCATATTCAAGCGGGCCGAGGGGGTTGATTTCAATCGCTTTTCCCGATCTGATGGGTGGGCTAGCGATAACGAAAAGCCGCTCCGGTTTGTTCCGGAGCGGCTTTTTGTTCGGCTTTTCGCCGGGACCTATCGTCAGTTCGTCAGACGCGTCAGCTGTGCGGAGGCCTTCGCTCCGATCGCCTTGAAGGCGGCAAGGAGGTCTTCCATCTTTTCCGCCTGGAAATAATGCGTGTCATCGGAGGCGCAATAGTGCAGCAGCGCCTGTCCGCCAGCGGGTGCCATGAAGGCGATCGTATAGATTTCGATGCCCTTGGACTTTGCTGTGTCGCATGTCGCCTTGGTCAGCGTGTCGTATGAACGGCCGTTGCTGCTATCGTTGTTATTGTCTCCGTCGGTCATGAAGACGATGTATTTTTTCGGCACTTGCCCGGTTTTCTGCTTGTGGGCGGCGTCTTCGGCGTCGTTCCCCGCCGCGTTCTTGGCAGTCAGAGACGAGTAGGCCGTGCTCATCGCGCCGCTGGAGTTCGTGCCGCCATTCGCTTGAAGCGCGTTGACATAGCTGGAGACACCTGCGGTTCCCCAAGCAAGACTGCTAGGCGTGTACTCCTTGATATCGTAGGACACTGCGCCGGTGCGCGCATATTCCGCATTGGGATCGGCGCTGGCAAGCTGGCCGAAGAGATTGCCGGCGGCGATCTTCAGCGCTTCTATCTTGGTGTAATACTTCGCGCGACTGCCGGTGCAGGTGTCGTAAACCCACTTGCCCTTCTTGTTATAGTGACCGTTGCAGTCATAGGTGTAGGATTCGGTCGGATCATCTGCATTAACGGTTGCGGTAGCCTCTCCCATCGATCCTGATTTATCAAGCGCGAGATACATCGAGATGGAGCCCTGGGTTTGCGAATGGCCGCTAACCGTCGTGCCCGACGTCGAAAGATGTTGCGTGCTGAAGCCGACCGCCTGCATGAGCGGGTTGACCGCTAGGTCGTAACTCGGTGAAACAGTTACCTGGTAGGATGTCGACTTTCCCGATGTCGTTGTCCGAACGTCGACGCCTGTCGTGCTCTTGATATCGACGCTGCTCTGCATGTAATTCGCCATTTGCCCGGCGACGAAGTCCCGCGCGAAGGCCTCGGCCTGCGAGGTTTGGATCGTGCCGTTTGCTAGGGCGGTCGCGGTTGCCAGCGCGGCCGAATCGGCGGCTTCCTGCAACTGCTGCTTCGAAAGCAATATATCGCCCACCTGGATCGCCATGCCGGCGGCACCAAAAAGGACGGGCAGTACGATCGCCGTCATTATACCGAAATTGCCGCCACGGTCGCCAAGCATGCGACGCAGGCAGGGATGCAAAAAGGAGGTGCTCATCATGTTCACCTGTATAGGAGGCCCTGTGAGGTGATTTACGCACGCTCCTCCTTTCCGCCGTCCTTACGGCGTCAATAGAATTTTAACGAATCGTCGGATTTTTCCAGTTTTGGGATTATTTCAGCGGGATCACGTCGACCGCCTGGACGGCGCGTTGGCCGCCATAACTTTTCAATACGCCGATGACGGGAACGACGTCGGAATAGTCCCGGCCATAGGCGACGACGATGTGGTCGGTGCCGGCGGGGATGTCGTTGGTCGGGTCGAGCTCGATCCAGCCGTTCGTCTCACCGCACCAGATCCTGACCCAGGCATGCATGGCGTCTGCGCCTTCCAGCCGTTCCTTGCCGGGCGGCGGGATGGTGCGCAGGAAACCGGAGACGTAGCCCGCCGGAATGCCGAGGCTTCTAAGCGCCAGGATCATGATGTGGGTGAAATCCTGGCAGACGCCGCGCTTCAATCTGAACGCCTCGAGCGGCGTCGTGTCCACCGTCGTCGCGTCGGGGTCGTAGGTGAAATCCTTGTTGATGCGGGTACAGAGCGCATGGGCGATCTGCATCGCCGTCAGATCAGGTATGGCGCAGTTTCGCGCATAGTCGGCGATCTCGCGGGCTTGGGTCAGGCGCGGGCTTTCACCAAGGAAATGGTGCGGCGAATCCGGCGCCAACGACCAGATGCCGGCGACCTCCTCCGGCAGGTCGGCAAGCAGCGGCGAGAAATCGGCGGCGATCGGCTGGCTTTCCACCTGCACGCGGGCTTGCATGCGAATGTCGAGCCTCTCGTGCGGCGCGCGCAGCATGAAGGAGGTGGTGGGATGATGGAAGAAATCGACGAAATGCGACTGCTCGTCCGGCGTCGGCGAGATGGTGATCGAGCCGGCGACCAGGCGCTGTCGATTGGTCAGCGACAGCGGCATCAGGCGCATGACGTGGCGGGCGCCGGAGGCCGGCACGTCATAGATGTAACCCATGCGGAGGGAGAGATCGTAGAGCATCGCCGTCACCCGAGATAGGTCTGGGCGAGCAGATCGGAAAGCTGCTCCAATTCGCGTTCGAGCCGTTGATAGACCTCGACCCCCATGCCCTCCGGCGTCATCACCGCCAGGCCGGAATGGAGCCGCATCGCCTCGCGGTAGAAGGGCGACATCTGGCCGTTGATCAGGGCATTCGGCAGCTGCTCGACCTCGTGGTGGATCTCGTTCACCTGAAAGAGGACCGAGCGGGGGTTCAGCGGGTCGAGCGCCAAGAGGTCGGTGACGGTCAGCCGCGCCGTGTTGACGTTATAGCGGCGGCGGTGGGTCATGACGCTGTCGCCGATTTCGAGCAGCATGTCGAGCGCGCCGTCGGGCGCGTCCGGGCCGGACATATGGCCGAGCAGGCGCGTCATGTGCAGGCCACGCTCGATATAGCGGCCGAGTGAGAGGAAGCGCCAGCCGGTGAAGCGATACATGTTCTCGTGCACGAGGCCGGCGAAGCCCGCAAGCTTGCGCAGAAGGATCGTCATCGCATGGCTGGCGTCGTCGCCTGCAGCGACGGTGACGTGGAAGCGGCGGGCGGTCTTGGCGAGATCGTTGAGTGCCAGCCAACCGTCCGGCGAGAAACGGTCGCGGATGTTGCTCGCCGAATAAACGGCGCTGTCGATGTTGCGCAGCAGTGTTTCCGGCACGGCCTCAGCGGTATCGATATCGACGGCGGTGAGATACTCGGAGACATCGGCGAGCAGCGGCTGGCTCGGATCGGCTGCTTCGGCGTAACGCGCATGCCAGGCGCGCAGAATGCGCAGCGCCCCTTCGGCACGTTCGATGTAGCGGCCGAGCCAGAACAAATTGTCGGCTGCCCGGCTTGGCAGGCTGCCCGGCATGTTGCGGGTAAAGCTGCCCTCGGCCGGCAGCAGCGTGTGGCGCTCGACCGGCTTGTCGCTGACGATCCAGACGTCGGCGGCCGCTCCGCCCGACTGCATGGCGATCGCCGCGACATCGGGGCCGGGGCC